>NZ_CACXNW010000012.1 GCF_902769175.1 uncultured Methanobrevibacter sp.
AGTAAAAGATTTTTTTTTTTGGGATTTTGGAAAAAATTAAAAAAAATTTGGGGTCATGGATTTGATTTTTTTTTTTTTTAAATTTGTGACACCCTCTCTCTTTTTAAAATAATTATTAATTTATGATTTTCTTTTTTTTTTGAGTTTGTAAAAAAGTTTAGGCTTAAAATCATAATATTGATTTTCACTTATAAAGAAATCTAATAAAATTATAATAAACCTATAAAATTTTACAGCCACTTTTTTTTTAAAATAATTATTAGTTTATTTTTTCTTTTTTTCATTTTAAGCAAGATAATCGTCATTCCAATATCCAAGTTTAATATTTTTTATTATTTTGTTTAAGGTTTTTTTAAACAAAAATTTTATGATTTTGTCTAAAATTTGCATTATTTTTAATTCAAATCATCAAATTTTATCCTTAAACCTACTGATTTATATAATAGAATTCAATAAATTTATATATTTTGCTTTATATATAAAGTATATAAATGGGGAAATTTTAATGAAAAGGGGATTTAAGATATTTTCATTATTTTTACTTATTTTACTTGTTTTATGCTCTTTTTCATCAGTCAATGCAGATGATACAATTCTGGCTGATGGTGTAGTGGAAAGTAATAATGAAAATATTGTGGATGCTTTGGAAAGCGACAAGTCAATAGATGATGATTTGTCTAATGCCTGTATTGTTTCAGATGATAATTTCGCTACGGACAATACTGATATAAGTATAGACAGTGATTCTAATCAATTGAATCATATTGAAAGTTCTGATGAAAGTCGTGATGAAAGTCGTGATGAAAGTTCTGATGAAAGTTCTGATGAAAGTTTAGATGATAATTTAGGATTATCTTATGATATAGATGGAAAGGACAAGAATCTTTTATTGTCTTCTAATGAGAATACTGATTCATTGGCTGCTGATTTAAATGAAAATTCACTTGGTGCTTATGAGTTATCTTTTCATGATTTAGGCGTGCTTATAGTGGCTAGTTTGTCTTTGGGTCATATAGATTTGACATCCGATTACAAGTTTAATTACGAGACTGATGCTGTAAACATATTTGGTTTGGTCATATGTCCTTCAACTTTTACTGTTTTTGATGGTCATGGCCATTATATCGATGGTAACTTTCAAGCTGGAATATTCCATGTTTTCACTGATCCATATATGGAATTCAGACCTTCAATCACATTCCAAAATGTAATTTTTAAGAATGTAGGCTTTAGCGAGGATATGATGGATTGCTATGAAGAACAGGCGCCTCCAGGAGAAGTTGAAAATTATAAGAAAGTATTTAATGCAGTATGTGCTTCAAACATCTATATTAATTTTTATAACTGCAAATTCATTAGCAATAATTGTCCTGTTAATGGTGCATTATCTCTTCGGAAAAAAACTAATATGATAATGCAGAACTGCAGTTTTGAATCAAATCAAGCAACTCATGGTGCTGCCATTACTATGGATACCAGTTGTCATTTTGATATTTCTAACTGTCACTTTATTAACAATAATGCTAAGGAAGATGGAGCTGCCATTTATGTCCAATCTTCCATTTTGGACCAAGATGATTCCGATAGTACATTACATCACTGTACATTCATTGGCAATACTGCACTATATAATGGAGGAGCAATCGCTGTGGAAAGAAGTTCTTCTTTAAAGGTAAGGATTATCGAGGGATATTTCTCTCTAAATGTTGCTGGAGAGTCTGGAGGAGCCCTATATATTGATTCTAGTGTAGAATTGATAAAATCTAATCTCACAAACAACAGGGCTTTAAGAGGTGGAGGGGCTTATTTGAGTTATTTCAACTCACCTACCTCTCAAACTTCATTTATAAATAATCGTTTTGTCAATAATGATGCAAATGAACTTGCCTCTGAATTGTATATTAATTTCCAAACGGAGGAGAACCATTATAGCTTAAATAAAAATTATTTTAAGAACAGTCAGACTTTTATCCCTTCACTCTATTTGGCCACACAATATCCTAGTGAAATGAGATTGGAAATTAATCACAATTCATTTGTTCCTATGGATTTGGGAACCTACACTTTTATGAAAATTGAGAACATCAGTCGGTGTGAGATTAATGAGAATTGGTGGGGTAAAAATAATCCTCATTTAGATTCCTCATATGAAATTGAGGTAAATGGGATGTCATACAAATGTTCTATAGATCGTAGTCCACTTTATTTACGTATGGATGTGCCTTTGGAGATTCCGAATTTGCAAGAAAGTGAATTGAGATTTGGGACTTACTGTAGTAAAAATGGAGAGGATGTTGAAGTGGATTTCTTCCCATTTGGCATTGACATAAGCTGCTCTTCATCAGATGGTGTAGTAAGAGTTGGAGACTCTACTCATGACGCTAATTTCAAAAGTGCATATTTCACTCCTCGTCATAATGGAACCGCTAGGTTAAAAGTTAAATTTGATAAGCAAAGTATTGATTATACTTTAAATGTCATTGGAAGAAATTCTGAGTGGAAGAAAATATTTGAGCTATTGGAGGAATTACTATATTGGTCACTGTCCTTACGATATATAAGATAGTTGATGATGATGACCTGCCTTCCAATGGATCAGATGACGGGGATTATGTTTATTTCAAGTCAATTAAAGATGCAATTGATCATGCAGAAGATGGTGTTGCCATTATGATTCCTCCTGGAGTTTATCATGGGATTGATAATGTTGGACTTAACATCAATAAGAACATTTTCCTGATGAGTGAGCCTAACAAAACAGGGGATGTGGTGATTGATGGTGAGGGCAAATCATGGATATGGAATATCAGCGCTACAAATATTACAATTTTAGGATTTACTTTCATCAATGGATATACTGATGGTGATGGAGCTGCCTTGAATTTCAACAAGCCTCTTGACAATAGTACAATCATAGCCAATTTCATTAACAATAAGGCTGCAAATGGTGGAGCAATCTATTTCGCATCAACTGGAGCAAACATAAATGCCAGTCTGTTCACTCACAATGTTGCTGAATATGATGGAGGAACAATATATTTCTCAAATGGATGTGTGATTGGAAATGATACCTTTAGTTATAACAAGGCTGACCGTGGAGGAGCAATATTCCAAGTAGGTGATTTAAGCAAGAAAGACATTGCTTTTGAGAGCAATGATGCCAAAGAGGGAAGCAATATTTTTGTTGTTGGAACAGCTGATCCTAATTTAGGCTTTAGCATTAATGATGTCAATGAAGGTGAATCTGTCTTTATGGAAATCACTACTGACAGCAGTTATTCCGGATTGGTATTTGTTGAAGTCAATGATTTTTGCTATCATGTAAATGTCGTTGATGGCTATGGTAATGCATCAATTAATTTAAATCCTGGGATTTATATTGCAACTGCAATTTTCAGAGGCAGTGAAAAATATAAAATCAGCACAATCACAACTGAATTTGAAGTGCATGCTAAGGAACTCATTGATCCTGATTTAAGGATTTCTGTTGCTAACGTTACTTCAACCCAACCGGTTTTGATAGAGATACATGCCACTCCAAACTATTCTGGAAATGTTTCCGTTATGCTTAATTATGACTCTTCCAAACTTTTTACAGTAAATGTAGTTAATGGTTATGGTAATGCAATCATTGGCAAATTGAATCCAGGATGCTATACTGCTATGGCATATTGTGATGCCATTGATGATTTTGATGCAAGTTCTGATAGCACTGACTTTGAAGTTTATGAGGATGATAGCTTGATTGACCCTATGTTGGCCATTAACGTCACCGCTCAAGGTATTGATAAGCCTATAATAATTGAATTCTTTGCAAATCGTAGTTATTCCGGTGATTTCCGTATTCAAATAGATCCATTCATTGATTATATGACTAATATTGATGATGGATATAAGAAAATAACCTTGAATGGTTTGTTTGGAGGGATTTACACTATAATTGCAACAGCCTATTCCACTGATGTATTTAAAGAGAGCACTGTTTCTATGGAATTTAAAGTGGATGGTCAGGACCTTTCAGATTTTAATCCATATGGCAATGCTTCAAGTCAGCTTACTAATGTTTCAAAACCTGCAGGATCTACTGTCAGTGCCAAAGTGAAATCATTAATCGCTGCTAAAAGCAAGGCTTATGTAATCAATTATGGTGGCAAATACAGTGTAACTCTAAAAGATGCTCAAGGGAAGGCCATTTCCAATAGGAAGATTACATTTGTTTTAGCAGGTAAAAGCATTGGATTTGCCAAGACTAATTCTAAAGGTGTTGCTACAATTAAATTAAGTCCAAATATCCTTAAAAAGATTAAGGCAGGTGAGAAAAGGATTGTTATTAAATTTGCTGGGGATAATAAGTATAAGTTGGCAAGCAAAACAGCCATAGTAACAATAAAGAAAGAAAAGGTCCGATTGATTGCTAAGAAAAAATCTTTCAAGAAATCTCTTAAAACCAAGAAATACAGTGTTTTCTTGAAAAACAGCAAAGGAAAAGCTATTAGAAATGCAAGGATTTCCTTAAGGATTAATGGAAAAACCTATTATGGAAAAACAAACAAAAAAGGAAAGATTATCTTCAATATTAAAAAATTAAATAAAAAAGGCAAATATCAAGCAATAATTAGGTTCAAAGGCAATAGATACTTTAATGCAATCAGCAAAAAAGCTACAATATCTGTAAAATAAGTTGATTGGATTTTTTTATCTCATTTCATTATTTTTTTTTTTTAATTTTTTATATTTTTAGTTCTTTTAATTTTTTTTGTTATTTAGTTTTCATTATTTTTTTCATATATTTGTTTGCTTTTTTAAAAGTCAAAATACTAATTTGTAAAAGACTATGATAATATTGATTCTAGCTATTTTTAAATTAATGTTCTTATCAATTCTATTAATTTAGTTAATCATTAAAGGAGTTAAATAATTTCATCTGTTTTATACACAGTTTATTTACTTATCCATATACATATACTAATCTCAAAATAAACCTATTCATTTATATATTATGTTTTATATAAATATATATAATATAAATAAAATGAGGAATAATTAATGGGAAGGGGAGTAAAAATATTTTCATTATTTTTACTTATTTTACTTGTTTTATGTTCATTTTCATCAGCTTATGCAGAGAACACAGATTATTTGGCTGATGGATTTGTTGAAAGTAATCTTAATAAAAATATTAATCAGATATGTTTAGAAAGCGATGCATATGATGAAGAAGGATTAATGCATACAGACTTAATTGAAGAGGAAAGCTTAGTCGAAAGTCGGTCTCTTGATGAAGAGACTTACGGTGATGATGCTGGAAAGTCTTATAGGGATATGTATATGGGCATTGTGCTCAATGAGAATAATTTTACATTGGCAGATGATTACACTTTCAATCCTGACTTAGACTTGTCATTGACTGTATTGAGCATTCCTGATTATTATGAAAATTATCTAATAGACGGACAAGGTCACACCATAGATGCTGCTAATAGTGCACATTTTTTTATGATTTCAGGCAATAATGTGACTTTAAGAATATCAATTTTATTAATGGAAATTCAAGTAGAGGTCCACTAATTCACTTTTCAATGAGCGGAACAATTGAAAACTGCACATTCATAAATTGCTATGCAAACCAAAGTGATTTAGTGCTCTTTGATAATGAAGGAACAATCACTAACTCTAGATTCAATAATAATTCTGCACTTGATGGAAATATGGTGTATTTCCAATCTGCCGGTTTGATTGATGGCTGCTGTTTTTCAGAAAATAATGCCACTTATGGTGGCGGGGTAAGATTCAAATCTGATGGGACTGTTGTCAATTCCATATTTGAAGGCAATCATGCAGATATAGGAGGTGCAATCTATAGTTCATCTGGTGAATTATTTGTTGATGCCTGTCATTTTGAAAGCAATTCTGCAAATCTTGGAGGGGCAATTCGCGCTGCTGAAGGCTATCTATTCCTAAGCAATTCCACTTTTGTCAAAAACAGTGCAGATGCTGGTGGAGCAATCAGCCTATATGATGGAAGGGTAATCAATTCTAATTTTAGCCAAAATCTTGCAAACTTGCAAGGGGGAGCAATATATTCCAGTACCATGGTGATGGTAGATACCTGCAGTTTCCAAAATAATATTGCTGATGATGGAGGAGCAATGTACTGCTCTAATATAGGATCTGTTCAAAACTCTGCTTTTATGGACAACACAGCTGTAAACAATGGTGGGGCAATTTATTTAGGTTTTAATGGTGAAGCATCAGCAGTAATTTCAGTGGAAATAAAGTTACATTAGGTTTAGCCAATTCAATATACTGTAGAAATATCCTTGCAAGTGTCCTTAATTATTTTGACAATGAATCTGAGGCCATTTACTCTAGAAGAACATTGGATTTCAAGGCATCCTATATTGATGGAAGCGTTACAAGTTCTGGTGATGGGTCCCTATTTAAGCCTTGGAAAACCTTGAACGATGCTATAGAAAACTGCAAAAATAATGAGAACATACTAATCAATTCTGGAACATATAAAGGAGCAGACAATATAGGCTTGATTATTGAGAAGAATTTCAATCTTTATGGCGATGGTGAAGTGATCTTTGATGCTCAAGGAAAGAATTTTATTTGGAGGCTTTTTGACGTTGCCGTAAATATTGATGGAATAATCTTTAAGAATGGAAATGCTGATCGTGGTGGTGCAATATACAGTTCAGAAGAGTCATACATAACCATTAACAATTCCAAATTCATAAACAACACAGCTGAATATTATGGGGGAGCCATATTAACAGATGGTCATTTGGAACTGAATAACTGTTACTTCAATAAAAATACCCAAACAACACCTGATGATAACCATGATATGCCTTTGCCTAATGTTAGTGGGGGGAGCTGTTACAGGTACATATCCTTTGAGCATGGTATTTGTCAGAAACAGTGTTTTTGAAGAGAACAGTGCTGCTGAAAGTGCTGCTGCAATACAGGTTGGAGCATTTGCTTATATTGACAACTGCACATTCAAGAAAAATCATGCTAATTTAGGAGGTGCAATCAGAGCATATGTTACAAGCAATCTAATGTTTTCAGATGCAGGTTCCTCTTTCATTTCCAACACTGCATCAAAGTGGGGTGGAGCAATACAGCTGATTTTCATTAACACTTCTGTAAATAATCTTTATTTTGAAAATAATATTGCTGAAGAGGGCGCAGGAGGCGCTATTCATGGCTTATGTGAAGATAATCCATTTATATATGGTGGCCAATATATATTGCATCTTGTCAACTGTACTTTCATATCTAACAAAGCCCTAAAATATGGATGGGCTGGAGCAGTTGCTTATGGAATAGACGATGATCGTGCCACACTATGTCTTGATGGCTGTACGTTCATGTCTAACTCTGCAAATTATGGTGGTGCAATTTATAGTTTCGGTACCTTGCAATGCATAGGTGCCCCAACAAGTTTCTTTGAAAATGAGGCATATAGTTATTACGATGATGAAGATGAAATAAATATTGCTGGCTTCGGTGGTGCAATAATGCACTTTGGTGAGTTTGACTTTGACACCGGGGTGAGTTTTTTAGGAAATAAAGTTTCTGGATATGGTCATGGTGGTGCGATAGCTGTTGTTGGTACAACCAGGCCTAAATCATTAATTGAAAACGCATTTTTTTCACAAAATATATGTGAAGGTGCTGGTGGAGGAGCCATTTACACAGTTCATGACCTTGTTGTAGCTAATTGCATATTCATAAGAAATTATGCTGTGGGTAAGAAAGAGGTTCAATTTGGACCTGATAAGGATATTGACTTAGCTGGGGGAACAATTTACTGTCGTGATGAAAATGTTAGTATTTCCCTGATAAAAAAAACAATTTCATAGATATTGACTATTTATATGAAGATTATGATTATGGTTATGCTATTTATAGTAAGGGGCCTTTTGAGCTAATTGGCAATTATTATAATGAAAATGGTAAAGACCCTAGTGTTTTAGGAGCTAAAGGAAAAGATCGCATATATACTGACATCTGTCCTGTTACTATTTTATGGGATTACAGTTCTGACATCAGTAAATTGGCTGACTTGTTATATTTGTCTAATGCTTCAAAAGTGATTTTAGATAGAGATTATGAGGTCTATTGTCCTATTTTAATTGAAGTTCATGCAGATAGGAATTTAACTATTGATGGTCAAGGGCATGCAATTCAAGGCCATAAGAATAGGGATTTCGAAATTAAAATTTATGGTAACCTTAGATTTGAAAATGTGGTATTTAATAATTTAAATGATTTATTTTCAATTCGCAATCATGGAATTTGCAATTTTATAAATTGTACATTCTCATGGAATGAAGGGGATAGAGGAATCATATCTGTTTATGATTCTGGTGTTTGCAATATATTGAATTCTACCTTATCAAATAATTATGGTAAAAAGGGTGCAGCAATATCCGTTTTTGATTCTGGAGTTTGCAATCTTATGAATTCCTCCTTAGCATATAATTTTGTCACAGACAAGGGTGGTGCCATTTACAGTGAGAATAAGGTTAATGCAGTTAACTGCATTTTTGAAGGCAATTCCTTTTTAAACAAGGCTGGAACTGGCGGTGCAATATATTCAAAGGTACTGTCAGTTGAGAATTGTAGTTTCATGTCTAATACTGCATATGATCTTGGTGGTGCTATTTATGCTTATGAGCTTGCCATGTCCAATACAACATTTTTGGAAAATGGTGCAAATTATGGTGGTGCAGTCTTTTTAGATGGCAATGGCAGTTATATTTTGAATGTTTCAGGAATTAATTTTTTAAATAACAGAGCCCTTTATGATGGTGGAGCCATTTATATCAATAACACTAATTTGGATTTAAACTTGAATTCCAATGTCTTCGCTTATAATAATGTTTTATGGGGAACTGGCACTGCTGTTTATAATTGTGGAGACTATCTTGAAATCATATATAATTGTTGGGATGATGGCTTTGTTGATTTTGAAAATGAACCTATTTTGGTGAAAAAGGGATCTCCGGACATTTATTATTCAGATTTGGATATTCACCTAGGTCCAAGCCAAGTTGATATCGCATATCCTTTGAGTTTCCTGCAAAGGGCAATAAATTTCAATGAAACATTTATTGACTCGTGATTATGCTTACAACGAAAAATTAGATAAGGATATGAGTTGCATCAATCTCACTCGTGACTATCTTGTAATTGATGGTCAAGGTCATTTCATTGATGGAAAATCTGTCTCCGGATTAATTAATGTTCAAGCCAGATACGTCACTTTAAAGAACATTGTCTTTGTAAATGGATTTTCAGATTATGGTGCTGCAATCAATGCAAATCATGTTCAAGGCTTAAAGTTATATGATTGCAAATTCATCAATAATGTTGCTATAAATGATGGTGGTGCGATTTATTTGGCTAATGGAGCTATATTTAACTGTAGTTTCTTGAATAATTATGCAAATGGTAGTGGCGGTGCCATTAGATTGGTTGATTATATGGGAAGCGAAATTTATCAATCTACCTTCATAAATAATTCTGCATCTGATTGTGGTGGTGCTGCTGCTATTGATGGAATGGCAACTGTAAAAGAATGCATATTTGATGATAATCATGCCAAAGACGGTGGTGCACTTTACTTCTTTAGTGAGGCAACAGTTTACGATTCAGATTTAACAAGGAATAATGCATCACATCTTGGAGGTGCAATATATTCAAAGAAAGATTTGCACTTAAACTATTATGCGGTCTTTAAGGATAATTATGCTGAGGATCTTATTAATGACTATTATTTGGAAAATGGTGCTGAACTGGATGTTCTCGATGATAGGTTTGTTAATTTCACTTCTTTGCAAAGCTTAATTGACAATAGCCCTGATTCAATTATTAAATTAAATCGTGACTATAAAGTTTATGAATCTGATGCTGACCTTAATAATAGATATGCAGGCATTAATATTACTCGTGACAATATTGTCATCGATGGTCAAGGTCACATAATCAGCGGAGATGAAAAATCAAGAATCTTTAATGTTAAGGCGAATAATGTAACTTTTGTAAACATTAATTTTGTCAAAGGCTATGCAAAATTTGAGTCATCCACTGTTTTTGATGGTGGTGCAATATATTTCGATAGATTAGGAACAGTGAAAAACTGCACTTTTAGTGAAAATGATGCTTGGAGCGGAGGGGCAATCTATTTTTCATCAGATGGAATATTGATGAATTGTTCTTTTGACCATAATCATGCTGTTCATGCTAGAGCAGTATATGCCAATGGGAACTTGGTTCTTGATAATGTCACTTTTGAATCTAATTGGGCAGATTCTCCAGGAGAGCCTTATTATGTAGATCGTGGACGCATTTTTAATGTTACTCAAATTTATTCCGATTTGAATATAACAGCAAATAATGTCATTTTTGATAGCCCTGCATTTATTGAAGTCAGTACCAATGACACTACTTCAAACTTTGTAACCATTGAAATCGATAATGTGAATTATAATGTAAACCTAACTGATGGATATGGCAACCTAACAATTGATGGTTTAAGTCCAGGTGTTTATACAGCTACACTAAGTTATAAACTTATAGATAAGTATGCTTATGTTATGAAATCTGTTGATTTTGAAGTTTATTCTAAGCCAACCCCTGGATTAATCCTTACTGTTGATAACATTACTGTTGGGGAGGATGCATTTATTGAGATTAGGATTAATGATACTGTTAAGGGATTGATTCCTATTTATATTATGAATGCTGATGATTTGGATAATGTAATCGAATTGAATTATGCAGTTGTTCTTAATGGATATGGTTCTGTTTCATTCAGTAATTTGCCTGTTGGCACATATGTTGCAAGAGCAGTCTTCCAGGCAACAGATATCTTTGATGGTGAAATTGCCTTAGCAGCCTTTAATGTTTGTCCTGCTTCTGCAAATTTAAATTCTACAGGAAATGCTAATTTGCCTACTCCAGCGGTTAAAAAGATCAATCCAAACTTGAAGATAGTGGTTTCAAGCATTAGGGTAGGGAAAAAGGCATTAATCAAAATTACAACAGTCAAAAAGTTCTCTGGTAAAGTCAAGGTTAAGATAGGCTCTAAAACCTATACAGTTAATGTTGTTAAAGGAAAAGGAAGCAAAGCAGTCAAAGGACTTAAGGTAGGCACATATAAGGCAACAGCAAGATTATATGCAACAAAGGCATTTAAGGCTAACACAAAAACAACTAAATTCAAGGTAAAGCCACATCTTATCAGATTAAGTCTTAAGAAGGTCAAAGTCAAAAGGTCTGCCAAAAAGCTAAGAATCACTGCAATCTTAAAGATTGATGGCAAAAAGGCTAAAGGCAAAAAGCTCCTATTTAGATTTAAAGGCAAAAATACGCTGCAAAGACCAATAAGAATGGAATTGCAAGGATAACAATCAAGAAGAAAGTGCTTAAAAAGCTTAAAGTCTGAAAGAAAGTAAAATACCAAGTCAAGTATGGTAAAAAGATAGTCAAAAGAACTGTTAAGGTTAAAAGGTAAAAATGAGGGATTATCTTAGATAAATTAAGATACTTTCATTTCATTGAAATTTTTATTTTTTGCTTTTTTTTCTTTTGGTTGTTTTTGTTATTTTTTTTTCTTTTTTATTTTTTTTTTTCTTTTGCTGATTCGTCATTTTTTTTCTTTTTTAAATTTTGTTTATTCTCATTTGATTGCTTTTTCAAAATCAAAAAAATCTGTTTGGAAAAGACTGTATTTTTTCCTCTTTTTTTATTTTTAGCTATTTTATAATTATTTTTCATTGATTTAATATTCATTTTTCTTATATTGTTTTTCTTATGGTTTCTTTTATTTTTTTATTAAAAAATAGTTAAAAATACTATTAAATATAAAAAGTATTTATATTATTATTTATAAAAGTATAAATAATCTAAAATATTTATAGAATATATATTATTAAAATTAATATTATTCTAAAAATGGATATTTTAAGAATATTTTAAATTAAAAAATTAAAGATAGAAATTTAAGCTTAAAATTAATAATTAATTTTAAAGATTATTAAGTAATGAATGATAATTGATATAGTATTATTGGAGGAATATGATTGCTTTTATTAATTAGTCCTATAAATCATGACGAAGCTGTCGAATCCATTGAAGGTGGTGCAGACATAGTGGATGTAAAAAATCCTAAAGAAGGATCCCTTGGAGCAAATTTCCCTTGGGTAATCAAAGATATTAGAGAACTTACCCCTGATGACATGCTTGTAAGTGCGACTTTAGGAGATGTTCCATATAAGCCTGGAACTGTTGCTTTAGCTGCTATGGGTGCATTGGTTTCAGGTGCAGATTACATTAAAGTAGGATTATATGGTCCAAGCAACTATGAAGAAGGATTAGAAGTAATGAAAGGAGTAGTCAAAGCAGTAAAGGACAACAATCCTGATGCTACTGTTGTTGCTTCTGGTTATGCTGATGCTCATAGAGTTGGAGCTGTAAGTCCTTGGGATATTCCTAAAATAGCAAAGGATTCTGGTTCTGATATTGCTATGTTAGACACTGCTGTAAAGGATGGCCATACCTTATTTGATTACTTAGATATTGATGATTGTAAGAAATTCACAGAAGAGGCTCATAGCTATGGATTAAAAGTAGCTTTAGCAGGTTCCGTTAAAAAGGATCAATTAAAACCATTATATGATATTGGCTGTGATGTAGTAGGTGTTAGAGGAGCTGCTTGTGTAGGTGGAGACAGAAACACAGGTCATATTGACCGTACTGCAGTAGCTGATTTAAAAGCACTTGTACAATCATTTGAAGAATAAAATTCTTTAATTTTTGATTTTGATGTCTGATTGTTCTATTTATTAATAGAATAATTTTTTAAATTATTTATTATTTTTATTTTACTTTTTTACAATTTTTAAGGAGGTATAAAAATTGCAATTTTCAGATAAGATTTATAATGCAAAACCTGGTTATACTTATGATGATTTTTTATTAGTTCCTAATGCTTCATGGATAGAAGCTAAAGATGTAAATACTAAAGTCAGCTTAACTAAAGATATTAAATTGAACATTCCTATAATGAGTGCTGCTATGGATACTGTAACTGAAGCTAATTTAGCTATTGCACTTGCTCAAGAAGGTGGAGTAGGTGTTATTCACCGTAACATCACTCAAGAGGCACAAGTTGAGGAAGTTAAAAAGGTTAAAAGTGCTGAGGATATTACTGTACGTGATGTAGTAACCATCAGTCCTGAATCTTCCATTGAAACTGTTCAAGACATTATGGAGAATGAATCTGTAAGTGGCCTTCCTGTAATGGAAAATGATAAGATTGTGGGAATCATCTCTAAAAGAGATGTAAGACCATTCTTAAAAACTGAATCTAAACATTTAGTTAAGGATATAATGACTTCTGAAGTAGTGACTATTAAAGAGAATATTACATCTGAAGAAGCATTGGACATTGCTTATGAGAATAAGGTGGAAAGATTACCTGTCGTTAGTGAAGATGGTTCATTAGTAGGTATTCTCACTATCAAAGATATTTTAAACCAAGATCAACATCCTAATGCTGCAGTTGATAAAAAAGGAAAATACCTTGTTGCTGCCGCTTGCGGTCCTTTTGACTTAGACAGAGCTATGGCATTGGATCAAGCAGGTGCAGACATTATTTCCGTTGACTGTGCTCACGCTCATAACATGAATGTAGTTAAATTTGCAGAAACAATTAAGGACAATATTGATGCTGATTTATGTATGGGTAATATTGCAACTCGTGAAGCTGCAGAAGATTTGATTGCTCATGGAGCTGATGGACTTAAGGTAGGTATCGGTCCTGGTTCCATTTGTACTACCCGTATTGTTGCAGGTATCGGTGTGCCACAAGTAACTGCCATTGCAGAAGTTGCAGATATTGCAAGCGACGTAGGTGTTCCTGTTATTGCAGATGGTGGACTTAGATACTCTGGTGACATTGCAAAAGCTATTGGTGCTGGTGCAGATGTCGTAATGCTTGGTAACTTGCTTGCTGGAACTTTGGAGGCTCCTGGTGATATTGTAACCATGAATGGTAGAAAATACAAAACATACCGTGGAATGGGATCCATTGGTGCAATGACTGGTGGATCTGGCGGTGGAGCAGACAGATACTTCCAAGAAGTGGATAAAGGCACCCATATGAAACATTCAAAATTAGTTGCTGAAGGTGTGGAAGGTGTAGTTCCATATAAGGGAACTGTAGCTGAAGTAGTATTCCAATTAGTAGGTGGATTAAAATCATCTATGGGTTACTGTGGAGCTATTGACATTCCAACCATGAAGAAAGTTGCTCGTTTCGTTAGAATTACTTCAAGCGGTATTAAGGAATCACATCCTCATGAATTGATGATTACTAACGAAAGTCCAAATTATCCAACTTTTGAATAAGTTTGATATTTTAGAATAATTTTTAATTATTCTAATTTTCTTTTTTCTATTTTTAGTTTATTTTTAGTTTATTTTTAGTTTATTTTTAGTTTATTTTTAGTGATTTTTTCTATTATTAGTTTTAGTGATTTTTTCTATTTTTAGTTTATTTTTAGTGATTTTTTCAATTTTACACTTTTCATTTTTTAAATTATTATCTATCTAATTTTCTTACAAAAATATTATTTGATTAAAAATTGTTTAATCATCTTCTTTTTTAGTAAAACCCTTAATTAATTATATTTTTTTAAATTTTCACTGTAAGTAAGCACTTACATTCGAAAATATTTATATACATTCCTTTTCAAATCTTATATTGATATAAATGAGATTAAGTATTGAATAAAATTTTTTAAATTATTTTATTCATTTGTATTCTTAGATGTTAGTTTATTAACATTATTTCGAAAATTTTATTCAATACTTTTTTTTTGCTAATATCAACAAATAAAAAAACATATAAAAAAAATTTAAATCGGGATGATCATGAAGAACATAGTTGTTGTAGAATGTAAGTCTACTGGAAAAAATTTTATTGAAGATATTGCAAATATGGGTTATAATCCTATTATTTTACAAACAAGAGTTGCGAATACTGAAGAAGGAAAATCCTATTTACAAGCCATTAGAAATGGTTTAGATTCTCTTAAGCATGATTTTGAATTAATTCATGAGAAAGATACTTATGAAGAAACTCTGGAAATGGTAAAAGAATATGATCCGCTTTTAGTTTTGCCTGCAAATGAAAGGGAAGTTATATTAGCTTCCAAATTGGCTTATGATTTAGACCTTTTGTGCAATGATGTTGCAAATTTAGATGCAATGACCCTAAAGGATGCAATGCAAAATCGTATAGCTGAATGCGGACTTAGACACATTAGGGGTAAAAAGGTTACACATCTTGAAGATGCATTGGAATTTTATGATAGTGAAGAATTAACTGATGTGGTCATTAAACCTGTTTATGGTGCAGGATCTACCAGTGTAAGGATTTGTGAAAGCAGAGAAGAATTCATAAATGTATTCAAGCTATTGGCTACTAGAACCAACCAATATGGAGATGAAAATGAGGAGTTCTTAATTCAAGAACGTATTAACGGTGAAGAGTATATTGTTAATACAGTATCCTCTGAAGGCATACATCGTGTAACAACTGTATGGAAATACCATAAGATTAAAACCAATGATGGTGCTATATTATATGACTCTATGGATTCTGTTAATGAATTGAGCATTGGCGAAGCTAAAATGATTGAATATGCTTATAAAGTGGCTGATGCACTTGGAATTAAATATGGGTCGGTTCATGGAGAATATATGATTGATGAAAAGGGTCCTGTGCTTATAGAAGTTAATTGTCGCCCAATGGGTGGGGATATGTCTGTAGAATTTTTAGACAGGGTTTCAGGTCAGCATGAAACAGACAGTATTTTATATGCTTATCTAAAGCCAGACTTATTTAAAGAGCAATTGAAAAAACAATACCAATTGTATGCACATGCTTCATTGAAATTTTTCATTGTTCCTAAAGGCATTGTTGCTAGATCTGCTCCTATGAAAAATATTAGCCTTAAGTTGAAAAGCCATTTAAGGACAAGTTTAGATGATATAGACTATGGAAATTCCAAATATTATGTCAAGACTGAAGATCTGGATACTAGTCCAGGTACCATGTATTTGGTTCATGAAGACCTATCTGTAGTTCAAAAGGACATTGAATTTATTAGAAACATTGAGAAAAATGCTTTTTCAATGGTATTAAGTAGTGAAACACATGATGCAGAACTTAAAGATGATGATACATATATAAATGATATCAGGCCATTGGTGGAAAACTGTGAAAGATTCGGTATTGGTCTTTTGGTAACTGATCAGTTCATTGATGATATTGATATTCTTCAGGTCAAGCCTCAGGATGTAGAAAATATTACCGGAACATTTGACTTTATTGTAATTAATTTAAATAAAATTATTTTTAATAAACCATCAAAAGATGTAATTGAATCAATGTGGGGAAGTTTTTCAAAAATTAAAAAGAACGGCTTAATTTTTATTCCAGAAAATACTTATGAACTGTTTGTTGGTGGAAAGAACAGTATGGAAGTGTTAATTAAAGCTGCTGGTTTGAAAATTGTGCTTCCGCCTTATGGTTTATATGACACGATTATTGCATCTAAAAACTAATGAAATATTTAAGATTTCATAGAAAGCTTTTATTTTTTATTTTTAAAACAGGATATTTATTTGAGGTTTTGATAGAGGGTATTTATTTTTTATTTTTAAAACAGGATATTTATTTGAGGTTTTGATAATAGAGGGTATTTATTTTTTATTTTTAAAACAGGATATTTATTTGAGGTTTTGATAGAATTTTTTTATATTTAAATTATATATGTTATTTGTTTAGTGTAAATGAGAATAGAACAATTACTTATTATTTATGATTTTTTTAGAAGGATGATTATATGGAGAAAATTTATATTCCAGAAGGGTATGAAAGTCCACAGAGCATGAAGGATACTCAAAAAGCTATTAAAGAGGTACAGGATTATTTTGAAACAGCTCTTTCAGAGGCACTTAGTTTAACCCGTGTTTCTGCACCTATATTTGTAACAACAGGAAGCGGGATCAATGATGATTTAAATGGTATTGAGGAACCAGTTAGATTTTGCATTACAGAACAGCAAAAAGAGGTTGAAATTGTCCATTCATTAGCAAAATGGAAAAGATTGGCTTTGTATAGGTATGGATTTGAAAAAGGACAAGGATTATATACCAATATGACAGCTATCAGAAGGGATGAGGAAACTGACAATATCCATTCTGTTTATGTAGATCAATGGGACTGGGAAATGGTTATCGATAAGTCAGAAAGGAATATTGAGTTTTTAAAGGAGATAGTTTTTAGAATTTACATGGTTCTTAAACAGACTGAATACTATATGTGTGGCAAATATCATTTCATGAATCCATTTCTTCCTAATGAAATTTGCTTTATCACTGCCCAGGAATTGGAGGATCGTTGGCCTGATAAAATACCTAAAGAAAGAGAAAATTTAATCGCTAAGGAAAAGGGTGCTGTATTTTTAATGAAAATTGGAGCTCCTTTGGATAGCGGTGAACCTCATGATGGCCGTGCTCCAGATTATGATGATTGGGAATTGAATGGAGATATATTGGTTTATTATCCAATATTGGATATGGCTTTGGAACTTTCTTCCATGGGAATTCGTGTAGATGAAAATTCCCTTCAAAAACAGCTTGAAATGTCTCATTGTGAAGAGAGAGCAGTTTTACCTTATCATAAAAATGTTATAGATGAAGTATTGCCTTACAGTATAGGTGGTGGAATTGGCCAATCAGGACTAATCATGTTTTTCTTACAGAGAGCTCATATTGCTGAAGTTCAGTCTTCTGTATGGCCATTGGAAGTATCTGAAGAGTTAACTGCTCATAATGTTAATATAATTTAATTTAAATTATATTAATTCTATCTTTTCATTTCTTCTTTTTTTATTAGTTTTAAAACTTATCTTTTTTATTTTTATTTTTATTTTTAATTTTATTTGTTATAGCACTATTTTTATTAATTTTATTATTATTTTATATTTTTAAATTTTTAGTTTTCATATCTTTTTTTTAGATTTTAATCATGTTTTTTGCTTTTTTGATAAATTTTTAGTTTTCATATCTTTTTTTAGATTTAAATTATGTTTTTTGCTTTTTTGTTAAATTTTTAGTTTTCATATCTTTTTTTTTAGATTTAAATCATATTCTCTAATTTATCATAAATTAAATTTGAATTCATTAAACGAAGAATTTATAAATTTAAAAAATAAAATTATATATGATAAATAGTTAAACTCGTTAATTATTTATCAAGTTAATTTTTTTTACAATTCTAAAACAGAATTGCTTTTTAAAGTCTTTAAACGATAGATATGAAATAAATTATTATTTATTCTATTTTTAACAGGTTTTATAAAATATTTTTAAATATCTATTATGGAGAGTTAAATAATGTTAGATTTTATTAAAAGACTTTGGAACCCTGTTGCATTTTGGATCAGTTTAATGATGAGTATTATAATGCCAATTATTTTTGGAGTAATTCCATATTACTTATATGGAAATGGCATATCAATTGAAAACTGTTTGATTCTATGGCCATTAAGATGGTTAGTGGCTTATTTATTAATCAATACATTTGTAAAGGATACTGGTTTAAAGCTAGCTGCAAAAGTTTTTCATTTTGATCCAGGATACTAATCTATGTTTTCATTTGTTTTCTCAAAACTTAACAAAATTAATTTCTATATAATAAAAAGAATAATTTATTATATTTGAAAAATAAACTATTTGTATAAATTAATTAAGTATTGGCTCTATTTAAGTAATTTATAATTTGGATAATTTGTAATATTTTTGGAGTTTATAAAATGAGAGAAAACAACGATAGGAGTTGGAAAATAAGATTTGCAATAATAATGTTTGCTTTAGCAATCATTATATTTCTAGCAAGATATCTTATCTTCGGAGATGGGAAAGAGATTATTGCTTATTTATGGAAACATATAGGTTTCATTCCAATTGATATATTGATTGTTGGCTTTTTGCTTGAAGGAATTATGGGTAAAAAGGAACATGAAGCTGTTTTGGAAAAAATTGACATGCTTATGGGAACCTTTTTCTCAGAAATTGGAAATGATTTGATTGCAGAATTAAGTAAAGTTAATGCCAATAAGATCAATACTGAAAACCTAAAGGACATCAGGAATTGGGATGAAAAGGATTATGATAACAAGATGAAGGAATTAAAATCTGTAGGTGTAGATTTTAAGGCGGATATTCCTAAGGAAGAAAGAGAGGAGTTTTTAAATAGGATTTACTCAATTCTTGTTGAAAGGAGAGAATTTTTAGTAAACCTTATCAATAACCCTAATCTATTGGAAAAAGATGAATTCTCATCACTTTTGCTTGCTTTATTACATTTAGATGAAGAGCTTTCCCGTAGAGGAGAATTCTCAGACATTAGAGATGTTGATTTCAATCATTTGAATGGTGATATGAAAAGGGTTTACTCTAAATTAGTATATGAATGGGTTTGTTATTTAAAATATCTCTATAAATACTATCCTTACATGATTTCCCTTGCTATCCGTACCAATCCATTTGATACCGAAGCAGATGTTCATGTAAAAGAATAGATTTATTTCAGATTATGGCTAATTGATTTGATTTCTATCAATCAATTTCTTCTTTTTTTTATTTTTTTTTATTTTTTTTTATTTTTTAATTTAATTATTTAAGTTGTTTAGTTTATTTTAACAGATGATTGTTATGAATGGTCAAAAATTGTATTCTTGCATAGTTTTATCAGGAGGGATGAGTAGAAGAATGGGTCAAGATAAGGGATCTATGATTATTCAAGAGAAACCTATGATTTTACACATACTTGAAAGACTAAACTATAAAATAAATGATGTTATAATTGTTTTAAATGATAGCAAAAGGATAGCTGATTATCACTCATTGCTTAATCAATATTGTGATGGTGAAATTGAAGACAATTTTGATTATTCATTGGAATTTGTCGAAGATGAGATTAAGGGAAAAGGTCCTATATCAGGAATCATGACTGGACTAAAGAATGTAAAAACAGATTATGCACTTGTTTTGCCATGTGATTCCCCTTTTATAAGTGATGATAATATAGATGCAATGTTTGATTTGCTTGAAAAAAATTTAGGTTCAAATAATGATATAGATGCAATCATTCCATTTCACATAAAGTCAAACAAGGACAAATTCAAGGATAATGAAGAATTTAACTTTGATGATGCTGGTGAAATGACTATTGATATGAAGATTCAAAATAGCGAACCTTTGCATTCAATTTATAAAAAAGGGAATTTGAATAATATAAAGGATTTATTAAATGAAGATAACTTATATGTCAAGTCATTTATTAGAAGCTTAAACAATCCTTGTTTTGTAGAAGTGGACAATAAGATACTCTTTGATAAGGACTTTAGAAACTTCAACAGAAAAGAAGATCTTGAAGATTTGGAAATATGATTTTTTGAATATCTATTTTAAAATTATCTTTTTAAATTATCTTTTTAAATTATCTTTTTAAATTATCTTTTTAAATTATCTTTTTAAAAAGTATTCATCTTCAACTATTTTTTAACAATTATCTCTTTTCACTATTTTTTCTATAATTATCTTTTCTATTATTATCTTTTTTTAGAATTATCTTTTCTATTATTATCTTTTCTATTATTATCTTTTCTATTATTATCTTTTCTATTATTATCTTTTTTTAGAACTATCTTTTTTTAAAATTCTCTTTTTAAATTATCTTTTTTTAATGGAAATGATGGTCATTGGATTTTGGCTTTCCATTTTTATTCCCTTATTTAATAATATTCCATTGGATATGTTGATTTGGGTGATTTTAGGATTATAATTCATCTGTGATAATTCATTGACTATATTGACTTCAAAGTCCAGTATATTGGTTAAAATGACTATTCTTCCTTTTGAATTGATTTTTTCATGGACTTTAAAAATGACTTCAATATAATTGTCTTTTTTTGCCTTTATAATGCCAATGTCAAAATTCTCTATTTTTTCTATTGCAGACAGTTCATCCTCATTGATTATTTCAACTTTATCAATGTTTCCATGCTTTCTAATATTCTCTTGGCTTATTGTGGCAGCTTGCTCACTTTCATCAATTGCATATACCTTTTGAGCAAGTTTGGAAAATTCTGTAGATATTTCTCCAACACCGCAATTAATGTCTAAAACAATATCTGAATCCTTTACATCAGATTTATAGAGTACAATGGATCTGATTTCCTCTTTTAAAAATCCGGAAATGTCGCATGTTGTTCTAAAATCAAAGTCATTAATCATATTTTCAACTCAATAGATAATTTTTTTTGGTATGTTTTTTGTGGTTTATGCAGTCTTATTGTGGTTTTTCCCATCTTTTAAACATTTCATTTTCTATCTTCAATACATCCAATACCTTTCCTACAATGAAGTCTGTAATGTCTTTGATGCTTTCAGGTTCATGATAAAATGCAGGCATTGCAGGTAGGATTATTCCTCCTTCCTTAGATATTCTAAGCATATTTTCAAGATGAACAGCTCTAAGAGGAGTTTCCCTTGGAACTAAAATAAGTTCTCTTCTTTCCTTTAATGCCACATCAGCTACACGGGTGATTGAATTTGATGCATATCCATTAGCTATTGCAGATAATGTCTTCATTGAACATGGGATAATGACCAATGAATCAAACTTAAATGAGCCGCTGTTTACAGATGAATCTATTTCATTTGCCTCAAAGTAATGGTCTGCCAATGATTTGATTTCTTCCAAATCCTCATTCATTTCATAATTGATTACGATTTTTCCAGGCTCACTGATCAATAGCCCTGTTTCCATATTGAGTTTTTTAAGTGCCTTGAGTAATTCCACTCCATAGATTACTCCGCTTGCACCTGTAATAGCTATAAGAATCATTTTTATCATCTACTAATTCATTTAATAATGGTATTTTAAAAATTATAATAATTTAGATTGTTCAAAGTGTATTGTATCAAATTTTTTCACCCTTTCAGGCAAGTCAATATAATGGTCTAGCTTTAGTCTGTTTAATTTTCCCAAGTCTTCCTTAGGAACATATAGGCAAATGTCTGCTGAATTGAATCTTGCACTGCTTAATGCTCCTACAATGCTTGAGATTTCATTTAAATGGTATAGGTTCTCTCCAAATGAAACCCATGTTTTCATCTCATCAAATCTTGGATACTCAGGAATGCTTAAGATGACATAGTTTCTATCTAAGTTGAAATCTTCGCTGATTTCCTCTTCAGCCTTATGCAATTTGTCCTTTTCAATCTTAAATATCTTTTCAGGTGTGTCAAAACTATTGACTGCCTCAGATTTAGCTACCTTCAGAAGATTCCTGTTGTCAATCCTTTGCATAATGTCTCTTGAAAATCCTTCAGAGCTTCTGCACATGCTGATCATATCGGAATCGTCGTATTTGTATATCTCATTAGGATTTATTATGTCTTGGCTAATCATATGCCTAAGGCATCTTCTAAACATTGCATTGATGATTCTTGTAGTGTGATGCTGATAAACGCTTGGGTACATTAGATAACGAGCAGTCAGTGCAGCTTCAGCAGCTTGAACTCCTTTAATGTCTAAAATCAGTTCCCTTTTTAATTTCAAGTTGCTGATGATTCTTTCTGTATCGATTACACCATAAGCCACTCCAGTATAATGGGAATCCCTGATAAGGTAATCCATACGGTCCATATCCAATTCTCCAGAGATTATTGGACCTAATTTGCCTTCGCCGTTTATTATGTCAATGATTTCTTTAGTGTCAAATCTTTCGGAAAGTTTGTCTGCAAGAGAGGTTTCCTTTACAACAATTGCGGTTAGCTCTTCATGAGGAACATCAAATACTGCTTCTGATACATGTGAAAATGGACCATGTCCTGCATCGTGCAGTAATCCCGCTATTCTGACCAATTCCTTTTCATCCTCTTCCAATTCCAATTGTTCAGCAAGCTTTGATGCAAGATGCATTGTTCCTATTGAGTGTTCAAAACGTGAATGGTTTGCTCCAGGATAAATTAAGGAAATGAATCCTAATTGCTTTACTCTTCTTAATCTTTGTAATTGGGGATAATCAAGTACCTCCACTTCAAAATCAGTTAATGGCAAATTGCCATGTATGCTGTCTCTTATGAATTTTTGGCGTGACATGTTGACCACTCTTTTTAAAATTAATCAAATCAATGATTTCAATATTGATTTTCAATTTTTATTTTTAATTTTTTTTATTTTTTCGTATTTGTTCTTTATTTTTTATTTCACTTTATTCAAATTTTTAAATTTCGCAATATTCCATAATAATCTAATGATATTTATAAAAAACTTATTAAATAAAGTTTTCTAAAATTTAGATTAATTTTAGCATTTTTATTGATTTTTCAATGATTTGATTATAATTTTATGATTTTTTTTAATATTTCAATTATTTTTTAATATTCAACTATAAGCTTAATAATATTTTAATTTCAATATGTTTTTACAATTAATTGAACAATTTGTTAATTAGCATAGCTTTTGGTTTTTAAAATGTTTAACCTTGTTACATTAGCTGATTATCGAATAAAAAAAGATTTATTTTATTTATCGATATGTATATTATATGGTAATCGAAAAAAACTATTTTTATCTATTTATAGTAATATTTAAATACTAAAAAGAACTATTATAATATATGCAATTTTCGAATTGCATATTTTAAGTAAAATTCATATCGAGGTATAATTATGGAAATTAGTGCAAGAAACGGATTAACCGGAAAAGTAGCAGACGTAAAATTAGGTGAAGTAATGACAAGTATAAAGATTGAAGTAACCGAACCTGGTGTAATCACTGCTGTTATCACAAGAGAATCTGCTGAAGAATTAGGTTTAAAAGAAGGAGACGAAGTAAAAGCTATTATCAAATCTACTGAAGTTATGGTAGCTAAATAGATTTTCTACTTTAACGATTTTATTTAAATAAATATTTTTAATTTAATGGTGATATAATGGAAATTAGTGCTAGAAATGGAATCAAAGGTACCGTTGAAAGTGTAAAATTAGGTGCTGTAATGGCAAGCATTAAAATAAAAGTAGAAGATCCAGCTTTAATTACTGCAGCAATTACTAAAGAATCTGTTGAAGATTTAGAAATAGCTGTTGGTGATGAAGTAAAAGCTATTATCAAATCTACTGAAGTTATGGTAGCTAAATAGATTTATTCTATTTACTTTATCAACTTTTTAAAATTAGTTTTATAGTATTTAGTTAGTTTTAATGGAATATCATATTATAATTTATTTTTAATTATTTAATAGGATTATTCAATTAAAATAAGTTTTATGTATTTATAGATTTTTAGATCTATCTTTTTTTAATATTTTTTAATTTCAAGTATGCTCATTTTTAAAAGTCTTTTAATCTTTTTTTTTAATTTTAATTCAAATCTTTTTAAAAGTCTTTTAATCTTTTTTTTAATTTTAACTCAAATCTTTTTAAAAGTCTCAAATCTTTTTTTTTTAAGGTAAAATCTTTTTTAAAAATAGTATTTTATGTTTTTAGAATAAAAGAAATTTTAAGTATTAATATTATTATAATGTAATATTTTTAGTTTTTTAGTTTTTTTTTAAAAAAAATAGTGGAAAGAGGAATTAACCTCCAGCCATAATCACTTTTGTTCCTTCATTGGAAAGCTCTTCTTTTTTAAAGTCGATTTCATGTTTTACTCTTTCAATAACTTCAGTAAGAGCATCTAAGGTTTCTCCTCTATGAGGACCAAGAACAACCACTAAAAACAATTGGTCTCCTGTGTAAAACTCTCCAATGTAATGGATTACGCTTATTTCAAATACTCCATGTTTGACTTTAGCTGTTTCTACAATTGATTCAATTTCAGCTAATCCCTTTTCCTTATCTGGAAGACTTAAGGTAAGTTTGTCTACAGTTTTATTTTCTTCAGTACCTCTTACAATTCCTTCAAAACTGTAAATGGCTCCTGCTTCATCTACTCTTTGTGATTTTTTTATCTCTTCAATTAAATCTCCAATAGTAAAGTATTCTTCATCTTTTTCTACAATTTTAATTACCATTTTATCATCCTAATTTAAAAAAATATTTAATAAATATAATTAAGTTTTAACTTAAAGATATTTTGTCTATTTTTATTAATATATTTAATTTATTGGCTAATAAATATAACTATTGTTATAAAATTATCCTAAAAAAATAGAAATTGTATGAATTATTTTTCACTTAATTCTTTTATGCTCAATTCCTTAATTCTATTAACTCCATCAATCTCTTCAATCACATCAATGGTAGCTTTAGGAACAAGAGATTTCCAATCGCCATCATTTAGGATTCTATTTCGGACTTCTGTTCCTGACAATACTTCACGGTCAAACAGCTCTGGTTGATAGATTTCATAGCCATCCTCTTTAAATAATCTTTTAACAAGTGCATTTCCGCTATAGACTTTAGAAAAAGGAGGAGTTAACATTTTGACTTGAGCAACCCATAATGCATTTCTATTGACATCCTCAATAGGAATGATATAATACCTTTTAGGATCGATATCATAATCATCCAATGCTTGGGACATCATCATTACTCTTTCACCTGCAGTAAATGGATCTTTTAGCTCATGGCTTAATTGAGCGCTTCCAATACCGATTACAACTTCATCAACATAATTCAATGTCTTTTCTATAATCTGTATATGGCCATTGTGAACAGGTTGCATTCTTCCAATTAATAAGCCACGTGTTACTTTTTTCATTGTATACTTATTTATTTTTTATATTATTAGTATTTATCATTTAATTTATATTATTAGTATTTTTCATTTAATTCCCAATTACAATTTTGTCTATTTTAGTCTATTTTAGTCTATTTTAGTCTATTTTAGTCTATTTTAGTCTATTTTAGTCTAATTTAATCTAATTTAACTAATTTAGTTTAATTTAACTAATTTAGTTAATTTAATCTTATTAATCTAATTTAATCTAATAAATATAATTTATCTAATTATTAATATTAATCTAAATTCAATATTAAATAATGTATAAAAATAGACATTTGGATTAATATTAAATATTTTTTGACTTAATTTAATTAATAATAATTAAAATATCTTTATTAATAATTTAATCAATTTTTAATTAAAATTAATAAATTTAAATAGTTTTAATTAATTATTTTTAAATTTTCATAGAAAAGTTTATATGTTATATAGAACTGATTTAAAATTATGAACAATAGAATTAATGTGGCATCCAAAACTAAGAAAATATTAGATAGTGCTTTTGATGAGCCTATCTCAGTTGAAGATGGGAATTACTTAATGAATCTAAAGGGTTCAGAAATCTATCCGCTTTTAGCTACTGCAGATGCAGTTCGTGAAGAGATAGTTGGGGATAAGGTTAGCTTTATCAATAACTGCAACATTAACTTTACAAACATCTGTCATGTCCGTTGTGGATTTTGTGCTTTTGGCAAGGATCCAGATGATCCTGAAGCTTACCTTCTGGATGATGAAGGCATTTTGGAGAAAGCTGAAGGTGGCTATCGTGATGGAGCTCGTGAATTCACTGTAATGGGTGGAGTGCTTGAAGATGCAACAGTTGACTATTATGAGCATATTCTAAAACTTCTCAAGTCTCATTATCCTAAAGTTGAGATTCATGGATTTTCACCAACCATGATTAGAGATGCTGCATTAAATAGTGAAATGCCAGTAGATGAGGCATTTAAGGTATTGAAAAAGGCAGGTTTGGATACTTTGCCTGGAACTGCAGCTGAAATATTGACAGATAGGTCAAGAGAGATAATCTGTCCAAAAAAGGTAACTACACAGGAATGGATTGATGTAGTGAAAATAGCTCAAAAGGCAGGAATAACCGGTTCTGCAACTATGATGTATGGTCATATAGAGACTATTGAAGAGAGAGTTGAGCATTTGGATATTCTAAGACAGATTCAACTTGATACATGCGGTTTCAATGAATTCATTCCTATGACATTTATGCATGAGCACTCACCAATATTCCTTGAAGGTCAAAGGGATTTGGGAGCAACTGGAAGTCAAGACCTTAAGCTTTATGCAGTGGCAAGACTAATGTTTAGGGACATAATTCCAAACATTCAAATTTCCTGGGTAAAATTAGGTTTCAGATTTTCACAAGTGGCTCTTATGGCTGGTGGAAATGATTTAGGTGGAACTTTAGGTGGCGATGAATTATCTGCAGCTTCTGGAGCTCCAGATGGTGTGAATGCAAGTATTAGAGACCTAACTAAATTAATTAAAAACTTAGGTAGGGAACCTATAGAAAGGAACTCTATGTATACTGAGTTTTACCCTGTTGAATTTTAATTTTTTTATTTTTTCATTTAAATTTTTTTCTAAAATTCAACTCCTTTTTTCATTTAAAATATTTTTTTCTATAATTTAACTCCTTTTTTTCATTTAAAATATTTTTTTCTATAATTTAACTCCTTTTTTTCATTTAAAATATTTTTTTTTCTATAATTTAACTCCTTTTTTTTATTTAAAATATTTTTTTCTATAATTCAACTCCCATTTCGATTAATCTTTTCTTTAAATCATTCATTGCTTCTTTTACATCATCCTCTGCAACTACATCAATCAGCCTTTCATTTTCCTTGAACTTTTTGATGTATTCATCCTTTTTCTCATCATCGATGATATCAATTCTTGAATAGTCAACAAGAGATTCTAAAAATGCAAAGATTCCTCTGTTAAGAGCTTTTGTTCCTGGCTTATTGATTATGATCTTAATGGATTCTGCATTGATAATGCTGAACATAGCACCATCATTTACATGGTCCTTGCCTATTTCCTTATCTTCAATTGATTTTACAAGTGCTATGAAGTATGCATCTGCATTTTTCATATAAACTATGTCATCATCACGAACAAACTCATCTTCCTCTAAATTGCCATATAATGAACGTGCAAAGACACTTGGATCGCTTGTAATGTTTACTACAAAAATGCCGGTTTCCCTAATGTTTTCCAATGTTTTGCTTCCTTCGAATATGCGAGCAAGAACTGCATAGTCATCTACACATTTCAATCCTATTGGGGCTGCATCCATTTCACCTGCCTTATTCATGGTGGTATAGATGGTTTCATATTTTCCTCCAGCCTTAATTCTAATGCTTTCTAAACTAAATGACATGTTTTATCTCCTTTTTTATATTTTAATTATTTTAAAATTTATTGATTGCTTAGAATCTTTTTAATATTTTTTAGTGATATTTTATAAATTTTTATTTTTATATTTAATTATTTTTTTATGTATAGTTAACTATTTATGAAAATTAAAACTAATTTTTAAGAGTTTAATTATGATATAACAATTAAATAATAGTTTTTAATTAATATAAACCTAAAATATTTATATATGATAAGAATAAATCATTATTTGTGGTTAAAATTAAATTTAAATTATTTACATTGATTTTTTTTATTTGATTTAATGAAAAACGGTTTTAATTTGAATATTAAATATAATTTTGATTAAATGGAGGAAAAAAGATGTATGAATTTAGAAAAAAGGAAAAATCATTAGATAATTCAGAAATAATGTTGTCTAATACCATTTATTGTGAAAATGATAAATTCAGTCCGGAATTAATAAATCCTAATGAAATTTGCAATTATATTGAAAAAAATTATGAAATGGAAGGTTTAGTAAATGAAACTTTAAGATTAGTAAATACATATTTTCCAAATTCAAAAAATTATTTGCATTTAGTCAATGATCCGGAATTTGAAAATCTTAGCAATTTAGTAATTTATATAATCAATGAAGAAAAGTCATTAGAAGCTAATCATAGTCTATATAAATTATTTTTAAAGGATTTTAACAATTTAAGAGAATCTTATCTGAATCTATGGAAAAATTTGATTATATTGCTTAAATCCAATGAGATTTTTTGTAAAAAATTAAAGGAATTGGAAAATTAATTACTTGAATGGATTTTTTCACTTCTTGCTTTTTTAAGTAAAATATTTTTGAAAAGGTTTTAAATATAGGTACTTATAATATTATACTATGTATAAATGTTTTAATAAGTAATTAATAAATCAATTAATTATTCTAATTAAATAATAATCATTTTAAAAATTTAAATCGTGGTAAAATGATAAGTATTAAAAATCTTACTAAATCATATGAATTAGCTAACGGGGAAAAAGTAATAGCCCTAAATAATATTAATCTTGATGTTAAAGAAGGAGAGATTGTAGGTATTTTAGGAACAAGCGGTTCTGGAAAGACAACTCTTTTGAGAATTTTAAGAGGGGTGGAAAAATTCGATGAAGGTGAAGTTAGAGTAGATAGATACACCTTAAAGCCTGATTCCTCTCAATTTTATTTCAATCAAGTCAAAAAGGAAACTGCAATTCACTTGCAAAGGTCCTTTGGTATTTGGCCTGAAACTGCATTAGATAATGTTGTAAGAAAATTATATGGTGCCAAATATGGTGATGAAGCAGGAACTGATTTTGAATTGGCTCACGATCAGTTTGACAAGGAAGCATATGAAATATTGGATCTTGTAGGTTTAAAGGAAAAATCCGGCCATTTGGCTTCTGTATTAAGTGGTGGGGAAAAGCAAAGACTCATTATGGCAAGGCAACTTGCAAAAAAACCTAAAGTAATGCTTCTTGATGAGCCTGCTACAATGGCATGTCCTAAAACAAAACAGGAAATCTTGGATGCTGTCAAAAAGATAAATGAAGAATTGGGAATCACCATTATTTTAGTGTCTCACTTACCTGAAATTCATAAGTTCCTTGCTGATAGGGTAATTCTATTGCAGAATGGAGAAATTGCAAAAGAAGGAGATGTTGATGAAATTATAGATGAGTTCCTTTCTGATATTGAAGACCCTATTGACATTGAGCTTGAATCAACTGATGAAACTCTTATAAAAGCATGTGATTTAGATAAAAGATTCTATTTGCTTAAAGGCAAAAACGTTTTGCATATGAAGGACGTTAGCTTTGAAGTAAAAAGAGGAAATGTCCTTGCTTTGGTAGGTCCAAGTGGTGCAGGAAAGACAATTCTTCTTCGTATGTTAGGTGGTATGGATGTACCTGATGAAGGTGATGTCATATTCAAGCTTGAAAAGGAAGAGGATGGAGAAACTGTAACCAAATGGATAGACATTAGAAAAGCAAGCCTTGATAGGATGGAAGTCAGAAGAAACTTAGGTTTCATGCATCAGGAATTTGCATTGGATTACTGGGCAACTGTTCAAAGTCAATTAGCTGTTAAATTAGGATATAAAAGATGGGATATGGTTCAAGAAGCTAAAGCAAGAGCTAAGGAAGAAGGCTTGCCAGATATACTCCTTGATGCATTATATCAATTAACAGACCTTCCAGAAAGGGAAGCAAAAGCCCGTCTTGAACAAATAGGACTTGAACCAAGCATTTTAGATGAGTTATTCCCTAAATTCCCTGAAACTGAAATCAAGGAACAAGTTGAAGACTTGTTTGAAGCTCTTGACTTGCCTTTGGACATTTTAGGAAGAAAATCCTTTGAATTATCTGGTGGTCAAAAGGTAAGGGCTATGCTTGCTCTTGTTCTTGTCTCTAAACCAGACATTTTGCTTTTAGATGAGCCATTTGGAGACTTGGATCCAAAAACCTTAAGAACAGTTACAAACTCACTTAAGAAAATATGCAAAGAGTTTGGAACCACTATCGTAATGGTTTCACATAATACAGACTTCATTAGGGAATTAAGTAATAGGGCAATATTCATTGACCAAGGATTGCTTAAGGATGACACTGAAGATGTTGACAGATTAGTGGATGACTTTATTGGATTCTGTAAAGCTGATTACTTAATGTAATCAGTATTTTATTTAATTATTTTAATTTTTAAATTATTTTAATAAATTTAATCATTTTAATTTTTAAATTAATTTAAAAAATTTATTATTTTAATATTTTTAATTATTTTAAATAGATTAAATAGTTTGAATATTTTTAATTATTAATTGTTTTTAATTTTTTTATTTTTTAAAATTCAATAAAATGATTTTTTATAATCAATTAAATAGTAATTTTTTCTTTTAAAGATGATAATATGTTTAAGAATATTTTAGTTGCTAGTGATGGTTCCAAATGTGGAGATAATGCTGTAGATTTAGCCATTGATTTGGCAAGCAAATATGGTGCAAAAATCTCTGCTTTATATGTAATGGATTTTGGCCTTGATTTCACATATGATGACATGGATGATGCTGGTGGAGCAGTTTTGGATGATATTACAGCTAAAGGAAAGGAAAATGATGTAGTTGTAGTGGAGCATATCATCACTGCAGATCCTATTCAAGACATGGCAACCATGATTAGAAAAATAAATCCAGATATTGCTGTTTTTGGAGCATTTGGCAAATCAACAGAAAAGGAAGAAAACATTGATTACTCTAAGATAGGAAGTGTAGCAAAAAATGCATTGAAAGTTTCTAAGGTTCCTGTAATCTTAGTTAAATAATTATACTATTCATTTTTTCTTTTTTTCTATTTTTATTTGATTTTAATGTTCATAATGCTTTTTTGTATTTTTTCTATTTTTTTCTAATAATTAATTTTAATTTTTTTAATTTTATTTTCTCTTTCTGCTCTTTATTTAATTTTCTCCAAGGAAAATCAGTTTTTAGCATTAATTCCAGCATTGTTCAATTCTTTTATTAAATCAATTATTACTTTTCAATCTTTAATAAAATAAGTTGTAATAAAATAAAACATTTTATATATCATTAATAGCATAAATATTATTAATTATTTATTGGAGGTAAAATCATGGCAGAATACAAATGTACTGTTTGTGGATACATATTTGACACTGAAAAAGTCGAATCAAGAAGAGATGTTGCTCCAGGAACTGCTTGGGATGACGTACCTGAAGATTTCAAATGTCCTTTATGCGGTGCTATCAAAAGAATGTTCAGAGAACAATAAATTCTTAGATTTTTAAATTGAATCTTATGCATACTGATTTTTATTTTTTTAAATTCTAAAAAAAGGTGAAAATATGGTTTTTGTATGTGATATTTGCGGATACGAATATAATCCTGATGTTGGTGACCCAGATAATGGTGTGGAACCAGGAACTGCATTTGAAGACTTACCTGATGATTGGGTTTGCCCATTATGTGGTGCAGCAATAGAAGATTTCGTAGATGAATAAATAAATTTTTTAAATCATTTATTAAATTATCATTTTCAATGTTTAATTTAATAAAAAATATTTTTTTAATATTAGGTGTTATAATGGTAAACGAAAAAATGGAAGCAGCATTAAATGCTCAATTAAACGCAGAAGTATATTCCGGATACTTATACTTATCTATGGCAGCTTACTTTGAAGACATCGACTTAGCAGGATTTGCTAACTGGATGAGAGTTCAAGCTGCAGAAGAACTTGAACATGGAATGAAATTCTATGATTACATCATTAGGAGAGGAGCAAGCGTCACCCTTACTGCAATTGACGCTCCACAAACTGAATGGGATTCTCCTCTTGCAGCATTCACTCATGTTTTAGAACATGAACAAATGGTTACTGGCTTAATTAATGATTTAGTCGATTTAGCTATTGAAGAAAAAGACCATGCAACCAACAACTTCTTACAATGGTTCGTTGAAGAACAAGTTGAAGAAGAAGAAAATGCTATGGAAAACTTAGCTAAACTTAAATTAGCTGGTGACGACAAATCTATTTTATACAAACTCAATGAAGAGTTTGCTGGTCGTGGAACTGAAGAATAAGTTTCAAGCTATCGAAATTTCTAAGTGAATTTTGATTAAAGCATTTCCAGTTATTTTAACTGGAACTTTTTTTTTTTTTTTTTTTTTTTTTTTTTTTTTTTCATTCTCTTTGTTTTAAGGTTTTATTATGTATAAGGATGCAATTTTAGTTAGGGGAGCAAAAGTACACAATTTAAAGAACATTGATGTGGATATTCCTCTTGGAAAGATAGTGGCGATTTCTGGCGTATCTGGCAGCGGCAAATCCTCATTGGCACTTGGGGTATTGTATGCAGAAGGATCCAGAAGGTATTTGGAAGCATTATCCACATATACAAGACGGCGAATCACTCAAGCTGAGAAGGCAAATGTTGAATCAGTTCAATTTGTTCCAGAAGCTCTTGCACTTCATCAAAGGCCAAATGTTCCTAATATCAGAAGTACATTTGGCACATCTACAGAACTTTTAAATTCCTTAAGATTATTATACTCCCGTTGTGGAAATTACATTTGTCCAAATGGGCATATTCTCAAGCCTTCACTTAATGTAGCCCGTGAAATTGAATTGGAATGTGAAGAATGTGGTGAGAAATTTTATGGTCTTGGAGCAGAAGAGTATGCCTTCAATTCAGATGGTGCATGCCCTAACTGTGGAGGAACCGGTATAGAAAGAGTTATTGATGATTCAACTCTTGTTTCAAATGAAAACAAGACATTAGAGGAAGGGGCAGTTGAATCATGGAATATGTTCGGTATCAGTTGGATGTATCATGTAGCTGGAGCATACTATCACAAATAAGGAACATGCTTATGAAAAAGTATCAGTTGGATGTATCATGTAGCTGGAGAGCTTGGAGTTAGAGTGGATGTCCCATTTAAGGATTTAAGTGATGAGGAGAAGGAAATCGTTTATAATGGACCTTCAGTAAAGAGATATATTAACATACCTTCTAAAAATGGAAAATTATTTGAATTGAATGCAGAATATAGAAATGCTCACAAAGCAGTTGAAGAAGCTTTGAAAAAGGCTAAAACAGAAAAAGGCCTTCAAAGAATAAATAAATATTTGAAAACTGAAGTTTGTCGAGAGTGCAACGGCACAAGATTAAACAAAAGGGCAAACTCCACTTTATTAGGTGGAATAAACATAAGCGAAGCCTCTAAAATGACTTTAAAGGATTTGGTCAATTGGATTCCAAAGATAATTAATGATCTGCCTTTGGAAATGCAGGATATGGCTAAAAACATTGCAGAGGAATTTATGGACAATGCCAATATTATTCTTGATTTAGGCTTAAGCTATATTTCCCTTGATAGGCCAAGCAATACCTTGTCTACTGGAGAATTGCAAAGGGTGCAGCTGGCTAGAACTTTGAGAAACCCTACAACTGGAGTTTTATATGTTTTAGATGAGCCATCCATTGGTCTTCATCCATCAAATGTGGATGGGCTGATTTCTGTTATGGAGCGATTGATTGAAGATGGAAACAGTATCGTTTTAGTGGATCATGATGTTAGGATACTTAAAGTGGCAGACTATATGATAGAAATGGGTCCTCAAGCAGGTCACAATAGTAGTAATGTTATTGCAGAAGGAACCATTGATGAAATTGAAGATAATGTTAACTCAATTATAGGCAAATTCCTATCTAATGAAGAGAAAATCATAATTAGGGAAAAGTCAAATAGGGAAGACTTGTTTGAAAATGGTGAAATAGAACTTTCCACAAGGGAAATCCATAATGTAAAGCCATTGAATGTAAAAATACCTAAAGGAAAATTAACTGTTGTAAGCGGAGTTTCAGGAAGCGGAAAAACCACAATGCTTTTGGAAAGCTTATATCCTGGGGTTAAATCATTGATAAATGATGAGAAATTGCCAAATAATATCGATTACATCAATTGCGATTCAATTAAAAAGATAGAACTGATTGATAGTGTTCCAATAGGCAAAAATGTTAGAAGCACTGTTGCAACATACAGCGGAGTTTTAGATGATTTAAGAAAGGAATTTGCTAAATTGGATATTTCTAAGGAAAAAGGATACAATGCTTCTGACTTTTCATACAATACTGGAAGCTTAAGATGTCCTACTTGCAATGGAACCGGTACAATTTCCATGGATGTTCAGTTCTTGCCTGATGTTGAGATAACTTGCCCTGATTGTGATGGATTAAGATATGGTGAAGATGTTGATGAAATCCTGCTTAATGGATTATCCATTTCCCAAATAATGGGATTGACAATCGATCAAGCTCTTGATGAATTGATTGGATTGGAAAAGGTTAATAATAAGCTGGGAAAATTCTCTAATTTAGGTTTAGGATATTTGACTATAGGAGAAGCCACTCCAAGCTTATCTGGAGGAGAGGCACAAAGGCTTAAATTAGCTTCTGAAATTGGAAAATCCCAAAGGAATTCCATTTTCATATTTGATGAGCCTTCAATAGGTCTTCATCCTTTAGATGTAAGGGTTTTATTAAGTGTTTTCCAAACATTAATAGACAATGGTGCTACTGTAATAGTCATTGAACATGATTTGGATATCATTTCCAATGCAGATTATATTATAGATATTGGAATTGATGAGAATCATTGTGGTGGAGATGTTTTAGCTTGTGGTACTTTAGAGGATATTCTTGATTCAAAAGAAAGCATAACCGCTAAATATTTAAGGGAGATTAATTTTTAATTCTTTTTTTTTAATTTTTATTATCTTTTAGACCTTTTAGGTCTTTTAAATTTTTTAATATTTTATTTTTTTTAATTTTTAATTTCTTTTAGACCTTTTAGGTCTTTTAAATTTTTTAATATTTTATTTTTTTTAATTTTTAATTTCTTTAAGACCTTTCAGACATTTTAAATTTTTTAAGTTTATTTTTTTTATTTTTTAATTTTATTTATTAAATTTTTTTCATTTAATTATCCTATTACTGCAAGTTAATCATATTTTCTATTTTAAATTGAATATTCCATTTAAATCGTTAAGAAACTGTTTAAAAATACTAATACTTAAATATAAGTTTTTTAAAATATAATAATACGTATAATATATTTTTATTTTAAATAATAAGAAAAGAAATTTAATTTTATATATTTATGAGTTTTAATTTTTAGAATTTTTTTTTTTATTCGGTAAAAATATTAAAATAATTAATTTAATTACTTACGAATGGTTAATGGAATAAGATTTAAGGAGGTTAAATATGGTAAAGGTAAGTGTAATGGGCTCAACAGGCATAATAGGTAAAAACGTTACTTTTAATATAGCTAGAGCAGATACAGTAAGTGAAGTTATACTGTTCTCAAGACCTGAAAGCATTGATAAGGCAAAGGGCCAAAGCTATGATATGTATGATGCATTGGCTGCTGAAGATATTGATTGTAGACTCACTCCATCCTGCAATTATGAAGATTTGGCAGGATCTCACATTGTATTGATTACTGCAGGTGCTCCTAGACAAGAGGGCATGAGCAGAAGGGATTTAGCATTTGAAAATGCAAAAATTGTATCTAAATATGCTAAACAAGTGGCAAAATATGCTCCAGATGCTGTTATTTTAGTTGCTACAAATCCTGTGGATGTAATGACTACAATTGCATTAGATGCCTCTGGATTTAGCAGAAGAAAGGTTATTGGTGTTGGAAATCACTTAGATTCCCTAAGATTAAAGAATTACTTTGCTAGACGATTGAATATTAATAGTAGTGAAGTCCATACAAGGGTTATCGGTGAGCATGGAGACAATATGGTTCCTCTTTTAAGTTCAACTACTATTGGTGGTATTCCATTGAAGTATTTCATAAGGGAAGTGGAATTGGATGTTAAGGAGATTATAAGAACTCTTAGGAATGCAGGAAACACCATTATTTCTAAAAAGGGAGCTACTGAATATGGTCCTGCTTATGCTATTTCCAACTTGATTACAACAGTAATAACCAATACTCATAAGATATTGACTGTAAGTTTGTATCTGGATGGTGAAATAACAGATGTTAATGGAGTGGCCTTAGGAGTTCCAGCAGTCATGTACAAGAAGGGAATCGCAATGATTGTTCCTATTCGCATGAATGATTATGAAACAGTCAAGTTCCAAAAGGCTGCTGAAGAAATAAGAAAGCTTACAGATGAAGTAAGAGAAAGCTTAAAATCAGATAATTAAACTTTAAAAAAATTTAATATTTTTTTATTTATTTGATTTTTAACTCTTTTTTAATTTTTACTTTTTTACTTTTTCACTATTTTTAATTTTTTTAATTTTTTTACTATTTTTAATATTTTAAATATTTTTTCTATTTTTTCATACTAATTTCACATATTGGATTGTTTTCTTTAAAAATAGTGTTTTACATTTTAAAAAAGTTTATTTTTTGATTAATTATTAAAAAAAGTTGTTTTATTAATTGTTTAATAATAAAATTGATTATTTTTTGATTAATTATTAAAAGAAGTTGTTTTATTAATTGTTTAATAATAACATTGATTATTTTTTGATTAATTATTAAAAGAAGTTGTTATAAGTATTATTTATTAAAAAAAGAAAAAAAGAGTTTATAATTATTATAAATTATAAACTTCTTCTGCAGGTACTAAAGGCACCTTATAAGCATTTAAAATACCAATCAATTCATCCAAATCTTTGGCTTGCAATAGGAGAATTGCGCTATCAGACTTTTCATGAGTAAAAGCATATAGATATTCAAGGTCTATTCCTTCATCTTTTAAGATTTTTAAAACAGATGAAAGTCCGCCTGGAGTGTCATCAAGTTCAGCTCCAATAATTGGAGTGTTTTTAACAATGTAATCATTGCTTTCAAGAACTTCCTTAGCTTTTATAGGATCTTGAACAACTAATCTTAATATGCCGAATTCAGTGGTGTCTGCTAAAAACAATGCTCTGATGTTAATGTCATTTTTTGCAAGCAAATCTAAAACACGATATAATTTTCCCCTTTTATTTTCTAAAAATATAGACAATTGTGTTATTTTATACATTATTATCTCCCCGTTTAATGTAAATTACGTTTATCGATAACTCTTTGAATCTTACCTTTTGTGCTTCTTGGAATGCTCTTAGGAGCCACTAAGCTAACATTAACTGCAATTCCAATTTCATTTTGAATGTATTCGCCTATTTTTCGTTTTACACTTATCATTTCCTTGATGTCATCTGAGAAAAGAGATTCAGAAGCTTCAACCTTGATTTCAATTTCATCCATTATGTCAGGTCTTGTAACAATGATTTGGTAGTGAGGCTCTATGTTGCTGACCTTAAGAAGTGCCTTTTCGATTTGTGATGGGAATACAGCAACTCCCTTGACCTTAAGCATGTCATCTGACCTTCCAGTAATCCTTTCCATTCTTGCAAGTGTTCTTCCACATTCGCAGGTATCATAGTGGAGTGCTGTAAGGTCTTTGGTTCTAAATCTGATTACAGGCATACTTTCCCTTTCAAGATTGGTCAATACCAACTCTCCATGACTTCCTTCAGGCAATCTGATTCCTGTTTTTGGATTAATGATTTCAGGATAGAAGAAATCTTCAGCAATGTGCAAACCATTTTGTGCACAGCATTCCATACCAATACCTGGACCCATCAATTCTGTAAGGCCATAGATATTATATGCTTTAGTCTTGAATGTTTCTTCGATTCTGTCTCTCATTTCTGCAGTCCACATTTCAGCTCCAAAACCAATTGCCTTAAGCCCTAGCTCATCAAAGTCTATTCCTTCCTCTTTAGCAACTTCACCTAAGTAGATACCATAGGATGGAGTGAATATAAGGCATGTGCTTCCAAAGTCTGCCATGATTTCAACTTGTCTTCTTGTCTGTCCAGTTGAAATAGGGATGATTGTTGCTCCTAATCTGTGAGCTCCATAATGAACCCCGAATCCTCCAGTAAACAAACCGTAACCGTGTGTGTTTTGGATAATGTCATCACTATCAAGACCCATCATTGTAAGTCCTCTTGCAACGATTTCTCCCCAATTGTCAATCTCTTTTTGGGTGTATCCGCTAACTACAGGTTTTCCAGTAGTTCCTGAAGATGAGTGTACTTCAATGATTTCCTTTCTATCAACTGCAAACATTCCAAATGGATAACATGCCCTTAAGTCATCTTTAGTAAGGAATGGCAATTTTTCAATGTTCTTTAAAGTTTCTATATCTTCTGGGAAGACATTTGCATTGGTGTACTTTTCATTATAAAAGGGAATCTTGTCAAATGCCCTTTTAACAGTTGCCTGCAACTTCTTCAATTGAAGTTCAAAAATGTCTTCTCTTGACATGCATTCAATTTCTTCATTCCACATATTCTAACCTTTTTGTTTTTATGTAATTTTTGTAATTGTTATAATTATAATTTATTTTCTTATTTTACATATATGCTAATTTGTATAATGCTTTTTTTAAGTTTTATTTATATCAAACCTAAATTTTTCATATATTCCAAACTTTTTTCAATGAAATCTATAGACATTAACTCTAACATGTAGATGCCATCATACTTATTTTTAGTAAAAACATCAAAGAACCCATTTACATCAAAAGTCCCATCACCTAATGCAAGGTGTGTGTCATCATCCCCTGGATTATCATGCACATGTATGTGTTTAATTGAGTCGAAGTAAATTTCATCAGGAGTGAAGCCATTTGTATGGGCATGGCCTATATCCATTGTCATTGGAAGGTCAAGCTTCAGCAATGTGTCATTCATTTGATTCACATCCATAAACATGAAGTCAGTAATGTTTGGAAGATTTTCTATACATGCATCAACTCCATTATCCTTAGCATAGTCACCAATGACTTTCAGATGTTCTTCTGATATTTTATAAACAATGTCTTCCCTTCCCCTTCCATGAAATCCGAGAATTCCTGGATGAACAACAACAAGATTGCTGTCAATCATGTTTGCAAGGTCGATTGACCTGTTTATTTCGCTAACGGAAAAATCAGCAATGGCAGGATTTAAGGAAGCGATATTGATGTCAATAAATGGAGCATGAACAGTATATTTCAAGTCATATGAGTTAATGATGTCTATTAATTCAGTATCCTCATTAATTCCTCTATAAGGATAATCATGCACTATTTCAACATAATCAATATATTTATTGCTATCGAAGTATTCTAAAGCTTCTTCAATTGTTCTGTCTTCTGTTGCTAACATTGAAGCTCCTATTTTCATTTTTTTACCTCATTAATTTATAATTATAAATTTTTAAGAGTTTTTAAATATTTTTTTTATTCAAAGCATTAATGATTCCTATGATCTTTTTAAGATTTTTTAAATGCTTTTTTTTATTTTAATAATATGATTTATATGAAATCATTAAATCAATTTTAATCCTTTCAAGTATTGGATGCTTTTTTCCACATAATCCTTGGAACTCAATTCAAGGTTATATATTCCATCATAGCCATTTTTGGAAAATATTTCAAAGAATCTTTTAAAGTCTATTATTCCCTCTCCCCATGGAAGATGGGAGTCATGAACTCCATCATTGTCATGGATATGGATATGTTTGATGTTTTTAAAGTATAGGTCATCAACAGCAAATCCTGCTGTGTATGCATGACCAATGTCCAATGTCATTGGAAGATTGATTCTTTCCAATGATTCCTGCAATTGATATATGTCCTGATACATAAATCCTCTTATTTTTGGAAGGTTTTCAATGCAGGTAATAACTCCATTGTCCTTTGCATAATCTCCTATGGTCTTTAAGCTATCTTCTGCGATAGCATAGACTTCATCCATATATTCATTGTCATTATCGAAAATGCTTCTTCCAGGATGAATTACAACAATATCACTGTCCAGTTCATTTGCAAGGTCAATTGATCTTTTTATTTCATTGATTGAATCTTTTGAAAGAGCAGGATTAATAGAAGCGGGATTTACTTCAATAAATGGAGCATGAACTGTATATTTTAAGTTATAAGAGTTTATTAAATCAATAAGCTCCTTTTCATCATTAATTTCCCTGTTAGGATAATCATGAAATATTTCCATATAATCAATATATCTGTTAGATTCGAAGTAATCTAATGACTCTTCTATTGGAATTAACTTTCTAGGGAATATTGAAGCTCCTAATTTCATTATATCTCCACTCTTTTTTGCCAATGGCACTTTGAATATTTATATTTTGTATTTATTTTTGCAAGAGTATTTCAATCATTTAATGTCTTTAATTAGTCTCTAACTCTTGCAACAACCCTTAAACCTTTATCCAAACCATCTAAGATTTCATCAGTTAAGTCAAGGTTCTTATTTAACTTCACATAACCTCTTTTGCCTACAGTTGCTGTAAACAAATATTTGTCTTCCAAAAGGATATCAAATGAACTTCCTACGAATTTCTTGCCAATAGGCAATACAAGGTGGTCTTTTCTCATTTCTGGAAACAATTCGAAGACTTCGTAATAGAATTCTGAAGTTTCTCCTTCATCATACTCATCATCATATTCTTCTGTCTCTTCCATTAAGTCAATATAATTTTCCTTGCTGTAATCCTTTTTGCTTTCATCAATTGCATAATCCTTTATATGGTCATTATATTCTTTCAATTGGGATTTTTTAGACTTCTTATGCTTGTCTTTCTTTTCCTTTTTGGATTTAGATTTCTTGGATTTTTTTGAAAGCCTTTCTGCAAAGCTGTCAGGTGCCTTTTCAAGAGGCTCAACATTTATGCTGATTCCAATATCCTCTTCAAGCTCTGCAATTCTTTTGCCTCCCTTTCCAATGATTTTTGCAATGTACTTTTCAGTCATGTAAACGTTTACTCTTCTATCGTTTTCCATGCTTACTTCAATTGCTGCTTTAGGGGCAATTCTTTTCATGGTTCTTAAGATTTCACGCTCTGCTATCAATTGGACTGGAGTCTTTTCCTTTTCCATTTTTGCCTGTTTGGATTTTTCAACCATTCCAATATCCATTACAATGGTCTGTTCACCATAGGTGTAGATCTCATTTACAAGTGTTCCTGTTTCAAAGTCTCTAACTTCAATAACTGGCCTTGCCAAGTCTCTCTCTTCCATTCCACTTGGAACCTTTACAGTAAGCTTGTTTTCATAGATTGCAGATATTTCACCATTTTCAATATATATTGTAGTGTCTACAATGCAACACTTGGAACAAGCAAACTTTCGTATTTGCTTATTTTCAATATATATTGTAGTGTCTACAATTGATGGAATTGTACCTAAGTCCACTCTGCTTGCAATCCTTTGAATTGCATCAATAGGTCTTGTAGCATGAACGACTCCAATCATTCCAACACCTGCAAGCCTCATGTCTGCAAATATCTTGAAGTCATGGTTTTTCCTAAGCTCATCGTAAATGGTAAAGTCTGGCCTTACAAGAAGAAGTATGTCTGCTGTATTTTCCATATCCCCTTCAAGAGGAGCATACTGGGTTATTGTATCTCCCACCTGCAAATCTCTTGGAGATTCCATGGTCTTTACAACTTTGTTTAGGTCTTCATCGTAAAATTTAGCTATTGCTTGAGCAAATGTACTTTTACCTGCTCCCGGAGAACCTGAAATGAGAATTCCCCTTGCACTGTTTGTCAATCTTTCAATCAGCTTATTTGATAAATGGTATTTGTCTAGTGATACTTCAGCAACAGGTCTTACTGCAGTGATTTCAAGAGCTTCAGAGAATGGAGGTCTTGCTATTGATATTCTAAGGTCTCTTGATTGTACAACGATGGCTCCTTCCTTATCTACTTCAAGATAGGTTTTTGGATCGTATCTTTCCTTTTCCAAAATCTCTTCAGCAATGTTTTCCAATTGCTTGTATGTGAATTTTTCATCTGCAAGCTTTACAAGTTCAATATGTCCTGGCTTTCCTTTTTTAGCCATAGAAACAACATTTTCCTTTAAATGGACACTCATTGTGTCTTTATCAAAGAATTTAACTATCTTTAAGTCAATTGCACCTTTGTATTCCTGTGCATAGTAGATTACAGGTATTCCTTGTGCTTAAGCAGTTTTAGCTTGAATCTTATCGCTTGTTAATAATAATGCCAATTCATCTTTAGCTACATCTCGGATTAATCCATCTATTTCTCCAAGCTTTGCATTGTCCTTTTCAAACTTGGTAGGTCTTCTTCCAGTGATTCTTATGGATAATTTTCCAATTTCAGCTAAATCCTGTAGTTTCTTTATATTTTCAAGACCTCTTATTCCTGTAGGTCTTTGATTGTTTGCTTGATGTTCAAGTTCAGCGATTACAGCTTCAGGTATGATTATTTCAGGATAGTTCAATCCTTTTTCCTTAATGATCTTTTCTACACTTCCTTCTATGATTGCACTTGTATCAGGTACAATTCTTTTGATTTCATCACTGTAATCATATTCATCATTATATGCGCTATCATAGTCATATTCGTTAAAATCCATATTTTCACCTCCATTGAGGTCTATTTCAATATTTATTATTATAATTTATTTTATCCATACATTTCCTTTGGATCAAACAATCTTTCAGAAATGATTTCTATATCTTCATCAGTAATATTGTCAATGTCAATATTTTCCTTGTCAATGTCGATTTGCCTAAAGAAGCAAGATCTGTATCCTTCGTGACAGGCTGCCCCAATCTGATCCACCTTCATGATGATAGCATCTGCATCACAGTCAATATACATTTCTTTAACAGTTTGGACATTTCCAGAGCTTTCTCCCTTTAGCCATTGCTTTTGTCTTGATGTAGAGTAATAATGAGCCTTTTTAGTCTTTAAGGTCTGTTCAACAGCTTCCTTATTCATGAAAGCCACCATTAATACTTCATTTGTTTGGTAGTCTTGTGCGATTCCTATAACCAAGTCTTCTCCACCCATATTAAGTCTGAAGTTTAATTCCATTTTTTCACCTTTATGCATGAAAATAATTATAATTTTTAATAATCTAATATTTTTAATGATTTAAATATTTTTTTAAATAATTTGAGATATTTTTTAATAATTTAAAACTTTAAAACTTTAAAAAATTTAAAAATTTAAAAATTTAAAAATATTAAAATTGAATTTCTATTGTAATTTTTCTTTAATATAGTCAACAACTTCATCAATAGCTACCAATTCCTGTTCTCCAGATAGCATATCCTTTACAGTAACCTTTCCTTCTTCAAGGTCACGTTCTCCAACTAAAACAGTGTATTTAACATCTATCTTATTTGCATAAGCCAATATCTTCTTGAATTTCTTTCTAGACAAGTCAACTTCAGTTGGAATGTCTGCTTTTCTTAGAGTTTGGGCAATGCTGAATGCATCATGTCTTGTTGAGTCTGAGATTGCTGCAACATATGTGCTTACAATAGGCTCAAGCTCAGGCTTTCCATTCAGTTCCTCGATAGCATTCATCAATCTGTCGAAACCTAATGCAAATCCAGTAGAGACAACGTTTTCTCCACCGAATAGTTTTACGAGATTGTAGGTTCCTCCACCACAAACCTGCTTTTGTGCACCAAGTCCTTCTACATATACCTCAAAGACGATTCCAGTATAATAGTCAAGGCCTCTAGCCACTCCAAGATTTAGTTTGTAGTTGAATACTTGGAAGCTTTCAAGGGTTTTTACAAGTTCTTCAAATTCTTCAAGGGCTTCTTGGGTTTCTTCATATGGAGCAACCAATTCTCTTATGTCTGCAATTATTGATGCGTCACCAACCATATCCATCAATTTAAATAAGACTTCATTTAATTCTGGCTTATCCTTAATTATAGGGTTGTCTCCAACAAGAGATTCTTTTAATAGTTCTTTATCTCCCTTATCTATAACTACCATAATCTCCCTTTGGGTAGCAGCATCAATGTCAAAGTGGGCAAACAATCCTCTAATGATTCCCAAATGGTTAACATTGAATTCTGCAGTTGTGATTCCAAGCTCTTCAATGGCATTGTTACACATAGCTATTGCTTCAGCTTCACCTTCAGGAGTCTTAGCACCAATCAATTCACATCCGAATTGCCAGAATTGTCTGAATCTTCCCTTTTGAGGTCTTTCATATCTGAAGCAGCTTCCATAGTAGTAAATCTTAATAGGTTTTGAGGTTTTTTGAAGCTCATTCAAGTATAATCTTGCGATAGGAGCGGTGATTTCAGGTCTAAGTGCAAGGTCTCTGTCTCCTTTGTCCTTAAAGTTGTATAGTTGATCCACAATCTCCTCACCTGATTTAGTGGTGAATAATTTTAAGTCTTCAAATAAAGGTGTCTGAACTTCACCAAAACCATAGTTTTCAAATACATTTCTTAAAATGTCTTCAGCATGTTTTCTTTCTCGCATTTCTTCAATGAGGAAATCTCTTGTTCCTCTTGGTCTTTCAAATTCCATTTTAGACTCTCCCATCTTTTTAAATGATTTAATCAGATTAAATTTTTATAATATAATATTTTAAAAAATTTAGGTTTTAAAATATTTTAATAGTAAATCGTTTAACATTATTATATATAATATTTATTTTATATAATAGTTGTTGATGTGGGCACTTTTTTTAAGAAAATTTATCTAAACACATTTCCAATTAAATGAATAATTTGTTTGAATAATATTCATCTTTTTACTATTTTAAATACATATTTTCAATAGTTTAGAAAATAATATAAATGTATATTTACAAATATATTTTTAACTCTGAATTTTTTTTAGGAGGAAAGCTTATGAAGAAAGGGAAGATATTATTCATTGCATTAATATTCATTGTAAGCTTAGTCTGTATTTCAGCTGTAAATGCTGCAGATGATGCTGCAAGTGATATTGTTGCCTATACAAATGATGCATCTGTCTTGGATGAAAGCACTATTGATGCTGATCTCACAGACAGTCAGAATGATGAATTGGATGAAATGGTGAGAAGGTTTTAGACAGTGCTGATGATGAAGCAACATTAGGCATACCTGCACCTCCATCATTTAGTATGTTGGATGAGGATATTAATGGTAATGATGACACTCTTATTACTTTAGAGCGTAGTTACGTTTATCTTGATGATGGATATGATGAGGGTGTAAGTATCACTCGCAGTCTAACTATTGATGGAAATGGACATTATATAGATGGTTATGACAGAGGCAGAATATTTTACATTAGCAATGGTGCGGATGTGACCCTTAAAAACTTAATATTGGAAAGAGGATTTTCAAGTGAAGGTGGTGCTATCTATGTTTATGGTGGTTCCAGCTTAACTTTAATTAATTGTACTTTTGCAAATAATACTGCAGATTTGAAAGAAGAACCTCAAGGAGGTATTAATATTCCTTATGGTGGTGCAGTCTATGTGCATTATAATTCCAATTGTAATGTAATTGATTCTAAGTTTTATCATAACATAGCAAATGCTTCTGGTGGTGCTATCGCTGGATTTTATGATTGTAATATAAATATTTTCAATTCCACTTTCTCTGAAAATGGTGTAATGGAAAATATTGAGTTGGATGGTTGTGGCGGTGACGCGATACTAGTATACCGAGGATGTAATTTAGTTATTAGCAAATCTATATTTGACAATAATAATTTTGAAAATAATCCTATTGCTGCAATACAATCATTTGAATCTAGTTTAACAGTTTCTGATTCTAGTTTTGCAAATGAGATAGGTCGCCTTGGCAGTGCTATTAATGGTGGTTCTGCTGTAAATTGTACTTTTAGTAATAATGCGGCTTATGATGGTGGAGCTGTTTATAATGCTAATGTTGAGAAGTGTATTTTCACAGATAACCATGCAGATCATTGTGGTGGAGCTATTTATAATTGTGTAGCTACTAATTGTAATTTCACTGGAAATTCTGCAAATGAAGCTGGCGGTGCTGCTTATGGTGGTTCTGCTATGAATTGTAATTTCATAGGAAATTCTGCTAATAATGGTGGTGCTATTGCTAATGGAAATGCTACCAATTCTCTTTTAACTGACAATTCTGCAAACAATAATGGTGGTGCCATTTATGAAGGTAAAGCTATAAATTGTAATTTTACTTCCAATAATGCATTATATAGTAGTGGTGGCGCTATTTATAATTCTGATGCTACAAATTGTTATTTCGAAAATAATAAAGCCCAATATAGTGGCGGTGGTGCGATGTATGGAGGCACTGCTGTGAATTGTACTTTCACTAATAATTATGCTTCTGATGGAGGAGCTATTTATTTAGGTTCTGCATTCAATTCTACATTTACTAATAATGGAGCAGAATTTAGAGGAGGAGCAATGGCTGGTAGTATTTTCACCAATGAGCGTTGCTATGCTACCAATTGTATTTTTAGTGGTAATGTTGCACCTACTTTTGGTATGGAAGGAGATGACAATGATGGTGCTATATATCTTGGTGCTGCTGATAGTTGTGTTTTCAATGGAGATTCATGTAAGGATGTAATAATTTATCTTCCTACTTTAACTGTAAGTAAATTCACATCAACTTATAATTCTGGTGATAAATTGGTAGTTGACCTCAAAACAAATAGCGGTATGCCAATTATTGGTGGAAAAATTATAATTAGTGTATACACTGCTGCTGGGGCATTTATTGGTAATTATAATGCTTTAAGTAATGTGGGCTGGAAAGTTCCTTTTAAAGCAGGATCTTACAAGGCCACTTATATTGCAGAGGACTTTGATATTGATTCTGTTCAAGGATTGATATTAGTAAACAAAGCAAAATCTACAATTACTTCCAAGGCTGTTACAGCTATTTATAATAACAATAAATACTTAGTCATTACCTTAAAAGATGCATATGGTAAAGCAATGAGCGGTGCAAAAGTAACTGTTACATTAGCAAGTGCTAAAACATACACAACAAATAAAAATGGTCAAATTAAGATCAATATAGGCAAATTAGTTCCTAAAACTTACACTGCTAAAATAGTATTTGCCGGAAACGCCAATTACTTGGCATCTTCAACAACTGCTAAAGTTGTAGTCAAAAAGGCAACTCCTAAAATGTCTGCTAAAGCGAAATCCTTTAGAGTTGGTGTAAATATTAAAAAGTATGCCATTGTTCTTAAAAACAATTTAGGCAAAGTTATGAAAAACACCAAAGTGACTTTAACAGTTAACAAGAAAACCTTTACTGCTAAAACTAACAGCAAAGGTATAGCTACCTTTAAAATCACTAATTTGAAGAAAAAAGGCAAATTCACTGCAGTTGTCAAATTTGCAGGAAGCAAATACTACAACAAATTAAGCAGAAAAGCAATAATAACAGTTAAAAAGTAGATGTATGACACATCTACTACTTTTTCTTTTTTTTAGGCATTTCTTTGTTTTTATTTTTATCTTTTTTTAATGTTTTTTTCTGTTCAATTTTTTAATTGATATTATTTTTTTTTTAATGTTTTTTTCTGTTCAATATTTTAATTGACACTATTTTTTTTAATGTTTTTTCTGTACATTATTTTAATAAACTCTAATTTTATTATATATTTTTTAATTTTTATTATGAATTTAATAACAATTTATATACTCGTTTATATGTATGTAAATTTTATATATGTTCAAATTAAATATATTAACATTCTAATTTTTTTATTTAAGATGATATTCATGAGGAAAAATAATTTTATATTTATGGCATTAATAATCCTTGTAAGCTTATTATGCATTTCTGCAGTAAGTGCTGCAGATGATGCTGCAAGGGATATTGTTGCCGATACAGATACAAATGATTTAACTGTCTTGGAGAAAATCATTGATGATGCTATTATTACAGACAGTCAAAATGAGGAGAACGTTTTAACTGAAGATCCAGTGCAGTCTAAAAATTTCACTGAATTAAAAAGCCTTATAGATAGCGGTGAAAATGAGATTGAATTGGAATTTGATTATATTTATAATGGACAAGAAAATTTAATAGATGGTATTGCTATTAACCATGATTTGACCATTAATGGAAAGGGTCATAAAATAGATGGAAATAAGCAGGCACGTATTTTCCATGTAACTTCCAATGCAGCAGTACCATTCAAGGACATTAGTTTTGTAAAAGGCAGTGCTACTGGTCAGGGCTACGGTGCTGCCATTTGGGCAGATAATGGATGTGCAGCAAAAGCTATAAACTGTAACTTTACAGAAAATGAAGCTTATTATGGTGGTGTTGTTTCACAAGTTAATGTTGAAAATTGTATTTTCAATGATAACTATGGTGCTCAAGGTGGTGTTCTCTTCAAGAGTAATGCTACCAACTGTACTTTCAAAAGTAATAATGCCCAATATATGGGTGGAGTTATGTGGGCTGATAAAAATGAGTACGTTGCTATAAATTGTAAATTTATTGACAATTCCGCTAATAATGAAGGTGGAGCTATTTATAATGGAAATACTAAAAATTGTACTTTCATAGGTAATGCAGTCAGAAATATGAATGGTGGTGCTATATTTAATGGTACTGCTACTAACTGTGATTTCACCAATAACTCTGCAGGTCGTAATGGTGGTGCTATATTTAATGGTAGCGCTAGTGATTGTAATTTCACTGGAAACTCTGCAGGTGCTAATGGTGCTGCTATATTTAATGGTAATGCTATCAAATGTGATTTCACCAATAACTCTGCAGGTGCTAATGGTGCTGCTATATTTAATGGTAATGCTCGTGATTGTAATTTCACTGGAAACTCTGCAGGAACTAATGGGGGAGCTATATACAATGTTACTGCAAATGCTTGTAAATTCACAAATAATCTAGCTGTAGAGAATGGTGGAGCAATGGCCTATTGTTCCGCTGAAAACTGTATTTTCACCAATAACTCTGCTAAATATGGTGGTGCTATATTTAATGGTACTGCTACTGATTGTGCCTTCACTGGCAATAAAGCTAATGTTGGCGGTGGTGCTATAAGTAATGGTAGCGCTATTGAATGTAATTTCACTGAAAACTCTGCATTTATGGGTGGAGCAATATTAGGATATAATGCTACCTCTTGTAATTTCATAAGCAACAATGCAGAAGACACTGGAGGTGCAATATACCATGGTAATGTTATTGATTCTACCTTTACACAAAACTCTGCAAAAACAGGTGGAGCAATAAGTCATGGTAATGCTAGCAATTGTAACTTCACTAAAAATATGGCTGATGAAGGTGGGGCAACATATTATGTTGATGCTGACAACTGTATCTTCATAACTAATAATGCTGTAAACAAGGCTGGAGCAATGTATGTTGGTAAAGCTATAAATTGTACTTTCCAACTCAATACTGCTGCAGAAGATAGCGATATGTATGATGTAGCTTATGATATTTGTAAGGTCATCATCCCAGTATTCTCTGCATATGACTCTGTTGCTTCATCAAGGTCATTGAATCCTTTAAGGTCATCATCCCAGTATTCTCTGCATATGACCTTAACACCAAATATGGTTATGGAGATAAGTTCAATTTCACATTAAGTTCAGGCAGTCAATTCTTCAATGATGTAAATGCAACTATCAGCATTTACAAAAATGGAGTATCATTCGCTAATTATTCTGCCTTTTCAGGCCAAGGATGGACAGTTGATTTGCCTGCAGGTACCTATACTGCTGAATTGAGCATTGCAGGTTCCGAAATAGCTCCAGTAAATAAAACAATAACCGTATCTAAAATCCCAACTAAGATCACTGCAAGTGCTGTTACTGCAGTCTACAATAATAACAAATACTTAGTAATTAAATTGGTGGATGAAAAAGGAAAGGCATTAAATGGAGTTAAAGTTAAAGTAACTTTAGCTGCTGCAAAAACTTACACAACAGATAAGAACGGTCAAATTAAGATTGATGTCGGTAAATTGGTCCCTAAAACCTACTCTGCTAAAATAAGTTTTGCTGGAAATGACATTTATCTTGCTTCTTCAACAACAGCTAAAGTTGTAGTCAAGAAAGCAACTCCTAAAATGACTGTTAAGGCTAAGACCTTTAAGGTTAAAGTTAAAACCAAAAACTATGCCATTACTCTTAAAAACAATTTAGGTAAAGTAATGAAAAAGACTAAAGTTACCATTACAGTAAACAAGAAAACCTTTAAGGCAACAACAAACAGCAAAGGAGTAGCTACCTTTAAGATAACCAACTTGAAGAAAAAAGGTAAATTCACTGCCGTAATCAAATATGCAGGTAGCAAATACTACAACAAATTAAGCAAAAAAGTAATAATAATCGTTAAGAAGTAGATGATAATTCATCTCTCTTTTCATAAAATTGGGATTAAAAGTAGATGATAATTCATCTCTCTTTTCATAAAATTGGGATTAAAAGTAGATGATAATTCATCTCTCTTTTCATAAAATTGGGATTAAATTTTTATTTAGGATGATTTCATGAGGAAAAATAAGTTTATATTTATGGCATTAATATTCCTTGTTAACTTGCTGTGCATTTCAGCAGTAAGCGCTGTAGATGATGCAGCAACTGATGTTATTGCCGATGCAGATGTGAATGATGCAACTGTCTTAGAGGAAAGCATCGATGATGCTGCTCTTGCAGACAGTCAAAATGATGAGGAAATTTTAAAAGATGATCCTTCTCATATGGAACCGGATTTTGCATATTTGGATAATCTTATCCAAAAAGAGGGAAATGAGATTGATTTGATATCTGATATTAATCATACTGATACAGAATCATATAATGATGATATTGGCATTAATAAGGATTTAATTATTAATGGATTTAATCATACTATAGATGGGAATGGTGCTGGTCGTATTTTCCATATATCTAACAATGCGGTAGTTACATTCAAGGATATAACTTTTGTTAATGCAAAATGTGGAAGATATAGTTACGGTGGTGCTATTTGGAATGAGGGTTCTACTGTAAAAGTCATTAACTGTACATTCATTAATAACCAAGCGGATTATGGTTCCGCAGTTGCTGGTGGTGATGTTTCTACTGTTGATTGTGAAAATTGTATTTTCATTAGTAACCTTGCTGAGTATTATGGTACAATATTTAAGGGTAATGCAATCAACTGCTTATTCCTCGATAACTATGCTTTTAGTTGTGCTGCAGGAATAGATCAAGGTACTGCCATCAACTCTACTTTCATTAATTGTCATCTTTATGATGGAATTGATGCTGGCTTAGGTCGTGGTGCTGCAATGACTAACAGTACTGCTGTCAATTGTACATTCATAGGCAATATTGCAAAAAATGATGGTGGAGCAATCTATAAATCAAATGCTACTAACTGTATATTCACTAATAACACTGCTAAAAAGGGTGGTGCCATATATGATGGTACTGCTACCAATTGTACATTCACTGGCAATAATGCAGATTTCGGTGGAGCAATTTATGCTGGTAATTCTACCAATTGTAACTTCACTAAAAATAATGCTAAGGAAGGTGGAGCAACAAAATTAGTCAATGCTACCAATTGTAACTTCATAGAAAACCATGCTGGGAATGGTGGAGCTATGTATGAGGGAAATGCAAAAACTGTACATTCAGACTTAATACTGCTGCAGAAAATAGGGATATGTATAATGTGACTTATGATATTTATAAGGTCATTATTCCTTTATTCTCTGCATCTGACCTTAAGACCTATTATAATTATGGAGATAAGTTCAATTTCACAATAGTTGGCGATCAAGTATTTAATGGTGTAAATACCACTGTCATCATTTACAAAGATGGTGCATTTGTAGCTAATTATTCTGCCTTTTCAGGTCAAGGTTGGAGAGTCGATTTGCCTATAGGCACTTATACTGCTGTATTGAGCGTTCCTGAATCTGATGTGGCTCCTTTAAATAGGACTATCATTGTAGCTAAAGATCCTACCAAGATCACTGCAAGTGCTGTTTCTGCAACTTACAATGTTAACAAATACCTTGTTATCAGTTTAACTGATGGTAAAGGCAATAAGCTAAGTGGAGTTAAGGTCACTTTCACATTGGGAACTGCTAAAAATTACATTACTGATAAGAATGGTCAGATTAAGATAAATGTGGCTAATTTGGTGCCAAAAACTTACACAGTTAAGATTGCTTATGCTGGAAATGCCACTGCTGCAGCTGTCAGCAAGAGCGTTAAAGTTGTAGTCAAAAAGGCAAGTCCTAAAATGACTGCCAAGGCTAAGACATTTAAGGTTAAAGTAAAAACCAAAAAGTACTCTATTGCTCTTAAAAACAATTTAGGCAAAGTTATGAAAAACACCAGAGTGACTTTAACAGTTAACAAGAAAACCTTTACTGCAAAAACCAACAGCAAAGGAATAGCTACCTTTAAAATCACTAATTTGAAGAAAAAAGGCAAATTCACTGCAGTTATCAAATATGCAGGAAGCAACTACTACAACAAATTAAGCAGAAAAAGCAATAATAACTGTTATAAAGTAGATGTTTCACATCTACTACCTTTTCTTTTTTTAAATCTTATTTTTTAAGAGTTTTTAGCTATTTTTTTCAATTCTATTTTTTTAAGAGTTTTTAGCTATTTTTTTCAATTCTATTTTTTTAAGAGTTTTTAGCTATTTTTTTTCAATTCTATTTTTTTAAGAGTTTTTAGCTATTTTTTTTCAATTCTATTTTTTTAAGAGTTTTTACTATTTTTTTTTCAAATCTATTTTTTTAAGAGTTTTTAGCTATTTTTATTAAATCTAATAATACATAAAATTTTAAATGATAAAATACTATAATTTATTATAAAAAAATTAAGTGTGAATTATGTTTGAAGAATTGCATGAACTGTTAGATGATAAAAGGATTTCAAAGAATGATTTGTTGGCTATTTTAAAGGAAAAAGCTCAAAAAATCTCTGTTTTTGATTTGATGGATGCTAATCAATATATACTTCAGGATGTGGAGTTTGTACAGGATAAGTATCAAGATGACTTCCGTCAAGCTTATGTTAAGCAATTCATTGGCCATATAAACAATATTAAAAATGACAATGCCGATTATGACAGCAGAGGCAGAAAGGAAAGAATTGATAAGAAACAGTTTGAAAAGTCATTAGATGATTTGCATATTGTTTATGATGGTGTGGACTTTGACAAGGATAAGGTACGGCTCATTTACTGTTTAGTCTCTTTATATGCCACTTTTATATTGGATGAACCTATTCATTCACTGGATACTCCTTTCCCTGGCAATTTGAAGATTAAAAAGTTAGGCAAGTTTTATTATTGTCCTGTTAAGGCATCTCAAAAGAATACTAAAGGTGCAGTTTGCAATATCTGCATTTCACGAGAGATTGATTATGATCCTAAATTAAATCCCAGCAGTTAAGGATATTTTTTAAAAAGAATCATTTTAATACATATAATATACTTTGTGATAGCATGTTTGAGAATTTTGATGCTTTGGTAAGTGAAAAGGATAAAATATCAAAGGACGATCTTATGGTTGTCCTAAAGGATGAACTTAGTGATGTGTCTGTTTTTGACTTGATGATTATATCTGCTGAAATCATTGAAAACAACAAATATGTGCAAGAGTCCTATCAGGAAAAAAGCAAAAAGATTTACATAGACTTTTTCTTAAACAGAGTTAAGGAAATAAGAAGCAATGATACAGTTTATAATGATTATTTAGATAGAGATGACTTTGTAGAAAAATTAAAAGACCTAAAGGATATTTACAAACATATTTCTACAGATAGAAAAAACAAAAGCCCACTTATTAATTTGGTGGTATCCCTTTACACTACATTTGTCCTTGATGAGCCTATTCATCCTATTGGAACTCCTTTCCCAGGTTCTTTAGAGGTTATAATGGAAAATGGAGTTTATTATTGTCCTGTTAAAGAGGCAAATATGGATACTCCAAATTCTGTATGCCGACTTTGCATAGCTGAACAGTTGGATTTTTAAAAGAAAATATAATTTGATTAGGATTAATTATTTAAAGTAATTAGGTGATAATGTGATTGATGGCAAAACAAAGATATTGGGAGTTATGGGAGATCCTATAGAACATACGTTTTCACCTGCAATGCATAATGCAGGACTAAAAGAATTAGGTATGAATTACATTTATCTTCCATTTCATGTTAAGCCTGAAAGATTATCCTTTGCAATAGATGGTGCAAAGGCTTTAGGCATACAAGGTTTTAATGTGACAATTCCACATAAAACCAATGTCATGAAACACCTTAATCAAATTGATCAAGTAGCTTCAATGATTGGTGCAGTAAACACTATTCAATTTATTTATGATGAAGATATTGAATCATCCAATCAAGATAATGAAATCAATGTTACAACAAAAGGGTTTAACACTGATGGATATGGATGTGTTCGTGCAATTGAAGAAAAAACTTCAATAAAGAATAAAAAAGTTACCATAACCGGTGCTGGCGGAGCATCAAGAGCAGTTGCATTTCAGATAGCAAGTTCTGGAATTGAAGAGCTATCATTATTAAACCGTAATTTAAGCAAGGCAGAATCTCTTGTAGCTGATTTAAAGACTAATTTAGCATCTATTGGCATTGACATTGGTATTAATGCCTATGGGATTGATGATTTGAAAAGAGAGTTGTCTGATTCAGACATCTTTATAGATACAACACCTATTGGAATGTATCCTAATGTAGATGATAAGGCTATAGCAAGTGCTGATATGTTTCATGAAGACTTGCTTGTCAATGACATTGTTTACACTCCAATGGAAACAAGCTTGATAAAAGAGGCTAAATTGGCAAATGCAACAGTTGTTCCTGGATATAAGATGCTATTGTATCAGGGAATCCGCAGCTTTGAAATATGGTTAGGTCGTGAGGCACCTGTAGATGTTATGGAAAAGGCATTATTGGATGTTTTAGGTATTTGATTAATTTATTAGTTAATTTTAATTTAAATTAATTATTTTATTATGATGTCTATAAAAATGATTTTAAATTAATTGTTTTTGCTAAGAAGAATTAAAAAATGATTTTAATTTAATTGTTTTGTTAATATGACTAAAATGATATGATTTTTTATTAAATTTAAGTGATTTTATGGATTTAGACTTTTTATCAAACTTTACAGTGGAAAACATGGAAGAAGAAAAGGTGGAAACTAAAAAGGACTTATTGAAGTTCTTAAAACAGATTGGAGTAGATACTCGATTTGTCAGTTTCTATCAAAAGGATACAATCGAAGATGATTCTATCATTGATGATACTGTAAAGCTATATATAGAAAACTTAAGGTTTTCCAAGTTTTCCAAAAAGAGAACAGACCTTTTCAATAAATATTATCCTAATATAGAAGTTGTCAGATCTTCCCTTTTTCAAAAGATATGTTCAAGAGCATCCAAAACATTGGCAAATTCTCTAAATCCTAAAGATTCTGTTCTTATCCCTCCTGTTGACAATGAATACGATGAGCTATTGTACATTGTATTAGAACCCTATTCAAGAAAGTATGGGATTGAATTTGTCGAATATGATGAAGATATTAATGTTGATGATTTTGATTCAGTCATTTCTCCATTAAATCTAAATCAAGAGGTAAATCACATTTTAAATGATATCTTTGAAGGAAAGGGAATAGATTGGGATAGAAAATTTGATTTATCCAATGTTTACAATACTGATTTTGAAGATAAGAACATTGTTTTTCCATTTATAAATGTTCCAGAAGAATGGATAAATGACTTTTTAGGAATTGAAAAGGAATATAAAATTGATTACGAAAATGAAGATATTGCAGAATCGTTTATGGGATTTTTAGGAGAAATCAATCCACAGTTTAAGGAAAATGTCCTTGCAGCTTCTTCATTTTTGGAAACTCATCAAAAATAGTCATTTGATAATTTTTTTTGATTGTTTATTCAACCAATCAACAAAATCAATTAATCATAGTTTAAATAGAATAAAAAATATATACTTAATTAATTATAAAATTAATCTAATTAATTTTTAGAGGTTTTATTATGGCTAAGGAAATTACTGTGGAATTAACAGATGAACAATATAAACACTATCGGATTATGCAGGAAAATGGTTTGAGCATTGGTGAAGCTATAGAGTTGATTTTTTACTTGCGTGATCAATATGGTGTACGTAATGAACAACTCCTTGAAGAAAGGCTTGCACAATTAAATATCAAAAAAGAAAGATTGGAAAATGAGCAATCTGATAAGGATGTATCTGCAGAATTGGAAAAGGTAAACAAGGAATTGGAAGTCGTTAAGAAAATTTCAAATGACGAATACGATTATGATGCTAAGGCTAAAATCCTGGAAAAGGAATACGGTACCATTGATGAAAGTTATGAAATGAAGGTTCAAGCTCATAAGCGTGGAATCAGATGGGGTAAATTCTTCTCAAGCCTTAAATATGTTTACTTCTTAAAACTTCTTTTTCTTATTTTCTTTTTTTTTATTTTTTTCAGCTATTATTAATTTTATAATAATTTCTTGTTTTGCTTTTATTTTAAATTTTAAGCCCTTTTATTAGTTTTTTAATGTATGAAAATTTGCTGATTTTTTTAGGAATTTTCAAATTCATCTTGGATTTTTTTTTGAAAACTTAAATTTTAAGATAAATTTTATATAATAAATTAAACTAATATTTTAATGAGTATTGTTTAATGAATTTAATATATAAAAAATTAAGTAAATTCATTTAAAAAAATCAATTTAAATTATTAGGAGTGGATTTGTCTGACTAAATATATTATAATAACTGGTGGAGTAGTTAGTTCCATTGGAAAAGGAATTACTTCTGCATCTATCGGCCGTATATTACGTTCCTACGGCTTGAAAGTTGCAGCTATTAAGATTGACCCTTATTTGAACTGGGATTCTGGTACCTTAAACCCATATCAGCATGGTGAGGTCTTTGTAACTTATGATGGTATGGAAACCGATCTAGACTTAGGTCACTATGAAAGGTTCCTAGACGTAGAGCTTCCAGGAATTTCAAATATAACCACTGGTAAAGTATATCAATCAGTTATTAGCAAGGAAAGAAAAGGCGATTTCTTAGGTGCATGTGTACAGATTATCCCTCATATCACTAATGAAATCAAGGAAATGGTACGTGAAATCTCTGCAAAAGATGATTACGACGTTGTCCTTGTTGAATTAGGAGGTACTGTAGGGGATATTGAAAGCCAACCATTCTTAGAAGCTTTAAGACAATTAAGAAATGAGGAAGGCTCTGATAATGTAATGTTTGTTCATGTAACCTTTGTTCCATATCTGCAGGCTGCTGGTGAATTCAAGACAAAACCAACTCAACACTCTACAAAAGAACTTAGAAGCATGGGTATAAACCCAACTATGATTGTTTTAAGAAGTCAAAAGCCAATTGATGATGACATCAAGAAAAAGATTGCTCACTTCTGTGATGTAGAGCCAAAAGCTGTTGTAAACACTCCTGATGCTCAATCAATCTACAAAGTTCCATTAGTATTAGACAGAGAAAACGCTGGACAATTTATTTCAGATAGAATAAACCTTGGAATTGATTTTGAAAATGACAAAAATACTCTTCATGACTGGGAAGAAATTGTAGATTCCCTTAAAATACAAGATCCAGTTGTAACCATTGGTATTGTAGGAAAATATGTAGAGCTTGAAGATGCTTATATCAGTATTAGAGAATCATTGCATCATGCTGCAGCTAAAATAGGAGCTAAGATGAATATTGAATATCTCAGCTCTGATGTTGATGTAAATAATGCAGAAGAGCTAAAGGCTTTCCAAGAAGCCCTTTCAAAGCTTGACGGTATTCTCATTCCTGGAGGATTTGGAGACCGTGGAGTTGAAGGAAAGCTTCAGGCTGTAGATTATGCAATAGAAAATGAAGTTCCTATTTTCGGTATTTGCTTAGGTATGCAATGTATGGTCATTCAGTTTGCAAGAAGAATGGGTATGGATGATGCAAACAGCAGTGAATTCAGAACAGACATTAAGTACCCAGTCATTGATATGATGGAAGAGCAAAAGAAAATCAAGAATATGGGTGGAACTATGCGTTTAGGTGCTTATGAATGTAAATTGATAGACGGCACCAAAACCAAAGATGCATATTGTGAAGACCTAATTCAAGAAAGGCATAGGCACAGATATGAATTCAATAATGAATATAGGGATGTTCTTACTGAAAACGGTCTTGTTATTGCAGGAACAACTCCTGATGATTTCTTGGTTGAAATTGTGGAATTGCCTGATCATCCTTGGTTTATTGGATGTCAATTCCATCCAGAGTTTAAATCAAGACCAAATAATGCACATCCATTATTCGCTTCATTTGTAAAGGCTTCTTTTGAAAACAAATAAACAAGTTTTCAACGACTTCAGTCGGTAGAAGCTTAAGAAAAATATTTTTATTGTAAGTTTTTATACTTACTTTTTACTTACTTTTTACTTACTTTTTTTACTTTTTACTTATTTTAATTATTTTTTAACTTCTCTTTTGTTCTATTCTTATAATTTTTATAAATTTTATTCCTATATTCCTTTTTGTTCTATTCTTATAATTTTTATAAATTTTATTCCTATATTCCTTTTTATTCTAATCTTATAATTTTTATAATTTTATTCCTATTTTCCGAGATATTTGTCTTTATTTAAGTATTTTTTAAAATATTTGTCATTCTTTTTGCTATTTTAAGATATTTGTTCTTATTTTAGCTATTTATTAAGATATTTATTTGGTGTGATTTTACACAATTGTGATTTTGTGTAATTGTGTTTTTCAGATTTTTATTTTTTTCGCATTTCAAATCATTTTATATTGAATTAAAAACTATTTAATAACATATTTTATTAAAAAAATTATTAAAGGGGTAATATGACTGAAATAAATAAAAATAATAAAGAAATTGGAAAAACAATAGCTACAAAAGTTCCAATAAATATACATAACCAATTAATCAATTTAATAGAAAGCGGCGCTTATTTAAGCATATCAGATTTTTTAAGAGAAGCGATTCGAGAGCAATTGAAAACCTATAAAATAGCTAACTTTAGGGAAATAAATTATTTTAAAGCTAAAAAGGAAGTTCTTAGCTATTTTATAAAATATAATGATTGCTATCTGGATGAAATTGCAGTTGATTTGGAGTTGGATTTTGAATTGGTCTTTAATATTATTAATGACCTGATTTTAGAAGGCCAAGTCGTTGCAATTTCAGATGATGACCTTTTTGAAGGGAGAATGATAAAGAATGAGGATTTCGATTATTCTAAAAACAGAAAAAATATTCTGAAAGTTGATGGAAAACGTATAATCATTGAATCAAGAGATAAGGATTATGAATTTATCAGCATAAGAAATAACAGCAATTATGGAACTATTTTTAAGAATAATGGATTAGTTGTTGATAATGCAACTGTAATCTTGTCTCAAAGGTATTCATTTGTAAAATGATTGCTTTTCAATCTAATTTCAATTCTATTTTTTATCTTCTTTTCCCTTTACTTTTTTTATATTTCATTAAATTTTACAGTTTGACTAAATATTCTTTTTTTATTATAAATCTTAATGAATTTGAATTTTTTTATCTAATTAAATTTTACATTTTCATTAGAATTTTTAATGGAATTTTATTTTTTTCTTTATTTAAATTTTACAGTTTCATTATAATCTAATTATTTAATCTTAATTTTTCAATATAACTAAATTTTATTATCTAATTTTAATATAACAATCATATAATGCTCCATTAGTCTTAAAAACCATTATATTTAAATATTAGAAAATTTTAATATTTAATTGTCTTAATAGAATGATTTCAACTGGTTTTATTAAGACATTCTCCATTAATATAATTCTATTTAATTAGAAGATCCCGATTCTATATTAAATTTTTAAAATAGGGTCCTAAATAGGATTATAAGTTTCTAATTAATGAATTTGCTTATTGGAGGTTTCATCTTGTATAACTACACGTTTATTAGGATTATTTTGGATTTGTTCATAAATGGCACTAACCCAGATACTTTTTTTGTCCTCGAAAAGCATTGTTTTATCGGCTCATATTTAGTAGTAAATTTATTAATAATATCCTTGTTTTTATCAATTGCCTCATATTATGATTTAAAATCTGGAATAATCCCTAATAAATTAAGCTTAACTCTATTTATCTATGGTTTAATCTTTAACTTGATTTTAGCCATTATGTTTAACAATTCATTCATTCTCATCTTTTCAATAGCCTTAACTGCTTTAGTTTCAATAATTGCATTTGTTTTATGGCATATTGGATTCTGGGGTGGAGGAGACCTTAAGCTATTCATTGGATTGTCATTGGGATTGTCCTTTTTAGACTTTAATGAATTGAATATTTACTATTTCAATGACATTAGTTATTTTGCATTAAATAATTGCTTAAATGACTTTAATTTAGCGATAATCAACCAATATGTCCTTTATCCTAAGGTTTTTTCAATACTTTTTAATGGAATTCTAATTGCTTTCATAATTATTGCATTAATGCTGATTTGCAATATTCTAATAACTAAAAGGCTAAAATACTATTCCCTTTTGTCCATTGCTGATTTCAAATCAATGTTTAATCAATTGACTACACAATCCATATCTATTGATGATTTATGTGAAGGAATGGTTTTAGATAAATATTATTTTGCTGACAAGAAAGTTTTTGACAGAATAAATATGATCAATAAGAAGACTAACGAAAACTATGGGGAAGATGATGATTTAGAAGAAAAAGTGTTAATCTGCAATTTATATGCTTATTCAGATGAGGAAATTTTCTATTTTTCCTCTTCAAATAAAATGGGATTAACTGAGTATGACATTGAATTAATAAATAAATTTTATTATGAAGGTTTAATCAAGAATCCTAATTTTAAAGTTAAAAGGGCAATCCCATTTGTTCCTTTCTTAACATTAGGATATTTCTGCTTTTTAGTCTTTGGAGATTTCATTTCAGTTATTTCAAATATTTTTAAGCTTTTTCCTTAAATGAATCTTAAAGATCATCAGCATATGAAAAATTAAATGATCTTAATTAATCATTAGTAGGAATATATCATAAAAAAGACTTATTAGATATGGTGGTTAGTATGAAAAAAACTTGTTTAGATAATAAGGGCCAATTGTCACTTGAATATATCTTAAGCTCTATGATAATAATTTTAATAATCAGCCTTATTTCAGTTCCAGTATTATTGACTACAATAGATTATTCCAATGATATTATTGATTCTATTGATTCAAAAAATGAGATGTCAAAGATTACTGAAGCCATTGATTTCTGTTATGCTTCTGGAAAAGGGTCAAAAAAGATAGTTTTGGTGGATTTTAATCAAAATGCAAATATGAAATTATATAATGATGGAAAAAAAGGGATTTGCATCAATCAATCTAAATTTGTCTGATGATTCTATGGAAATCATTGATGAATATGATTATGCAGGCTTAAATGAAAATATTCACTTAACAAAGGGTTTTAATAAAATTATGGTGGAGTGGAATGAGGATTCAAATAATATTGAAATAAGAAGAGTTTTGGATTAATTTTTCATCTCTAAAGTTTTTTTTAAAATAATAATCATTCCTATTCTAAAAGTTAATTTTATTTAAATATTCATTCCATTTTTCTTTAAGTTAATTTTATAAAATTATCATTCCCTTTTCTTTAAGTAAATTTTATAAAATTATCATTCCCTTTTCTTTAAGTTATTTTATTAAAATAATCACTGCTATGATTTTTTAGTTTTATTTCATAAAATTTATAAATTATTATTTTAAATATAATTATAGTGATAATAATTCTTAATTTTTCAAATTTTAAATTAAAATTGTTTAAAAACTTAATTAAATTTAATAATTTTATTTATTTTTATAAATTAGGGATTATTATTGATTTATAGTAATAAATAAATTTATTTTAAAGATTAAAAACTAAATAAAAATAGATTTATTGAAATTTTGTGAAAAGAGTTGATTATATGGATTTAATTACTGGAATTATATTTTTAATCCTTTTCATTATAATAATGGTATTTGCTTTCTCAATGGGGCTTTTATCTCCATATGTAGGTAGAAAGGAAATAGTGTCCATTGTTGTAATAGGATTTGTTCTTGGTGCTATTGGAGGATATTTCTTTATTTACCCTATGTATGAAGAAAGTCCTTATGTGGTTGGAAATTTCCAGGGACTGTTTTCAATGGATGATGAAGTAATTAATCTGAATATTCCATCAACTTCTAACATCACTGACATAACAAATAAGATTAAAAATCTAAAAGGAGTCCATTCTGTCACTACCAATGGATTTGAGCTGAAAACAGGATTCATTAAAAACAGTACGAAGGATGCAGTGGAGTATCATTTAAAGTCTGATTCAGAAATCGAGTCTTATAAGATCACTAACAATTCAATTTCTGTAGACTTGAAAAATGATGCAAGTTCAACAACAACATTAGGTTCACTTGTTACATGGCTATCTAATGAAGCAGGAATAGGCTCTGAATTTGCATTTGTTCATATTAAAGTTTCTGTAAATCCAAATGACCTTGTTGATGTTAGGGATTATTTAAAAGAGGAAGGCTTTACAATAATATCAATTGAAGGACCTGTTCAAAACACTATCCATTATTTGAAGGATAATTTGCTTCCTGATTATATAATTATGATTATCACGGGTATTATTGGTGTAGCTGTTACAATTGCAGGTGTTTTTGTTGAACCTTTAACAAAATTCGCCAGAAGATTTAAGAAAAAAAGTGTTAATAGACGGTCTCGAAGACGTTAATTAACTTTTTTTTATTTTTTTTTAACTTTCATTTATTGATAATTGATAAAAATTATTAAAGGGGATTAAATGACTAAATTCTGTCCGGAATGTGGTACTAAACAACGTGATGACAATACTCATTTTTGTTCAAACTGCGGTTTTGACTTTTCTCAAATAGATAATAGGAATGCAGATTCAATCATTGTGCCTATTGATTCTAATGAGGGGTCTACTGTTTCCAAGCCTAACGCTTTCGATAATTCCAGTCAAAATAATTCTTCTGTTTCTAAAGCAAATAGGCCTAATTCCCAAGCTTATTCTAATGTAAATAATCAAAACAATTCCAGTTCAACTAATAGGACTTCATATTCCAATAGCCGAAATAATGCAAATAATGGTTCTGATGGATTTCTTTCAAATTTATCCTTTAACAAATGCTTTTTAGCATTTGCAATACTTTTTATACTTCTATTTCTTATTGGATTCATAGGCAATGCAACTCAAACAGAGCCTACTTCAGACAATGGATTAACTTCATTTATGGATAGTTCAGGCAATTATGTCATGTCTTCAATTATGGAAGAGCTTAATGATAATCGCTCTAGTAATGATGATTCAATCTATAATTATTTAAGTTATGATTCTAATAGTTCATAGAAGATTTGGTTATGTCTTATTTATTTAAGTTATGATTCTAATAGTTCATAGAAGATTTGGTTATGTCTTATTTATTTAAGTTATGGTTCTAACGATTCATTAGATATTTAATTATGCTGTGAGTTATTTAATATATGATTTAACAGTAAAAATGTGATTTATTTAATTTAATTTTATTTAATTTTATAGTTTATAGAAATCAAAATGTTCTTATTATTCAATGGTGAAAAAAATGAAATCTGCAGTTTTATTTTCAGGTGGAAAAGATAGTGTAATGGCTTTGAATTATGCCATAAACAATGGGGATGATGTAAAGTATCTTCTCTCAATCAAATCTGAAAACGATGAGTCATATATGTTTCATGTTCCTAATATTCATTTGACTGATCTTATATCACAGGCTGTGGAAATTTCTCTTATTGAAGTTAAGACAGCAGGTGTAAAGGAAGAGGAATTGGAAGACTTGAAGGAAGGATTTAAGCAGTTAAAAAGTCTTGGAATTGAAGCCATTTACACTGGAGCATTGTTTTCTACTTATCAAAAGTCAAGAATAGAGAAATTGACTGATGAACTGGATATGAAAGCCATTTCACCATATTGGCATATGGATCCAAAGGAGTATATGGATTTGGTTATTGACTCTGGATTCAAGGTCATCATAAGTGGAGTGTTTGCTTATGGGATTGATGAATCATGGCTAGGCAGGCTTATTGATAAGGAAGCATTGTCAGAACTTGAAAAGATAAGTGAAAAAACTTATCTGCATCTTGCTTTTGAAGGTGGAGAAGCAGAAACATTGGTTATTGATGGTCCTATTTTTAAAAGGAGAATTGAAATTTTAGAAGCTGAAACAGATTGGCACTTGGATAATGGTACTTATACTGTTATTAATGCAAAATTAGTTGATAAGGAATAGTCTGATTGCTTTCACAATCAATTAATATTTTTTTATTTTTCTATTACTTTTTCTATTATTTTTCTATTATTATTTCTATAATTTTTTCATTTTTTAATTATTTTTCTATTGTTTTTATTTTTGCAATGATTACAACTGTTTTAATGAGGATATTGGCCAAAATTATTTGCAAAGATTTATATTCTACAATTGACATTTATTTATATAGATAATCAATTGGGGTGTTATTATTCAAATAAAAGGTTTTAGAAAAAGCATTTTAACTATTTTTATCATTTCATCTATTCTTTTATCAACAGTGATGATTATAGACTCAGTTTCAGCTGCAGACAATGCACCAAAAGGATTTGAAACTTACTATATGAGGGGATATGGATTCAATGTTCCAAGTTCATTCAAACAGGTTAATGAAGGATGGGATGAAGTTAATCATTTGAATTACATGAATTTCCAAAAGGGCAAAAAATTTGTAAACATTATCTTGGAGAGACATTCCAACAGCTTCAATAAAAATGTTATGGATGGATTCAGCTCATTTAATCTAAATGATGAAAAATTATATAAGACTTCCATCAATGGCATTACAGGATTTTATAATGAAAGAAATAAGGTTAAGACTTTTGTTTTTGCATCTGAAGACGATATGATTTATTTGCATGTAAAAGGAGTAAAGATATCTAATGTTGTCTCTTCAATAACTCAGAGAGACTATAAGCCATATCATAACAGTGAGTATGACTTTGATGATGATGCCTATTATGAATCAGACGCTTATAATGACTCTTTTGACGATTCATTTGATGATGCTTCATATTACAATTATAGGTGGTGAATAGGAATATAAATAATATTTCATATTCCATTTTCTCTTTTTTTTAGCAAAATGTCAATTATTTTAGTTCCATTTCTCTTATTTTAGAAAAATGTCAATTATTTTAGTTCTATTTTCTCTTTTTTTTAATAAAATAACAATTCATTTATTATAATTAATAAACTATCTTATATTCTATTTTATTCTTTTCCCTTTTTTCAGAATCCATTTTAACTAAATCCAGGATTAATTTATCTTTAATTAACTTTCCCACATCTTATATATTTTTCTTAAAAAATCCTCATCCAAATCAAGCTTATCGCTAATGATAGGACATTGGTAAGTTACATCATCAACATCAAAAATCAGATGCAGGTTATTGTCCTTATCCAAATGTGGGCTAACAGGGAAAGATCTACACTGGATTGGCCTTAATTTTCTATTGCAATAAGGTGGATTGGTGCATTTAATATAATATACTTCACCATCCCATGAGTCAGGGTATTCAATTTCATCAGTGGTTTCATAATACATTTCAAACCAACCTGATTCATGTTCCAGCATCTCTTCTTCTCCAGGAAGCAGATATAATACCATTTCTGAATATATGTCCTCTTTGTTTTGGCTTTCAACTGTACAGCAAATGGAATCACAAAGTTCTCCACAGTTAAACTCACCTAAAGGAGAGGCATTATTGGTCATGTTATAAATCTTCAAGTAATCTTTTTTTCTAATGGATGATTTCATTTCTTTCACATTTTGCATTGATTTAGATAATATTTATGTATCTTTTTAATAAAAACTTATTGTTTTTATAAAAGATTGACAATTGTCCTTATTTTATTTAAAAAAGCTTTTTTAAAACTATTTCTTTAAAAAATATGCACTATTATCATAACCTATTTTCCTTATTTTTTGACAAAAAACAGTCAAATGCTTATAAAACTTTCGATTATGTAAAAAATACATTACATTTATATACTAGTTTGACAAAATAAAATTTAGGAATTTATATGAGGTGATAATATGCACAAAAGAATTCTAGCTATAGGCTTAGTAAACATTGTTCATAACAATGTCTGTTCTTCCAACTTTTGCTGGAACTTCAGACCAAGTAGTAATTACCTATGGTGAAACTACATATGCAAATCAGCAATACAAATCACTTGTTGATGATTTCTTTGCTGGTAAAATTGATGTAAACTTAAATGATGTAGAATCAAAAGTGATCACTGCTGGAGATGTAAATGCAATTTCCAGTGGATTTTCAGGCAAATCATATAATTCTAATCAAATTGTTTCATGTGCTTTGCTGGATTTGAATCAAAACGGTGAAATTACTGTAGATGTGGATAATTCAATCACTACAATCACTCCTAAAATGTATATGTCTGCTCTTAAGACTGCAGGTATTCAAGGAGGACATGTCTATGTAACAAGCCCAGTTAGCGCTACAGGGGAATCTGCCCTTGCAGGAATTATGGATTGTTATGAATTGGCAACTGATGTAGAAATTCCAGAAAACGTTAAGGAAGCTGCAAATCAGGAAATCTCCACTGAAGCTGAAATCCTAAACAATTCCAATGTCAGTGCTGATGACTTGTCTAATTTAGTAGACGATGTTAAGGAAAAGGTTAATGATGAAAAAATTACAGATCATGCACAGATTGTAAACATTATCAATGATTACAGCACAAATTACAATATCAATATTTCAGATAGCGATATTGAAAACCTTGCAGAAACAATACAACAAATCCAAATGGCTCAAGATGATGCAAATGCTTACAAAGATCAAATCAGCGACTTTGTAGACAGTTCAGTTTCAAACATCAGCAACGGGTCCGATTTAGGATTTTCATTAGATGGACTGTTTAATACCTTATTCAGTATTTTTAACGGTCAACATTAAAATTTAAACTTTTAGAATATTCTCTCAAACTTTTTGAAAAAGTTTGATCAAAACCTTTTTCACATTTTAGAAAGTTTAATAAAAAGGTTATAACTTTTGAAAAAAGTTTGATTAAAATTTTTTTCTTTTTCTATACTTTTCTTAAATATTTAATTTTTTCCATTTTTTATAAATTGTTTAAATGATTGTATATTTGGTCTTTTTAAGCTTGATTTTATCTATTTATGATATAAATTTATAAAACTTTATAATATATTATCAATAAATAGTTAATTAGGTTATTATTCCGATTTATGGATGATTTTTGATTGAAAATATGGATTGGAAACATAATCAATTTAATTAACTTTATGATTAATTATTTTAATATTTATAAATATTCAATGTATTTTAATCAATTACAATTTTATTTATTTTAATTGTCTGAGAGATGTTACAATGAAGAGGTTTATTGCTATAGATGGACTTGATGGTTCTGGTAAAGATACACAAGCTAGACTTATCAAGGAAAAATATGAAAAGGAAGGAACCGTCATTATTCGTTCACATCCTACATCAGACAACTTTTTTGGACGCAAGTCAAAATCTGCATTGCAAAGCAAGAAGTCAAAATTGAATAAGATTATTGCAACCTTATGCTATGGTGCAGATGCAATCAGATCTGTTATAAAATATTATGGAAAGGCAGATACAGTTATTTTTGTAAGGTATACATTAGCTGTTTCCTATTTGAAAAAGTCTATTTCTGTTCCAGTTTATAAGCTTGTATGCTTTGCACTTCCTGTTTCTGAATATTTCTTCTATTTGGATGTTTCTCCTGAAATATTGATGGAACGTGTAGAAAAAAGAAATGATAAGGAAGAGGTATTTGAAAATTACGAAGATTTCGTTAAGGTAAGAGCTAAAGCAGAACCTGTTTTGTATAATTGGCATGTCATTCCTGCCAACGATTCACCTGAAGAGATCTTTGGCAGAATTGAAGTTATTTTAGATGAATTGGATGAAAAATTATTAAATGAGCCTAAGAAGTAAAAATAATTATTTAACTCTTTTTTTTAATTAAAAATAAAAATAAAAACCAAAATTTATTATTCGGCTTTTGATGGTTTAAAATTGCAAATATTAAATTAATATCATATTTAAAATAAGTTTTAAGTTCTTAAAAATCGAATTTATGTAAATAGAATAAAAAAAATAGAAATAAAAATAAAAAAAGTAATAAAAATGGATTAATCCATTTCTTTTTCTACAAATTCAGCAACTTTTTGCTTGAACTCTTCAAGAGAACATTCATTTTCAATTAGGTAATCTGTAGTTGAAACTACATTTCCTATTCCAAAACCTAATTCCCTATTCTCTCTAACCATGAATTCATCAAAATCAGTTGTATCGTCTTCTCTTCCCCTTAAGGAAATTCTTTCAAATCTGGTTTGAGGGCTAGCATAAATTGAAACAGAGATGAAATTTTCAAAGCTTTCCTTAAACAATTCAATTTCATATGGACTTCTTATTCCATCTACTAAAATGGTTTTTATATCTCCTTCCTTTTCTAAAAGTTCCTTTATTTTTTGAACTGTTAATTCAGCTACAATATATTGTCCAAATTCTTCTCTTAAGGTTCTAGCAGTAGTGCCTGTATCTTCTCCTCTTTCTGCAGCTTTTTCTCTAATTATATCGCCCATGCTAACTACTAATGCACCTTTTTCCTTCGCAGTATCGAAAAATATGCTTTTTCCAGAACCTTGTAATCCTGTCACTCCTATTACTTTCATTATAATCCCATTTAAAATATATTTTGTTAGTTTTTTTTTGATTTATTAAATTTTTTAAGATTAAAATAATATTTATATTTTTAATTATTATTAAATATATCTTTTAAACCCATAAAATAAGAATAATTAAAAAAATTAAATTAAATAAAAATAATTTATTATTTTAATTTAATCGCTGCTAAAGAATCTTTAAGATTTTGTTCATTAGAGAAATTATTAACTATATTTTCTAAAAATTCCCTATCATCTGCTTTTCCAGACTCTTTGAATTCCTTAGCTATTTTAGTCATCAATGGCACAGCTCTTACAATATTGTCTACAATGGTTATGGTAGACATTTTAGCTGTTCTTGATACTGGATTCAAGTCAATTGCTATGATCTTCTTGCCGTTTTGAACTAAAACTTCTGCTCTATCTCCGTCTTCAAGAGGAACAAGCATAACATCTGCAATATAACTTCCTTCCTTACTTGCTGTGGCTCTTGGGCTATTGAGGTTGTCAATATAGGCTAATTCTTCATCATTTGTACCTAAAATGTCATCCCAACCTCTTTCCTTAAACATTCTTGTAATGATTTCCACTCTTTCTGGAGTCCTATAGAAAAGGTTTATTTCAATTTTGGAATCTGTTGCCTTTGCAAGTTCGATTATTTCATCAATTGCAAGTGCTGTTGTATTTCCATTAACTGACAATACTGGATTTTCAGCAAGCAATATTGTTGCAACAGCAGCTTCACATGCTTTTTTGGCAGTTTCTGTAGTTTTCTCTCCAATCAAATAGTCAAAGGTTTCTCCTCTTCCATGGGCAATCATGCCGGAATCTGCCAAGTATCCTTCCTTAAATGCGTTCTTTACTTTGTCTCTCAATAATAATGATTCATAACGTGGATGAGTTTTTGGTATCATGCTATATATTATATTTAAATGGATTAATAAAATTATAGTTAATTTGAATCTAAAATATATTGAATTAATCATTGTATTGTATTTATATGAGAAATTATATACTATTAAATAATTCAAAAAATTATTCTAAGGAGAATTATGTATGGATGAAAGAATTGAAAATCCAGAATTAAAAGAAATCATGAAAACTAAACCTGAAGAAATGAATGAAGAACAATTAGAAGCATTTGTAGATGCTTTTATGGAAGCTACTTTCATTATTCCTGCTGAATTAAATTCAGATGCTGAAGCTCTTGAAGGAAAAACCGATGAGGAAATAGCTTTAGATGAAGAGATTGACCTTGAAATCATGAAACTTGAGGACGAAGATGGGGGCATCCTATTCCCTATTTATACAGATGATGATGAAATTGAAAAACTAAATGATGAAGAGGACTTTGATGTATACGGTTTAGTTATTTCTTCTGAAGACCTGGCTAGTTTCCTCCATGAAATCATTGATGATGATTTTGATGCAGTTGTCATTAATCCATTCCATGAAAATGCTGTAGAGATTCCTATTAAATCTATTTTAGAGCTATTTGATGTGGAAACATGTGATGATCCTAACTGTACTGATCCAAGTCACAATCATTAAATGAAAATTAATTAAAATTTATTAATCTTTCATTTTTTTTATTTATTTTTTTAATTTTAATTTTCAGTTATTATTTTAACTATTTTTTAAAAAAAGAATAATTGCTATTTTTATCATGCTGAAGAAGGTTAAACTAATGTTTAGCAGACTAAGAAGAAAAAACAATGATTTGATGGTTAAGAAACCTAGTGAAGAAGTTTTAAAAGCCCATAATGAAGCAGAAATCATTATTAAGGAAAATAATGTAGACAGATTCCTTCTGAATATGTTTATGGACAAAAAGGGAATCAATCATTTCAATACAATCCCTAAACTTGTAAATGAGTTCCTGAATTCCGATTGGTTTTTAAACATGGATTTAAAATGCCTTCTTCAAATAAATGATGAATCAAAAAGGCTTCGCACATATGCCTTTCTTACTAAAAAAGAGTTGATTTTTAAGGAAAAAGCAGATATTATCATCAATTTGGAGGATATAATCGATTGCAGGATTGATGGAAAGAAAGTTGATATTATCTGTGATGAAGTGGCTTATAAAGTTATGTTCACTAATAAGAACTTAGCTAATCTCTTTTTTGATTATTTAAACAATGTTAAATAGCTAAAAAAGTTAAATAAATTGAAAATGAGTTTAAATTATTGCACTGGTTAAAAAAATCAAACAAAAAAATATTCTAATTTTAATTTATTTTAAAAAAAGAGTAATAAATAGAAAATAACGTTTCTATTCATTATCCCCATTATGGAAGTAATTATAAACATTGGTAGATACCTTTTCGTTCATTCCCTTAACTTCCCTGATCTCATCGACACTTGCCTTTTTAATTGATTCTATATCTCCAAAGTGTTTTAAAAGCTCTATTTTTCTCTTTTGACCTATACCTTCAATGCTATCCAATGGAGATTCTTCAATTTTTTTAGACCTTAATTTTCTATGATATGTAACAGCAAACCTGTGGGATTCGTCTCTGACTTGCTGTAGGAGATGAAGTGCCTCATTGTTTTGAGGAATCCTTATTGGGAAACTGCTGTTTGGAATATAGATTTCCTCAAATTCCTTAGCAAGTCCGATAATAGGTATATGTGTAAGCTTATACTCTTTCAAAACATCTACAGCCATACCTAATTGTCCTTTTCCACCATCGATAACGATAAGATTAGGCTCTTCACCTAATTTTAATGGCTCGACTATTTCATTTGCAGCCTCATTGTTTTTTATATGCTCATCATTAATCCTTATCTTGTCATAATGTTCCTTAAGAGGCTTGAGACGTCTCTCTAATAGTTCCTTCATCATTGCAAAGTCGTTAGGTCCTGGAGTGTTCATCCTAAACTTCTTGTATTGCTTCTTGTTAGGCTTTCCATCCAAGAATGAAACCTTTGATCCAACTGCCAGTTTTCCTGAAATGTTTGAAATGTCGTATCCTTCAATGACTCTTGGCAGCTTTTCAAGCTTAAGGTACTTTTTAAGTTCAATCATTGAGTTTTCCATCTTTTGTTTTTGATTTTTGATGATGTCTGCATTTTTTCCAGCCATTCTAACAAGCCTTAGCTTGTTTCCCTTTTGAGGAACTTTGATTGATACCTTGTTTCCTCTTAAATCTCCTAACCATTCCTCAATTAGTTTAGCATCCGGAATCTCCTCTTCAATCAATATCTCTTTTGGGATATGTCTATTGATTCCATAGAATTGCTTTATGAATGCAGAAATGACTTCATCAGAAGTTGTATGCTGTGAACCATCCATCAGGAAGTCATCCTTTCCAATAATCTTTCCGTTTCTAATGTTCATAACCACTACAACAGCATTTTGAGTGGTGTATACTATTGCAATTATGTCTTGGTCAAGCTCATTGTTAAGCTCAACAAACTGCTTTTTCATAACTTCATCAATGGAATTGATCTGGTCTCTAATGACTGCTGCCTTTTCAAATTCCTGTTTTGAAGCGGCATCTTTCATTTCAACTTCCAAGTCCCTTATGATTTTATTGTATTTTCCTTGGAAGAAAAGGTCTATTTTTTTGATGTGTTCCTGATACTCTTCCTTGGAGATATTATCACTGCAAGGAGCATAGCAAATGTCAATCTGACTGTTTAGGCATGGTCCATCCATTCTCTTGCAGGTTCTTATCCTGAATAGCTGCTTTAGGAACTTAACGATTTGGCGCACTGCAGTCACATCTGTAAATGGGCCATAGTATGTACCGTTTTTACCTATATCCCTTGTAATGACTATCTTAGGATAATCCTCTTCAGTTATTTTAACATAAGGGTATCTCTTGTCATCCTTTAGGTTGATGTTATACCTTGGCTTATGCTTTTTGATTAGGTTAGCTTCAAGAATAAGAGCCTCTTTTTCAGTATTGGTTACAATGTATTCGAGGCTGTTGAAATGACTCATCAATACCTGAGTCTTAGGCCTATCAAGGTTTTTTTGAAAATAGGACCTCACTCTGTTTCTAAGAGATTTGGATTTTCCTACATAGATGATTTCCTCATTCTTATCCTTCATTATGTAAATTCCTGGCTTTTGAGGAAGTTCATCTGGTGAGTTTACTTTAGTTGACATGATTTTACCTTGATATTTTATGATTTTTATTAATTATATATCATTCTTAACTTATTTGATTTTATTTAATATTATTTTGATTATTCTTAACTTATAATGATTTTTATTTTATATAAATCTTTTTGATTTATAGAGTTAGAAAAAATCATAAGATTTTAACTCTTTATTTTAATGAATGGAGAAATCATTAGAATATAAATGTTTTTTTTTTTTTGGTGTGGGAAATAATTGATTATAGATGTTTTTTTTTTTAAGAAGTGGTGAAAATCATAAAATATGAATTTTTTGATAATCAATGAGAATAAAATCATAAAAAATTTTATAGATTGAAATACAAATTATTATTTAGACTTTTTTATTTTAAAAAAAAACATGGGGGAATTTATATGGCAAATTCAATATTCAGTAAAATAGTAAAGTCCTTATGGATTTTGGTTTCATTTATTCCATGTATAAATGGATTAGGCTTTGCCTATATCGGAGCAAAGGAATTCAATAACAGTTGGATTAAGGAAGGTTTAATCTATGAGGCTCCTTGGTTTTTAATGTTCTTAGTTTTAGATCATGATTCTGCTACAATGTTTGCAGGACTTGGATTATTAATGCAGGTAGTGTCCATTTTAAGATCATTTATTGTTTATTCCCAAAATAAGGATGTTTTGATTGATGATGATGACGAAAGCAGAGTTGATGTTGAAAAATCCGTCAATTCTTTATGGATTATATTATCATTCATTCCATATTTAAGCGGTTTGGGAATAATCTATATGGGATATAAGAGAAAGGTTCAAAATTGGTTTTTCATAGGGATGTTCTTTGAATTCCTATGGGCATTAGTATTCCTTGTAATAGGATTAGGTGGCAACACAACATTCTTTGTATCTTTAGGCATGATAGGATTGATATTAGGCATTGTACTATCATTTAAAATCTACTTTGAAGATGAAAAATGGTAACTGACAGCTATTCTACATTGAATACTATTACCGAAATTCCAAAGCCTATTGAAAGCCCTAAAATTGAAGAATCTATTGTTGATAATGCTGGTGCTGAAATAATACCTGAATTCCAGTCTTACAATACTCAAATAAATGATTTGAAGAAAGAATTTGATCAAAAGGAAGATAATCTCATTGGCTTAATCAATAAAAGGTTTAATCCTGAAGAATTGACCTATGATATGTTTATATCAGTTATAAAAAATTGCCGTAAGCTATTTGACCATCAAGCAAATTCAGCTTTAATCATAATTCATTTAGCCCCTGAATATAGTGAAAGGTTAGATGAAAGTGTTAAAGATAAAATCAGTACATTGGAAGGGATTATTAAGGAAATGAATAATCTTATTGAAGAGTTTATTATCCATGATGGTTCTGATGAACAATCTAAAGAGGATTTAAATGAATTGTTCTCTAATATGGATAGTTTAATAAATTCTGTAAAGGATTATAAATAATTTATTCTAATTTAAATGATTTTAAATAATTTATTCTAATTTAAATGATTTTAAATAATTATTCTTATTTAATTGATTGATAAGTTATTTAAAAGATGATAAATAATTTATTCTAATTTAAATGTTCGATAAGTTATTTAAAGGATTATAAGTAATTTAATCAACAAAATATAAAAAGGAATTAAATAAATTGAAATTAATTAATTCCTTAACTTTTTTTATAATTATTATTTTAAGTTATTTGATTCATTAGACTTTTTTTTTAAAAACAGCTATTTATTCAAATTCTCATTTAAAGTTCTAATTTCCTCTTTCAATTCCTTATTCAATTCTTTAGACTCTTTCAATTCTTCTTTTATTTCATTCAATTCTTTTTTAAGAGACTCTACATCATTGTCTATTTTATCCACTTTTTCATGTACTTCATTAAGGTTTTTCTTATTGGAGCTTAAGTCATCCTTTAATAGTTCAATGTTCTCATCGTTTTCAGTGATATTGAAATCATCATTTACAAATGCTCTTCTTGCAAAATAAGTTGCCATTGCCCCTGTAACTGTACTGAATATCAATACGCCAATGATTAGGATGATTAATCCGATAATCCTTCCAACACCGGATTGAGGCAAAATGTCACCATATCCTACTGTTGTAATTGTTGAGAGAACAAACCATAAGCTGTCAAATAAGTTGTTTATGCTTGGATCAAAAAGATATAATCCAAGTGTAGAAGCAAGCACAACAAGGAGAGCTACACCTAAGATTTCATCTAAATGTGTCTTTTTCAGGAAAAAGTCAATGGTTTCAAAGAATTGTGAAAAGAGAGCAATTACCTTAATGAACTTCAATACTTTAAGAAGTCTGATGAAACGTGCGTAATTAATTACAAATGGCAGTATAAGCAAATCAAATGGTATTGCAGCAATCAGTTCAGTCCAATTCTTTAAAAAGAATAGTTTCTTGTTATCAGAACTCATTAGTCTTGTAAAGAATTCAAAAAACAGTATTATACATAAAACGGTGTCAAAGGCAACGATTCCATAGTAAATGTCTTGAGGAACATTGGAAATCAATGTTAATGTAATCAGAATCAAATCGATTATAATCATATGGATAAAAACATATTAAACTTATTATTTAGACTAATGCTCATAATTGCCTCTTTCACTGCTTTTTTTAAAAATAATTTTGAATTTTGACATATATTTTATTTAAATTTTTAAAAAATTCAATAATTATTTTATTATTTGTTCTTTAAATAATTAATTTTATCTCTATTAAATTGTATACATTTTTTAATTTTGGAATCATCATTAAAAAAGTAATAACTTTTCATCAAAAATCGATGGTTTATTAATAAGAAAATCCCTTTTTTCATAAAAAAGTATACATTTTTAAAAAATAAATACAAAACCTTATATGCTACAAATATTAAAGTAACTTTAGGAAATAATAATATCCTAACAAATACATTAAAATATTATAGTTATAGAAATTTAAGAAATTTTGATTAAAATAGTAAGAAGGTGGGTGTTATGGCTCGAACTATTTTACAAAAAATTACAAGCTCTTTATGGGTTTTGGTTTCATTCCTTCCATTATTCAATGGATTGGGATTTGTTTATATTGGGAATAAATACGCTAATTCCAAGTGGTTTGCAGAGGGCATATTGTATGAACTGCCTTTGATTCTCGGTGTGATTACAATACCTAACATTGCACTTGCAACAGGATTTTTCACACTTGGCTTTTTAACATCAATTGTTTGTATTATTCGCAGTATTATGGTTGATTTCACTCTTCAAAAGCAATTGGATCAATCTAATCTTCCAGATAAATCCTTTGAAAATAAGGTGAATGACTTTATCTCTTCCTTATGGGTTTTTGCTTCATTCATTCCATTCTTCAATGGTGCTGGATTGATGTATAAGGGAAAATCCATTCCTAAGAAATCTTTATTTGTTGAAGGAATTGTCTATGAACTTCCATGGATAATTGGATTGATAGGCATTGGTTTCCAACCTGTAAGATTCGTTGCATTTGAAGTGGCATTTGTGTTCTATTTCATATCCATTATCAGATCAATCATGGTTGCTACAGAACCAAAACCATTGCATGCAAAAAGGGATTCATTTGCTCAGGATGCTAAATTCAAAGAGAAAAAAGAGCAAAAAGTTGAAGTTAAAAAAGAAAGGGAAGAAAAAGGCACTGTCAATGTACAGGAAGGAGTCGTTCCAGCATTTAAATTCTATGAGAAAAAATTCAATGAATTAGCTGAAATCTATCCAGCAAAAGAGAAAAATGCTATGGAATTAATCGAAAAACGTTTTGCTCCTCCTCAATTGACTTATACAAGATTTAAGCAAGTTGTGGATGATTCACATGAAACCTTTTACAGCCAATTGGATGCTGGTAGAAAGATCCTTGACTTAAGTACTGAATACAGCACAAAAGTTGAAGATGAACTTAAAAATAAGGTTCTTGTATTGAATTCAATTATTCAAGGGTTGGATAAACTCTCTGAAGAATTGGTTTTAAACATTTCAAAAGTTGAATCAGAATCAGATACTGAATTGGAAAACCTATTTGAAGACTTTTCAAGAGTTACCAGTTCTGTAAAAGCTTATGAATAAATAATTATTTTTAATTATTTTATTCATTTTTTAAATAAAGAATAAATTTTTTATTTTTTTATTTTTATATTTTTTATATCCTATTTTTTTATTATTTTAGTATTTTTACATATTTTTTATATTTTAACCTATTTTTACTTATTTTTACCTATTTTAACATATTTTTACCTATTTTTACCTATTTTTACTTATTTTTACTTATTTTTACTTATTTTTACTTATTTTTACTTATTTTTACTTATTTTTACCTATTTTTACTTATTTTTACCTATTTTTACTTGTGCTATCCTTTTTATGATTTTAAATATTTTTAGCTAATTTAAATTTTCACTTTAATTTAATCAAATACTAAAATATATTAAATATTGAAAATAAATATTCTATTGAACTAATTTGAGTGATAATATGACTATGAAAACCGGGAGCAATTTAAAGTTTAATGATGAATATGAATATTATACTTTTGATTTGGATCAGGAATTTCTATTAGGTGAATTGCAAGGAGAAGAAATAAGGGATAAAATGATTTCTGCTCAAGAGATATTGGACAATCATTTAGAAAATAATTATGAACCAGGGGATGAAATACAAATTGAAAATCCTTTTGAAGACCCAATTCTTAGAAAATTCATTAAAGTAAATGATGTAACTGATGAAATGATTGATATAATCTATTATCAGCATCAAATCAATAAGGAAGTTTATAAATTCGTTACAATGACTGAACCTCCTGTAAGAGGTCGTATTTTAATTCCAAAATAATTGATTTTTCATTATTTGGATACTCCTAATGATTATTTCATTTGATACTCTTAATTGATTCTTTAATTTTTTTTCAATCTTTTAAATTTTTTCTTTAATTTTTTTCTTTAATTTTTTTCTTTAATTTTTTTCTTTAATTTTTTTCTTTAATTTTTTTCAATTTATTATTTTAAACATTTTTCAAGGATTTCTAGTTTTCTCTTTTTTAATATATCATTAATTTTAATTGAAAGTTTATTTTGAGTAATTGTTCATAAAATAAATATTCCGATATAATGATAAATTTTATTAACACGTGTTAACATAATTAATTATAGAAAAATATCTTAAGATTATATTTTTATTTATAATTCTTATTCCAGGTGATTCTATGAAATTCGAGGAATTGATGGAGAAAGGAAATCAATTAAGAAAAGAAAACAAGTATGAAGAAGCTTTAGATGCATACCAAGCTGCACTTAAGTTTGACAGTAGACGTACTGAAGCTTGGAATATGAAAGCAAGTACTTTAGGTCTTTTAAATGAGACCGACAAAGCAATCGAATGCTTTGACAAATCATTGGAGATTGAATGGGAAAATGATCAGACTTGGTTTTTAAAGGGAATGACCCTATTTGCTGTAAATCGTTTTAATGAAGCAGACTCATCATTTGATAGGGCAATCAATTTAGACCCTCACAATCCTACCTATTGGAAATATGAGGGAATGGTCTTAAGTCAATTGAATCACAATGCAGACGCCTTAAAATGCTTAGACAATGCATTGGAATTAAATCCAGATGACGAATCCATCCTTGTATTTAGGCATACTGTTGTAGAAGCTATAGAAAAAGAAGAAATGTAATTTTAAAATTATTGGCTTTTGCAATATGAAAAAATAAGTAATTAAGTCGTACGATTTAATCGTACAACTCTTTTTTTATTAATTTTTAGTTTTTATTAAATCTATTTTAACTATTTTTAAGTATTTATTACTTTTTTCGCTATTTTCAACTTAAAAACAATTAAATATTTAACTATTTTTAAGTAATTTAAACTTTTTTTATAATCTTAAAAACAATTAATATTCTGATTTTAATCAACCCTCTTTATGCTTTTTAAGGCAACTATTTGATCTCTTAAAACTGCTGCTCTTTCAAAGTCCAAGTCGTTGGCAGCCTCTTTCATTTCTGCCTCCAAGTCTTTAATCAACAATTTAAGTTCATCCTTAGGCATTCCTTTAAGGTCGTCTCTTGAAGGAGTCCTTTTAGCAGATGCCTTTTTCTCCTTAAGGGTTCTTGAAGTGGATTGAGGAGTGATGTTGTACTTTTCATTGTATGCCATCTGAAGCTTTCTTCTTTTGTTTGTAATGTCAACAGCATTTCTAACGGAATCTGTCATGTCATCAACATACATAAGCACTTCACCTTCAACGTTCCTTGCAGCTCTTCCTATTGTCTGAATGAGAGAGGTTTCAGATCTTAGGAATCCTTCCTTATCTGCATCCAATATGGCAACAAGTCCCACTTCAGGCAGGTCAAGACCTTCCCTTAAGAGGTTTACTCCTACAAGAACGTCAAACTCTCCACGCCTTAAGTCATCAATGATCTCCACCCTCTCTAATGTATCAATCTCTGAGTGGAGATACCTTACCTTGATTCCTATCTTAGCATAATAGTCAGTCAGGTCTTCAGCCATTCTTTTGGTAAGTGTTGTAACAAGAATCCTTTGGTCATTAGCCACCTTCTTTCGCACTTCACCGAGAAGGTCTTCAACTTGTCCTTGAACTGGTCTGATTGTGATTTTAGGGTCAACAAGTCCTGTTGGCCTAATGATCTGCTCAACTACATTTTGGCTTCTTGACATTTCATATGGTCCTGGAGTAGCTGAAACATAAAGAACCTGATTTTGAGAAGCTTCGAACTCATCAAATCTCAATGGTCTGTTTTCCTTTGCAGAAGGCAATCTGAAACCATATTCTACAAGAGTTTCCTTTCTTGCCCTGTCCCCATTGTACATTCCTCTGATTTGGGGAACTGTTACGTGGGATTCATCAATGATAGTCAAATAGTCATCTGGGAAATACTTAAGCAATGAATATGGCATGTCTCCCCAGTTTCTTCCAGACAAGTGCATGGAATAGTTTTCGATTCCCGGACAATAGCCCATTTCCTGGAGCATCTCTATATCAAAACGGGTTCTTTGCTCTAATCTTTGAGCTTCAACATATTTTCCATTGAGATTCAACTCTCTAAGCCTTGATTCAAGTTCATCATTAATGTCCTTTAATGCTTGATCCATTCTGTCAGCACCTACAACGAAGTGCTTTGCTGGAAATATCATGTATCTTAGAAGAGACTCTTCCTTGACACCGGTTACAGGATTGATTAAGCCAATTGCATCAATCTCATCACCAAACAATTCGATTCTGATTGGAGGAGTTCCATGAACCGGATTGATTTCAATAACATCTCCCCTAACTCTGAATTGACCCCTTTCAAAGGCAATGTCATTCCTTTCATACTGCATGAAAATAAGCTTTCTAAGTATGTCGGAACGGTCATAAATGTCACCTACAGCTATGGAAAATGCGAATTCACCATAATCTTCAGGTGAACCTATACCATATATGCAGCTTACGCTGCTAACTACAATCACATCATCCCGAGACAAAAGTGATTGTGTGGCAGAGTGCCTCATTATGTCTATCTCTTCATTGATTGACGCTTCCTTGTCAATGAATGTGTCAGTTCTTGGCACATAAGCTTCAGGCTGGTAGTAATCATAATAGCTGACAAAGTATTCAACTGCATTGTCAGGGAAAAAGACCTTGAATTCTTCATATAACTGTGCAGCTAATGTCTTGTTATGTGATATGATAAGTGTTGGCTTTTGCACATTTTCTATAATGTTAGCCATTGTATATGTTTTTCCAGAACCTGTAACACCTAATAGTGTTTGCTCACGCAATCCTTTTTTTATTCCTTCAGATAAGGATTCAATCGCTTGTGGTTGGTCACCAAGTGGCTTATATGGAGATTTCAGTTTAAATTCTTTCAATTTATCACCAAATTTTTGATGGTTTTTATTTTCAATTAGATTAGTATTATATATTTTAGTATTGTTTCTTATTAATTTTATCTATATTTTAAATGAATTTATTTTATTATTTTTGTGAATTTTATTATTTTTGAATAATGATTTTAATTTTTAGATTTTATTGTTTTTTCTTAATTTTATTGATTTTGAATAATGATTTTAATTTATGGATTTTATTGTTTTTTCTTAATTTTATTGATTTTGAATATTCATTTTAATTTAGGGATTTTATTGTTTTTTCTTAATTTTATTGATTTTGAATATTCATTTTAATTTATAGATTTTAATTATTTATTGTTTAATTTATCAATTTTTAAAAAATGATTTAATTAACTTTATTTTAATTTTTAAAGAAAATATGGCTTTATTTTTAATTATTGCTCTTTATTATTTAATATTTTTAAGATTATTAATAATTATAATTCTTAAATTTAGTTTTATTATCTTATTTTCATTTATTAGATTTTTTATCATGAATATATTTAATAAACCTTTTAATATTGCTTCAATCTAATATTTTAAGGCCATATAGTGATTTTTTTCTATTTATTTTAAACTTATCTTGATGGAAAATGGATATTTGTCCATAATATTTGCTCTTATCCATTGAATTTTAAAATCATAAAGCAAAAAGGATATATATAATAAAAAATTATATAATATAATATAATATTAAGTGAACTATTTTTATATATTAAAAATCGGGATTAATATGTTAAAATTCACTTGTATTACTATGATATTAGAGATTATATAAAATCCTAATTTAAGAATTTATGAAATCTAGAAATTATTCTAAGGAGGATAAAAATTTATGAAATTAAATAAATCCTTTATCTTAATTTCATTGATATCTATTTTCCTATTGTTAAGTATTAGTGCAGCTTCCGCTGCAGATGATATGGATAATCATGTCATGGCTGATTCTGCTTCAGATATGACTATTGATGATATGGATATTGATGATATTAGTGATAATAGCAAAGATAATAATATATTATCTCAAGGAGAAAATACAGAAATTATTGCTAACTCTACTGGGGATAGTGGAAAAATCGATACAACCATCGAATCTGAGAATAAAACCTATAAATATGGTGAAGATATTAAAATCCCAGTAATCGTTAAAGACAAACAAAGCAATAATGTAACCATTGCAAAAAAGGATCTTAATGTATCTAAAGGCAATGAAGCAATTAATTTTACATTTGATAATGAATCCAATGTTGTCTTGAATCAATTAGATTTAGGAGAATATGTAATTAACATTAAATATTTAGGTAATGCTACTTACAATGCCGCATCAACCTCTGTTAATTTAACTATTGAGAAAACCAACACTACCATTGTAAATTTTGAAGAAAAAATCAAAAATGGTACTACAGTAAGCTTTGACCTTATCATCAAAGGTGAAAACGATTTCGATGTTCCATTCACCAAAAATGATATTAAAGTTTATCATATTACAGAAACTGAAGAAAAGCTTACATTTGTTCTTAAGGACAAAAAAATTACAATAGCTAACATAACTGAAATGGGTGAACACAATATCAAAGTTGTATTTAATGGAACCAATATCAGTACTGGCTGTGAAAAAATCATTAAAATCATTATTGTTGATAACAATACAATTAAAGCTAATGATACATTGAATAAGACTGTGCATGATAGTAAAGACATTAATATTCCTATAGTCATTACCAATGGATATTTTGATGTTGAAACCAATAAGACAATTGTAACTAACCTTACTGTAGAAAAAGAAGATTTAACTTTAATATTCAAATACAATAATGGAACTGAAAACATCACTGAAGTGATTCCTATAGGTAATTTTAATTTAACTGGTCAACCAGGTAATTATACAATTAGCTTCACTAATGATACCTTAAAAGATGACGGTGAACTTACAATCATCTACAAAAACGACACTCTTAGTGAGGCAAACAAGACCATTAAATTTACAAGATTTACTAATGTGTTAATTGAGGTAAAAAATGCTGTTGTAGATTTCCAAACTGGAAACTTCACTTTTGTATTGAAAGATGCTGAAACAAATGCAACTTTACCTAATGTCACTATTACAATCAAAGGAGTAAAGTTCTACTCTTTTGTTAATGGTTCTTCCCTTAGTCCAAGTAAGGATTTCACTACTGATGCAAACGGCCTCATAGTTATTGAAAATCTTAATTTGAATTCAGAATATGAGTTTACCTCATTTATTTACAACTTCACAGCTCTTGCTGCTGGAAAATATAATTTAACTTTTAACGACACTAGTGGTGGTAATTATAATATCACCAATGAAAATGCTGAAATCACTGTAAATCCTATTGCAGTTGACATTATAGCTAAAAACTATAAGCAACAAATAGGAAGCGGTGTAAAATACACTTTCAAAGTTATTAACAAAAAAACCGGCGAAGCTGTAAAATTAGTTTCTATGCAATTTAAAGTAAAAATAGGCTCAGCTTATAGTACTTACAACACAACCACAAACATGTCTGGTGAATCTGGATTTACCATTAATTTAGCAGGTGGTACCTATCCAGTGATTATTGCAACCAACAGTGCAAACCTTGTAAAGAACTCTGTAAGCAGAAACATGACCCTTACCAAAAAACCTGCAGTTTTAACTGCATACAATAGAACCATCTATTTCGGTTCCGCTCCAACTACCATTGTAAGATTCACTGATAAAGCAACTGGTAAATACATCAACAGAGGAATCGTAAAGGTAAGAGTATACATTACTTCCAAAAAATACGCTGATTTAGCATTCTACACCAATAAAACAGGTCAATTCAAATTCAATATGGCATTACCTGTTGGTGTACACAAGCTTATCATCAGCAGTGGTGACAGCAATTATACTGCAAGCAGCATTACAAGATATGTTACTGTTAAAAAGGCATCTGGTAAATTTACTGCTCCTAAAATAGGTACATACTACAGATCCGGTAGAATCTATTCCATTAGATTAACCAACACTAAAAACAAGGCTAATATCTATGGTGCAAGTGTAAACATCAAAGTATACATTTCCAAATACAGATTCTACAACTACACTGGTGTAACTGATGGATACGGTAAAATCAACATTAAAGTTAATTACAAACCTGGAACTTATAAGGTAGTTGTAAGCAATAATGACAAAGGATACACTGCAAAAGCTGTAACCGGTCAAATTAAAGTTTACAAACATCCTATCAAATTTGCTCCAGTTGCTTATAAAGTCAAAAAAGGAAACTACTTTAAAGTAAAAGTAATTAGCTTAAAAACCAAAAAAGTGCTTTCTGCCGTAAAGATCAAAGTAAGAGTATACACTGGTAAAAAGTCTAAGGTCTACACTATTAAGACCAATAAGAAAGGAATTGCAAACTTAAAGGTTGTTCAAAGTGTAGGAAAACATAAGATAGTTCTTACTAATCCTGCAACCAAACTTTATTCTGCAAAAAGCCTTACTAAGACTATGACTGTAACAAAATAAGTAGAAAGTTTTAATTAAAATTTAAGAGAATTATTTCTCTTAATTTCTTTTTTTTTTAAATGATTTTTTTCAAATTCTTTTTTTATGTATCTATATTTTGATTTAATTTCTTTTTTTAGGAATTTTAAATTTATTTTTAATATTTTTGTTTTAATTTATTTATTCTAATTTTCATTTCTTATTATGTTTTTTTTTTAATTAATTGAAAATCTATTTTTTTATTAAAGAATAATTAAGCTTTTTTATTAATTCATAATTTAAATTAAATAAGTTTATTATTTATAAAAATCAATATAATAATACTTAAAATATTTAAACGAAAAAACATTTAACAAAAACCCATCAATATTTTTATTTTATGAGGTAACAACGTGTATAGTGAAACTAAAATAGCTATTCCAATTTTTCAAAGAAACAAAGAGGATATCTTAAAAGTGGCTAATGAATGCATAATTAAAGGTGCAGATATTCTTGAGCTTAGAATAGATGGAATGGATAGTCCTAATCCACAAATCGTTAAGGAGATTATAGAGGAAATCAATTTTCCTACAATAGCTACAAATAGGACCATGAAAGAGGGAGGATCCTTTAGAGGAAGTGAAGAAGACAGAATAGCCATACTTAGAGAATGCTGTGATGTAGCTGATTATGTTGATGTTGAGCTTCAAACAGATAGGAAGCTTATTGAATCTATTACTGAAACTGGAGTGACCTCAATCATTTCATATCACAACTTTAAGCTAACTCCAGAACTGGATATATTGATGGACATTGTCATTCAGGAAAAGGAAATTGGAGACATTGCAAAAATAGCTGTAATGCCTAACACATTAGAAGACATCTTAACCATTCTTCCTATCTTATCTCACTTTGATAACACTATAGCCATTTCCATGGGGGAATTAGGAAGCTATACAAGAGTGATTGCATCTAAATTCAATGCTCCATTCGCATTTGCTGTAGTCAATGACAATACTGCTCCAGGGCAAATAGACATTGACACAATGAAATCATTAATGAACAGCGATTTAATCAATACAGATGACTTAAAATAATTTCATCTTTTACTTTTTTTAAAATTTTTTCCTATTTTTTTATTAAATATTATTATTCTATTTCTAACACTGATTGATTAATTTTAGACTGATTTTAAGAAAAAACTTTATTTTATTAATTAATATTTTAGTTCTGGAACTATTGATTAATTTTGAACTGGATTTTAAGTAAAAACTTTTTTCCACTTTATTTATGTATTAAATAATTTATTGAATTTATAAAAATAATTATTAACTATAAAATCAAAAGATATAATTGATATTATGAAAGTGGTAGCTATTGGTGCGGATATTTCAAATAATGATGTTTCTGTTTCTCCCTCATTAGTTGAAAATATTGAAAGAGACATTCCAAATCTATTGGAATTGGGAGCAAGAAAAGCCGCTTTAACAAATATAACCGGTGATGATATAGTCATTACAGCATTTGTTGAAGATGAACTTTTAGAAACAGTCAATGCAGGAATTGTAAAAATCCTAAGGGATAATGCAGAGGATTCCGGCGATTTGGATGGAATATCACAAGATCCAAATAAAGGAGGAGAAGGAATCTCCTATGCAGAAGCAAATCTTGAAGATGGACTATATCAAGATGCAATAGTAATGGCTTTTGACACCTATGGTGGAGAAGCCTTTGTAGCAGATGTTGCAAACTCTGCCATTGAAGCGGCAAGTGGCATGAATGCAGTTACTGGAGTAAGCGATAAGATAGGAAGTAGAACAGATATTCCTGGTGTTGGATATGTGTCCTCCAACGATACAGATGATCCTGTAGTAGTGGTTTCCGTCAATGAATTGGAACAGATTGCTGTAGTTGCAAGTACAATGATTGGAGCAGCTTTAGGACATAAAAACACTTATCTTGTAAGAAGGCACACAGCATGCAATGTGCTTCCAGGAAGTGTCTTGGTATCTGTAACTGCACTAATGAATGGAAATATGATAGACTTATCTATACCATTTGAAAACAAAACAAGAATTTTAGGTTAAGTATCATTTTAATTGATTTTAGATATGATTATTTTTATTTTTTTTAATAAAGTATTGATTTAATAATGCATAGATTAGATTATTCTTTATTGAAATTTTTTCTTATTTTTTCTTATAATTAGCATCATTTCATAATATGAATTATTTTTATGTATTGGAGATAATATGAGTAATATACAGATAGACTTATTATATTTTATAAATAATGGATTGCAAAATCCCATTTTAGACAAGATAGTACCTATCATATATTCTCTTACTGATGTGAGAGTGATATTGGGTTTGATCATATTGGCTTTAATAGCCTCTTGGATATTGAAAAATGATAAGGTTAAGAAGATTGCACTCTTATGCCTTCTTGCTTATGGTTTTTCCATTATTTTGATAATGATTTCTAAAACTTTCTATCCAAGCCCAAGGCCTTTTATTGCTTTGGAAGGAATTCGATTAACTGTGCATGATAATGGATTTTATTCTTTCCCTTCAGGCCATTTTGGAATTTCAACTACTGTGATTTCTGTTATCTTATTGAAGGCAGACAAGTATAAAAATCAATTGATTGTTTTAGCAATCATTTATTTGCTTATGTTGGCATTTGTAGTGATGTACGGTGGAGTTCACTATCCGATTGATATAATCGGCGGTGGAGTAATAGGAGTAATATCTGCAGTAATCATTGTACGTGTTTTAGGAAAATATTTGCCTTGGATTAATGATTCCTCATAATAATGTTAATAGGTTCTAAATCCTATTTTTAATAATATCATTATTAATAGGTAAAATCCTATTTTTAATAATATCATTATTAATAGGTAAAATCCTATTTTTAATAATATCATTATTTATAGGTTTAAATCCTATTTTTAATAATATCATTATTTATAGGTTTAAATCCTATTTTTAATAATATCATTATTAATAGGTTTAAATCCAAGTTTTAAAAATTTCATAATGTTTAATAAGTTGATTAAATCCAAGTTTTAATAATAAGAATTCATTTAAGAGTCAATAATATGTTTGAAAATATGGATGATGAAGAGATTCTAAAGGAATTAAGGCAATTGACAAAGGATAAGGAGTGCTGGAAAACTAATTTAGATGATGTTGCACTTATATTGAATGGTGATTATTCCGATTCAGTTAAGGCAAAGGCATTATGGCTTCTTGGAGAAATGGGTTTGAAATATCCTAAGGAAATAGGACTATATGTTAAGGATATTGGAATCTATTTAGAGGATGAGAATCCTAAATTGAGGGAAAGATCTGCTAATGCAATTGGAAGAATAGGGCGTGCAGATAAGGATTTAGTAATCGATTATATGGACAAATTGATGAAAATGAGAAATGATGAATCTGCCAATGTCCGCCATGCTTTCATTTGGGCTTGTGAAAATATAGCAACAAATGCTCCTGACCTATTCTGTGAAAAGCTTGAAATCTTTTATGAAATGATTTCAGACCCTGGAGAAAAGGTTAGGATAGAAGCTCCTGAAATGTTTAGGGTGATCGGCAAAACAAGGCCGAATTGCGTAAAACCTTATTTGGAAAAGTTGGAATATGTTGCAGAAAATGATGAGAATCCTACAGTTCGCATTCATAGTGCTGGTGCAATTCGAATTACAAAAAAGCATTAAAGAAAAGTGAAAATATTAAAAGTAACTAATTAAATTATTTAATTAATTATTTTAATACTTCATTTCAAAAAAATATTTTTTAATTGTTTTCTTTAATTCTTTAAAATATATTTTTTTAATTATTTTTTTTTATTTAATTCACTAAAAACTAATTTTTTTAATTATTTTTTTCAAGAAAAACTGTTTTTTTTAAATAATTTTTTATTCAATTCACAAAAAACAATTTTTATTATTAAATAATTTTTAATAAATAACTATTTTCAATATATCTAAAGAATTATTTCAATTTTTTATTCATTTAAAAAGTCGCTTATGACTTTCTTGAATTGTTCTGGCTGTTCTATTACTACCAAATGTCCAGCATCTTCAATAAATTCATATTTGGCATCCTTTATTCCATCAGCAACTTCACGACCTAATTCAGGAGGATTTATGCCATCATATTTAGCAGCTATAACCAATGTTTTGCAAGTGACTTTATCATAATCATTTGAATTGTCAAAGTTAGCAAGTGATGCATCTTCAGCAGCCTTTTCCTCTTCATTCAATTCTATGCTTTCTTCACCACTTAAGAATTCTTCAACATTCAATTCTCCCTTTGCAACCTTTTCAAATGAACTTGGAGCAAGGCTTGCCTTCAATATGACTCCCATCATTTCCTCTTGAGAGATTTGGGTTATGTCAAGATTTGCTTCCTTAAGAATCCTTGCAACAGAGGAGGTTTTTCCATTTGGCTTTGTGCAGGCCAAAACAAGGTGCTTGATGTCATCACATTTTGCTTCAGCTGCCCTAAGGGCAATATATGAACCCATGGAATAGCCTATGATATCCACTTTTTCCAAATTCAATTCCTTGATTATTGCATGTATGTCATCTGCATGATCATCAATTGTGTATTCCTTTGGATGTGTTGATTCCCCATGTCCTCTTGTATCGATTGTTATTACACGATATTCATCCTTAAACATGTCTCTTACAGGATACATTGTAGTTTTATCTCCTGTAAGTCCATGAATCAATAGCAATGCATTTTCACCATGCTCTGTATCATCTATGCATATTTCAATATCATTTATGTTTAAAAATTTTTTCATTGTAAAGGCTCCTTTTTCTTTATATAATAGTTTTCACTGATGAATATATACATTTAGCACTAATTATTTCTTAATTTAATTAAGTTATATCCAAATTCAATCCAAATTTTCAATTTTTCTCTAAAATGGCTATTTGAAATAAATATTTCACTGTTATAGTGTGAAATAAATGGTTAACTATTTAATATTTAAAGTCTATATATAATATTGATTAATAATTTTATAGAATTGTTAACTATTTACATTTACTTAAAAATTATTTAATATAAATTTGAATGTGGTTTACATGATAATATTAAATGAAAATACAAAATGTTTAGTTCAAGGAATTACTGGAAAGCAAGGTCAATTCCATACTGAACAAATGATAAAATATAATACAAACATTGTAGCAGGTGTTACTCCAGGTAAAGGCGGACAAGAAGTATGTGGAGTTCCTGTTTTTGATTCCATTGAAGAAGCTAAAGAAAATGTTGATGTAAATGCATCAATTATTTTTGTACCGGCACCTTTTGCTAAGGATGCTGCATTTGAATCAATTGACCATTTGGATTTAGTCATTATAATTACTGAACACATCCCTATTCATGACACTATGGAAATCATGGCATATGCAAAGGCAAAAGGAGTTACTGTCATTGGACCAAACACTCCTGGCGTAATCTCTCCTAAAGTAGGTAAGCTTGGTATCATGCCAATCCATATCTTCTCTGAAGGAGATGTAGGAGTTATTTCCAGAAGCGGTACCTTAACTTATGAAATTGCAAGCCAATTGACTCGTGCAGGAATTGGACAAAGTACCTGTGTCGGTATTGGAGGAGACCCTGTTATCGGTACTCCATACATTGAAGTATTGGAAATGTTTGAAAATGATCCTGACACAAAAGAAATCGTTTTAATAGGTGAAATCGGTGGAGGAGCTGAAGAAGCTGCTGCTGAATACATTAAGGACAACATTAGCAAACCTGTTGTAGCTTATATTGCAGGTATTTCTGCACCACCTGGAAAAAGGATGGGTCACGCAGGTGCTATCATTGCTGGAAATTCAGGTACTGCAAAAAGTAAAATGGAAGCTTTAACTGCTGCTGGTGTAAAAGTGGCACAAAAGCCTTCTGAAATCGTAGATTATATTAAAGAAGCTCGTGGAGAATAATATTTCTCCTTACTTTTTTTATTTTTATTCATTGATAAAAGACAAAATCTGAAATTTAAAATTTGCAAAAACCAATATTTCAAAAATACTATTTCAAATTATTATTTCAATTACTATTTCAAAAACACTATTTCAAATTATTATTTCAATTACTATTCAAATTACTATTTTTTTAAAATTAACCATTCTTGAGTGATATTATGGATAAGGAAGAAATCATTGAAAAACTATTGGCTGGTGAAATGAAACTTTATCAAATTGATAAGTTTACAAATGACCATACAGAAGCTTTAGATATCAGAAGAGAGTTTATAGAAAAATATTCTAACTGTGAACTTAATCAAATAGCCAATTATACATTGGACATGGAATTGGCCTTTGATAAAAACATTGAAAATCCTATTGGAACTGTACAGATACCTATTGGTGTAGCAGGACCTGTTACAATCAATGGGGAATATGCAAAAGATGATTTCTTTGTCCCTCTTGCAACATCTGAAGGTGCATTGATTGCATCAATCAATAGAGGTTTTTCAGCTATCACTGCAGCTGGAGGAGTTAATGCAAGGGTGATAGGAGATAAGATGACAAGGGCTCCAGCTATTAAAACTGAATCTGTTGTTGAAGCAGTAGAGGTAAAGCAATGGTTTGAAGATAATTTCCAAGAGCTTAAGGAAATAGCAGAATCAACTACAAGCCATGGAAAGCTTGTTAAGATAGATCCTATTATCATTGTAGGAAATAACGTTTATCCAAGATTTGTTTACTCAACTGGGGACAGTATGGGTATGAATATGGTTACCATAGCTACAGAAAAGGTTTTGGCTAAATTGCATGAGGATTTAGGGGTTCATGCTTTGGCATTAAGCGGAAACTTATGTGTAGATAAGAAGCCTGCAGCAATCAATATTATAGAAGGAAGAGGAAAAACAGTTGTTGCTGATATTATAATTCCAGAAGCGATTGTAAGGGCAAAGCTTAAGACAACTGCAAAATCCATAGAAGAGGTTAATGTTGCTAAGAACCTAATCGGTTCTGTTGCAGCAGGAAGCATGGCTTACAATGCTCATTTTGCCAATATGATTGGAGCTATTTTCCTTGCAACAGGTCAGGATGAAGCTCATGTAGTTGAAGGTTCCCTTGGAATCACAACTGCTGAAGACAGGGATGGGGACTTGTATTTCTCTGTAAATATGCCTGATTTGCCAATTGCTACCGTTGGTGGTGGAACAAGGCTTGAAACCGCTAATGAAGGATTAAAGATCATTGACTGTGCAGGAACTGGCAAGGTAAACAAATTTGCTGAAATTGTTATTTCAACTGTTTTAGCAGGTGAATTATCTTTAATTGCTGCAATATCTGCAGGTCATTTAGCTAAAGCTCACCAAGAGCTTGGAAGATAATTATTTTTTAATTATCTTTTTTATTTATTAATTTTTTATAAATGGAAAATTTCAAGTTTTTTAAATTTTTTAATGTTTTTTATGCACTGTTTTTATAATTTTGTCTGATGATTAAAATGTCTGAGAAGGAGTATATTGATTTTAAAAAGGAATTTGAAGAATTTAAAAAGGAATTGGAAAAGAGCAAACCTATGTTTGATGATGATTCCATTGAGTTTAATGATTTTGATAATTTGATTTCATTATCTGAAAATGAGGATTTTTCCAATTCAGGAAATGATTTAAGCAATTTTTATTATGATTCAAATGGCAGTTTTCCTAACATTGCTCTTGAAACCGATGATATTCTAATCAATTTAGTCATTAAAAAAGATTATTCTAAAATTGAGGATTTTGATATAAGAAAGGAAGAATTCTTTAATGATTTGAGAGAATTTATTGAAGAATTCAAATCAACTGAAGAATCTGATGAATTGATGAAATATTATGAAAAATGATGTATTTTCATAAATGTATCAAAAATAATATATTGACTTTTTTTCAATAATCAATATTTAGTAAGATTGTATTGATTTTAACTCATTTTTTAAGAATTAATATTTAGTATGATTGCATTGTTTTTAACTCATTTTTTAAGAATTAATATTTAGTATGATTGCATTGTTTTTAACTACTAAAATGAACATAATATCAATTACTTAAAACAATAGTTATATTTTATAGCTATATTAGGTGATATTATGTGTAGTTCTGGAGGCCCAATGGCTGACCTTTCAATGAAAAAATTGAAAACCAAAAAATACAAATGCTTAGATTGTGGAAATGACTTTAAGGGATTAGGTAAAAAAGTTATCTGTCCTTCTTGTCAAAGTGACAATGTAGAAGCACAAGAATAAACGAATTGCTATTTTAATTGTTAAGAGTAAATTTATTTTCTCTTAACTTTTTTTATTAATTTTAACTTAAATTAGACTATTTTTTAAAATTTTTTATGATTATCTTTTATTGTTTTCAAGGATTATAATCAATTATTGGTGATATTATGCAAACAGAGATTAAATTTACAAAGGATGAAATACTGTTTTTGTTTGGTGAAAGCGGTATGGTTGGAATAGTTAAGGCTGGAGAGGATAAAATGCTCTTTATAGGAACTCCAGACAGTGATGAAATCGTACAATATCTTGAAGAAGATGATTTAATAGCTGTTTCTTCCTTTAATTTAGGTGAAAAATATGAAAAGGGAATAAGATCACTTGCTTATCTTACAAGAGATATAGAATCACCAATACTTGTTCTTCCTAAAGACCATCCTTCTTCAAAAAGACTTAAAATGGTTTTGTCAGTAGGTGAAAATGTAAGGCTTGACTGTGGAATAGTCCCTGGAACTCACCCAGAACAGGACATTTTATGTTCATGTGACAACCTATCAGGTTTGAATATAGTCAAATCAAAGGATGGTGTGGTTATCGAAGGAGAAGTGAAGAACTATAAAATAGAGCCATTCTAATATTGTCCGATTTTAAAAATAGATAATCTCTTATTGTTTGCTTATATATATCCTTTTTAAAAATAGCTAATCTTTTTATTGATTGCTTATAAATATATAAAAAAAGTTTATATACATTAAAATAAAATAATAAAATATTATTATTAAAAAAAATTAAAGATTGACGAATTATGTTGCTCCATGAACAAGCATTCCAATTAATTGGAGAAGGTATTGTACTTTTAGTATTCCTTATAGTTATTATTTTAATTATAGGGCTTATTTTAGGTTTTATTCTTGTAAGAAGAAATAAGATGCTGTTTCCATCACTTATTATCTTCATAGTAAATGTCCTTTATTCTCCATTTAAAAGTTTTGTAGGGCTTTTAGGCTTAGACGATGCTTTAGTTGACAATATTGGAATAGAAGTGAGAAATAAGGTTAATAAGTCCAAATTCGATGAGATACCTCCTGAAGATAAGATCATTGTATTGCCACATTGTCTCAGATCAGCTCAATGTGAAGCCAGTTTAAAGGAAACTGGAATTAAATGTACCTACTGCGGCAAATGTGCAATTGGAATCATTAAGGAAAAGGCTGAACCAATGGGATATAAGGTATTCATTGTACCTGGATCCAGTTTCGTTAAAAAGATTGTTCAGCAGAACAAATTCAAGGGAGTTGTTGGTGTAGCTTGTCATGTAGACTTGAATCAAACAATGATGGCATTGGAAAAATTCTCTCCTCAGGGAGTATTGCTTTCCCCCTCTGGCTGTTTTGAGACAAAGGTTGATGTTTCAAAGGTTCTTGAAACAATAGGCTATTATGAATTCAGGGATGAACAGAAGAAACAGTTAAATGATAGCGAAGCTATTGATGATGATTTGGAAATTAAGCCAAGTAAATAAGCTATTCAATAATCATTACAATTTTCATTACAATAATCTATTCGATAATCATTTTCAATAATCTATTCATTATAGTTTTCAATAATAATTGTTATGGGGGATTATTATGGAAAATAAATACTTTAAAGTTGTTTTGATTGTAATTTTAATAATTTTACTCGTCGTTGGTGGTTTATACTTATTTTATTTAATGGATGAAAATCCTTCTGACAACCCTATTTCTTCAAAACAAAAAGTTACATTAACTGTTGCATCAGAAGGGCCTTATGATGTTGACAAATTTTGCCAGGAAGTTCGAACACATCCCTATTATAAAGGATATGATAATGAAACTGTAGAATGGCTTGATAAATATGATAATTATCAAATTTTATCATCTTCAAATGCTTTTGTTGTCATAAGCAAAGGAGAAATTGGAAAAATACATGTATTAAATGCAAATGATGCTTTTATAAATGAAACATTTGAATGTGAAATTGTAGAAAACCGATCATTAGGTTCTGGCTTAAAAGATGTTTTAGTTGTTAGGGACATTGATTATAAGTATGAAACTGTAGGTTCTATGTTAAAATAATTTCAAAAAATCTCTCTTTCTATTTTTCTATTCTTTCTATTTTCTATTCTTTCTATTTTTTCTATTTTTGATTATTTAGTTATTTGAAATTACAATAGTTTTATATATTAAGAATAATTAAATAATAATTGAACAATATAACAATTGAAAATTTAACAAATGCAAAAATATAATTAAATTAAGAAATTACATAATTTGATGTCAAAATTATAAAAATCAATTGAGGTGGAACATGTCAGAAAGTGAAATAAGCCCATTTTTTACAATAAAGAAAGTAAGGGCTGGAGATGAATTAAAAATGGATCAAAAATATATTAAAATCAGGTCTAATTCAGATAAGGTTATTGCGATTCATTATAAAGCTCCTATAGAAAGAACAATTGAATTGGAAATGTTTTTTGATAGCTTTAATGCAATAGATAGAATCAACTATGATATTGGTGGAACTGGTTGGATTGGTGCAAACTTCAGAGGACTTATTGATGGAAAAGATGATTCATTGCCAGTAGACTATGATTATAAGATCTTGATGCTGGAAGAATATAAATGTCCTACTAAAGTAGAACTTAAAAACCTTAAAAGAAGTTCTAAATTCCGACCTAAATTTACTGTAGAGGATTCTAATTAACTCTACTTCTTTTTTTTCTTTTTTTTTGAGTTTGTAAAAAAGTTTAGGCTTAAAATCACAAAATTAATTTTTACTTATAATTAACTCTAATAAAATTAAAATACTCCTATAAAATTTTACAGTCTCATTTTTTTTTAAAATTTTTTCCATTATTTGTATTTTATATTTTAAATTTTTCTTATATTTTTTAAATTATTTCTTATCTTTTATCTTCATTTTTATCCTAAAGTAAAAACTTATTTATAATAGCAATCAAAATTAATAATATTAATAAAAATATTTTATTAATCTAAATGATTTTTTTCTATAAAAATTATGGAGGAAAAGAATGAATAACAAAAAAATAGCTATTCTGGCTACAGCAATTGCAGTACTTATTATTGCATCAGTAGGCCCTGCTTCAGCATTTGAATTATTTGGAATGGACTTTTTCGGAGGCCCTACCACAGATTTTGACAATAAGTTCATGTCAGGTACATTTACTGGAAATGTAAGTCAAAATGAAATCAAGGATGCTGATGCCACTGTAAAAGGATGGACTGATTCCTATGAAGATAAGGAACATAATATAACCTATAATATGTCCTGTGTAAGAGAAGGTTCATTTATCACTGATTTATATCAATTGCAAGGATTAGGAGCACCAGAAGTGAGAAAATACAATGACCAACCATGGAAAATCTTTTATTCACAAGCTGTTCCTACTGTAAATGGTACAAATGACACTAAGAAGAATTCATCTGGAGACAACAGTACAATCAATGTATACATTTGTGAGGCGGACATTAATGGAACTGCTTATACAATCAATGTAATGGCTTATGACAATAAGACTGAATGTGACGGCAGTATGTTCTGTCCATTGTTTGAGGATTATCTTGATCCTTTAATTAAGAGCATTCAATTTAAAGATGCTAAAAAAGCTCCAGAAATGTATGAAGTATTGAATTTATCTAAAGAAGAGTTTAAATTCAATCAGGAATATGTAAATGGTATTTTAAATGGAACCATTGATCCAAATCAACTTCAACAATAGGACATAGTTAAGACAGAATAATTAATATTATTCTGTTTTTTTATTTTATTTGATTAAAAGAACAATTATTTTATTCGTTTTATTTATTTTATTTAAGATTAAGAGAATAACTATTTATTCAAGATTAAAAGAATATAAATTTATTCTAGATTAAGAGAATAACTATTTATTCAGATTAAAAGAAATAAATTTATTCTAGATTAAGGAATAACTAATTTATTCAAGATTAAAAGAATAACTATTTATTCATTTTTTATTTTTATTTAAAATTAAGTGATTTTATGAAAGTTACTGTTTTTCATGCTAATGAATGTGATAAAAGGAAATGTACTGCTTTTAAAATGGAAAAGCAAGGAAAATGCAGAATTGTATATAAGATTCACCAAATTCCAAGAGGTGCTGTTGTTTTAAATCCATTTTCCGAAAAGGCAGTTTCCTATGAGGATAGGCCACTTGTTGAGAATAAGGGAATTGTAGGACTAGACTGTTCCTGGAATAAGGTATCCAGTTCTGCTAGTTTTTTTAGCTTATCCAAATACCATAGGTCTCTTCCATTTTTGATTGCTGCAAATCCTGTTAATTTTGGAAAGCCTTGTATCCTATCAACAAATGAAGCTATTGCAGCTACCTTTTATATAACTGGATTTAAAGAAGAGGCCCATCATATTATGGATGGGTTTAAATGGGGTCATTCATTTATTGAAATGAATTTTGACTTGCTGGAAGCTTATAGCGATGTAAAAACAAGTGAAGAAGTTGTAAAGATACAGAATGATTTTCTGGAAGCTCATGAAAAATAGTGGTTTTTTATGTTTTTTTCCATTAATATTTTAGTCATATAATGGATTTTTTATCTAAATATAGTTTATTTTAATAAAAACTCTTATTTTTTTTTATTTAAATTGAGAGGGTGTCACAAATTTAAAAAAAAATCAAATTCATGATCCCAATTTTTTTTTTA
>NZ_CACXNW010000013.1 GCF_902769175.1 uncultured Methanobrevibacter sp.
TTATTTCTATAATAATAGATTGTACTTCATTGTATATAAATTTAAAGGAAAATAAGTTAAGAAAAATGTGGGTGAGGGTCATAATCGTTACACACTCTCGTTATGTTTTTTTAGTATAATTTTAATTGGAACTGGTACTGTTGCAGCTCATGAAGATGTTTGCAACACTACAGTTATAGATAAAGAAGTAGTGATAGATGAGGATGTTATCCACAATAACACATTTTTCTGATTTAAGTTCAGATATTTCTCATTTGTCTCCTGGTGATGTTTATAATTTTGATAAGGATTATTATAGTGATTATGATGAAAATAACTATACTAGAGGAATTCAAATTCATACAAACAATATAATACTTAATGGTAACGGACATAAAATTGACGGAAGGAATAATTCTGCAATTTTTGAGATATTAGGTAAAAATGTTAAAATTCATAATTTAATTATTACCAATTCCCATTATAATGAAGTAAGTTTGGGGAACAATGTAATTGACAGGAGTCCTATTGTTTGGAAAGGAGATAATGGAGTTATTTCTAATTGTGTATTTACCGGAAATTCAGCTATCAATGGTGGGGCAATTAAATGGATGGGAAGTAATGGTATTATAAACTACTCTGTATTTATAAATACTACTGCCTCAGGTGTTGGAGGTGCAATATATATGGGTGGTGTCAATAACACCATTGATGATTCTTTTTTTATCGATTCATTCTCACTATTGTCCGGCGAGGCAGTTTATATGGATCCAAACCGTAAAAACTGCAGCATATATGGTATATTCAATTACACTGATGTTATTGATGGCCATATGATTAATTTTGATCCCGAATATATGTATTATAGACACTTCATAAATCTTGCCGATAAAAAAATTGACATTGTTCTTTTATTGTATTCTGCTATAATGAATAGGGTTGAAAGGAATTTATGTAATGGTGTGGAATATTCTGGTGAATTTAGAATTAATGAGTATGTTTTAACTTTAAGCCGATCTTTTGATGATGGAGTTACTTTTGAAAAGGCATATCATTTTTATGATCTGGAAAATTTCAATGATATTTTCTATAAATTAAAAAACAATGATTATAAATATGATTTAACTTTTATTCTGAATCTTACTGTGAATAATATTGATGATTATGAGCATGTTTGTGCTTTTAACAAAACCAATCTTTATGAATTATATCCTACCTTGAAAAATATTACCGATGATTTTCAAAATAGAAGATTAATTAAATACATTTAAACGTTGATTTTGCAGATAATTTTACTTTTGCCTCTGATGCATTATGGTTGTCAAATGCTAATAATTTTAATGTAATTACTATTGATGGTCATGGTTCTAAAATCACACCTGTAAACGGTTTTAATAATAGCTTTGATTGGGCTAAAATTGATTTCGGTAATGTTTTTATTGTATCAAATTTGGTCCTTGAAGGATATGAAACTCCTGTATATAATTCTGGAATATGTATTTTCAATAATGTCACTTTTAAGGATAATAATGGCACACCTTGTGGAATCATGAATCTGTATCATTGTGTTTGCAATAACTGTACTTTCACTAGATATCAGGCATTATGCGGCAGTGCAATATATAATGAAGGAGGTTTAATATTAAACAATGTATCATTTAAGGATCTTTTTGTAAATAACGGTTCAGATATTTATAACTGTGGCAATGCAATTTTAATAAGAGATGGTGAAGTAACATTTAATTCAAACAATGCAAGGGATTCTGATTATAATATTTCCTATGGTTTAGAGTATATCTTTGATTATTGTAAAGATTATTTTTCTTATAAAGTAGATTTCTTAGGGGAAAAAATAGATATCATTCATTTATTTTTAAATGGAGTTACTCAATTTAACAATAATACCATTTTATATAGCAGTTATGGTAAAGACATTTTTGTTACTGTTTGTAAAGATTTTGGTGATGGAATAATTTATAAGAGAATTTATTCATTAAAAAATATTTCAGCAATATATGACATTTTCCCTGTTTTATTAAAGGGAAATTATGATGTTAATGCATCACTATCTAAAAATCTATACATATCTAATCAAGTTGATTATGATAATGCTTTGAATTATAATCTAGATTCTTTTAACAAGGTATATGAATTTATTAAAACTTTTGGTTATTCAGGTTATGTTTTAAAAGTATTGAATATCAATTTTGCAAAAGAATGTAATATTCAGTCTAATGGAGAATGGAATTTCGAAAAGTCTAAATTTGACTTTATTAATTTTAATGGTAATGGGTCTCTAATTAATGGTTTCTCTGCTAAGAGTGATGAAAATAAATGGCTTTACATATATAGTACAAATTCTATTGTAACAATTAATAATTTAATGATTACGGAATTTAATCAGGCTATTTATAATCTGGGTTGTGCTTGTATTTTAAATAATGTTACATTAGATAACAATAAGATGGATTATTATATGGATCCTGATATGGTGCTGGAATTAATAATTATGGACTTACAATTTGTAATAATTGTACATTTTCCAATAATTATTGTAAAAAAGGAGGCGCAATATTTAGTAATGCATTACTATATGTAAATAATTGTACTTTTATCAATAATAAAGCATATGGCGTGGGAAATAATATTTTAAATGTCAATGATGGTGAAGTATATGTTAATGGAACTTTAATTGAAGATAGCAAGGGTATTGTTCAATATAGAGATAGTGTAAGTGAAGCGGTTGTATTGGGTATTGGTTTAGGTGGATTTTTCACAGGTCTCATTGCAGGTGGGATTTTAATATCTGGCTTCGAGCTGCCGATAATAGGTATACCTCTTATTGTAGTAGGTATAGGTGTACTGGCTGGTACTTTAATTTATACTGCATATAATTCATATCCTGATGGCCCGGGTGATAAGAATTATAAAAGAATAAAATTTGATTAAAAGTAATGATATTCTATTAAAAACACACCTCGCCATTGAATATCCTTGTATAAAAATGACTAAATATTTTTAGGGGCCTGAATTTTTCAGTTCTCTATTAACTGTTGTATTATGTTTTTGAGTAAAATCCTAAGATACTATCAGTGCTCCTAAAAATACATTTAAATAAACTGTGTTTTCAACAGATTTTGGCCTATGCATTAGTAATTATTTTTATAGGGTTTTTAAACTTCTGTCATTCTAGAAAAATTTAATTAATTTTTTATATTTATTTTTATAGGGTTTTTAAGCTTCTGTCATTCTAGAAAAATTTAATTAATTTTTTATATTTGTTTTTATAGGTTTTTTAAGTTTCTATCATTCTAGAAAAATTTAATTAATTTTTTATATTTGTTTTCTAGAAAAATTTAATTAATTTTTTATATTATAAAAATTTAATATTATAAATGGGGTTATTCAATTTTTTTAATTTTTTAAATATTATTTTTCTATGATTGTTAAAAGTCTTTTAAAAAATTTGATTGAATAAATAATTTTTATATAATTTTAGATGGTGAGGAAAATTAATTATAAATTAATCTTTTCATTATTATCTTTAATATTAATTTTATCAGTTTCCTCTGCTTCAGCAGAGATCTTAAGCGATGAAAATCCACTTAATTTAATGGATAGTAATGAAATTTCCATTTCAGATGGAAATATTGAAAACTTGGAAGAAGACAACACTAATGCAGATAATGGTTTAGCTATCAGTGCTGCTAATGAAAATAGCAATGCTTTAGCAGATAGTGTCGATGGTGAAGATGATGAAGATGATGATACACCAGAAGACATTGCTAAAAACACTAGCTTATCAATCATTTCTCCAGACAACTGGAAAATATATGATGAAAATGATTATAAAGTTAAATTAGTGGATGAAGACAGCAATCCTATGGCTAATGCCAAGATTAATTTTAAGATAATTAATCCAAATGGAAAATCAAGCTCTAAAAATATCTTGACTGATGAGGAAGGCATAGCTGTTTTGCCTTTAAGCTTTAAAGTAAAAGGCTTGTACAATATTCAAGTTTCCTATTTAGGCAATTATGATTTTAATCCTGCGGAATCAGTTAGTTCCAATGTGTCATTGTTTGAAAAAACAAGAATAACAACTTCTTTTTATGGATACCAATCAACCAACCTTGCCATTAAGCTAAGCTCAATTAAAGGAGACCCTTTGGCAAAGCAAAAAATTGTTGTATATGTGGATGATGACAGATATGTCAGAACAACTGATGAAAATGGTAAAATCTATATCAAAATGCCATCTGACAAAAAGATCATAAATCTGAACTGCACTTTTTCAGCTAATGACTTTTATGAAAAGTCAAATCGTACAATGGATTTGCCTGTGTATAAGAAAACCAATTTAACACCTTTGCGTTACTTTGTTCTTAAAGGTCAGTCATTCATTCTTTTATTGAAAGGAATTGATGGCAAGATTCTTAAAGGTGAAAAGGTTAAAATCACAATCAACGGCAAGACATATGTGAGAACCACTAATACTAAGGGAAAGGCTTACTTTAAGGTTAGGCTTAACAGAGAGGTTTATCAAACAACCCTTGCATATGGCAACAACAGCATTTATGGCCCATCCAAAAAAACATTTTATCTTGAGGTCATAGATCCTTCTGGCCAGTTTAAGAAAGCATTGAATCAAAACACCAAATGTTCAGTTTCCAAGTACTTATATGGTGGAGGACATGCAAGAATAACCAAGGCAATTAGAAAATTGGCTAAAAAGATTACAAAGAAATATGCCACCAAATTGGAAAAGGCAACAGCCATATTCAATTATTTAAGAAACAATTTGGATTATGATAATTATGCCAATTCATTGAGGGGAGCTGCAAAGACATTGAGGTTAAAGGCAGGTAACTGCTGTGACCATGCAAACTTGATTGTTGCACTTTGCAGAGCTGTAAAGATTCCTGCCAGATATGGTCATGCACAAGGATGCAGATTTATACGTTCAGGGTCTATTGAAGGACACGTTTGGGCTCAGATATATGTTAACAAAAGATGGTATTCTGCTGATGGAACCAGCTATAGAAACAGTTTAGGACATATAAAGAATTGGGACACCAAACATTATTATAGCGTTCACACTTATATGAACATTCCTTTCTAACAATCTTTTACAGTCCTTCGGACTGTAAAACCTTGACCAAAATATTTTTCATTGTTTGTATAGTTTCATGTCTTTGAAAAAATATTTTGATTAAGCTTTTTTTTTAAGTTTTGGGATCTTTTTAATTTTATTGTTTTTAGGGGCTTTGAAAACCTTTTTTAAAATTTAATTTTAAATCTTTTTAACATTAATTTTTAAAAATTTTTATATGAATTTATAGGATTTAACAAAGCCGATTTTAATCCATTTATTTTTTATTTTTTAAATTTTATTTTCATATTCTATTTTTTGTTTATTTATTATGATTTTTATTTATTTTATCTAAAAATTAATTATTCTTCCTTATTTTAGAAAATGTGTTATTATCAATTTTATTTTTCAATTTTAGATATTTTTCTCAATTTTAAAAATTTTAGGTTATCCAAAACTTTATATACTTTCTCAATTAAATTATTATTATATTAAGCGATATTATATAATAACTGTTTTATCGGTTTATTGGGTAATATTTGTACTTTTTAAATTAAATAAAATAAAAATATGAGAAAATAGTTAATTCGATTAATTAATAAAAACTTATAATTTGCCGGTGGTTATGCATGGCTAGGGAAATTAGTGATAACATTGAGGAGTATTTGGAAACTCTTTATAAATTCGGAAGCAAAGATTCATATGTGTCTACAACCACTCTCTCTAAAGAGTTAGGTATTGCACCAGGTAGTGTAACTCAGATGCTTAAAAAACTAGAGGATATTGGTTATATTGATTATATTCCTTATAAAGGGGCTAATTTAACAGAAGAAGGTAATAAGATAGCTCAAAAAATCACAAGAAAACACAGAATTCTTGAAAGATTCCTAAAGGATGTCTTAAAAATCAAAGATGAAAACCTTCATGCTCAAGCATGTGAAATGGAACATGCATTGTCTGATGAGGCTGAAAGAGCTATTTGTCATATGTTAGAGCATCCGGATACCTGTCCAGATGACCATTTGATTCCAGCATGTGACTTTGATTTTGCAAACTGTGAAGATTGTATAAATAGCCATAATGATATTGAAGAGATTGGCATAAGGGATTTCCATTTATTGTCTATATCTGAATTGTCACCTGGCGATGAAGGTGAAATATTGTTTATCAGAGGTGGAGACGCTTCCTTAAACAATGCCTTGAATGTTGGATTAAGCATTGGAACTAAAATCAGAATAGCTGATTCTGACGATTCCAATAGATATAACATCTATTTGGAAGACACTTTAATCCCACTCTCAAGGGATTTGGCTAATAACATATTTCTTAAAATATAAATACTAATTTATTATTTTTTAATTCCGATAATTTAGTTATTGCAACAGAATTTAACAAATGATTATTATTTCAAGCAATTATTAAATATGTCAAATAAAAAAGATTTATCTATATATTTAAAAAATTGAAAATATTAGTAATTATTTGTTTATTCATTTTTTTATTCTTTCTAATTTTATTTATTGCAGATTTTTATTCAGGTGTTTAAATGCGCGGAGATTTATTTGAAGGTATTGTAACTGTCAAGATTGAAGAAGGCAATCAAAGGGCTGTTTCTCTCAATCAAAAAAGCCAGTTTGGAAAGTTATCTGAGAATTGTTTAGAACTTTCCCTTTTAGAGGCTTGCTATTTGATGGAAAGCGGACGTCTTGACATTTATGAAAACGACAAGAAATGTGATCTATCCTATATCATTGATCTAATCAAGGAAGATGAGGTCTACGGCAAATATTTGGTTTATAGAGATTTGAAAAACAGAGGATATATCATTAAGACAGGATTCAAGTATGGTTCTGAATTCAGGCTTTATGAAAGGGGAACCGGTCCAGGTCATGCACATTCAGATTTTTTAGTAAAGGTCTTGTATGAAAAAGAAGAAGTGAATGTATTAGACTTTGCAAGCTATGTAAGAGTATCACATGGCGTAAACAAGAAGCTATTGCTTGCAGTTGTAGATGATGATTTGGATGTTACATACTATAACATAGAGTGGACAAGGCCATAATTGATATTTTTAATTGTCCTATTTGGAGGTTATTTATTTAATCAGTGAATCAATAATTCTGATTATAGGGTTATTTATTTAATCAGTGAATCAATAATTCTGATTATAGGGTTATTTATATAAATCAGAAAATCATATTTAATTAATAGCAATATTTGTTTAATTATAGGGTATTTTTCACTCAAAAATTAAAATTATTTTAATTAAAAATACCTATTATTATTTTAATGCTTATAGAAAATAACATATGAATTTTTATACGTTTATTTAATTTAAAGAAAGATATTACATTTAAGGTGATTATTTGATTGATCCATGGGGCTCATCTATAGTAGATTACGATAAATTATTCAATCAGTTTGGTATTAAAGATTTCTCTAAGCTTGTTGGGGATATTGAAGACCCTGCAAGATTGATGAAAAGGGGAGTTATCTTTGGACACAGAGATTTTGATAAGCTAGTTCCTTTGATAAACGGCAAAAAGGACTTTGGAGTCATGACAGGCATGATGCCAAGTGGTCAAATGCACATTGGTCACAAGATGGTTATTGACCAATTGAAATGGTATGCTGAAAAAGGAGCTTCATTATCCTTATCCATTGCAGATATGGAATCATATGCTGCAAGGGGAATCAGCTTTGAAAAGGCTAAGGAAATAGCTGTCAATGAATATTTGGCAAATTACATTGCCTTAGGCCTTGACTTGACTGCTGATAATGTGACTGTTTATCTTCAATCACAAAACAAGACTTTAAATGACTTGACATTTAAGCTTGCAAAAAGAGTCAATTTCAATAATATGCATGCAATTTATGGATTTAATGAAAGCACTAACATTGCCCATTTGTATGTTCCATTAGTGCAGGTGGCAGATATTTTGCTTCCTCAAACTGAAGAGTTTGGCGGTCCAAAACAGGTTGTTGTACCTGTAGGAGTTGACCAAGACCCTCATTTAAGATTAACAAGGGACATTGCTGCTAAAATGAATGAAGAGTATGGATTCTTAGCTCCAGCTTCCACTTATCATAGGTTCTTAACTGGACTGACTGGAGATAAGATGTCAAGCAGCAAGCCTAATACTGCAATTTATTTAAATGAAACACCAAAGCAAGCTGAGAAAAAAGTAAAATCCTCTAAAACAGGTGGAAGAGAAACTCTTGATGAACAAAAGGAGTTAGGTGGAAGACCTGATGAATGTGTGATTTATGAAATACTTGTTTATCATTTGGTGGATGATGAAAAGGAACTTGGAAAGATTCGTGAAGAATGTAAGAATGGAAGTCTTATGTGCGGTCATTGCAAGGTCCATGCAGCAGAATTGATGAAGGACTTCTTTGAAGACTTGAAAGTAAAGCAAGAGGAGTCTTTAGATATTGCTGAATCTTTATTTGATTAATCATATTTATAAAAAAGTTTAAAACTAGAAATTATGCAATAAAAACATTAGCGAGGTTATTTTATGGCAGATATAAAATATTATTTGAAGAGAGTTAAGGATGAAATCAAATCTGCATTTGTAAATAATAAAATACCTTTATTTATTTCAATCTTAATTTTTGTAATTCCACTTATTATAGGATATTTCTATGCAGATCAGGTTGCTGAATATATAAAGCCTATGGTGGATTCATTTGAACAGAATGTTGAAAGTGGAACAGTGACTTTAACAACTCACTCCCTATTTATCAATAATGTCAGTGTAGCTATTATAATATATGCTCTTTCAGCTCTTGGTGGAATATTAGGAGCAATTATTTTAGCTAATAATGGATTATTCGTTGGTTTCTACGGTACAAAGTTAAACATTGTGCAATATTTGGCTTTAACTTTACCTCATGGAATATTTGAAATTCCTGCAATTATCATTGCTTCAACCGGTGGTTTTGTATTGCTTTTATTTGTACTTCGTTTCCTATGGGGTCTCATATCTCCAGATATGTCTTATTTGGATATCTTTGATCCATATTTCTCTGACGTAAAAATAACTTTAAGGCAAAGATTTGTTGCTTCATTTAATAAGAATAAAAGTAAGCTAAAGGAATCATTTGTTTTCTTATGTCTTGCTGTTGTTCTTTTAATTATTGCAGCATTCATTGAAGCAAATCTAACTATACCTATTGCTTATAAGATATTGCCATTTTTCGGAATAGGTATTCGTTAGACAATGATTAAAACCATCTTTTTTGTCAAGCTTCACGGATTTTAGTCCGTAGAACCTTGACCCAAATTTTTTCCAAACTTTTAGAAAAAGTTTGATAATCTTTTTTTATTATTTAGATTCTAACTATTTGCAAACTTTTTAAAAAGTTTGATTAAAAGATTTTTTATTATTTGGATTCTAACTACTCTTCTTTTTTTTTTATTCTCATCACTTTTTAGAATACTTAACTTGAATTAAAATAAGTTTTTATAGTATGATGATTATAACTATATGATGTATATTAATTATAAGCTAATTATTTTCATGGTTTTATAATTAATTTATTGATTAAACACTGTTTTAACTATTTTAAAAATGTTTAAAACTATTTTAAATGCTTAAAAGAATTTAAAAATGTTTAAAACTATTTTAAATGCTTAATACAATTTTAAAAATGTTTAAAACTATTTTAAATGCTTAATACAATTTTAAAAATGTTTAAAACTATTTTAAATGCTTAATACAATTTTAAAAGTGATTAAAACTACTTTAAACTATTTAAATTTATTAATGAATATTTTAATCTATTTAAAATTATTATTCATCAAAAAAACTTTAATGTGATAAAATGATTAGATGTGTATCTTGTGGAGAAGAATACGAAGATGATGAAGTTATCTACAACTGTAAAAAATGTGGATCTGTTTTAGAAGTGGAAGTGGAAGTTGATGTTCCAAAATCTACTTTTGAAGGCAGAAGAGATAACTTATGGAAATATAAAGAATGCTTGCCTGTAGATGCAGATAAAAGAGTTTCCTTAGATGAAGGTGGAACTCCATTTTGCAAATGTGAAAAATTAGGTAAGGAACTTGGAATTGAACTTTATGTAAAAGTAGAAGGATCCAACCCTACTGGCAGTTTTAAGGATAGGGGAATGACTATCGGTATGACTAAAGCTATGATGCTTGGTGTAGATACTGTAGGATGCGCTTCTACTGGAAATACTTCAGCTTCACTTGCTGCTTATGCTGCAAGAGCTGGACTTAGATGTGCAGTATTCTTGCCTGCAGGTAAAGTTGCATTAGGAAAATTGGCTCAAGCTATGTTCCACGGTGCAGAAGTGTTCTCCATTAACGGTAACTTTGATGAAGCTTTAGAAGCAATGACCCAACTTGCTCGTGAAAAGCATTTATACTTATTGAATTCAATCAACCCATTCAGACTTGAAGGACAAAAGACCATCGGTTATGAAATCGTCCACTCATTAGGATGGGAATCTCCTGACAGGATTGTATTGCCTGTAGGAAATGCAGGAAACATTTCAGCTATTTGGAAAGGTATCACTGAATTCCACAATGCTGGATTCATGGATGATGTTCCAATGATGGCTGGTATTCAAGCTGAAGGAGCTTGTCCTATTGCAAATGCATTCAGAGACAAAACTATGGACATGACTCCTGTGGAAAACCCTGAAACCATTGCAACTGCAATCCGTATTGGTGCTCCTGTAAGTGCTATTAAAGCATTAAGAGTTATTTATGATTCTAATGGTTTAGTTGAAACCGTAACTGATGAAGAAATCCTTGACGCTCAAAAATTGCTTGCAAGAACTGAAGGTGTCGGTGTAGAGCCAGCATCTGCAGCATCAATTGCAGGTCTTAAGAAATTGGTCGAACAAGGAGATGTAGACAAGGGAGAAAGAGTTGTTTGTGTTGTTACTGGACACTTGCTTAAAGATCCTAACACAGCTATTGATGCATGTGTTGAACCTGTCCAAGTAGATGCAGACATCAACAAGATTAAAGAGATTTTGCTTAACAAATAAACCTCCAAGCTTTTTGAGGCTTCGCCTCAAAAACCTTGACCAAAATATTTTATTTTCTGGTTATTTAGTTTTAAACCTTTTGAAAAAATATATTTGATCAAACTTTTTAAAAGTTTGGAAATTTTTTTAGCAATCCTATCTTTTATAAATTTTGATATTTTTATAATATTTTTAACTCTCATTAGGGAGTGTATTTTTCTATTTTTTAATATTTTTAAATCTCAATAGAATGTGTATTTTTCTATTTTTTTTTAATATTTTTAACTCTCATAAAGAGTGTATTCCTCTATTTTTTAATATTTTTCATTGATTTTGTATTATTATTCAATATTTTTAAATCTCATTAGAGAGGATATTTTTCTATTTTTTTTTTAATATTTTTCTTTTATTTTTTGATTTTTTTAATATTTTTTTATTATTTCTAATTTGTTAGAGTATTCTCTAATGAAATTTTGAAATTTTTTATATTTTTTGTTAAGATTTGATTTCAAAAATAATTAAATTTTATTATAAATTATTAAAAGTTTAGTGTAAATGATTTTAAATTTTAAGCATTTTAATAGATATATTTATATATTAAAAAATATACAATTATTATTATAAAAATTTGAGGTGTTAAATATGGAATTACCAATCGCTCCTATAGGAAGAATATTAAAAAATGCTGGTGCTGAAAGAGTAGCTGACGCAGCTAAAGAAGAATTAGCTGAAGCAATCGAAGAATACGGAAACGAAATTGCTCAAAAAGCAGTTAACTTTGCACGCCACGCAGGTAGAAAAACTGTAAAAGCTGAAGATATTAAATTAGCAATTAAATAAGATTGCTGTTTTATCTTTTCTTGAGATTTAGATTTAAGTAATTTTTTTACTTATTTCTTTTTCTCATGTCTTTATACGAACTTATTTTTTATTTTTTTAGAACTTTTTCTTTTTTCTGATTTCTAAATCATTAGTTTTTTTCTTATTTTAGCCTATTTTCTAATAACATTTATATAGTATAAATTATATATTTTATTATGTCTAGTTCTCTAGAATTTATTTCATTAATACTAAATTGAAAAATTTTATATTATTAGCTAATTTTACTTAAACTAATAATATTCATTGAAAATATTAAACTAGAATAAAAATCTTTTTATGTTTTATTTTAGGCTTTATTATTTAGTGATGTGGATATAATATTTAGAGTTATAGATTAAAACTTTAAATCTGTAATTATAATTGAATATTATTTAGCTTGATTCAAGCTAACTTTTTATTATGATATTATATTTAATAAGATTTCATGGATTTTATGTAAATATCATATTTTAAAAAGTTTTATCTATAATTGATTGATATTCGAATAAGGAATATTTGAATTATTATTGATTATATTTTAATATTTAATTGCTTACTGATTTTACTTATAGTAATTACTTATCCAAAATTGGATCTTGAATGTTTTTACTGTTTTAATTATTATAATTGTATTCTTTATTATTAAATCTAAAAAACTTATAGATTTATTACAGTTATAATATTTGCCGATGGATGGCAAAAGCCAGATGAAAAAGGAGGTAAATTATATGGCAAACATTTATGTAAAATTTGACACACCTGAAGAAATCGCTAACAAAGCAGAAGAAGCTTTAGAAGTAGCACAAAATACTGGTAAAGTAGCAAAAGGAACTAACGAAGTAACCAAATTTATCGAAAGAGGAAACGCAGCTTTAGTCGTTATCGCAGAAGATGTTGATCCTGCTGAAATCGTTGCACACATTCCTGTTCTCGCTGAAGAAAAAGAAATTCCTTACGTATACTTAGCAACCAAAGACAAAGTTGGTGCAGCTGCTGGTTTAAGTGTTGGAACTGCTTCCGCTTGTATTGTAGATGCTGGAGATGCTGCTGACTTAGTAGCAGAAGTTGTTGAAAAAGTAGCAGAACTTAAAGAATAAGTATTGCGCCTTAGAAGATACATATCTTCAATATAATTAACAGGTGATAATATGGAAGAAGGAAGTCCAGCAGAAGTTATTGAAGTTCTAAACAGAACTGGTATGACTGGAGAAATCATGCAAGTAAAATGCAGAATTCTCGATGGAAGAGATAAAGGAAGAATTTTAACAAGAAATATCATGGGTCCTGTACGTGAAGGCGATATTTTAATGTTACTCGACACAATCAGAGAAGCTAAGGAGATTAGAACTCCTTAATAACATAAGTTATTATAGGCTTATCTTATTTAAAGAAGGTGTTTTAACATGAGAACTTGTTCATTCTGTGGTAAAGAAATAGAAGAAGGTACCGGTAAAATGTACGTAAAAAAAGACGGTTCTATCTATTTCTTCTGTAGTAGTAAATGTGAAAAAAATATGATTAAACTTGGCAGAGTTCCAAGAAAAGTAAAATGGGTTAAACAATGATTGAAAGAAGCTTTGTTATGATGAAACCTGATGCGGTATCTAGACGTTTAATGGGTCAAGTTTTAAGCCGTTTTGAAGCTAAAGGTCTCAAAATCGTAGCTATGAAATTAAGACAAATTGACGAAGATTTAGCAAAAGAACATTATGGAGAACACTCCGAAAAACCATTTTTCAACGGTTTAGTTGAATATATCACTTCCGCTCCAACTTTAACTATGGTTATTGAAGGAGACGATGCAATTTCTGTAATCAGAAAAATGGTAGGAGCTACTAATCCTAAAGAAGCAGATGTAGGAACCATTAGAGGAGATTTCGGTATGGGTACCGGAAGAAACATTATTCACGCATCTGATGCACCTGAATCTGCAAAAAGAGAAATTGCTCTTTTCTTTGATGAAGAAGAAATTTGTGATTATTCTATGTCTGATAACGCTTGGATTTACGAATAGATTCAATATCAATCAATATTAAGTTTATTGAATTTTAAATTCGTTGTCTATAATCATTAGTTATATTAACCTATTGGCTTTAAGTAAAATTGGCTTATTGTGGCTTTTATATTGATTAAAATTATTATTGTTTAATTATTGTTTAAATTTATGAATTATTTAATGTGAGTGGAGTAAAATGAAGATAAGATCCCCAATTGTATCTGTTTTAGGTCATGTAGACCATGGTAAAACTACCTTATTGGATTATATCAGAGGAAGTACTGTTGCTGATAGAGAAGCAGGCGGTATTACCCAGCATATAGGTGCTACTGAAATACCAATAGATACAATAAATGACATTTGCGGTGATTTCATAGCTCGTTTATCAATTAAAAATACAATTCCAGGTTTATTTTTTGTAGATACTCCAGGGCATGCAGCATTTACATCACTTCGTAAACGTGGTGGAGCTTTAGCGGATTTAGCTATTTTAATTGTTGACATCAATGAGGGATTCAAGCCTCAAACATATGAAGCAATTAATATCCTAAAGATGTATAAGACTCCGTTTATTGTAGTAGCAAATAAAATTGATAGAATCTTTGGATGGGATATTCATGAAGGAGCTTCATTTATGGAAAGCTTTAAACAGCAAGCTCCAAGTGTACAAACCGAATTGGATTTAAAGGTTTACGAGCTTGTTGGAAAATTGCATGAAGAAGGATTCCAATCTGAAAGATTTGACAGAGTAAGTGATTTTGCAAGCCAAATTACAATCATTCCATTTTGTGCAAAGTCTGGTGAAGGTATTATTGAGCTTATTGCCATGTTGCTTGGTCTTGCTCAGGAATATTTAACCGAACAATTGGAAATCCATGAAGATGCTCCTGCTAAAGGAACTGTCTTGGAAGTTAAGGAAGAAACCGGTCTTGGCGTAACTGTCGATAGTATTATCTATGATGGTGTGCTAAGAGATGGTGATGAGATTGCTTTAATGGATGCAAGCAATGTTGTAAAGACCAAAATCAGATCCATTTTAAAACCTCTCCCTCTTGAAGAGATGAGGGAATCCAAAAACAGATTCCAAAAGGTCGATGAGGTTGTTGCAGCAGCAGGTATCAAGATAGCAGCTCCAGGCCTTGATGATGTTGTTTCCGGTTCTCCTCTAAGAGTCTTGAATGACGAGGAAGATGTGGAGGCAGAATTGTTGAAGGAATTGGAAGACATTACTGTTGATACTGATGATGAAGGTTTGTTTGTTAAGGCTGATACATTAGGATCACTTGAAGCGGTTGTTCACTTGCTTAAGGAAATGGAGATTCCAATCAGGTCTGCTGAAATTGGAGATGTAAATAAGAGGGATGTTATCGATGCCTCTATTGCAAAGGATGAAAACATTGAGCATGGTGTTATCATAGCATTCAATGTAAAGGTACATCCTAAAGCTGAAACTGATTTAAATAATTCTGGCGTTAAGCTCTTTAAGGGTGATGTGATTTACCAAATAACTGAAGATTATGAAGCTTGGGTTCAAGAAAGAAAAGAAGCTCAGAAAAAGCAATGGCTTGAAGCTATCATTAAGCCTGCTAAATTCATGATTCTTCCAAAACTAATATTCAGGCAAAGCAAACCTGCCATTTGTGGTATTGAGGTTGAAGCAGGAACTGTAAAGCACGGCTATGCTTTAATGAATGCAAATGGAGACTATGTAGGTACAATTGCCAGTATGGAAGACAAAGGTGAAACATTGCCTGCAATTTCCAGAGGTCAAAGAGTTGCTATGGCTATTGATGATGCTGTAGCAGGAAAGGACTTTGAGGAAGGGGATACCTTATATGTGGATATTCCTGAAAAGCATTATAAAATATTGGAAAGAGAGTTTAAGGATAAATTAAACGAAGATGAATTCATGGCCCTTGATGAGATCCTTGAGATTAAACGTAGAAACGATAGGAACTGGGGTAAATTCGGTCTTTTTGAATAATGATTCAAATCATTGATTCAATAGATTATGTTAATGGTGATTAAGCAATTCATTTAAAATCGTTTGATGTATTTTTCGGTTAATGGTGATTAAGCAATTCATTTAAAATCGTGATATATTATTTCACATATTTTAAGATTATAGAATAAATACTAGAGATTAAGGGAGATTAAATTCCTAAAAACAAAAGGAGGAATTTTATTGGCATTTAAAGTTGTTGTATCTGAAAAAGAATTAAGTTATCAAATAGAAGTTGATGATGCAAAACAATTAAACGGCTTAAAAATCGGTGAAGAATTTGATGGTCAAATCGTTGGATTAGATGGCTACACCTTAAAAATAACTGGTGGTAGTGACAAAAACGGTTTCGTTATGAAAAAAGACGTTGATGGTCCTAGAAGAATCAAAAGTCTCTTAACCGGTGGAGTAGGCTACAATCCTAAAGTTGATGGTGTTAAAAGAAGAAAAACTGTCAGAGGAAACACTGTCTCTGAAGATATTGTTCAAATCAACACTATTGTTACTAAAGCAGGTAGCAAATCTATAAATGATATCTTAAACCCTGAAGAAGAAGCAGGGGAAGCAGAAGAATAATTAGATAATTGTTGTCTGATTTAAATTCTTAGGAATTTCAGATATTAAGTGATTAATGAAATTTATAATGAAATTTATTTTCATTATTATTTTTCGTTTTTTCATTTAATATTCTAATATTATATTTTTATTATTTAAAAAATTCAAATTTATTTATTATATTTTATTATTTCAAAATTTAAGGCATAAATCATTTAAATCATGTTTATATTAATATTGAATTATAAATGTGATTTTAATTAAGGAAAAAACGTTATTCATAAGTATAATTCAATATTAATATGAATTTATTTATTAGATTTTTATTAATTGTTATCTATTGATTGAATTAGGATAATTTAACTTATCTGATGTTCATTCAATTAATTTATTATTTAATATTCGATTATGTTTATTATTTAATTCAAAAATTTATTATTTAATATTCGATTATGTTTATTATTTAATTCAAAAATTTATTTAAAAAAATTAAAGGTGTAATCTGTGAAAGTACAATCTGATGTTAACATAGGACTTGTGGGCCATGTCGATCACGGAAAAACAACACTTACTAAAGCATTATCTGGTGTATGGACAGATACTCACAGTGAAGAAACAAAAAGAGGTATCTCTATTCGTTTAGGATATGCTGACATTGAATTTAGAAAATGTCCTAAATGTGAAGAGCCTTTATGCTACACTACCAAGGATGTTTGTGAACATTGTGGAAGCGAAACAGAAGTAATTAGAAAAGTGTCATTTGTAGATGCTCCAGGACACGAAACCTTAATGGCAACCATGTTATCTGGTGCAGCAATCATGGATGGTGCTGTTTTAGTTATTGCAGCTAACGAAGAATGTCCACAGCCACAAACCAAAGAACACTTAATGGCACTTGATGTTATTGGTGTTAAGGATGTAGTTGTAGTTCAAAATAAGGTGGATATTGTTCCTAGAGAAAGAGCTATTGAGAGTTACAATGAAATTAAAGAATTTGTAAAAGGTACTTGTGCAGAAGATGCGCCAATCATACCAGTATCTGCTCAACAAGGAGCTAATATCGATATACTCATTAAAGCTATCAATGATAAAATCATTACACCGGAAAAAGACTTGGAAAAACCTGCTAAAATGCATGTAGCTAGATCTTTTGATATTAATAAACCTGGTTCCCATCCTAAAAAGATTAAAGGTGGAGTAATCGGTGGAAGTTTAGTTCAAGGAACTCTTAAATTAGGAGACATCATTGAAATTAGACCTGGAATTAATATCAAGGAAAGCAAACAGAACAAATGGATGAGCTTAACTTCTGAAATCATCGGCTTGGAAGTTGGTGGAGAATCTGTTGAAGAGGTAGGACCTGGCGGTCTTATTGGTGTAGCTACTAAATTAGACCCTGCATTAACTAAAGCAGATTCATTGTCTGGTTCTGTTGCTGGTGCTGAAGGCACTTTGCCTGACGTATTGCATAGCTTTGATATGAAAACTGAACTTTTGGAACGTGTTGTAGGAACTAAAGATGAAAGAAAAGTGGATCCAATTAAAATCAAAGAACCTTTAATGATTAACTGTGGTACAACCACTACCATTGGTGTAGTAACCAAAGTTAAGAAGAATGTCAGCGTTGCATTGAAATTACCTGTATGTGCAGATAAAGGTGACAGAGTCGCTTTATCCCGTAGAGTAGGTACACGTTGGAGATTAATTGGATTTGGTATTATTCAATAAATGATTAATAAGCGAATTGTTTAATTTGTTTATATAGGGTTTTGCATATTGTATTTTGCACATTATATTTGCATATTGTATTTTACAATTATATTTTACAATTATATTTTACAATTATATTTTGCACATTATATTTGCATATTGTATAAATCCTTTTTATTTAATTATTGGATTGCTAAAGAACTTATCTATTAAATTAATTAGTTAACTGTGATAGCATGGAATCTGAGGATAAAAGAGAGGTATTCATTGATACTAACTTTTTTATGATTCCTTTTCAATTCAATGTGGATATTTTAGAAGAGTTTAAAAGAATCTTGCCTAATTACCATTTGGTTACAACAACTTTTCTTATCAATGAGCTTAAGGGCTTAAAGAACAATAGCAAAGGTAAGGTAAGGTTAGCTGCAGGCTTAGGCTTGAAAATCGCTCAGTCTGAAGAGATTGAAATTAGAGAGATTCCTCTAAATGACAATGAATCAGTTGATGATGCATTGGTAAGGGTTTCTAAAGTATTGGCAACAAATGATGCTAATTTAAGAAAAAAAGCTAAGAAAAAAGGAATTGCATTAGTTATATTAAGGCAAAAGAAATATCTTGCAGTTGAAGGTTATCCTGTTTAATTATTTAATTATCAGATTTAGTTTAATTATTTGATTATTAGATTTGGTTTAATTATTTAATTTTCAGATTTGGTTTAATAATTTGATTATTAGATTTGGTTTAATTATTTAATAATCAAATTTAGTTTAATTATTTAATTATAGATTATAATTAACTTTAAATACTATCTTTATTATAATTCTAATTAATATTCATTATTTCATAAAAAATTAGATAAATTATTTTTTATTTAATTTATTAATTTATTTAATTTGTTTAATTAAATTTGACTTAAAAATTTAAAGAATTTTAAATGAATAGATTTAATTGCTTTATTTAAAAATTAACTTATAAAATTTAAATTTCACTAAAAACGAGGGATTATTTTGTATTACATGACAACTATTGAGGGAACTGTAAGAATCCCACCTTACAGATTCGACGAACCTCTTGAAGATGTGGCTATTGAAACTTTAAATGAAGAGTACGTTGGTCAACTTGATAAAAATTTAGGTTTGATGGTCGGTGCTTTCAGCATTGAAGAAATCGGTGAAGGAGTGCTTATTATGGGTGATGGTGCTGCTTACCACAATGTTGTATTCAATGCAATTTTCTTTAAGCCAGAACAACAGGAAATTGTTGAAGGGGAAGTTACTGATATTACTGAATTTGGTGCATTTGTAAGAATTGGACCAATGGAAGGTCTTGTACACGTTTCTCAAGTAACTGATGATTATATTAATTATGACCCTAGAAACGCTTCTCTTTTAGGAAACGAATCTAAAAAGATCTTAACTGAAGGAGACAAAGTCAGAGCAAGAATCGTCACTTTAAGTCTCAAAGGAAAAACCATTAAGGAATCTAAAATTGGTCTTACCATGAGACAGCCTAACTTAGGTAAATTCGAGTGGATTCAAGCTGATAAAAACAGAGCTAAAGAAAAAGGAATGGCTAAGGTGGAAGAATAATGAAAGCTTGTACACACTGTAGTTTATTGACTGAAAAGGAACAATGTCCTGAATGTAAAAACCCTACTTCTAACAATTGGAGTGGACTTTTAATAATCACTGATCCTGAAGAATCTGAAGTTGCTCGAGAATTAGGCATTACAAAACCAGGTGAATATGCTTTAAGAGTAAGATAATTGTTTTTCTTACTTTTCTTTTTTTACTTTCTTTATTACTTTCCTTTTAATTTTTAATTAATTTATTATTTATTTAATTATTTTTTTAGTTATTTTACTATTTTTTTAATTTTAATTATTTTTTAATCTTTTTCAAAAAGTATAAATATTAACTAATTAAACTTATATTTATTGAATGTTTTATTGAAATTAAAATAATTTATTAAATGTTCATTTATTTATATGGGGAATTCTGATGTCTAGTTTAATTGATTTATTTAAAGAGGCTTTATTCTATCCTACAAAAGATTATAAGGCATTGCTCATTTTTGGACTAATCTTTATTATTGCAGATTTGCAATCAATATTCCGTTCATGGCATATTAACGTTAATCCATCAATGATTGCAATATGTGGATTCATTACATTTATCTTTTATTTTGTAATTCAAGGTTATCTTTTAAGTGCCTTAAGGGAAACAATCAATTCAAGTGATGAAATTCCGTCTTTGAGCATCCTTTCGAATTTTATGGATGGATTGCAATTATTGGTTGTCAAAATTGTTTATTATATTCTCCCTACAATTTTCGTATTGTTTGTTGGGTGGGCTTCAGGAACCTTCTCATCATTGATGAAAATTGTAAGATTAGTTGGGCGAGATGTGGTGAACACTACAGTAAATGCTACTGCTATGGCCCATTCAGTTCCTCATGAATATTATGTTGCTTTATTTAACGGCCTTATGATTACTGGGGCTGTGGCATTCATCTTATATATTCTCTTTGAACTACTAACTGAAATAGCAAAGTGCAGATTAGCTAAATATAATGAAATGGGAGAAGCTTTAAAGATTAAGGAAGTTTTCGCTGACATTAAGACAATAGGTGTTGGCAGATTTATTGTATGGTATCTTGCTTTGGTGATAATCACTCTCCTATTTGCTTTCATTATTAGATTTGTTTCTGCCATTCCATATGTTGGCATATTGATTGCATTCTTGATAGGAACTCCATTTATAGCTTTATTTGGTGCTAGAGCTTTAGGAAACCTTTATAATAATGTTGATAAAGATGTATGATTAAAGTTTTCGATCATTTGGAATAATTATTTTTTAATTATTTTTTTCTTATTTTTTTATTTTCACTCATTTTGAATACTTTTTCCTGATTTAAAAAGTCTAACAATGCTAAACTTTATATATCTTAAATTAGATAAATATTAAAGTATAATAATTATTTTACTATATTTTTTTAAAGAATATTAAAATAAAATATTATTATTTTGATTAATTGATAGAAGGTTAAAACTTGTTTGTATTAGATGAAAATTCAATAGGTGAATTTAAAAAACCATTAGGTAAATTGTATGCTGAATTTGAAGATGCAATTCCTATTATTAAGGAAGCTAGTTTTTTAATCTCTGTTGGTGATCAAACCACTAAAAATCTTGTTGATAATGATTTGATTCCTGATTTGGGAATTATAGACAATCGTATTCAACGTAAAGATCATAATCAGGATATTATTCGTACAGAAAACATTTTAGATGCAGATAATCCGGCAGGTACAATTACTGAAAATCTATGGGAAACCATAGAGCAGGCAATTTCTTTAACATTAGAGGATAAGGAAAATCGCCTTATTGTAGTTAAAGGGGAAGAGGATCTTGCAGTTCTTCCATGCTTATTGATTGCACCTGAAGATGCTGTAATATTATATGGTCAACCTAATGAAGGTTTGGTCTTTGTTAATGTTTCTGAAGCTAAAGACAGAGCTGCTAAGCTTATGACTTATTTTAATGAAGAATAATTGGGCTTGTAGTTTTGATATCAATTTATTAATTTAAATTTTTATTTATAATAATTTAAATTCAAACCCAAAAAGAGGTTTTATAATGGAAATCGAGATTTTTGAAAAAAAAGAAAACGTTTTATTTGATAGAACTGAAGTTAAATTTTACTGTTTATATGAAGGAGAAGCTACTCCTAAACTTTTAGATGTCAAAAGCAAATTAATCGCTTTACTCGACACTAAAAAAGAATTAATCGTAGTTGACAGCATTCAACCAAAATATGGTGAACCAAAAGCTGAAGGTTATGCTAAAGTATATGGCAGAGAATCATCTTTATTAGATGTAGAAAAAGCAAGTGTCATTGAAAAGAACAAAGAACCAGAAGCTCCTGCTGAAGAAGAAGATGAAGCGGAAGAATAGATTTGAGGTTTAGGAGGAAATATTATGCCTGATAAAAAAGATTTATACACTGTAGAAGGAGACAAAATCGTAAGGAAAAACCCATTCTGTCCACGTTGTGGTGAAGGCGTATTCATGGCTGACCACGGTGACAGATTCGCTTGCGGTAAATGCGGATACACTGAAATGAAAACTAAATAATCAGTTTTCTTTTCTTTATTTTTTACTTTTTTAACTTAATTAAATAATCTATTTTTCACTTTTTTTATTTATTTTAAGTTTAATTATTTTAGTTGTTTTTTTTGTTATTTTGGATAGTTGTTTCCAATTTTTTTATGTTTATCAAGTTATTTTTTAATGGAAAATTGCTTCTAAAAATATGAAATTTTATTATTCTAACTTTTATAATTTTTTATAGATTAATTTCTTAATCCATTTTTAATATTTATTAATATTTTTTAATGTTTTTTAATAATTGGTGTTATTTATGAATGGGAATGAAAATTGTTCTGATTTTGGAATTTATTCATTAGATTCTGGTTGTCCTTTATCTGAATCTCAATTGAATGTTTATTTGGATGAAAGCGTTAAGGATATGGGAACTTCATACAATATGCCCTTTAAAATTAAGTTTTCCAAGTCATACTCTGCTGAGGAGATTAAGAAAGCAATTTACAAATTAGCTGAAATTTTTCCTGTTTTGTCTGCTAGAATTCTAGTTGATGAAAATAGGATTTCATTTAGATTTGATGGAAAATTGCAGATAAGCATTGGTTCTATAGATGATATAGATTCATTTGTTCAACCTTTTGAACTGGATAAGTGTTTATCCCGATTTTTAATAATTGAAGAGGAATCTATTTTATGCATTGATTGCCATCATTTAATCCTAGACTCTACTTCTAGAATAATATTTTTAAATAAATTATCTGATATTTTAGATGGAACCGCCATAGGCTCTGTAGACGATGGAGTATTAAGACAAAGTGCTTTTGAAGAAAAATTAAGTGAAGATGATTTAAATCAAGCAAAAGAATTCTTTGACGCTATGTTGTCAGATATGGAAGAGGTCTATGATTTGATGCCTTCCATAGCTAAAGATAAATGTGATGGGGAACTTTATTGTGACTTCAATCTGGACTCTGCCTACTTGAAGTCATTTTTAGAAAATCATTCAATCACCTACATCCAGTTTTTCACCAGTGTATTCGCTTATACTTTATCCAGATTCACTGGTTCTCCTAAAGCATTCTTTAATCTTATTGTAAACGGCAGAACACACATGGATTTAAAGGATTCTGTCGGAATGTTTGTACGCACATTACCATTGCTGTTTAATTGCGAAAACCAAAAAATTGGTTCATTCTTAAAATATAACTCTACATTAATAAATTCTGCAATGAAATATGATTTTTACCCATACTCCCAATTAGCCAATGAATATGATTTCTCATCAAATATCCTATTCCAATATGCCTATAACCTAATCTACAACTCTGACGAAAGCAAAAACATAAGCTCTGTTGAAGAATTAGAACATGATAAAGTAGGAGATTTGTCTTTCTATGTTTATAACCATGAAAATTACTTTAAAATCAGAGTCACATATTCCAACAAATATTCTAAAGACCTGATTGAACATTTTGTGGAATCATATAAATCAATTGCAGAAGAAATAATAAATAAAAAATCATTAAATGAGATAAAATATACTATAGATTCAGATTTGAATCTTTTAGACAATTTAAACAATACTGAAACTGAATTAAGGTACAATAATATTTTAGCAGCTTTTAATGATAATTTAAGCAAATATCCAAATAACACTCTTGTAATTGATGACAATGCCAAATACACCTATAGAGAATCTGCCTATTTGATAAATTCATTAAATTCACTATTAAAACAAAATGAAATATCTGAAAATGAAACAGTGACCATTTTCGTAGACCGTAATCATTGGGCATTGCTATCTTCTTTAAGCTGCTTGTCATTAGGAGTAACTTATGTTCCTATAGATGAGAATTACCCAGACAAGCGTATTGCCTTTATGATCAAGCAATCAGATTCCAAAGCAATAATCACAACAGACACTTTCCAAACACGCCTAAAGAATATAAGTGAAGAATTTGAATTAAAAACAGGCATTATCAATATTTCTTCTTTAGAGAATAATACAAGCAAGGATTCTTTAGAAAACCATGGAGACAAGACTGTTTTAAAAACTAATTCAAATAGGGATTATGTTGATTATGTTGAAAACAGCTCAAATGATGTTGCCTGTATTTTATACACTTCTGGAACAACTGGAACACCAAAGGCAGTTCAAATGACCAGATTAGGAATATTGAACCTAATAGAATTCTATATTGGCAGCACAGGATTCACTGAAGAAGATGTTCAGGGAATATTTGCATCTGTAGGTTTTGACGTATCTCTTGAACAATTTGCATCCATATTTACAGGAGGGGCAGTTACATATGTCCCTAACGAAATCCTATTAGACATCAAAAAACTAAATGACTACTTCATAAAACACAATGTAACACACACCCTAATCACAACACAAATAGCAAAGCTATTCGTAAATACAATCTCAAAAACTTCACTAAAATACCTACAAACAGCAGGTGAGAAGTTAGGAGACATAAGACCTCCAAAAGAATATATCCTAAGTGATGTCTACGGCCCAACAGAAGCCAATTACATCACATCAATCGATGTTGACAAAAAGATAGGCAATTCATCAGTAGGATTCCCAAATTGGAATACCAAACTATATATTTTAGACGAGGAACAACGAAGGGTCCCATTAAGTGCTGTTGGAGAAATATACATCTCAGGATACCAAACAACCAAAGGATACCTTGATAATCCTGATGAAAATGAAAAGGCATTATTCCAAAATCCTTTCAATGAAAACCAAAAAGGCTATGAAATAATGTATAAAACAGGAGATTTAGGTCGAATTTTACCTGACGGCAGCATTGGAATCGTTGGAAGGGCAGACTCCCAAGTGAAAATCAGAGGAAACCGTGTAGAACTGTCTGAAATCGAAGTTACAATAAGAAATATTGATCATATACAGGATGGCACTGTCCAAACAGTAAACCATGACGGCAACAATGAACTGTCAGCATATGTAGTATTAGACAGTAAATTTGACGGAAAGATTAAAGATTATATTCAAAATCACATCAGAGAACTTAAGCCTGAATATATGGTACCTGCATTTGTCATTCAACTTAATGAAATACCTGTTAATGCCAATGGAAAAGTGGATAAGAGAGCATTGCCACAAGTAGATTTAAAATCCCTTCGTGCTGAATACATTGCTCCAAGAAATGAAAAAGAAAAAACCATAGTTGAAGCCTTTGAAAAGGTATTCAATCAGGAAAAAATCAGCATATTGGATGATTTCACAGTACTTGGAGGAGATTCACTAAGTGCAATCAAATTAATATCTCACATCCCAGACTATAATGTCTCTGCAGCAGACATCTTAAGCTTGAAGACACCTAAGGCAATTGCAGAAAGCATTGAAAAGAATGAATTTGACTTGGATATCTACTCCTTGGAGAATGGCTGTCCTTTAAACGAGTCTCAATTGAATGTATATCTTGATATTGCATCAGACAGTAAGGTTGATTCATATCTTGTTCAGTTTTCCATGGTCATTTCTAAGGAGTATAGTTCTGAAGACATATTCTCTGCTTTGTATGGCATGTTTGATGCTCATCCCATTTTGGAAATGTCCATAAGTGATGATTTTGAAGTTCCTTACATGGTCAAAGGAGATAAGCCTTCAATTGAGCATATCTCTGGATTTAATAGGGATCATATCATAGAATTCTTATCTGTTCCATTTAATCTAAAGAATAGTCTGTCCAGATATTTGATTGTTGAAACTGAAGATGAATATGTTCTCTTTGCTGTTCTGCATCATTTGATTTCAGATGCTTTATCTTTAGATGTATTTAAAAAGGACTTTAGAGCAATTCTTAAAGGTGAAAAAGTTGGGCTTGATGACTCCTTCTTAAAGGTAGCTGCCTTTAATCATCAAATTCAGGAAACAAAAGAATTTGAGGAAGCTAAATTGTTCTATGATAAGATGCTAGCTGAAAGTGATGATATAATCCTTTTATTAGATGATGTAAGAAGCAATGGTCCAGGATTTGTCCATGATAAATTGAATCTTAATATTGATGGATTTTTAGATGAACATAATGTAAGTGCAAATGTATTGTTCACTAGTGTTTTTGCCTATACATTATCCAGATTTGTTGGTGATGATAAGGTATTGTTTAATATTCTTGAAAATGGACGTAGCAGATTCAATAATTTCAATTCCATTGGAATGTTTGTAAATACCCTTCCATTAGCAGTGGATTGCAGGAACCAGGATGTGGACTCATTTTTAGAATATATATCAGACCTGATTTATGGTGTGATGAAATATAATTTTATCCTTTCAGATTCCTTGCAAATGACTATAATGTCGATTCAAACATAATATTCCAATATTTCCCAAGTTGGCTAAGTGATGATGTGGAAGAGACTGATTATGTCGGAGGCATGATCAGTGAGATTATTGAGGATATGGATGATGTGATAAGTGATATGGTTGCTTACATCTTTCATGGAGAGGATGATTATGAAATCCTTATTGACTATTCAGATAAGTTTTCAAAGGAATTCATTGAGAAATTCATTGAATCATATAAATTGATCTTACATGACCTCATAAAAGTGGATAAGTTAAGTGAGATAAATTACATTTCCACTTCTGATTTGGATTTTTACGATTCATTTAACCAAAATGGCCATGATTTGAAATACGGTAGCATATTGGAGGCATTTAATGACTATTTGTCTAAAGCCCCTAAAAACATTTTGACTATTTCAGATGAAATCAGCTACACTTATGAAGAGTCTGCATATCTGATCAATCAGATAAGATTGCTTTTGGAAGAAAATGGCCTTGATAGTGAAGATAGGGTTGCTGTTTTTGTTGATAGGAATCATTGGGTGATTCTATCTGCTTTAGCTTGCATATCTGAAGGCATAACTTATATTCCTATTGATGGAACCTATCCAAATCAGCGTATTTCATTCATGATTAATCAATCATCATCAAAAGCAATAATCATAAGCGATTCAAATCAATTGCGAACTGAGGATTTGATTAGGGAATATGATTTGGATTTGAAGGTCATCAATCTTTCCTCATTGTCTGATGATGTTGGATGCTCTTCTCATGTTGATTACGTTGAAGAATCTGTTAATCCTGTCGCTTGTATAATATACACATCTGGAACTACAGGCACTCCAAAGGCAGTTCAAATGACTAATCGTCAGATTGTAAACTTTATGCAGTTCTATGCAGATACCTCCGAATTTGATGAAATAAGTGTTCAAGGCATTTTTGTATCAATCGGATTTGACATTTCATTAGAGCTTTTCGTATCTGTATTTGGAGGAGGTGCTGTTACCTTTGTTCCTGAAGATATTCGTTTGGATTTAAATAGGCTTAATCAGTATTACATTAAGCATAATGTTACCCATACTTTTATTACAACTCAGATAGCCAAGCTGTTTGTAAAAACAATATCTGAAACTTCACTAAAATATTTAAGAACCGGTGGAGAGAAATTAGGAAGCATCGAACCTCCTGAGAATTATGTTTTGACTGACCTTTATGGTCCTGCAGAATATAATGCCGTATCTGCAATGGATATAGATAAAAAGATTTATGAGTCATCTGTTGGAATATTGAACTGGAATACCAAAACTTATATTTTGGATAATGAACATAGGAGAGTTCCTCTTGGTGCTGTTGGTGAGATATATGTATCTGGTTATCAGACAACTGTAGGATATTTGGATAATGTGGAAGCAAATAAAAAGGTTTTGTTTGAAAATCCATTTGATGGTGATATTCCAGGATACGAAAGAATGTATAAGACAGGAGATGTGGCACGTTACTTACCTGATGGCACTATGGGAATCGTTGGAAGGCTTGATTCTCAGGTTAAGATTCGTGGAAACCGTGTTGAACTGTCAGAGGTGGAAATCACAATTAGAGGCTTTGATTATGTTGAAGATGTCACTGTTCAAACAATGGTTCATGATGGCAACAAGGAATTGGTGGCATATGTTGTCATGTCCAGTGATTTTGAGGGTAACATAAGTGATTATATTCAAGATAATGTTAATGAGCGTAAGCCTACTTATATGGTGCCTTCATTTGTTGTTACTTTGGATAAGATTCCTTTAACTGTTAACGGTAAAGTTGATAAGCGTTCCTTGCCTGAAGTTGATATGGATTCCTTCCGTGTTGGATATGTTGCTCCAAGCACTGAAGATGAAAGAAAAATTGTTGAAGCATTTGAAAAAGTCTTTAATCAGGAAAAGATTGGAATATATGATGATTTTCTTCGCCTTGGAGGAGATTCATTAATTGCCATTAAACTATTGTCTTATATTGGTGATAATAATCTCACTGCAGCTGATTTATTAAGTCTACATACTCCTCATGCCATTGCAAGCAATATCAATAAGGCCAATAATGAATTTGATTTAAATAAATATACATTAGAATCTGGTTGTCCATTAAATGAATCTCAATTAAATGTTTATTTGGATATTATTGCTCACAATAAAATTGATTCTTATCTTCTTCCTCTTTTAATGGAAATTTCTAATGAATATTCAATTGATGAGATTTTCCAGGCAATAGAAATTGTCTTAGATTCCCATCCTATTTTGTCAATGTGCATTAGCGAGACAGAAGATGGTCCTTATTTAGTTAAAGGAAGCAAACCTCAAATAAGTGTAGAATCCAATGCAAATAGTGAATTTATTAGGGAATTTCTAACAAAACCATTTGATTTGGATAATAGTTTATCCAGGTTTTTAATAGTTGAAAATGGAAATGTATTTAATGGGGATGGAAGTGCTTTAGATGATGCAGGAAGTGCTACAAATAATATTGGAAGTGATTATAAGTTATTTGCTGTTTTCCATCACATAATTTTTGATGCATTATCTGAAAATGTCTTTAAGGCTGATTTATTAGATGCTCTTAAAGGCAAATCCATTGATTTGGATGATTCATTTTTAAAGGTGGCTGCATTTAATCAACAAATGGAAACTTCTGATGAGTATATTGGTGCAAAGGATTTCTATGAGTCTATGCTTGTTGACAGTGAAGAAGCTGGAGTTTTATTGGACAGTGTCATATCTGAAGGTCCAGGAACAAACCATATTGATTTAGATTTGGATGTGGATTTATTCAAGTCATTCTTAACAGATAATGGCCTTAGTGCCAATGTTGTATTCACAGGGGTTTTCGTTTATGCTTTATCCAGATTTGTTGGAAGTGATAAGGTCTTATTCAATATCGTTGAAAATGGCCGTGACAGATTTAATAATTTCAATTCCATTGGAATGTTTGTAAATACATTGCCTCTCTTGGTTGATTGTAAAAACAGTACTGTTTCATCCTTTTTAGATAATATGTCTACATTATTCTATGATGTGGTGAAATATAATTTCTATCCTTTCAGATTGCTTGCAAATGAATATGATATAGATTCAAATATTATTTTCCAATTCTTGCCAGAGTGGGTCAAGGATTATGGATTTAGTGATGATTTCAATTCAGCAGACCTTGAAGATGCCTTGATTGATGGTATGAATGATTTCAATTCAGCAGACCTTGAAGATGCATTGATTGATGATATGGATGATTTAATTTCAGATCTCCTTGTAGAAGTCATTGTCAATGACGATAAGTATAGCTTGTATGTAATGCATTCCGATAGGTATTCCAAAGATTTCATCAAGTCATTTATGGAATCAAACAAATTGATATTGCATGAAATGATGGATGTTAGCCATTTGGCCCAAATCAATTACACTCCAGATGAGGATATCATCTTGTTGGATAGTTATAATAAAACTGAACATGAATTGGATTATGATGATGTTTTAGATGCTTTTAATGATAATTTGTCCAGATATCCTGATAATAAGATTGTATCTATGGATGATAGGATTTACAGTTATGCAGAAGGTGCCTTTATAGCGGATAAGATTGCAGAATCATTAACTGATTTAGGTGTTGGCTTTGATGATTGCGTTGGATTTTTAACAGAAAGGTCTGAACTTTATGTTTTCTCTATTTTAGCCATTATGTCTATGGGGGCGGTTTATGTTCCTTTAGACAATAATTTGCCTGATGAGCGTATTGATTTCATATTGAATGACACTGATTCTAAAGTGCTTATTGTCAGTGATGAGACTTATAGCCGTGCTAAGGATTTGGATAATGAGGTTACTCTCTTAAACATATCACCTCTGATTAATGGGGATATAGGAACTTTATCCTCCCTTCAAGTAAGTTATGGTGATTTGGCTTGTATTTTATATACTAGCGGAACAACTGGCATTCCTAAAGGAGTTAAGATTAGGCGTAAATCCTTGATTAATTTGGTTGAATTTTATCAAAATGAATACCATTTCACTCGAGATGATGTTTATGGGCTGTTTTCTGCCATCGGCTTTGATGTGACTAACTTCATAATAAATTGTGTTATTGCAGCTGGTGCATCTTTAGCTATTGTAGGGGAGGACATTAGGTTTAATATGCTTGAGATGAATGACTATTTCAAAAGGCATGGGGTTACCCATTCATTCATAACTACACAAATTGGAAAATTATTTGTTGAAACTATTGATGAAAGCTCTTTGGATGTGCTGATTATTGGAGGTGAAAAGTTAGGTGAATTTGAAAGTCCAAATGATTATCTTCTTGTAGATGCCTATGGCCCAACAGAAGCATTTACTTTCAACACATCGATTAAAAACTCAGATAAGATAGATTTCTCTTCTGTAGGCTATTTGAACTATAATACTAAGGCTTATATTTTGGATAATGAGTGTAGGCGTGTTCCTACAGGTGCTGTTGGAGAATTATATATTTCAGGATCCCAATTATCTGATGGATACTTGAATCGACTTGAAGAATCACAAAAGGCTTTCAAGGCAAATCCATTTAGCCAAAGCCAAGATTACAGCACCATATATTCAACAGGAGATATGGCAAGATTCCTCCCAGATGGATCTATAGGCATTGTTGGCCGTCGTGATAGTCAGGTAAAGGTTAGGGGAAATCGTGTAGAGCTCTTAGAAATAGAAGCTGTCATAAGGGATATGGACATTATAGATAATGTCACTGTTCAAACCATAAAGAATGGAGAAAACAATGAATTGGTTGCTTATATTGTTTCATCCGCTGATATTTCAGATGAAGAGCTTGAATCTGCTGTTTGCGATAATGTTTCTGAATCTAAACCTGATTATATGGTTCCCTCATTTGTGATAAGGTTAGATGATATTCCTGTGAATGTCAATGGTAAGGTTGATAAGAATGCTTTGCCTTCTGTTGATTTGCATAATTGCAAAATAAGTATTGCCCTCCATCAAATGATACTGAAAAGGCAATTGTAAATGTCTTTGAAAAAGTGTTTAATCAGGAAAAAATAGGAGTGTATGATGATTTTAATAAATTAGGTGGTGATTCACTTAGTTCCATTAAGGTAATCTCCCTATTATCACAAATGGGCATAAAAATTAATGCAAATGTTATTTTAAATTATAGGACTCCTTATAATATTGCTAAATACATTAATGAGAATCTCAAGACCCTTGATGATAATCTTGGTTTTGACTTGGTTAAAAAAGGAGAAACTGATCAGAATATGTTTTTATTGCCTCCTATTGAAGGATTATCTTCTGTATTTCCTCATTTGATTGATAATATCCATTTTGATGGAAACATTTATCTTATTGATGATTTTCAAGTATGATTTATCCTTAGATGAGATAAAGAACACTAATCATGAAGATAATTTGAATTACTATTATGATTCAATCAAAGGCCTATTCCAAGATGGAGATATAATTGTTGGCTATTCATTAGGATGCATTTATGCATCATTGATTGCTGAAAAATTGGAAAAGGATAAGCGAATTGACAAGATTGTATTAATTGACGGAACATTGGATTTTGTCAATGAAGATGAAGATGAGCGAGAGAATATGGTTAATTGGGTCGCTGATATGATTCAAAAGAAATCTTTGATGAATCCAAGTAAGAATATTCGGAAAATGATTAAAAAAATTATTGAAATAAGTTATATTAATTCCTGCTGGAATTTCCATACTCCTAAAATAAACTCACATATAATTTATTTAAGTACTTTGAATTTATTTAAAGAGGAATTAGAGTGTATTTCAGACAATTATGAGTATATTTTAATTGATTCAAGCCATCAGGATATTATTGAAAAGGACTTCGATAAAATATCTCATTATTTCAATTAAATGATTTTTCATTCATTTTTTGGATGTTCATTATTCTCTTTCATTTGTTTTAGATATTTATATAAATTATTAAAACAAAATCTTTATTATAATGCTTAAAAATTAATTTTAATTTAAAGAAGCTTTTAAAATTATAAATTATTTAATTCAATATAGTTAAATTATAAATTATTTAATTTCAACAAAAGATTATTTAATTTATATTTTTTTAGTTTCAATATATTTGTTTAATTTATAAATTTTTTAATTTCAACATAAGGTTATTAATTTATAAATTATTCAAATTCAATATACAGTTTTTAAATTATAAAATGACTAAAATTAATCAGAGTTGATATGATTGAAAATTAGAACTGGCAGACTCGAAAAGGAAATGACCGATGAGGCAGCAGTATACACTTCTTCATTGGAATTTGATAGATTTATCTTTGATGCAGATATTCAATGCAATTATGCTCACACTTCAATGCTTAAGGCTCAAGGAATCATTGATGAGGAAATCGCTGATAAAATCCTTGAAGCATTGGACAAGCTAAGTGATGAAGGTTTTGATGCACTTGAATTTGACCATTCTGTTGAGGATGTTCACATGGCTGTAGAAAACTATGTTACCAAGCTTGTAGGTCCTGAAGCAGGATTTATGCATACTGCAAAGTCAAGAAATGATCAAGTTGCAACAGGTATAAGATTATTGTTGAGAGACAGAATAACTGAAATTCAAATTGGAATTCTTGAATTCATTGAAGGAATCCTTGAACTTGCAAAAGAGCATAAGGAAACAGTTATGATCGGATACACTCACTTGCAGCATGCTCAGCCTGTCACTTTGGCTCATCACTTGATGGCTCATGCACAGGCATTGAAAAGAGATTACCAAAGATTGGATGACACCTATAAAAGAGTCAATCTAAACCCATTAGGTTCTGCTGCAATGGCTACTACAAGTTTCCCAATTGACAGAGACTTAACCACACAACTTCTTGGATTTGACGATTATTTGGAAAATTCTATGGATGGAGTTTCTTCAAGAGACCATATCGCTGAAACTGTATTTGATCTCAGTGCTCTTTGCACTACATTATCAAAGATTTGTGAAGAACTGGTTCTTTGGAGCACTTATGAATTTGGAATCGTCTCAATGGCAGATGAATACTCTTCAACTTCATCAATCATGCCTCAAAAGAAAAATCCTGATGTTGCAGAAGTGGCAAGGTCTAAATGTGCTATTGTAAATGGAGAGCTTGTAACCATTTTAACCATATTGAAAGCTATTCCATACACTTACAACAGAGATTTGCAGGAAATCACCCCTCACTTATGGAATGCCTGTGATGTAGCTTATGACACTTTAAAGATAGTCAATCACATGCTTTTAACTGTCACTTTCAATACAGAAAGATGCTTGGAACTTGCAGGAGCAAACTTTGCTACAGCTACCGATTTAGCTGACATTATGCTAAGGGAAAGAAAAATACCATTCAGAACAGCTCATAAGATTGTCGGAAGAATTGTTAATGAAGCTGTAGCTGAAGGAGTAAACCCAAGTGATATCGATGGTGCATATGTAGACAATGTAGCAGAAGAGCTTGGATTTGAAAAGTTGAATCTTGATGATGAATTGATTCACAATGCATTGAATCCAATTGAAAACGTCAAAATAAGAAACGTTCCAGGAGGGCCTTCTCCAGAAATGGTTCAATTGGCTATTGACAATATGAACATATTTTTAGATAATGAATTTGAAAAGCAAGGAATCTAATTGTTTTTCATTTCAATTATTTTATTTTTTTCAATAATTTATAACTATTGTTAAATAATTAGAAAAGCAGAATAAAAATTTAAAGTTTAAAAAAAAATTTGGTATAGAAAAACTCAAAGTAAAAAACTAAATATGTAAAATGTATAGTAAAAGGCTAAAAATATAAAAAATCTAAGAAAAAATTATTATTATATAATTTTAAATCATTTTAAACTAGAATTCCTAAGTTTTCTAAATGGTGAAACTATGGTATATGATACTTATACTCTTTTAAAGCATATAAACAGAATCAGAGAGGAAATTGGTCATGAAACGGTGGAAATAGACATTAAGGAAGTTTTATTTGACCATGAAACAAATGAATTATGGATTATTACTGATGACCGTCCAGACAAGTCTGCAATTATTGGAAAAGGAGGATGGGTTGTTGGAAGGCTTAGGGAAGAGCTTGGAATAGGAAGCATTCATGTTGAAAGCTATTCTGATTTTCTGCAAAAAGAGTATAGAATGAATCTTTCATTAAAAAAATTGGAGTCCTATATAAAGGATAATCAAAACAAATTGGATTATGGCACTTTGATTGCATTGAATAATTTGATTGACATTTTAAGAATCAAATTGGAAAACTTATATTCATTCAACTTTTACAGCTATTTTAAAGAATTGGAAGAAAGCCCATATAGCTATTTCGAAGCGGAAAAGCCGGTTGCTGTTGTAGCATTGTCTGGAGGAACTGATAGTAGCTTCTCTCTAATATTAGCTAAAAAATTAGGATTTAATCCAATAGCTATTACAGTTGATCCAGGTACAATAGTGCTTCCAAGGCAGTTCAAACAAAACATAGATAAGTTGGTAGCTGATTTAGACGTTTCCCATAAATATATTGAAGTTGACTATGCCGATTTGATTGAAGAGTCATTTACAGGAAGATTCCACCCTTGCGGAAGATGTTCAAAGGTCATTGAAGAGACAGTTTATAGATATGCACTTGACAATGACATTCCGATAGTCATTTTTGGTGACATGTTGGCTACTGGAAGCCAATGCATTACAGAACAATTCCTGACAATTGGTGAAGATATTGAAAGTGGGGAAGATTCTTTAAAAATTGATGAAACTGATAAAATTGAACCAACTGATGTAGATAAGGAAATTGAAATTAATAAAATTATTAGGCTCAACTTACCTGCTTCATTATCCGTGTCAAAATTAGAAAACAAATCATTAACTGTGCATTATAATTTAAACAAATTTAAAGGATTTGGGTGCCCTCTCTTGTATGAAGTTCATAAGAAGTTTCCTCATATGAAAAAGTATTCCATACAGAGAATTTTAAGGGAAACCCGTTCAGGTGTATTGGAACCTGGTGAAGCATTAGACTTGATTTGGAGCTTTTATAATACTGGCTGATATTTAGTGGAATTGATAATAATATTTATTGAATGTTTTTCACTTCCATTAATTTGAAAATTTTTTAATTATTGGGTGAAAATATTTTTTTGTTATTTGAAAACTTTTTAATATATTGAGTAAAAATATATTATTGTAATTTAAAAAATTATTAAGGTGATAATATGAAAAAACATGTTTGTCCACGTTGCGGTTCAAGTAATATTGATTGGATCATTCCACAGGTTTGGTCTAAATGGGTTTGCAAGGATTGTTCCTACACAGGTCCTGCTATTGAAGCTGATGAAGATTTAATCAATGAGATTAAAGCTGATTGGGAGGAAAATAAGGAAAAGTATCTTGAAGAGGAAGATATTAGGGCTCAACGAATATTATCCGGTGAAGAAAAACGTTTAGATGATGAAATGGAATTGGAAGAGGAAGATGAATTAAGTGATTAAGAGCTTGACAAGAAATTAGAGGAATTAGATTTATAAATTCTTATGAAAATTATATTAAATTTTATATACTTTATTAAACAAATTATAATTTGATATATCGAATTTGTAAAATCTTATATTTTTATGAACTTTTATGTTTGAGGTGAAATTATGCCTAGTTTTTTAAATTTACGTGGAAATAACAATGACTCTAAATACCCTAGATTAGTTAGGGAAGGAATTAAATTAGGAGTTAATTATAAAAGATTTAGTAAAGAGCCTATTTTAGGCAAAAACATTTTACTTAGATCCAACACTGTTATTTATAATGATGTAATCATTGGAGATGATTTTAAAACTGGACATAATGTTGTTGTAAGGGATCATACTACAATCGGCAATGATGTATTGATTGGTACAAACACTGTTATTGAAGGTGGATGTGAGATTGGAAACAATGTAAGCATTCAATCCAATGTATACATTCCAAGAAACAGTGTCATTGAAGACAATGTATTCATTGGTCCTTGTGCCTGCTTTACCAATGACAGATATCCTGTCAGAGTTGAATATGAATTGAAAGGACCTCAACTTAGAAAAGGATGTTCTGTTGGTGGAAATACAACATTCTTATCAAATATAGAAGTTGGTGAAGGAGCTATTGTAGCTGCAGGTGCAGTTGTAACCCGTAGTGTACCTCCTTATTACTTGGCTATTGGTACTCCGGCTAAAATCAAGCCATTACCTACTTCATTAAGAGTTCCAAATATGATCTAATTTGGAATCTTTTCTTTTTCTTTTTTTGAATTGTTTTTTTCTAAAAGTTTATATCTTATTTTTTTTAATCTTTTTATAATCGTTAATTTATTCTTTTTTCTTTTTTGAATTGTTTTTTTCTAAAAGTTTATATCTTATTTTTTTTAATCTTTTTTATAATCCTTATTTTTTCTAAAATTATTTATCATATATTTTTAAATATTTTTCATATCGTTAATTTATTCTTTTTAAAAATCTTAATTTTTTAAATTTTTCAAATCTTAATTTTTTAAATTTTTCAAATCTTAATTTTTTAAATTTTTCAAATCTTAATTTTTTAAATTTTTCAAATCTTTTTTGGATTTTGATTTTTTTATTTCTATAATTTTCTTTTTTTAATTAATTTATTTAGTTGAAATGCTTATTTTTTTATTTTTATTTATTTTTTTTAACTATTTAACTAAATATTAATTAATTTTCCTTTTTTTAACCTTAAAGGTTATATATAATAAAAAAGATATAATTTTATGTTATATACTATAATTTTATATTTAAAATATTCTGATTTCTTTCATTTTTTTGTTTAATATTTTAAATAATAGGATTTTATACTAATTATTAATTTAAATTTATTATGGAGATAATATAATGATATTAAAAGAGTGGTGTTCTTATTGCGGTTGTTGCGCAGGTGTTTGTGTAAGAAACTGCATAGAAGTAAAAGAATATTCTTTGGTTTTTGATGAAAACTGTAACAACTGTGGAATTTGTGTAGATGCATGCCCATTAGCAGCATTGGAAATGGAAGAATAGATAGATTGGGGATGAATTATTATGATTAAAACTGATGTATTAGTTATTGGTGCAGGACCTGCTGGTTCCACTGCTGCAAGATTTGCAGCAAAAGGCGGGGCAAAAGTAATTCTCATGGATAAGAAATCTGAAATCGGTGCTCCTAAAAGATGTGCAGAAGGAGTTTCCAAAAGAACCTTTGAAATCTTAGAGCTTGAAGCAGATCCTCATTGGATTACCCAAGAAATTGAAGGTATAAGATTAATTGCTCCTGATGGAACTGATGTATGGCTTACTAATGATGTAGTTGAATTGCCTGAAGCAGGTTACATCTTAGAAAGAAAGGTCTTTGACAAACACTTAGCTATGGAAGCAGGTAGAGAAGGAGTAGAAATCAGAATCAAAACCCAAGCAAAAGGTCTTAAAAAAGAAGAAGACGGATCATACACTGTTACCTGTGAATGTATGGGTGAAGTTTACGACATTAATGCTAAAATCCTTATCGGTGCAGACGGTTCTGAAAGTCATGTAGCTAAATGGGCAGGACTTAAAGCTATCACCAAACCTAAACACATGGAAGCTGGTGTACAGTTTGAAATGTGTAATGCTAAAATGGAAAGAAATTATGTTCTTGAGTTCTACTTCGGTAGCGTAGCTCCTGGTGGTTACTTCTGGCTTTTCCCTAAAGGAGACGATATCGTAAATGCAGGACTTGCTATCATTCCTGAAATGGCTGAAAAATCTGCATATGAATACTTGGTTGATGCTGTAAACAACTGTTATGCACTTAAGGATGCTCAACCTGTTGAATTGAATGTAGGTGGAGACCCTGTTGGCGGACTTGTTAAGGAAATGTACAATGACAACATTATGCTTTGTGGAGATGCTGCAAGCCAAGTTAACCCATTAACCGGTGGAGGAATTACCAGTGGTATTACTGGTGGTAAGTTAGCTGGTCAAACAGCTGCTGAAGCTATTGCGGCAGGAGACTGCTCTAAAAAATTCCTTAAGAAATATGCTGAATTGGTTGACGAAGCTATGGGTCACGTTATGGATAAATACAGCAAAGCTTGTGACTACTTATGGAGCTTAGACGACGATGACTTAAACAGCATTGCTCATGCTTTCAGAGGTCTTGAGTTTACCACACTTGGTACTACTGAACTTGTTAAGGCTTTAATTAAAGTTCAACCAAGTGCAGCTTTAAAATTACGTAAATTGTTCTTATAATTTGGCTTTTCAATTGCCTTTGGCAATGAAAACCGGAACCAAAATTCTTTTCACATAGTGGAAGGAATTTCTTTTTTTATTTTCTATTTTTTTTTAAATTTTTTATTCAGTTTTTATTTTCATTTAGTTTTTTTTTTATTCTTTTTTTATTCAGTTTTTATTTCATTTCAGTTTTTTTATTCTTATTTATTCAGTTTTTATTTCATTTCAGTTTTTTTATTCTTATTTATTCAGTATTAATTTCATTTCATTTTTATTAAATTCTTATTACTTATTTCACTTTTTTTCTAATAATTTTCCTTTATTTTATAAAATAAATGATAAAAGTTAAATATAAATTAAAATAAAGATATAATTAATATAATTAATAAAACATAGAAACTAAATTAATTTTTAAAATTAAATGAGGAATAAATGTCTTATTGATTTTTAAAATAAGAAAATTATTAACTTTTGTGATATTATGATTTTAGTTACTGGTGGGGCCGGATACATTGGGTCCCATGTTAATAAACTGCTAAATAATTCAGGTTATGAGACAATAGTCTTTGATAATTTATCCAAAGGCCATAAATATGCCGTTAAATGGGGTAAACTAGTCAATGCTGATTTAAGCGATACAGAAAAGGTCCGGGAAATATTCCAGGAAAATGACATTGATGCTGTAATGCACTTTGCTGCATTTTCATCTGTAGCTGAATCTGTTGAAGAGCCTGAAAAATACATTCAAAACAACTATGAAAATACCTTGAATTTGCTCCAAGTGATGAAGGAATTTAGAGTAAACAAATTTATTTTCTCATCTACTGCAGCATTATATGGAATACCAAAATCCATTCCAATTACTGAAGAGAATGAATTGAACCCGATCAATCCTTATGGGGAATCAAAATTAATGGTTGAAAATCTCTTAAAGGATGAATCTGATTTCGGTCCTTTAAAATATGTTTCTCTTAGATATTTCAATGCAGCAGGTGCAGACTTGGATTGTGAAATAGGTGAAGACCACAATCCTGAAACTCATTTGATTCCTTTGGTTTTAGATGCAGCAATTGGAAAAAGAGGTAGCATTTCCATTTTTGGAGATGACTATGCCACACCTGACGGCACATGCATAAGGGATTACATTCATGTAAATGACTTGGCAGATGCTCATTTGAAGGCATTGCAATATTTGGAAGAGCCTTTCAATGACAGCAATATTTTTAATTTAGGTAATGGCAGTGGATTTTCTGTAAAGGATGTTATTGAAACTTGCAAAAAGGTTACAGATGTTGACTTTGATGTAAAGATTGAAGAGAGACGTCCAGGAGATCCTGATATTTTAATTGCTGATTCCAAAAAGGCAGGAGAGATATTGAAATGGAAGCCTGAAATTACCAATTTGGAAGACATTATTGAATCCGCTTGGAAATGGCATAAAAAGATTAATCTTTAAGTTTTTATATTTTATTGAATATCTTTCAAAGCTTTAGAAATTGGGGTGTTTAAATGAATAATGATTTTGATGAAAATGATTACGGCTTTAATGATTTTAAAGATGATGAAAATGGTTTCTCAAATGAATTAAATCCTTTTGAATCCAAATTAGTTGACATTCGGATTATTTTGACAAATATGGATTATTTGGAATTAATATCTAAGGCTGTAAGCAATTTCGACTTATCTAATTTTAATGTAAACATCTCTTCAATAATTCCAAGCCGAAATATTGAAGTGGCTAAAAACACCATTGTAGGTGCAGATTTGGTTTTAATAGCTACTGAAAACAACGAGGAAGGCCATCGCCTATATGAAAATCTCAGATCTTCATTAAAAAACGATTTTAATTTCATTGAATATCTAAAGCTTCCTTCACTTGAAGAATTGAATGATTATGAATATGACTATAATGAAGACAATATCTTTGAAGATGAGATTGCAAATTCCATTATTCGAGGAGGATTATACAGCATATCCAATTTGTCTTCAATAAACAATTCAAAAAGATTGTATAATCAAATAAAAACTGATTTTGATAAGGAATCCTTGAAATTTGATAAGATTTCCAAAGAAAACGAGCTTTTAATCAAGGAATCCAATTCATTTAGGGAAAGAAATGAAAAGCTGTCTGAAGAGGTAAAGGCACTTCAAAGGGAATTGGATAAGATCAAATCTGATTATTCAGACTTGAAATCAAGATTTGAAGGTCTTCACAGCAAAAATTCATTGGAAGTTTATTCATTGAATGACTTGTGGTATGATCTCTTTGATGAACATTTATCTCAGGATACCTATAAGTTCATTTTAATCAGTACAGACAATTTCCGCCCTAAAAATCTAATGATTGGCCAAGGAGCCATATGTGCTGAATCCAAAGAGGATGCTTTAGATTGGTTAAAGATTATTAAGACTGCTTTTATCTTATCTGATACAAATAAGCAGGATTTGGATTATAATAATTTTAAAAGCAATTTCAAATTCGAGGAAATTGAAGAATTCGCTCCAAGCCATTCAGAAAACAGGTCAGTATTCGAAGATTTCCCTAGATTTGAAGAGGATAATTCAAATCATGCCGACAATTCCATTTTCAAAAATGAAGATAATGGATTTGATTCTTCCGATGATGATTTCATTTATAATGAAAAATTTGAAGGAAATTCCAATGAAGATGACTTAGATGATATCTTCAATGAAAAATTGAACCAAAAAGAAAGAAACGAAGAAAGCATTAATGTGTTCAATCTCAAATCTCTTAAATCAATGGAAGATGAAGATGATATTGAAGAGGAAATCAGCCGTTATATTAAAGATGATGCTGGTGAAGACCAGTATGTTGAGAATAATGATGGGGAAGATTATGGCTATGACGGTGAAGATGATGAAGATGATGGAGAGGAGGATTACTCTGCATTTTCCAATCTTTGGAGTTAAATATTAACTTTTTTTATCTTTTTTATCTTTTTCATGCCCTTATTTTTAATTAATTTATTTTTAGTTATTTTTTTATCTTTTTCATGCCCTTATTTTTAATTAATTTATTTTTAGTATTTTTTTTGAATTATTTTATTTGCTGTATTTTTATTATAAATTATTTTTTAAATTTTTCATTCATTCATTTTTAAATTTTTTTCTAAAAAACATTATTATTTTTTTTGAATTATTTTATTTGCTGTATTTTTATTATTAATTATTTTTTAAATTTTTCATTCATTCATTTTTAAATTTTTTTCTAAAAAACATTATTATAAATATTAGAAAAATTATAAATATTTACATATGATTTTTAACTTAATTGTTTTTTTTAAGTAAGATTAATATTATATTCATTGAATTATAATTATTAAAAATTTTTTATTGTCTTAATAGGGTTAATGGAGATTAAATATTGAAAGATAAATGTGGTATTATTGGGATACATTCTAAAGAGACCTCTATGGATGTTTCTCACTTGATTTATTACGGTTTGTATGCTTTACAGCACAGAGGACAAGAATCTGCAGGAATTGCAACTCATAATGTTAATTATGGCTTAAATTTCCACTGTGGAATGGGTTTAGTAACTGATGTTTTTGATAATACATTACTTAACAGCTTAAGTGGAAATGTTGGTATTGGTCATGTAAGATATTCAACCACTGGCCAATCAAAAATTGAAAATTCACAGCCATTCTTTACTGAATTAGGTGATGGATTTATAGCTATGGGTCACAATGGAGATATTGTGAACTCTGGTTCCTTAAGAGATGAATTAACTAAAAAAGGATATGAATTCCAATCTGACACCGATTCTGAAGTCGTCTGTTATTTGATTAAGGAAGAATTTGAAAATGAAAAGGACATTCTAAAAGTCATTGACACTGTTTCTCAAAAATTAATTGGTTCCTATTCATTAGTTATTTTAATCAATGATGAACTATATGTTTTAAGAGATCCTATGGCAATGAAACCTTTGATTTTAGGTCAAACTGATGATCATTTTGTAGTTGCATCCGAATCAGTTGCATTTGATGTAATAAATGCAGAAATCATACGTGATATGGAACCTGGTGAATTATTATACTTTAAGGACAATAAGGTCAATTCATATATTTTGCCATCTGCAAAAGGTTCCAGAAGAGCACATTGTATGTTTGAGTATGTTTACTTTGCTCGTCCTGACAGTATTATTGATGAAAAAAGCGTTTATGATACAAGGCTTAAAATCGGAGAAGCATTGTATAAGGAAAACCCTATTGAAGCAGATTTAGTATTGCCTGTACCTGACTCATCCATTCCTGCAGCTATTGGATACGCAAGAGCTTCAGGAATTCCATTTGGTGAAGGTCTAATTAAAAACAGGTATGTTGGCAGAACATTCATTATGCCAACTCAAGAAGAACGTGAAATTGCAGTTAAGCTTAAATTAAATCCATTAAACCATGAATTAAAAGGAAAAAGAGTTGTTGTAATCGATGACAGTATTGTTAGAGGAACAACTTCTGAATCCTTGGTTAGAATCCTTAAGGCAGCAGGTGCTGAAGAGGTTCATATGTTGATTGGCTGTCCTCCAGTTATTGCTCCATGTTTCTATGGTGTTGCTTTAGCTACTAAAGATGAATTGATTGCAGCTAATTTGGAAATTGAAGAAATCAGAAAGCAATTAGGTGCTGAAACTTTAGGATATATTAGTATTGAGTCTCTCATTGAAGCTATTGGCATGGACGGAGGAGACCTCTGTTTAGGCTGTATTACTGAAGACTATCCAACTGAGATACCTGATGATTTAGAGGCAGAGTCTTACTTAAGTTATATTCAAACTATAACCGGTCCAACAGATGAAGAGTAATTATTTAGCCTTTATGGTTTTAAATGAAGAGTGATGATTTGGTCTTTATGGTTTTTAATGAAGAGTAATGATTGACCTTTTTAGGTTTAGATGAAGAAAAATTCTTCATCTTTTTTTGTTTTTTATTTTTAGCGTGAATTTTAATTTTAAATTGCATATTTTTTATTTATGAATTATTTTTAGAAATCTTTTTTATGAGTTGTTTTTATGGTAGAACTATTAGCTCCTGCAGGAAATTTCATTTCATTAGCCAGTGCATTGAAAAATGGCGCTGATGCAGTTTATATTGGCTTGGAAGATGTCAATATGAGAATAAATGCAAGTAATTTTTCACTTGAAGACATTAGGAAGGCAAGTGAAATCACAAAGGAATATGGAGCTAAATTATATGTCTGCACAAATACCATAATGAAGGATGAAGATGTTGAAAAGCTTCAACAGCAATTGCCTTATATTAAAGAGTATGGTGCAGATGGAATTATCCTATCTGACATTGCATTAATTGACTTGGCATGTGAAAATGGCCTTGAAGCTCATGTAAGCGTTCAGGAAAACACCACTAATTTTTATGCTTTAAAGACCTTGGAGAAATTAGGTGCCAAAAGGGCTATCCTGTCAAGGGAATTGTCATTGGATGAAATAATGGAAATCACTAAAAAGCTTAAGAAGAGCAATTCCTCTATTGAAACTGAAGTTTTCATTCATGGTGCAATGTGTATGGCAATCTCTGGAAGATGTTTCTTAAGCTATGGCCTTTATGGCAGAAGCGCTAATTGTGGAGATTGTTTGCAGCCATGCAGAAAGGAGTGGAGGTTAAGCTTTGAAGAGGATGAAAATGATGATGTCATTAATTTCTCTGAATGTGATGATGAATCCTTCATAATATCCAATTCATATGATGATTCATATAGGACAAATTTCTTCTCTCCAAAGGATATGGCTTTAATAGAGCATATTCCTGAGCTTATTGAAGCGGGAATTGATTCCTTTAAGATAGAGGGAAGGGCAAGATCTCCAGATTATGTTGCAACAGCAGTTAAGGTTTATAGGGAAGCAATTGACTTATATCTGAAGGATCCTGAAAACTATAAGTATAATCCTCAATGGATGGAAGAGCTTATGAAGGTATTCAATAGAGGATTCGATACTGGATTCTACTTTAATATTCCTCATGAAATAAGCGAAAACAACCAATCCAAATTCATTAAAAAGGATATAGCGAAAGTGGTTAATTACTATAATAAAATCAAGGTTGCAGAACTTAGGATTTGGGATGATTTGGCTGTTGGTGATGAGATCATGATTCAAGGGCCGACTACCGGTTCCATTACTCATGTTATTGAATCTATGCAAATTGATGGAAAAGCTATTGAAAAGGCAGAAAAAGGTTCTAATGTAGCAATAGCAATTGATGAAAAGTTAAGGGAAAGCGATTTTGTATATAAGTTGATTCCTCGGGAAGAGAAATAATCATTAATGAATTTGAGGATTTTTTAGAAATTGATTTAGTGAAAAAATGAATTCAATTAAAATTAAAGAAAATATTAAATATTTGCATGTTTTAATTTTTATTATTTAATTTCTATTAACTGGTGTAAAGATGAAAAGACAAAAGAAAATAGCTATTTATGGAAAAGGTGGTATTGGCAAAAGCACTACAGTGGCTAATATTGCAGCAGCTTATAGTGAAGATGATAAGAAGGTCATGGTAATTGGTTGTGACCCTAAATCTGACACTACAAGAACATTGTGCGGTAAAAGAATTCCTACAATAGTTAATACACTTAAAGATAATAAAAAGCCTGAACTTTCCGATTTGGTTTTTGAAGGATTCAATCAGATCAAATGTGTTGAAAGTGGAGGTCCTGAACCTGGAGTAGGCTGTGCAGGACGTGGAGTTATAGTTGCCATGAAACGTTTAGAGAATTTAAATGCCTTTGATGAAGAATTTGATGTAATTCTTTATGATGTTTTAGGGGATGTTGTTTGTGGAGGTTTTTCAGTTCCTCTTAGAGAAGATTATGCTGATGAAGTATTTATAGTATCTTCTGGAGAATATATGTCATTATATGCAGCAAACAATATTTCCAAAGGAATCAAAAAGCTAAAAGGAAACCTTGGAGGAATCATTTGCAATTGCAAAGGCATTGAAAATGAAGAGGAAATTGTAAGTTCCTTTGCAGAAAAGATCAACACTCAGGTTATTGGAGTTATAGGAAGAATCAATTTGATTCAAAGAAGTGAATTGGATGCAAAAACAGTAGTTGAATATGCTCCTGAGTCAAATGAAGCGGAAGCTTATAGAAAATTGGCAAGTGACATTTTCATCAATGATAATTTCTCAACTCCTGAACCAATGGAAGATGAGGATTTTGAAAATTTCTTTAAGTCATTCTTAGATTAAAGATTTATTATTTCATTTTTTATTAATTTTTAATATTCTTAAATTTCTTTTTTATGTTTTTTTTTTAATTATTTTGAAGATTAAATACTTTTATTCAAATCTGATTTTTTTAATATTTTTTTTTAAATTCATACTTTTTAATATATAATTAGACTGAACTGATATGCTCAAATCATTTAATTTTTTTTTAAATTCATACTTTTTAATATATAATTAAACTGAACTGATATGCTCAAATCATTTAATTTTTTGAAAAAATAGTAATTTTTATGTATAATTTAAAGAAAATTCCCAATTTTATTATTTACATTTAAATAGTAGTACTTATATAGTAATAATGTCTGAAAAGATATTATTAAATTAAAAATATAAAATTAATTTTTTAGGTGTTAAATATGGATATAACTGAAATTATAGGAGATGCAATTGCATATCCTTTACATAATGTAAAAGCATTAGTACTTTATATGCTTATTGGTATAATTGCCGGAATTTTAGGTGCGGGAAGCCTTATTGCGATGATTCCTCAAGCAAGTAACAATCATATTATTGCTGCAGGAGGATTAGGATTTATTGGAATATTAGTAATAATCATTGGTGCATTATTAATTTCCGGATATGGTTTAGATATTGTTAAATTTGGTATTGAAAGAAGAGACGATGCTCCAGGCATTGACCTTGTAAGACAAGTTTCAAATGCTATCAAAGTACTTATTGTTGGTCTTGTTTATTATATAGTTCCAGCAGTTATTGCATGGTTATTATTAACTCTCTTAGGTAAAGGTATTTTAACCTTAATCGTTGTTCTTGTATTATACATTGTCTTTGCATTTGCTGAATTTATGGCAGTATGTAGATTAGCAAAATATGATAGTTTAGGAGCAGCTCTCTCTATCGGTGATGCTATTTCTGATATATCAGAAGTAGGTATGTTAAAAGTTCTCATAACTATTATTGCAGTTTTCGTCATTTGTTTACTTGTTGCATTTATCTTTATGGTAGTTTATGCTTATCATAATATAATTGGCGGAATATTACTCGGTATATTAGGAGTTTATGCAACATTCTTCTATAACAGAGCAATTGGGTTATTATACTCTGATGTAAACTAAATAACCCTTTTTCTTTTTTTTTATTTTTTGCTTTTTTTATTATTAATTAATCTTTTTTTTAAAATAGTTTAAATTTTTATTTTTTTGTTTTTTTATTATTAATTAATCTTTTTTTTAAAATAGTTTAAATTATAATATTTCATGTTTAGATTATCATATGCACTTTTTACAGAATTTACAGCATCTCTTTTTCTTTTAAAATAAATTAAATGGGAATTGCAATTGCAATCAGAACATCCGAATTTTGGAACACCTTCTCCATTTTCAGCTATTATGGCTGCCAGATCACATTCTATCTTCTTATCTGAAATATTATAGAGAACATCCCTTATTTCACTGCTTTCATTTTTCAACAGATAATCTATATGCCAATGAAGTTTCTTCTCATCAGATAAATGTCTATTGATTCTTGCTACAATTGAATTCATTGCTGAACCTATGTAAACATAGTATCCTTTCTTAAATTTATGGTCTTGATATAGATGCCCTATATTAAGTTTCTCACTTTTTTTCATAGATATAATTAAACAGTAGCAACCTTTCATAATTTAACAACTTTTGTATTTATCTTTAATATAATTGGTGGTAATTATTATTTAATAGATTCATTGAGTTAGTGCATTTGTGATTATGTGTAAATCTTAATTATCAGAGCCTTTTAGATTTTTTAGTGCATCTTTATTGTTTTCAAAAATCATTCTGATTTTTTCACATTCTTCCAATTCTCCACAATCACCACATGTTTCATATTTTTTAGTTGAAGCGCATTTTCTTATAGGGCAAATTGAATCACAGAATGGAGTTTTCACTCCATCTATTCGACATCCTACACAGTTGATCATTTCAGGACTTATTTCAACAGCATTCAGTTCGCTCCAAAGCTTTGCAACTTTTTCACGTAGTTCATTGTCATCATTTACTCTTGCAATGCGGGCTTCACAAGTTTCACAATCTAATCCACAATATCCAATGTATTCATTCATGATACCATTCCCTTTTGGTTTTTCTATAATTTATTTTAAAATAATTTGGTTTGCTTAGTCTTTTCATTAGTTATAAGGCTTTCTTGTTTTCTTTCAATGATTATGTCGTCTTCCTTGACATCTCCAATTAAAAGAGAAGATTTTGGATTATGAAGTTTCAAATTCCTTTTGACTATTTTTTTATTTGAATTGGCATAACAGTATAGGCATCCATGATTGCATGTGTTGTATTCACCTATATCATTATTCAAAAGGCAATAGCACTCTCCATTTCTTGCCTTCTGTTTAGTGATCTTTAGATTTTTATTTATTACTCTTTCAATTACCTCTTTTGTCATGCATCCGCTTGAATCTATTCCAAATTTTTCCAATTCCCTTCCTTCAACGCATGTTTTGACTTTAATATTGTATTTTTTCCCAATTTTGGCAAATTCTTCTCCAAGCTTTAGTCTTTCTGATCGGTTCACTTCATTTGCTTCTGGAAAATTGCGTTTTGTCTTTTCATATAAGTCAATAAAGCTTATGATGGCTTCAGTTGTATAATCGGATAATGAGTTAAGAATATATTCAAATGATTCTATATGATGTTCTAAAGTGTATTTTTCATTGATGAAAATCGGGTCATACCTTAATGATACACTTGACTTTCCTAATTTCTTTGAAAGGATTTTGAAGCTTTCTAAAACTTCATTTGCTGGTGGAACATTAGGTTCTATCTCTTTTTCATAATTGTTGATTGTTATATGCCAATATTGATTGAACTTATCTATCTTTTCAAGATTTTCAAGCATTGGCTTTGGATTTTTAGTGCAGAACATTATGCAATCTATTAATTCTGGATTTAATTTATAGCTGTAGATTTGGTTTTTTGCATAGGGATTTCTTACATATACGAATCCTTCATCTATTCTATTATAGAACCATTCACTAAAGAATCCTGGAATGTCTGTTCTTAAGCCAGTATTTAGAATCATTAAAATCTCCTTTTTTCAATAATATTTTTTTATATTTGGTTTTTTCTGTTATTTATTTTAGGTTTTAATTTGATTTTTTTATTTTTTGATTATCTATTATTTTATTTATTTTAGGTTTTTTAAAAATATTTTTATAAAATAATTGCTATATTTCTTATTATGAATTTTAAAATTAGGGCAAAGGGACATAAGAACATATTGTCTCAACATAAATCCACCTTTGAAATAACCAAGGATAAGGATTTGACTTTATCTGGAGATTGCATAATCGGTTTAGGCATTGATAAATCAATGGAAAACTTTCCAGATGATTTTAAGGAAAAATTGGCAAATGATGATACTAAAGTCATAGTGGAGCTAAAGACTCCAAATGCATATGACAAGATAGAAGGTTTTGGACATCATGATTTAAGTCTTTCCCATCCTACAGACATTGTTTGCAGAAAAAGCACTTTTATATGTTCCAGAACTTTAATGATTAAATCTGATAAGGCAGCTATTGATTTAAACAGGGAATTAGTTGAAGACTTGGCTAATGGTGAATCTATGGAAGTCAATATTAAACTTCTATAATTTTAATGACTGTTTAATTGTTTTTTTATTTATTTTTGTAGTAAGGTTTAAATAATATAATAAACATACTATATAGTACTGTATTATTAATATAACTGCTTATTTTTATGCAGGGGTGGTCGAGCGGTCAAAGGCGCTAGGTTGAGGGCCTAGTGGGTTAGTCCCTTCGCGGGTTCGATTCCCGTCCCCTGCACTTTTTGTAATTTATTTCATTCTGCTTTTTTTAGATTTTATATTTAACAATGTTTTATTCTTTTTTTAATTGCTTTTTTCATCAAATTTATATATTTTTATTAATAAAATATTATTATAATAAATTAGTAATTCCCTTGAATTGCTATTTTAATTATATTAATAACTTAGTAATTCATTTAAATTGCTATTTTAATTATTTATTAAATTAGTAATTGCTTTGTATTGCTATTTTAATTATTTTAAATTAGTAATCCATTTGAATTGCTATTTGAACTATTAAAATTAATCAATTCAAAAATATATTTACTTGAGGTGAAATGATGAAAGCAGTAATTCCTGCAGCAGGTTTAGGTACAAGATTTTTACCTGCTACAAAGGCCCAACCAAAAGAAATGTTGCCTGTTTATGATAAGCCAACAATTCAATATGTGATAGAAGAATCTGTAAATTCTGCTGTTGACGATATATTGATTATTACAGGTAAAGGTAAAAGATCAATTGAAGACCATTTTGACAGGTCTTTTGAATTAGAGCATCATTTGAAAACTAAAGGAAAAGAAGACTTTTTAAAGGAAATTGAATATATTTCTGGATTAGCTGATATTCACTTTATAAGACAGAAGAAGCAAAAAGGACTTGGTGATGCAATTTACTGTGCAAAGAAACATGTAGGAAATGATCCTTTTGTTGTCATGTTAGGGGACACAATCACTAAAGACACTGTTCCATGCACTAAGCAACTGATTAACATTTATGAAAAATATGACAAGTCAGTTATTGCATTGCAGGAAGTTCCTGATGAAAAGGTTGAAAGATATGGTATTATTGGCGGTGAAGAGATAGAAAATGCCATTTATAAAATTGACAAGCTTGTTGAAAAGCCACCTCTTCGTGTAGCTCCAAGTAATTTAGCTATTATGGGAAGATATGTTCTCACTCCTGACATTTTCGATTGCATTGAAGATGTGGAGCCAGGTTATGGTGGAGAAATCCAATTGACTGATGCATTATCCAAATTGGATGAGATTTATGGACAAGTGTTTAAAGGAAAAACCTACGATATAGGTAATCGTATGGATTGGCTAAAAACTTCTTTAATGTTTGCTTTAGAGAATGACAAGGATAGGGAGGAAATTTTATCCTTCCTTCGTGATGAAGTGGGCAAATATTAATTAGAAATTTTCTAGTTTGTTTGCATAGATTAGTTAAAACATTATTGTTTTGCTTTATTTGCTAAATCTATGCAAATCTAAATTACAATTTTCATTAAATTTTAAATTCATTGCTTAATATTGCATGTGATTAAATGATTGATAAAAAGAGTCCTGAGGAAGAAATAGAAGAGCTAAAGATGCAGCTTTCCCAGTACCGTAAGGAAAATCGTGTTCTTAAGGAAAGATGTGAATCCTATGAGGATAGGATAGAGCATTTTGCAATTGAAAGGGAAAAGCTTTCCCGAGACATTATGCGGTTTGAATCTTTGGAATTGGAAGTTAGGCAATATGACATCGAAGAATTGGCTTTTGAAACTCAAAAACTAAAACATAGGATAGATATTCTTAGGCGATATCTTGATTCTGAAAGGACTGACAATGAAAAGCTTAATGAATATGTTAATAAGTTAACAAAAGACTTGAATGATGCCAATTATGAAATTGCCGGTTTGGAAAGAGATTTAAGGAAATCAAGAATTCGCCAAAATCAAAGAACATTCTCTTTAGAGAATCGTTTGGATATAGCATATACTAAAATGGCACAGTTGAAGTTCACTTTAAATGAATATGATGATTTGGGATTTTTTGCAAGATTACGTGGCAAAAAACCTAAAAGCTATGACGATATTGATAAATAAGTTTTATTTATGTGTTTTAGATATTGGTAGGTAAGTTTTATTTATTTTTGTATTTTAGACAGATAAATAAGTTTATTTATTTTTGTATTTTAGACATTGGTAGATAAGTTTTATTGATTTTTATATTATAATTGATTGGAAAGGTGTTTTAATGGAAACTCAAAGAATAATGGTTACTGGTGGAAGCGGATTTATAGGAACTAATCTTGTAAATGAGCTTAGAAGCAGAGGACATGAAGTTTTGGCTGTTGACTTATTGCATCATGAAAATGAGGCTGACTTATATTCTGATTCTTACAGCGATTATGTAAGAGGGGATATTCGTAATTATCGTCAAATGGAAAGAATTTTTGATGATAATGAGAAATTCGATTATGTCTATAACCTTGCTGCTGAATATGGTAGATGGAATGGTGAAGGATACTATGAAAACCTTTGGGAAACAAATGTAATCGGATTGAAAAATATGATCCGTCTTCAAGAAAAATTAGGATTTAGAATGATTTCCTTTTCATCTGCTGAAGTTTATGGTGATTATGAAGGAATCATGACTGAAGATGTAATGGAAAACATGCCTATTAAGGACACTTATCAAATGAACGACTATGCAATTTCCAAATGGGCAGGAGAATTGATGTGCATGAACTCTGCAACCATGTTTGGAACTGAAACTGTAAGAGTTCGTCCTGTAAACTGTTATGGTCCTCATGAAGCTTACTCTCCATACAAAGGATTTATCCCTATTTTTATTTATAAAGCACTTCACGGATTGCCTTATTCTGTTCATAAAGGTCATAAAAGAATTATTGATTATGTGGAAGATACTGCAAATACATTTGCTAATATTGTAGATAATTTCATTCCTGGTGAAGTTTACAATGTTGGAAGCAAACCTGAAGGGGAAATGACAATTGAAGAGTATTCTGATTTGGTTTTAGAAGCTGTAGGAATCGATGATTCATTAGTGACTTACACTCCTGCTGAACCATTCACTACAAAAGTCAAGACCATTGACTTCTCAAAGGCTATTCGCGATTTAAAGCATGACCCTAAGGTTTCTCCGAAAGAGGGAATTAAAAGAACTGTTGAATGGATGAAATGGTATTACAGAATTGAAGATTAATTATCTTCAATTTCCTTTTTTTTTAGCTGATTATAATATTTTTTATTTCTCAAGTGATAGAATGGCAAAGATTGTAGCAATCATACCTGCATACAATGAAGAGGAATCATTAGCTGATGTCATAGCTAAAACTTCACAATATGTTGATAAGGTTATCATTATCAATGACGGCAGTAGTGATAGGACTGCAGAAGTAGCTATTGAATCTGGTGCAGAACGGATAAATCATGAGACTAATTTAGGTAAGGGAGAAGCATTAAAATCAGGTTTTAAAGCGATTAATGATGATTCAATCATTGTAACAATTGATGGTGATGGTCAGCATAATCCTGATGAGATTCCTGATTTAATCAAGCCGGTCATTGAAGATGGTGCTGATTTGGTTAATGGAAGCAGGTATATGAATGGGCCGGAAGAAAACACTCCCGCTTATAGAAGAGTAGGTCAAAGGGTTTTGGATATTGCTACAAATATATCCGCAGGGATTAATGTTACAGATTCCCAAAGTGGATTCAGAGCTTTTTCCAGCAGAGCTAAAGATTGCTTCAGATTTAAGGATACAGGTTTTGGAATTGAAAGTGAAATGCTTGTAGATGCTGCTGAAGCAGGATTGAAAATAGTTGAAGTTCCTATCACTGTACGTTATGATGTTGATGGCTCTACTAAAGATCCTGTAACACATGGTGTAGGAGTTTTATTGAAGATAACTAAGGATAAAATAGTTAGAACTTTTAAAAAGTAGTTTTGAATTATTTTAGTTCTTATTCTTTTTTTTTATTGTTTTATTTTTTTATTTTAAATTATTTTTATTCTTTTTTTAATAGTTTTAAATAGATATTTTATTTTTTTAATTAGTTTTTTCATAATTTATTTTTTTATTAGTTTATTTTTTTAAAAATAGTTTTTTTAGTTAGTTTTTTCATAATGTAATTTTTAATTAGTTTATTTATTAAAAAAAGAGAGAATAATAGTTTAAAATTAAAAAAAGATTATTTAAGTAAAAAAATATAAAATGATAGTTTAAAATTAAAAAAATTATTCTAAATAAAAAAAAAGAAAAAAAGTTAAAAGAAATAGCCATTTACAAATAATTTGCAAAATCATCTATTAACTTATCAATATAGTCCAATCTAGCTATTTGTTCTAACTAATGTTGAGGAATATTGTCATATCCATAATAGATTCCAGCTAAACCCCCAGCAATTGCAGCAGTTGTATCAGTATCCTGACCTAAATTAACAGCTGCCAAAGCAGTTTCCTTATAGGAATCATTATTTAAAAGACACCAAAGTGCTGCTTGAAGTGAAGCAACTACATATCCTCGACCTTCAATGACTGATTTTGGAGTCTCTTTAATGTTTTCATCAAATATGCCATAAAAATAAGGCATTGTCTCTTTAAACTCATCATTGTTTTCATAGTATTCCTTAGCTAATTGAATTCCATTATTGACAGCTTCATCTAAGCTTAGATTTTTATCTTCAAAACTGTTTTTCAACAATTCAATAGCTATTAAAACATATGTTCCACAGGACATTCTACTTCTTCTTGGCCCGTGGGTCAATGATGAAAGGTTATGGATTGCCTTCATCTTATCATCATCTGAAAATGAGTATTTCCTGGACAAAAAGTAAATGAAGTATGCAATAGGTAAAATTCTCATTAAAGAGCCGTTACCATTATCAGTGGGGTTTGTTCCTCCACAGGATATTGGTTCAATTCCTGCTTTATAATTGCATATTCCGTCAGCAGTTGTTCCTCCATAGTCAAAAACTTCATCATATGGAGTGAATCTTGCCTTAAAGAACCAAGCAGCAAAGTTTTTCATGATTTCATTATAATCAATGATTTCTAAAATGTCTATTTCAGAACCTTCTTCTCGAAGGTCATCTTCATTGACTCTTAATGAATAAGTCAATCCATCTACAGTGGCTAAAGTCATGGAACTGTCATCTGACCAAGTTCCAGGTGGCTGATTGTATGTTCCATAGCCAATCATGTCTGTCATAGGTTCTCCCTCACATTTTTCTTTAGAACTGAACTCATATGGAACTCCTAATGCATCAGCTACAACAAGACCAAAAATACCGCTTTTTGCCAAATAATTAATCTTTTCATCCATAATAAAATCCCCCTTTATACTCTTATCTTATATTCATTCAACATTTGATTATTTTTTTTTAAAAACAATCATTCACTAATTATAAGCACACAATAATTTATAAAGGTTTTTAATTATAATTATAAAAGTTTCCAATTATAAATGTTAGTAATTCATAGCTATTTAGGGGTATAAATGAATTTAATCAAAAAAAGCAATAATTAAATAGATAAAGTTTAAGTATAAATAAATTATAAATACTTAATAGGAATATAATATTATATTAAATTACTATTTTAATTAGGTAAAAATATGACGTTAGAAATACTAAAAAAAGGAACTAGTGAAAATTTCTTGCTAAAGCAAATAATTAAAAAGAATTTCACATCCAAATACAAAGATTCATTCATTGGAGTTCTTTGGAGTTTCTTAAATCCATTGATAGAAATGGCTTTATTAACTGCAATTTTCTCAGCAGTATTTGCAAGGAGTATTGAAAATTTCCCAGTTTACTTCTTAACAGGAAGAATTGTTATTAATTTCTTCAATAGTGGAACAAAAATCGCTATGAGGTCAATTAAAGCAAATAGGAGTATTTTTAATAAGATTTTTATACCTAGATATATTTTTGCCCTTGGTGGAATATGTTCAGAATTCCTGAATTTCCTAATGTCTGTAATTGTATTGATTGCAATAATGATTTTGACACAAGCACCATTCTATGCTATGGCACTATTTTCAGTAATTCCTATCGCAGTATTGTTCTTATTGATTACTGGAATAGGCTTAATCTTGGCAATTGTTTGTACCAAATTCACAGACATAGAATATTTATATAAAATTTTCACATCATTATTAATCTATGCTTGTGCGATATTTTATCCTATAACAAGCGTTCCTCAACCTATAAGGGGATATATGGAATTAAATCCAGTTTATGGAATCATTGCACAATTCAGATCTTTTGTTATGGAAGGACAGTTCCCATCAGCTAGCTTAATGTTAACTACATTTGCAATTTCTCTTGTTATTTTCATAATAGGAGTATTGGTATTCCGCAAATATCAAGATAGAATTACTTTAGAATTATAATTTAAAAGGGGATTTAAAAAAGAAATCAACTGAAACAAAATAAAAAATTTACAATTAATCAATATTATTTAAAAATAAAATAAAAAATGGAGGGATCATATGGATAACGAAAAAACTGAAGTTAAAAAAATCAAAACTCAAATCATACCAGCTATTCATAACACTGTCTCTCTACAATTTTATTTAAGAACAGAAGATGGAAAGCCTATTGCTAATGAAGAAGTTGTCTATAACCTTTTAAGGGAAACAGGAGAGATAAGTAATTCATATAGGCAAATTACCAATGAAGAAGGTAAGGTTCACTTAACCCTTAACCTAAAGGGTGACACAATCATACAATTATTGTATGAGGGAAGTGACAAATACGAAAAAGCTAAAGTAAATACCTTTAGAGTAAGACCTTCAAAAGAAGAGAAAGAATTGAAAAACGGTCACCCTTACCAAGTTAGAAGAAGAGAAGAAGCTCAAAAGAAAAAAGAAGAAGCTAAAAAGGAAAAAGAAGCAGCAAAATTAAGGAAAATTGAGGAATTTGCTGAAGCTCAAAATCAATTGCAGACTGTTGGTGATGATAATGTTGCAATTGAATTGAGAAATGTTTCCCTAAGCTTTAAAATAGGTAAGGACAAGATTGATAACCTAAAGGAATATGTTATCAGAACCATTAATAGAACCAAGGAAAAGAAAACCATCTTTAAGGCAACAGATAATGTTTCATTTAAAATTTATAAAGGTGAAAAGGTAGGAATTATCGGTTTTAACGGTGCTGGAAAAAGTACATTGCTTAAGATCATTTCAGGTGTATACACTCCAGATGAAGGAGAAGTTATTGTAAATGGAAATATAGCACCTTTACTGTCCTTAGGAGCTGGATTCGATAAGAATTACTCTGGAAGAGAAAACATATTTTTAAATGGAGCGATTCTTGGATATAATGAAAAATTCCTAAATGAAAAATACGATGAAATCCTTGAATTCTCAGAGCTTGGAGAATTTATCAACTTGCCTGTTAAAAACTATTCTTCAGGTATGCTATCAAAACTTGGATTTTCAATAGCAACCATTGTAGATCCTGATATTCTCATTCTTGATGAAGTTCTTGGAGTAGGAGACATCACTTTCAGAGAAAAAAGTAGAGAAAAGCTTCAATCATTAATGGCATCAAACACTACTGTATTGCTTGTTTCCCACTCAATTAGAGAAATTAGAAACATTTGTGATAAAGCAATTTGGATTGAAAAAGGTAGAGTGAGAGCTGTTGGTGAAGTAGATGCCATTTGTGATGAGTATGAAGATGAAGCTCAAAATGTGAGCAAAGAAAAAACCAAAAAGCTCAAACCACAAAGATTCTAATTATTTAGCTATTTTACAATAGCTAAAACTATTTTTTAATTTTTAAATAATTAAGAACTATTTTAAAAAACTATTATATGATTTAAAACTCTATAAAAATGTTATTTTTTAAAATATCTTATTTTTAAATTAATTTTTTTATTCTTCTATCTTTCAATGCCATTTTTTATATTTCTATCATATTTTATTCTTCTATTTTTCAATGCCATTTTTTATATTTTCATCATCATTTTATTCTTCTATTTTTCAATACTATTTTTTATATATCCGTCATCATTCTAGCTATTGAAGTTAGTTTATAATTGAAAATTTTCATCTCAATCATCTATTCAAAATTAAATTATATTAATAATGACAAACAATATTATATTAATAAAATAATTTTAAAATTTAAGGAGAGATATAATGAAATTTGAAGACCTTATTGCAAAATGTCCAAAATGTGGATCTACTGATAAAACTGCTCATAGGAGATTTATTGATAATCATCATGCACATGCTGAATTAAAAGAGTTCAAATGTGATAATTGCGGATATGTTTTTGAAACTGGAAGGGATAAGGAAAAATCTGAAGATGAAACAATTAAAAAAGAACTTATCACGGAATTAAATAAGAAATTATAATTTATATTTGATTCAAAAAAGATAATTTTTTTATTTCTTAATTTTAAGTGCATAAATTTATTTTAGAGGGATTAAATGACTTTTCATGTAATGATTATATCTACTTTAGGATGTCCATCTAATTGTTCCTATTGTTGGGGTTCTGAAGAAAATGCAGAATTGATGGATATTGATGTAATCAATCAAATTGTTAAATGGTTAGCTAATTTTAGAGATGAGCCTGTACATTTCACATTCCATGGTGGAGAACCTTTGCTTGCAGGTTATGAATTCTATGAAAAGGCCCTCCCTTTGCTTAATGATGCTACAACCCATGAAACTGAAGGTTTTTCATTACAGAGCAACTTATGGCTGTTGGATGAAGAAATGGCTGACTTATTCTCAAACTATAATATAGCTATCAGTACAAGCATTGATGGTCCTAAGGAAATCAATGATTATCAAAGAGGAGAAGGCTATTTTGATAAAACCATGAAATCAGTTAAATTAGCTACTGATAAAGGCATCCAAATCAATTTTGTATGTACATTCACTTCATACTCTAAGGATTTTTCAGATGAAATCTATGATTTCTTTAAGGAAAATGGATTGAATTTAAAGATACATGCTGCTTTGCCATCATTACGTGGAGATAATGCAGACCCATGGGCACTTCATCAGGATGAACATGGAAAATTATTGATTGATTGGCTAGATAAATACCTTTATGATTTGGACAAGTTTGTAATTATGGACTTGGACCATATTGCAAAAAGCAGCCTTAGAAGAGTTGGAACATTATGCACTTTCAATGATTGTATGGGAACTACCCTTGCTGTAGGTCATGACGGTTCAATTTATCCTTGCTATCGTTTTGTTGGAATGGATGAATACATTATGGGCAATGTTTATGATGAGCCTTCAATGGAAGACCTTGAGAAGTCTGAGGCATGGGAAAAGTTGATGGAATTCAAGAATTTTGTTGATGAGGACTGTGCAGACTGTAAGTTCATTAAGTTCTGCAGAGGCGGATGCCCTTATAATGGTATTGTTGCCACCCAGTCTCCAAAAGCTGTTGATCCTCAATGTGAAGCTTACAAGATGATATTTGGAGAGGTTTCCAGAAGAGCGAATGAAGACTTTAAGAAAAATGCTATGGCTGCATTTGGTGGCGCTCCAAGAGTTAGAAATGAAGGAGACCCATTTTCCATTATGGATTTGATGACAAAATTATAACCAAGCTTTTGACCCAAGCTTTTGGCCCAAGCTTTTGGCCCAAGCTTTTGGCCCAAGCTTTTGGCCCAAGCTTTTGGCCCAAGCTTTTGGCCCAAGCTTTTGGCCCAAGCTGCCCAAGCTTTTGGCCCAAGCTTTTTGAGCCTGCGGCTCAAAAACCTTGACCAAAATATTTTTCATGGGTTTTTAGTGGAAGCCTTAGGAAAATTATTTTGATTAAACTTTTAAAGTTTGGAAAATTCTCATTTTTGCTATTTGCTATCTGAATATTTTACTTATTTACTGCAAATGTTTTTTTAATTTCTATTCCTTTTTTTCTTTAAATTCTTTTTTTATATATAAATATCATAGATAACTATTAATAATATGTAAATTAAATAAATAGTTATATTATATTTTATTTGCAATAACAGATTGCATTAATATAATAAATGATTTAATAATAGAAATTTATATTTATCGAGGCATCTTATGTATATTAAAATTAGGAGAGATACTTTAATAATTTTATTATTGGCTTTTATCTTAATTGTTTGTGGTAGATTAATAATCTATGTAGCATATGCGTCCTCTGCTGAAGATGTTCAAGGAGTACCTATTGCAGGTATTATCGTAAAAGGAAATGATATTGTACCTATTGACAGTATTAGATACAATGTTCAGAATTCTGGTTTAAGAGAAGGCAGTTATATCGATGGTGATATTCTTAAGACATCCATACGGGAGCTGCCTGTGACGGAGGCCGAGGCCAATGCAGAAAGTTTTGTACGGCAATCAACAATTCCAGGTACTACCATTGCTCCTATTGCTGGAGCTGATGTAAGTGTAAATAGGGATACCGGTATTGTTACAGTAACTGTTATTGAGGATTTCTCAACAATCAATATTATTGCAAATAGTACAACTGCTACTGACAATAATAATCCTCAGTCATCAACAAGTGTTTATAATTATAGTATTGCTGGATAGGAGGTTATAATTTGAGTAAGAAATTCAATAAAATCATTGGTTTAGTATTTTTAGTTTTGATGCTCTTTTCAGTATTATCCGCTGTTTCAGCTACTTGTAACGTAATCGTTATTACTGACCCATCTTGTGAAGATCCGAATGGTGCTGCTGCAGGAAGTATGTCCTTTGCTAACAACATGTTCCAATCTTCATTCATCATGTCTAAGAATGATGGTTATGCAGTGCTTTCCGGGGGGGAAGGTAACGGTACAGAAAGGAACTATGCGATTATTGATTCACTTGGTGCTATGCAACATGGTTCAAGTCCAGCTGCTGCTGCAGCTTTATCCACTGGTTTTAAAGGTATTCGTTTACTTATTGGTGGACCTACAATGGGAGCAGCTATTGGAGGGGACTATAATGCATATCTTGTTGTAGTGGATGATTCCGGAACCATTAGAGTCACTCACCACACTGGTGGTGTTGTTCAATTACCTCAAGGTTCAAAAGGAGCTATTATTCACTTGAGAAACAGTGTAGGTAACCCTATGGCCGGTACTGCAGACCGTGTACGTAGAGAAACTGCAGTAAACATAGGAAAAATGATTAGGGATGGTTATCCTGCTACCTATATCGTTGGAAAAGCTATGGAGGAAATAGCTGAAGATTCTGGTGAGAAATACGGTGGGGGTGCAGTAAACCTTGTTTCATTAATCAGCACTGGAGACATGTTTGTACCGGATAGAGTAAACACCACAGGTTATCCAATGGATGAAAACTATTCCAAAGTATGTTTAGACTGTGGTTGGGCAACCGCTTATCCTGATGCAGAAAACTATAATGTATGTCCGATTTGTAATCATGAATTGGAGGTTCGTACTGCTACAGATGTTTTAATCAATGAGATTACAGTATCTAAAGATTCTGTTTCTGTCTCTGTTTATGGAAGTGAAAAGGCAGGACTGGGAGATATTACCCGTGAAGTTGTTAAGGCATCGGTTAAGAAGTATGGTTACAATGCATCGTCTATAGCAGGTTCGATTAATAGGGGTATCAATAACGGTCTCATTGTTGGAGTAGATTATGTAGAGCCAAGTGATTTAAATGTAAAACCTAACATTCGTGCTGTAGGTGTTTATTATAATCCATTGCCAAATGGCAGAACTTCTCCTGCATGGAACTTGCCTATTAACTCTATATTCCTTACTATCTTAGGTTCAATTCAAACAGCTATTGGTTTTGTTTTAATTGTTCTGGTGATATTTAGAACAAGATTGCTTAAGTCATTTAGGGATCGTGTTTCCTAATTGCTTTTAGCAATTAATCTTTTTCTTTTTTAATTTTTTATTATTCTTTTTAATTAGTTCTTTTTTTATTCAAAAAACTTTAATTTTTTTATTTATTCATTCAATCTTTTTTAAATTTTATGATTTATTTTTTTATTTATTGAATTTAAATTATCTTTTATTCAATTCTTTTAATTATTTATTTGTTTTTATTTAATATTTAAATGAAAATTCTTTTTTATCAATTTTAATAAGTTTTTAATAGTAATCTATTTAAATAAAAAAATATAAAATACTATATAGACTATTACTTAATATAAATCATTTATTTATGATTTATTTTGTTTTTATTTGAAAATTCAATTTTTCATATTTTTTAAAAATTTAAAATTTACTTCTTATGATTTTAAATAGTTAGATAGTTCATTTAAAATCAGTTTTTTTATTATAATTATGATATTTATAGGGATAATATGGCGTTAGTATTAATAAGAGGAGAAAATAATGCAAAGATTCTCAATGCAATTGCAGATGTTGAAAGGCATGCTAAATTAAATTTAACTACAAAACCAAAAAGGATTGATGCAAATTATGCAGATAAGATTGTTGAAAAGATATTGAATGCTCCTTTAAGAACAAAATCAAAAGTAGCTACAGCATTTCGTATTAAAGAGGACACAGCAACAGCAATTGTACAAGTAAAAAAGATTCATCCTCCAGCTCATATTGTCGTTATCAGCAATGATTATGATGATTATAAGGAATTGAATAAAATGGTGGATAATGCAGCAGTATTCAGAGGATATTACTCTGGCAAAAAGCAATTTACTGAAATGAAAGATTATAAATCAAATAAAAAAGGAAGAAACAATGTTGTAAGTGATTATAATTAATCCTTTTCTTATTTCCTTTATTTTTTGGTAAAACTTTTTTTTATTTATTTTTCTATACTCAATTTTTTGATATAATTTTTTTATTTTTATTTTCTGTATTCTATTTTTTTTCTATTAGTTTTTATTTTTCTTTATTTTTATTTTTTTGTATTCTATTTTTTTTCTATTGGTTTTTATTTTTCTTTATTTTTATTTTTTGTATTCTATTTTTTTATTTTTCATTATTTATTCATGACTTAAAGTCCTAAATTATATAATTTTTTATAATTTTTATAATTTTTTTTTTTATCTTTTGAAATTTTTAAATTCAAAAAATTAAATATTTTTCAAGAGAAAAAATTTTCTTCAAAAATCTTATTTTTTTATTCTTCTTATTTTTCTTTTTTTATTATTTAAAAGATAATAATTGGTTTATTTTTATAATTAACTTTATAATTTCTTTTAAATTTAAAATAAGATGTAATTATTCCTTTATTTTGATGTAAGTAAGCACTTGCACTCGAAAACCTTTATATACTTATTCAAATATAATAATATTATATCTAAATTGAATAATCGAAAGGATGAATCTAATATGAAGAAAAATAATACTTTTTAAAATCTATCATTTTACTTATGGTATGTTTTTGTTTTTTTGTAGGAATCTCTTCTGCATTTGCAGCAAGTGACATTGACAATGAAGCAATCACATTCGATAATGAAATGACTATTAATAACGAAAATATAATTGGCGAATTAAATGCTGATTATCATAACACTGTCGAAAAAAATAAAAATGTTTAAAATAGCAACAATGCTTCTGGAGAATTATTTTCTGGTGCGGATGATTCTACACCAAAAAATAATTCCCCAGGAACTTATGAAGATTTTATTAATGACATTGGCGAATTAAGTTCTGGTGCAGTAGTTGAATTAAATAGAAATTATAATTTCTCTTCTGCTAATTACAAACCACTTGTTTTAGATGTTGAAGATCTTACCATTAACGGTAACGGACATGTAATATATGGGAACAAAAATGGCCCTAGAATATTTAACGTGACTGCTGATGGTGTATTGATTAATAATGTGACTTTTGTTAACGTGGAATTCACTCTCAATAACACCCAGTCATTTTCTAATTGTGGACGTTACGTTTCTGGATTTAATTGTGCTTACAGTCCTATTACAGTTAGCGGAGATTATGCTGAAATCTCTGGCTGTCGTTTCTTTGGAACTAAAGCTGTAAATGGTGGAGCAATCTTTTGGGTTGGAAGCATGGGTAAAATTAATTCCTGTCAATTTGTAAATTGTTTTGCAAAAGCTATAGGTGGAGCAATTTATATGGACGGATACCATAATTCAATCAAAGGTTCAACATTTATAAATTGTACTACTGAATGCACTAAAGATTTCGTCTTTTTAGGATCTGAACGTAAAAAAGTTTCTCTTAAAGATTGTTTATGTGAAAAATCTGGTCGTATATTTGATTCAAAGTCATCAGATTTTGATCCTGAAATTTTCCATTATTCTCACATGACTCGTGTTGCAGATAAGGAAATTGATTTAATTCCTTTATTATACTCTTCCATAGCAGATGGCCAGATACATTATTTGGATGCTAACACTTGGTTTTATTCTGAATATTTCAATGAGTCAGCTGACTTAGTATTTACTATGTTTAGAAACTTCACTGATAATGGAATCCTTTATTCAAAAGGATATCATTTTAGCAATGTTAAAGATGTAGTGGAAGTATTTCCTAATGTGCTTAAAAACAATTATTCATTAGAAATTAGCCTTGTAAAAAACATGTATGTTAATGATGTCAACAGTTATAGGTCTGCAATTAAAACTTTTGTTAGCTGTTTCGATTCTTTAAAAAAGAATTATATGGAATCTGATGGTATATATAATGTTAAGAGCCAAGCTTTGAATATTATTCTTAAAGAAGGAATAACTATTGATTGCAAGGATACAATCAACCCAGCATCTCTCGATTTTGATGTGGTTAATGTAAGAGGTAACGGTGCAATCATAAAGGTTAGTTCTAGTAATAGGGATGAAAATAAATGGCTAAACATGGATTGTTGGGGTATGTTCTCTGCAAGCAATTTGACTGTCTCTGGATTCAACTGTGCTGTGAATAACTTAAGAGGAAATTGTATTTTTAAAGATATGACCTTTAAAGATAATTGCATGTCTTATATTGTTGATAGGGATTGGGGTGCTGCAATGCTTAACTTAGGTGCTGCAATGTACTATAACTGTCATTTTGAGAATAATATTGCAAAGAATTGTGGTGCAATATTTAACCAAGGATATTTGGACTTGGCAAATTGTTCATTTGTAAACAACAAAGCTAGTGGAGAAGGCAGTGATGTCTGTGTTGGTGATAATGGAATGGTAATCCTTAATGGGAAAAATTTAACCAGTAGTGCAAATCATATTACCTTTGCTAAAAGTATGTCAGTTACAGCCACTACTGTTATAGAAGGATTATGTATTGCTGGAAGCTTCGTTGTAGGTTTTGTTGCTGGAGTAATAACTGCTAATCCCGTTATAGGTGCTATTGTAGGTGGTGTTGTAGGAGCTGTTGCAGGTAGTATTTGTACTGCAGTGGTACTCAATAATCATTATGATGTTAACTTCAATAGATTAAAACATGCTTTAATATTAATCGGAGGATCAATTGCAGCAGGTGTAATTGGTGGAATTGTTGGAGGTTACTTAGGAGCATATGCCCGTTCCGCAGGAAGTTCTGAAATTGCTGGTCAAGAAGTGGCTTCTGAAGAAGGTGCAGGTAAAGAGTTAATTAATAATGTAGATGAAAATATAATTAGTGAAGGAGCAACTAATACAAGAGCTGACACTCAACAAGCAGTAAATATTCTAGATACATCTATGGAGAGATTTGAAGAAATTGGTCCATCAAATTATTATCAAAATTATGACCAAGAGTTATATAACTTAGCGGATTCATTTGAATAAAAGTGCAACATAGCTCCAATATATCAAGGAGCATAGTGAAAATCAAAAAAGGTAATTTTTTATTATCTTATTTTTTTCACTTTTATTAGATTTGTCCTGTTCTTTCACTTTTATTAGATTTGTCCTTTTCTTTTACTTTTATTAGATTTATCCATTTTTTTACTTTTATTAGATTTATCTTTTTTTTTTAATTTTGTCATATTATTTTGATTCTTTTTTAAATATTTTTTATATTTTTTAATGGAAGAGCATCAGAATCAGTTGGTGGACATATTGTTTACTTACTTAATAAGAAATCAAATTTATTTAAAAAATCTTAAATAATTCTAATTTCATATATATTTATATGAATTGTGAAATATGCGGTAAACCTATAGAAGGAAAACCTATAAGAACTAAAATCGATGGATCAGTTTTAGAAGTATGTAAAGAATGTTCTAAATTTGGTAGAGTTCAAAGGGATACTCCTCTTGAGAGAAAATTTGTTTCAAGGAATAAAAAAGGAAATCCTCAAAAAAAGAACAGACCTCCAGCAAGACCTAAGGCTGTTCAAAGAAGAAGCGACGAGCCAATGGAAGAACTTGTGGAAGACTTTAACACCATTGTCAGAAAAGCTCGTGAATCAAGAGGTTGGACTAGAGAAGAATTAGGTGCAAAGATTTACGAAAAGGTTTCTGTCATAAACAGAATTGAATCTGGAAAGATGGAACCGGATATAAAATTAGCTAAAAAGCTAGAGAAAACATTAAACATAACTTTGATTGAAAAATATGATGATGTAGATTGGAATCATTTAAAAGTGCAGCATCTGGTCCTAATACATTAGGAAGCATAGTGAAGATCAAGAGAAGATAATTTTCAATTATCTTATTTTTCACTTTTATTTAGAATATTCGTGTCTTTTGGATATTTTTTCACTTTTATTTTGATATCCATCTGATTTAGATTATTTTTCAATGGTTTTTTATGTTTTTAAAATTTAGTTATTTAAAATCAATTAAAATCATTAAATATTTATTAGATTTTTTAAGCTATTTTTATAATTTTAAACTATTTGAAAATTTTTTAATTATTTTTCTTACTAAAATTAAGAAAAACTTTATATATTACTATGTATAAATTATTTTATAATCTACGAAATAATTAGATTTATATAGAATTATAATAATATTATTTAATGGATATTTTAATTTAATATTTATAGAATTAAAAATATTTATGGATTATTTAATTCTATTGTAATATGTACTTAGTTTTAAGATAAATTAATTTTATAAAATGAATATTCGAAAATTAGAATATATACTAATATAAAGGAGGAGTATAATATGGAAGATTCTCCAAATGAAGTTCCAAATATCAATAATCCTACTAATATTGAAGAAGTGGGAGAACCTAAAACTGTTGAAGAACTTCAAAAAGAAGTAGATTTGCTTAAGGCAGAGAATACAAAAACTAAACGTAACCTTATGTGGAAAGTTAGAAAGCTTGAAAAAGATAAGATTCTTACTGAAAATGAAAAAATACGTTTAGAAAGAGAGTTAAAATCATTAAGAGGTGAAGTTGAAAGATTCAGACAACCACCACTTATATTGGCTACCATCACAGAAATTATTGATGATAGCAGAATGACTGTTAAAAGCAGTACTGGACCAAGTTTCCTTATTAACTATTCAAAATTCTTAGATGAAAACTTATTGAAACCAGGTTCAAGAGTTGCTTTAAACCAACAAACCTTTAGTGTAGTGGAAGTATTGCCTTCTGAAAAGGATGCAAATGTTTCTGGTATGGAAATTGAAACCAAACCTGATGTAAGCTATGACATTATTGGTGGATTGGATGAGCAAATCATTGAAGTAAAGGAAACAGTAGAGTTACCTTTAAAACATCCTGAATTATTTGAAAAGGTTGGTATTGATCCACCTAAAGGTATCCTATTATATGGACCACCTGGAACCGGTAAGACCTTGCTTGCTAAAGCTGTAGCTAATGAAACCAATGCAACTTTCATTAAGGTTGTTGCATCTGAGTTTGTTAAAAAATACATTGGTGAAGGTGCAAGAATGGTAAGGGAAGTATTTGAGCTTGCAAAAGAAAAGGCACCAAGTATCATTTTCATTGATGAGCTTGATGCAGTTGCTGCACAAAGGCTTAAAAGTTCCACCAGTGGTGACAGAGAAGTTCAAAGAACTCTTATGCAATTGCTTGCAGAGTTAGACGGTTTCGAATCTCGTGGTGATATAGGTATCATAGGTGCAACCAACAGACCAGATATTTTGGACCCTGCTTTGCTTAGATCTGGAAGATTTGACAGATTCATTGAAGTTCCAGCTCCAAATGAAGAGGGAAGACTTGAGATTCTTAAAATCCACACCAAGAAAATGAATTTAGATCCTGAAATCAATCTTTATGATATAGTTGACCTTACTGAAGGATTAGCTGGTGCAGATTTAAAAGCTATTTGTACTGAAGCAGGTATGTTTGCTATCCGTGAGGAAAGAGATCATATCATTAAAGCAGACTTTGAAGATGCAATTAATAAGATTTTAGGTAAAAATAAAACTGGTCAATTGGATGACAATGGTGGAGTAATGTTCGGATAATTTTCCAACTTACTTTTTATTTTTCATTCATTTCTGGTTTTTTTTTTAAAATCCTTATTCATTTATTATTTTTTATAACTTGTTTAAATCTCTTAAATGGCCTGTGATGAACCCTATGAGCTCTGATACGTGATGAATGATGGGCGATCTGAGGCCATTTTATTCTTATTTTTTAAGGGCCGTTGGAAACCTTTTTTTAAAGTTTATTTTAAATCTATTTAACAGCTATTTTTAAAAATTTTTATACAAATTTATGGATTTCAACAAAACCATTTTTTATATTTTTTTATCAATTTATTTTTTTCTTTTCGTTCCGTTTTTTGCTTATTATCCATTCCCTAATTTAATTTTCATATATTGCCTTCAATTCTTTCCTTGATTAAGTATATACTTTCAATAATATTGAACAATTAAAAAGTTTAAATATATTTTCTTATATATATAATTAGTAAGGAATTAAAGGAGGTAGGAATTTGTCAAATCTTTATGAGGAAAAAAATTTTCTTGAATTTCAGGATGACATCAAATTTTTAATTAATTCAGAGATTCGTTTAAAAATTTTAGGATGTTTATATAATTCAGGCGCTTCAATAAAGCAGATTGAAGAGAAAACAAATTACAGTTACAGTTCCATTATTGATAATGTCAATAAGCTAGAGCAAAAGAAGTTTATTTATAATATAGAAGACAAGTTTTATTTATATAATAAAACTAGACTTAAATTAACTAATATTCTTTATTTTAATAAATCTGCTAAGTTTTTAAGAGAAAAATCTGATTTTCTCAATCACTCTCTTTTAGATATTCATATTGATGCAATTAAGGATTTGTCCGCCCTTGAAGGTTCAAAAGTAATTGAATCCAACAATGTGGATTTATTCAAAGCTACTGAGACTTTTCAACGTTCTTTAATGGGCTTTAAATTTTTAAAGGGTATTTTTCCTTATTTCCATCCAAACCATGATGATATCATTAGCTATTGGGTAGACAATGATTGCACTGTAGAATTGATACTTCCAGATGAAGTATCTGAAGCTATAAAAAACTTTATAATAGATTATGTGCCTAAAAGTCCTGGAGTTAAAAATAGATTTGTCAAATTAAAACCTAATGATCATAACATTGAATTCGCTTTTACAGTTTCAGATAAATGTTTTGTTGCAGCATTTTATACTAAGAATCATCAGTTTAATCAAAATTCAGTCTTGGTTTCCACCAATGAAGAAGCTATAACCTTCGGTTTGAAGCTTTTTGAAGAATATGAAAGTTTATGTGGTGATTATGTTTCACTAGAAGACCTTATCTATCCTAACGGAAGGGGGGATAACTATTAATTCTGATTACTTTAATGGAATAAATGATTTGGATGATTTCAATTTATTAAAATTTGTTGTTACCTCTGAATTAAGGTTGAAATTATTGTTAAGCTTATATGAGTCCAGCAAAACAATAAATGAATTGAAATCTGAGTTTAATAGAAAACCAGGTAATATTTCCAGAGCTTTAAATGAATTGAAATCCTGCAAGTTAATTCAAAAGTTTTCAAATAAATTGTATGCAGTATCTTCTATTGGATTTTTGCTTGCAAAGAATTTAGAAAATTTAATGGATACTATGGAAGCTATAGATTCTAATGGGGAATTCTGGGAAAATCACTCTATAAAATCTATTCCTAATAAGTTTTTAAAGGAATTATCCATTTTTAATGAAGCTTCACTAGTTAAATCAATCATTACAGAATTTGCAAAGCCTATTAATGTATATTTGGAAAACATTAAAAATTCCTCATATATCTGCATTATATTACCTGTCTTCTCTAAGATCTTTATGGATGCCATTGGAGAAGCCTTAATTAAACATGATGGGTACTTGGATGTTATAACCACTAAGAATATTTATGACTTGGTTGCCAAATCAGATTCAGAACATATTGTTAAGGCATTGCTAAGGGATAAAAAAATTAATTTTTATATTGTAGATGATTTGCCAAATATCTTCTTTACTGTTTCAGATGTTTTCGCTTCATTATTCCTTTTCTTTGATGATGTTGTTTTTGATAATTCTGAAATGCTTTTATTAGGAGAAGATTCAAATCTAAATGATGCTTATAGATTCTATAGGTATTTCAAGAAAGAAATCATATAATTAATGTTTATTAATTGTTTTTTTCTATTCTTTTTGAATTTTAGGATTTTTATTTATTTTCTATTTTCTTTCTATTCTTTTTAATTCTTTTTTTTAAGTTTTTTAATTGTTTTCTATTTTTTGAATTCATTGAATTCTTTTTTTTATTGTTTTTTTAAGATTTTGAACTGTTTTCTTCTTTTTTCTTTATATGATCTTGTTTTAGATTTTCCTATTTTTTAATCCATTATTTTAATATCTAACTTAAATAGTTTTTTTTTTTTAAATGTCAATATTTTAATAATTCTTATCATCAATATTAATTTTTTTCATCAACTTGTTTTTTTATCATCACTTAAAATTTTAATTTTCATCATCAAATTTTTTGGTCTATCTAAATTTTTTTCTAGGATTATATTTTTTTTTTTTTTTTTTTTTTTTTTTTTTTTTTTTTTTTTTTTTTTTTTTTTTTTATTTTTTAATTTTTATCTTAAAATTTGTTGAGTAATAAAAATTTTTACTTTTATCCTCATTTTTTCGATGTGAAGTGTTTTTCTTATCATTAAATTGAAAAATAATCATTTGGTCTTATTTTTCTTATTAAAACTATATATTACCATTAATTTGAATTTATACTACGAAAAAATAGTAAATTTTATATATAAAATTTTATAAACTTTTATTTGAAAAATATTTGTATTTAATCTTGTTATATCAAAATTAATTTAGTTTAGTTTTGTTATTCATTAAAATAAGAGTTATAATCAGTATTCTAATTAAAGATTTTACTATTTTAACTGTTTTTTTAAAGTTTCAAGATTGGATTTATTTTCTTTTGAGAAAAATAGACTGGTATAAATATTTTTTAATAATCGAGGTGAAAAAATGGCAACTTTTAAAGGATTTGCAATGAAAAGACTCAATGAAATCGGTTGGGTAGAAAAAGAAGTACCTGAATGTGGACCATTAGACGCAATCGTTAAACCAACTTGTGTATCTCCATGTACTTCAGATATCCACACTGTATGGGAAGGTGCTATCGGTGACAGAAGAGACATGATCTTAGGTCACGAAGCTGTTGGTGAAGTTGTTGAAGTAGGTAGCCACGTTACCAAATTTAAACCAGGAGACCGTGTAATTGTACCTGCTATTACCCCTGACTGGGATGACGAAGCAGCACAAAGAGGATTCCCTTCACAAACAACCGAACCTCTCGGTGGTTGGAAATTCTCCAACTTCAAAGACGGTGTATTCGGTGAAAGATTCCATGTAAACATGGCAGACGCAAACTTGACACTCATTCCTGATGGAATGTCAGAAGAAGCTGCTGTAATGTTAACAGACATGTGGTCTACCGGTATGATGGGTTCAGAAAACGCTGACATTCCATTAGGTGGAAGCGCACTCGTTATTGGTATTGGTGCAGTAGGTCTTTCTGCTGTTGCTGGTTTAAAACTTTTAGGTGCAGGTAGATTATTCGCAGCTGGTACCCGTCCAATTTCTGTTGAAGTTGCTAAAAAATACGGTGCAACCGACATTATTAACTATAAAAATGGTGCAATTGATGACCAAGTCAGAGAATTAACTGACGGTGCTGGTGTAGACTCTGTAGTTATTGCTGGTGGTAACTTAGAAAACACATGGAAAGAAGCTATCGGTGCAGCAAAAGCAGGAGGAACTGTATCTAACGTAAACTACTTAAGTGGTGCTGATAACGTATTAATCCCACGTGAACTCTGGGGTTGCGGTATGTCCAACATCAACATTAAAAACGGATTATGTCCTGGTGGAGCAGTAAGAATGGAAAGACTTGCTGACTTAGCATTATACGGTAGACAAGACCCTGAATTATTAGTTACCCACAAATTCAAAGGTCTCGAAAAAATCGAAGATGCTTTACTCTTAATGAAAGAAAAACCTAAAGACTTAATCAAACCTGTTGTAATGTTAGATCTTGACTAAGTTCATTAATTGTCGAAATTGAAACTCAAAAAGTAATGGATTCATTTCCATTACTTTTTTTTTAAAACATTTCTAATAGTTTGTTTTATTTTTTTAATTATTTTAAAACAATTTATGGGATAATTTTATTTTTTAAATATTCTATTTTAGAATTTAATTTTTATATTTGTGGTGGATAAAATGAAAGTTGCAGTTATTGGTGGAACTGGCCCACAAGGTTTAGGAATTGCAAAAAGATTTGCAATTGAAGGCGTAGAAGTTATTGTCGGTTCCCGTAAAGAAGAAAAGGCTTTAACCGTTGTTGAAGAAACTATTGAAGAACTTAAGGACTATGATTTAAATATCGTAGGTATGGCAAATGAAGATGCAGCAAAAGCTGGAGATATTTTAATTCTTACAGTACCTCTTGCAGCTCAAAAACCTACTCTTGAAGGTATTAAAGAATTCTGTGCAGACAAAATCCTTCTTGATGCTACTGTACCTCTTGAAACAGCAATTGGTGGAAAACCATTCCGTTTCATTGACTTAATGGAAGGTTCAGCAGCTGAAAGAACTGCAAAAATTTTAGATGGAACAGGTGCAAAAGTTATTTGTGCATTCTGTAATATTAGTAACTCTCACTTATCCAATATTCCAAATGATATTGATTGTGACTGTTTAATTGCAGGAGACGATAATGAAGCAAAAGAAATTGCTACAGAATTAATCAACAAATTACCTGGAGTTAGAACAATTGATACTGGAATTTTAGAAAAATCAAGAGTTATTGAAAAGATTACTCCACTCTTAATTGGATTGAACATCAAATACAGATCCCATTATGGTGGATTAAGAATTACTGGAATTCCAAAATTCGATAATAACTATTAAATCATTTTTAATAAATCAACTGAATATATAACTATAAATTAGTCTATTTTCTCAACCAAAGTTAAATATTTAGGAAGTTGTGTCACCTCTCAAACGTAATTTTCTATCTATTTAACTTTAAAAATGATTATTTACTTTTTAAATTTTAGATAGATTTTTATCTAAAAAGAAACATAGTATTTATAATAATTACTAGGTGATAAAATGATTATAGTTTTAGCAAAAGCAGTACCTAAAGACGAAGAAGCCCTTGTGAAAATTGTTGGATTTGCACAAGACTTAATTGAAAATTCAAGAAAAGAAGAAGGAAATGTAGATTACAATTTGTACGTTAATTCTGGCGATCAATCCTTGATGTTTGTAGAACAATGGGAATCAATAGAAATTTTAGGCGCACACTTACAAACCGAACATTTCATCAAATTTGGAGAAAATATTGCTGATTTAGTTGCTGGCGATCTTGCAATCGATGTTTTCGAAGCAGAACCAACTGAACTCTAATTATTCTCTTTTTTCTTTTTTTTTAAATTTTTTCTATTTTTATATTAGTTATCTTATTTTTTTCTAATTTTATTAGTTTATGTTTTTTGTTCTTATTTTTATCTAATTTTATTAGCTTATGATTATTGTTCTTATTTTTTTCTAATTTTATTAGCTTATGATTATTGTTCTTATTTTTTTTTAATTTTATTAGTTTTTATCTTTTTTCTTATTTACTTTGTTTTTTATAATTTTTTTACAATTATTTTATTATAATAATCTATTTTTTTTCTGATTATTTTCATTTATTTGCACTTTTTTCTTTAACTATTTTTAAAAAATTTCTACTTTTTATATATAATATACATAAAATATATTTAAAATAAAAATAATAAATATAAACTAATGTTTGGCAAAGATAAAAAAGAAGAATATCATGAAAAAGTATTATATGAGGCACAACCTAACATATTTGTCTATTCAAAGGGAATTTTAATTTCCATGTTTGTGCTTGGTTTTTTATTTTTCTTATATTCTGCAGGAATCAGTTACATTGGGAATATGAATGTTTATTTGATTGAAACAACTAAAGTTCCTATGACCCGCTATTTTGCAATAGCTATATTTATATTGATAATGGCAGTATTTGCCTATATCATAATAAAGATTTTGATTTGGACTTCAATTAAATATACAATTACAGAAAGCAGAGTGATTACTGAAAAAGGTATTCTTATGCAAAGGAATAATTACATGCCTTTCAATACCATTCAAGATGTCAGCCGATCACAAAATCTTTTGGGAAAAATCTTTTCAGTAGGGACAATCACTTTATACAGTGCTTATGATGGAAAGGAGTTAGAACTAAAAGATGTTTCCAATCCAAATAAGATTGAAGATATCATATTTGAAAATATGAGAGGAACTCATTTAAGATATCGTAATATTTATGATGATAACACTGGCTTCAATCCAATCAGACCTAATGAAGAAAGCCATTACAGACGTATGGAAGATTTGGATGATTTGGAATTGGTAGATGCTAAAGAGCGCAAAAGACAACTTAGAGATAGTAGGTGCAAGGCCCGAAATTCCAGAAACAATTATAATCAATCTAAGCCTAACTATGATTCCTATTATGATGATGAATATTATCCGGAAGACGATTATTATATAAACGGACCAGCAGACAATAGGTCCAATTATAGAAACAGCCAATATGATAATCGCAGAAATTACCCAGATTCTCACCATCACCAATATTCTGGTGCAATCAAGGAATCATATGAAAGAAATCCTGATAAGTATTTTGCAAACAATTATGAGGAATTCCATCAGAATAATTTAGATGCTCAAAGAGATTATTATGAAGGAAGGGATGCTCCATCCTATAGGGATAATAATCAAAATAGGGAAGAAACTAAAAAATCCGGTTTATCCAGATTTAATCCTTTCTCAAATAGCAGGAATGAGGAGCCTTATGAAAACATCTCTGATGAGGAATTTGACACTACAATAAATCAGGCTATGCATGAAATGGATAGCAATATTAAATTTGAACCTTCCAATAATCAGGTAAATCATAATAGAGATCATAATAATTACAATTCTTCTAATAGAGGACATAATCAATCTCATAATCAAAATTTCAATGCAGGTTATCGTTCCAGTCGCCAATATGACAAAAGGGAATATGATGATGATTATGGCAGGTCTTATGACAATTCCTATCAAGACAATGGATATAGGTCTAATTCAAACAGATCAAGACCTGTAAGGGATGATTATGACTATTATGATTCTCGAGATGACCATGGACGTTATGATTCTCGTGATGACTATAGGCAACATGATTCAAGAGATGATTATAGACGTTATGATTCTCGTGATGACTATAGGCAACATGATTCTCATGATGACTATAGACGTTATGATTCAAGAGAAAGAAGCCCTAAATATCATGATAATCTCTATGATGACTACTCAGAGAGCTATTCCAGAAAATCTGATAGAAGAGACTCTAATTATGGTTCCAGACAGGTAGATTATGGATATGATGATTATAATAGGTCAAGGAATCAAAATCAATCCAGAAATCATAAACCGTCTAAAAACTATGAAAGATCCAATCAAAGACGGCATTATGAAAATAAAGGCGCTTATGATGAAGCTCCTTCCAATGGAAAGGACAATAAGGAAAAAACTCCTGAGGACCTTCTTCAAAAACATTCAAGAAAATTCAGAAGATAGATATTGGAGGTTTTTTGCTTTAGATAATAATTCTTTATTATTTTAAATTTTTTTGATTTTAGTATGGCCTTTTTGCCATAACTCTTTTTATTTTTTATCTTTTTATTTATGTGGGAAAACTATGAATTTTGATTATGATGTAACAATTGTTGGTGCAGGACCTATGGGCTCTTCCTTAGCTTATGAATTGTCTAAGGAAAATCTCAAAGTATGTCTTATTGATAAAAAGAAAGTGATAGGTTTGCCTTTGCAATGTGCAGGGATAATCAATAAAAGAGTATTGGATTTAAATCAAATCCCAAATGAATTCATATTAAATAAGGCAAGAGGAGCTTATTTGCATACTAAAAATCATTCTTTAACTGTTTCAAAAGATGAATATCAAGCATTGATAATTGATAGGGTTGCATTGGATCAATATTTATACAACAGAGCCATTGAAAGTGGTGTTGATTCCTATTTGTCATCTAAAGCTTTAGCTATTGATGATGTTTCTGGTGAAGTGGAATTTCAGCATGACTCTAAAAGGAAAACCATAATGTCTAAAGTCATTGTTGGTGCAGATGGACCTATGTCTATGGTTTCATCAAGCTTTGGAAATGAATTTGATTATTTTTGTGCAAGCCAGTATTTGGTTAAGGTTGATGAAATTGAGGAAATGGAATTTGTAGACTTATGTGCTTTTGAAGACCTATTTCCTGGATTCATATGGGTAATTCCAGTTTATAAAAACATTTTCAGAATTGGATTGTTCTCAAATCATGATTATAAGAGGCAAGCAGAAATTTTAGATGATTTCTTAAGAAATGATTTCAAATATGATGATTATGAAGTCATTGAGAAATACAAAGGACGAATACCTGTTTATAATAAGAACAATAGATTATATAAAAATAGGGCAATTGTTATTGGAGATGCCGCTGCACAAGTTAAGCCAACTACTGGTGGAGGTCTCTTAATAGGTTTTGAAACTATTCAAATAGCAAAAAAATCAATTCTAACTGCCTTAAAATCTAATGTTTTCAATTCTAATGATGAATTGAATTCAAAAAATGATTCAAACTTGGAAAGGATTGTTGAAAATGACAAAGAGATATTACAGAATGCTTTCAAGGATTATCAAAAGGATTTTGAAAAAAGATTCCTGAAGGAAATGTCTATTCAATTCAAGGTTCAAGAAACCTTGTGCACATTGTCTGATGATGATTTGGATTATTTCTTTAAAAAATTAAAAGAAAAAGAAGCAGATAAATTGATATCTAAGTATGGTGATATGGATAATCAGTCAATTCTGGTTAAGGAGTTCTTAAAAAGAGGATTGATTTTGTCATTGTTGCCATCAATTCATAAAAAGGAGTTAGCTAAGATTTGGCTGCTTTGATTCTGATTATTTGTTAATAATCAAAATTGTACTCAAAAGAATTTTTTATTTGAGATTTGATAGAATATTTCTCAAAAGAAGTATTATTTGAGTTTAACTTACTTATATTTATTTACAATTACTAATGATTACAAAGGAATATTTATTCATAAAAATGTGGAGATAAAACATGGATTTATTATTAATCTTATCACAAGAACACGATAAACTGCCTTTAGCTGAATTAAGAGCTGTTTTAGAAGTGGAAAATATAGAAACAGAATTGGAAGTGGTTTGTCCAGAATTAGTTATTTTAAGAAATCTTGAAGAAGATGTCTTTGATGACTATTATAGAATACTTGTTAGGAGATTAGGTTATACTCATGAAGTTCATCATTTGATAGATGAATGTGGCTATGAAGACTTGGATGATGCTGTAAAGGCTATTGATTGGTCTAATTTTATTGATGAAAACTTTGCTGTTAGAGTGAAGCGTTTCAATACTGAAATAGATACTGTAGCTACTGAAAGAAGAGTAGGCCACTTGATTTTAACAAATACTGAAAATATTTCAGTAAACCTATCTGATCCAAAGTCATTTGTTCGTGTTGTAGCCCATCATGATAATGTTTATTTATGCTATGGCAGATACCAGCTCAACAAGAAATATTTTGAAGAAATGAAGCCTCATAAAAGGCCATTTTTCCATCCAGGATGCATGAGTCCTAAGCTTGCACGTTGCATGACTAATTTAGCTCGGGTAAAGGAAGGGGATTTGGTATTGGATCCATTCTGCGGTACTGGAGGAATCCTTATTGAAGCAGGTCTTATTGGATGCAAGGTCGTTGGCTGTGATATCGATTGGAGAATGAAGAAAGGAACTGCAACCAATTTGGATTATGTAGGCATTACAGATTATCAAACACATGTTGTTGATGTCCGTGAACTTGAAATGTATGAAGAGGTTGATGCAGTAGTCACTGATCCACCTTATGGAATTTCAACCACTATCTGTGGTGAAGGGGCATCTGGAATTTTCAGTGAATTTTTGCAGTCAATTGAACACAGTATGAAGAAAGATGCACTTTTAGTCATGGCTAGTCCACACACATTAGACATCGATTCATTGCTTAAGGATGTAGGTTTCATATTATTAGAAAGGTATGAGATTAAAATGCATAGGAGCTTGACTCGTATCATTTCTGTGATAGCTAAAATTCATTAAATGATATTTGGTTCATATATGGTAAACTATATTTGATTAGATTGCCTTGTCTATTTTTTACTTTTTAGTTAAAAATTAGTTTGCCTTATCGATTTTTATTTTTCAATTAAAATTAATAATTATTATAATATTTTTTTCAATTTATTTTTTAATTTATTATTAATCATAATCTGATTTTATTTTTTCAATTTCTTTTTTTAATATAACTAAATTGATAATAATTTTTATTTTTTCAATTTTTTTTTTAATATTTCCTAATACCAAAAAAATATTAATAAACTTTAAATAAATTTTTAAATAAAATCTATTTTAATTACTTATACTTTTACTTTTTATAATAAGCAAGTGTTTATTTTACTTTTTAAAATTATCAAAAGTGTTTATTATGCAATTGAATGAAAACATTGAAGCAATAATTGGAGATCCAAAGAAAGCCATAAGGAGATTGGCTTATCCTACAATTTTATCTATGCTTTTAATGTATCTAAATAATCTTATTGACAGTATGTGGGTTGCCGGTCTTGGAGCAGGCCCTCTTGCAGCTTTAGGATTTATGTCTCCATTGTTTCTTGTAATCATGGGATTTGGAGTTGGAATTGGAGCCGGTTCCAATTCATTAATATCAAGGTATATTGGTTCTGAAAGATATGATGATTCAAACAATGCAGCAATGCACAGCATGATACTTGGAATAATAGTTTCAATTCTTCTAATGGTTATAGGAGTTTTATTTTTAAAGGATATGCTTTTGCTCTTTGGTGCAGAATCTGTAATTGATTACGCAATGGATTATGGAACCATAATATTTCTATCAAGCAGCATCATTCTTTTTCCAGCTATTGTTTCAAGTCTTTATAGAGCTGAAGGAGACATTAAAAGGGCAACATGGCCTTTGGTTTTGAATGCAGTAATAAATCTGATAATTGACCCTATATTCATTTATTATTTTAATTGGGGCATTAAGGGAGCAGCCCTTGCTACAGTATTGTCCTCACTTGCAAATCTTTTGGTGATGCTATATTGGTTTGATTAAAAAAGATACCTTCCTAAAATTAAACTTTAATAATTATCGCAGAAATTTCCAGATTTATAAGGATATTCTATGGGTTGGATTGCCAGCAAGCTGTGAAGAAGTGATTTATTCCATTGTAGGTATTTGCTTTAATTATCTGATTATGATGACTGCAGGAACTACTGAAGTGGCTATCTTTACAGTTGTATGGAGATTTGTATCAATTGCATTTCTGCCATGTATGGGAATTGGAATCTCTACAGTAACTGTTTCTGGTGTGGCATATGGAGCTAGAAATATTCAGAATTTTAGAATTTCCTTAAATTATTCCACTTTGCTCAGCTTGATAATCACAGCAATCGTTTGTGCAATATTCTTTGTATTCGCTTATCCGATATCTCATGCATTTAATTTCATTTCTGGAAATCCTGCAATGATAACTAGAACTGCTGAAGTTTTAAGGATTATGGTTTTCTATAATCTCTTTGTTTCATTTGGTGCTACGGCTGTTTATGTCTATCAAGCTGTAGGTTCTGGATTCAAGTCAATGTCTCTTACATTACTTCGTGAAATAATATTAAGTGTAGGTCTTGCTTACTTATTTGCAATTGTTTTCAGATGGAGAATATTCGGCATTTATTTCGGTGCGATTGTCAGAATGATTTTAGGATGTTTCATTGGTTTCATATGTATTGTAATCTTTGAGGAGAAATTCAGAAAAGAAGTAGAAAGCTTATTAAAATCTTAGGTTAAAGAATTTTTAAAAAATAGATTTTTTTTTAAATAATATATTAAATGTTAGAAAAATAAAAAATAAGAAAATAGGTCAAATTGACCAAAAAAAGTTTTTTTTTTAGTGTAATCCACATCCCACACATTCGTGTGCAGTTACACCAATTTCCTGTTCTTCATCAACAATCTCTTGCTTTAATTCTTGAACAGTTACTGAAATAAAGGAATAATCAGGCTTATTAATAATTGGTGAAATTCCTTTAAAGTAGCAGTGTATATTTCCAGTGCATGCAATATCAATAAGTATTGGTTCTGGGATTTTAAATCCTTTAAAGTAAGTTTCAATATCGTTGATTTGTTCTTTAGGAACTCTAAGGTTAAAAGACATCATATTGTCTTCTTTAGATCTGATTCTTACATATGATTGCTCTACTAATAATTCGTTTCCATATTCTTGCTTAAATATTACACAGTCTTCTCTATTTACCATACTAGTCCCTCCATTAGCTTTTTTAAAAATTTTAATTAATATTAATTTTTCTAAAAGTATAGTTCCTCAAATAATATTAATATATTTCTTAAATAGCAATTGTAAATCCAAAAATAATTTCAATTTGTTTATATCTACATTATATTTTTGTTTTATATAATATAAACTTTTTTATAAATCCTATAATCTTCAATAAAAAATTCCTTTCCCATTTCATATTTTGGCATATTTAACTAATTTAAGTATTGTTTTTTTACTTTTACCTATGTTAATTCTTAATTTAGTTATTTAAAGTGTATTTTCTTATTTTTCTTATAATTTTATCCATTTTTAATAAGTTTTACCAAAATATTTATATTACTTTAATTACAAATCTACACAATGCTATGTATTATATGAAATATATATGCATACTCTAAATTCAGATAAGCATTATTTCATTGAAATTAATGAGATTCTTGCTTGCTGATAGTATTTTGGAAAATTGATTTAATAATTAAATTTAATTAATTAAAGAAACATTAAATAATTAAATTTAATTAATTATGTCAAATGAACTAATTTAATTAATTAACAAAAAAATGTGTTTAAAAATTAAAACAAATCGAAAGTGGTTAAAATGAGTGAACTAAAAAAAGATATCGGTATGAGAATTAAGGAATTAAGAGAATTATCCGATATTACAACAGAAGAAATTGCTAATGAACTTGATGTAGATGAAGAAACTTATATTCGCTATGAAGAAGGTATTGTAGATATTCCAGCTAGTTTCTTATACCAAATTGCACAGATGTTTAATGTTGATTTAGCATTGATTCTTACTGGTGAAGAAACTCGTATGACTTATTTTGATGTAACAAGAGCAGGAAAAGGATTCACTGTACACAGAAGAAAAGAGTATAAGTATGAAAACTTATGCAAGAAATTCATTCATAAGAAAGCTGAAATGTTTATTGTAACTGTTGATCCTAAAGAAAATGCTATTCCTTCTTTAAATGCACATGCAGGACAGGAATTCAGTTATATTCTTGAAGGAAGCGTAAAGATTTTCATCAAGGATAATGAAATCATTTTAAATGAAGGAGATTCAATATTCTTTGATGCAACTTGTGGACATGCTATGGTTGCATTAAATGATAAGCCTGCTAAATTTTTAGCTGTAATTATGTAATTGATAAGTATTAATATAAATATGAAAGTTTAAGAAGGATTCACTGCTATATTCAAGGGGAGTATAGTTAAGATTAGATAGAGTGATATAATGACATCTTTAATAGGAAACTTTGTAAACAGAGTTGATTTTAAATCGTATAATGATTTTTATGATAATTTTGAATTTAATGTGCCAAAGGACTTTAACTTTGGTTTTGATGTAGTGGACGAGTATGCAAGGATAGATCCTGAAAAGCTCGCTTTAATTTGGTGTGATGATAACGAGAAAAAGGTATTCGCCTTCTTGGATATGAAAAAGTTATCCAACAAAGCTGCAAACTTCTTTAAGTCTCAAGGAATCAATAAGGGAGATGCAGTATTGCTTACACTAAAGAACAGATATGAATTCTGGATCTGCATGGTTGCACTTCACAAGATTGGTGCAATCGCCATTCCAACCACTCATATGGTAAAGCTTCATGATATTGTTTACCGTGTGGAAAATGCAAGCATTAAAATGGTAGTGTCTGTAGAAGAGGACAAATTGATTCCAGATTATGAAGCTTGTGAAAAGGAATTAGGTATTGAACTTAAAAAAGCTCTTGTAGGAAATATTGACAAAGAGGGCTGGTTTAATTTTCATGAAGAATTGGATAAGATGAGTGATGAGTTTGAAAGGCCTACTGGTGAAGATGCAACTCATGAGGATGAAACATTCCTTATTTACTTCTCAAGCGGAACTACTGGAAACCCTAAAATGGTTTCACATGCCCACACTTATGCTATTGGACACTTGATTACTGCAAAATATTGGCATAATGTTGTTGAAGATGGTGTACACCATACTTCTGCTGACACTGGTTGGGGTAAGGCAGTATGGGGTAATCTATATGGTCAATGGATTGCTGGTTCTGCAGTATTTGTTTATGATTATGTCAGATTCAATGGTTTGGACTTAATGGAAAAGATCATTGAAAATAAGGTTAACACATTCTGTGCACCTCCAACAATCTACAGATTTTTGATTAAGGAAGATTTATCACAATTTGACTTTTCCCATATTCAATATGCAACTACAGCAGGAGAGCCATTGCCTCCTGAAGTATTTAAAAGATTTAAGGAATTCACTGGTCTTGAAATCAAGGAAGGATTTGGCCAAACAGAAACCACTCTTTCATTGGCTACATTTATTTGGTTGGATTCTCACGTAGGCTGTGTAGGAAAGCCATCACCTGCATTTAAGGTAACTCTTTTAGATGCTGATCATAATAATGTAGATATCGGTTCTGAAGGAGAAATCTGTTTTGACATTACTGGAGAAAGATCTGTAGGTTTATTTAAGGAATATTATAGAAACCAGGAAAAAACTGATGAAGTATGTCATAGTGGCTATTATCACTGTGGTGACACTGCATATGTGGATGAAGACGGTTATTACACATTTGTTGGTAGAAATGACGATATTATCAAGTCTTCAGGATACCGTATTGGGCCATATGAAGTGGAAAATGCAGTTATTTCACATCCATCTGTATTGGAATGTGCAATTACAGGTGTACCTGATGAGTTAAGAGGCCAGATTGTAAAGGCAACTATCGTTCTTGCAAAAGGATACGAGCCAAGCGAAGAGCTTAAAAAGGAAATTCAAAATCATGTAAAGCATAAAACAGCTCCTTATAAATATCCAAGAATGATTGAATTCGTTGATGAATTGCCTAAGACAATCAGTGGTAAAATCCAAAGAAAAGTAATCAGAACAGATGATGAAAAGAAAATTCATTAAATCTAAAGAAAAGTAATCAGAACAGATGATGAAAAGAAAATTCATTAAATCTAAAGAAAAGTAATCAGAACAGATTATGAAAAGAAAATTCATTAATTATTTTTAATAATTTTTTCACTCTTTTGATTCTATTAATTATTTTATTTTTCTTATATTGGAGTTAATAATTATTTTTATTTTCCTATACCTGGAGCTTAATAATAATTTTTAGAAGATCTTTTCATTATTTAATTTTTTTCTTAATTTTTTTATTTTTAATTTTTTATGATTTTAATTGATTTTTAATTTTTAATCAAATCTTTAAAAAAAATTAACAAAACCCCTTAATTTAACCTTTAATTTTATATAGTTTATCATTTAAATATATAAATGTATAAATTAATACTAGTATGAATTAATAGATTGATAATAGTAAGAAAGTAGTATGGATTATGATTAAAAGAGAGTATCCATGAATCTAAACAATTACTAATATTAATTTTTACAGTTTTTTATAATTACAAATTAATTAATTTATTTAGGATAAGTGTATGTAAATGGATATAAATAATATTAAACCATATCCTATCATTAGCAAAAATAATTGTAAGGCATGCTTAAGATGCATAAGTGCATGTAAACAGGAATGCCTTAAATTAAGTGAAGCGATTAATGATAGCGGATATCAATATGCAGAATATACCGGTGAAGGTTGCACTGGTTGTGGAGATTGTTATTATACCTGTCCAGAACCATTAGCTATTGAAGTTCATATTCCTAAAAGGACTAAAAAACCTAAAGGAGATGCTTAAATGAGTAATCAAATTGTAAAAGGAAATACTGCAGTAATTATTGGAGCATTATATGCTGGCTGTGATTGTTTCTTTGGTTATCCAATCACTCCTGCAAGTGAAATTCTCCATGAGGCATCTAAATATTTCCCAATGTTAGGTAAAAAATTTGTACAGGCTGAAAGTGAAGAGGCTTCTGTAAACATGATCTATGGAGGAGCTTCCACTGGTCACAGAGTTATGAGCGCATCTTCTGGACCTGGTATCAGCTTAATGCAGGAAGGATTCACCTATTTAGCTGGTGCAGAATTGCCTGCAGTAATTGTTGATGTAATGAGAGCAGGTCCTGGTTTAGGTAATATAGGTCCTGAACAGGGAGACTACAATCAGATAGTTAAAGGTGGAGGTCACGGAAACTACAGAAATATTGTATTGGCACCTAACAGTGTTCAGGAAATGTGTGACTTTACAATTAAGGCATTTGAACTTGCAAACAAATACAGAAACCCTGTAGTTGTTCTTGCTGATGCAGTGCTTGGTCAAATGGCAGAACCTTTAAGTTTCCCAACTGAAGCAATCGAACCAACCATCGATAATTCCTGGTCTGTAAGAGGTAATAAGGAAACCAGAGAAAATCTTGTAACTTCAATTTTCCTTGATTTCAATCAATTGGAAGATTTCAACTTTGAGCTTCAGGAAAAATACTGTCAAATCAGAGAAAATGAAGTGCTTTATGAAGAATATAAGGTTGAAGATGCTGAAATAGTACTTGTATCCTATGGAACAAGCAGCAGATTATCAAGAACTGCTGTTGATATTGCAAGAGAAAAAGGAATTAAATTAGGACTCTTAAGACCAATTACATTATTCCCATTCCCAGAAGCCAGAATCAGAGAATTAGCAGACAAAGGTGTGGAATTTGTATCTGTTGAAATGAGTAACGGCCAAATGAGAGAAGATGTTAAAATGGCTGCAGGCTATGATGAAGTCCATTTGGTAAACAGAATGGGTGGTAAGCTAATTGAACTTAAGGATATTCTCAATGAAATCTATAGGATGGTAGGCAGTGATGAACGTTACAAGGTTGAAAGTGAAGATAAGGACTTTGATGCATCCTATTTATCCGATAAAGATTATCAAGAAGAATTAGACAATGATAACTATTATAATCATAGGGTTGTAGATTAAGGAGGTGGAAAAATGACTAACGTTAAAGTAACTGAAAACAACACTGAAAAAGTTCAAAAAACTGAAATTGAAGAAAAAGTTCTAAAAAATCCAGATTCCTTAAATGACAGCTACCCTAGAAAAGGAAATGACATTTATAACACTCACTACTGTGCAGGCTGTGGTCATGGAATATTGCATAAGCTTATAGCTGAAGTGATGGATGAATTGGACATTCAAGACAGGTCCGTTATGATTTCACCTGTAGGCTGTTCCGTATTTGCTTATTACTACTTTGACTGTGGTAATGTTCAGACTGCTCACGGAAGGGCTCCTGCAGTAGCTACTGGTATCTCAAGAGCTGAAGACGATGCTATTGTAATGAGCTATCAAGGAGATGGAGATTTAGCATCTATTGGATTGAATGAAACATTACAGGCAGCTAACCGTGGAGAAAAAATCGCAGTATTCTTTGTAAACAATACAGTTTATGGTATGACTGGTGGTCAAATGGCACCAACCACTCTTGTTGGTGAAAAAACCGTCACTTGTCAAAACGGTAGGGATCCTCATTATGCAGGTTATCCTTTACACATGTGTGAGCTTGTTGACAATCTCAAGGCACCTGTATTTATTGAAAGGGTATCTTTAGCTAATCCAAAACTTATCAGAAAAGCTAAAATAGCTATTAAAAAGGCATTGATGATTCAAAAGGAAGGTAAAGGTTATTCCTTCGTTGAAGTTTTATCACCTTGTCCAACCAACATCAGAAGAGATGTCAAAGGTGTTGAAGACTTCCTGATTAATGAAATGGGTAAGGAATTCCCAGTAAAAAGATTCAGAGATTTATCCAAAGAAAGGGAACCTAAAGAAAGACCTGTCAGTGACTTTTCAATCGAATCTCTTGATAAGGTATTTGGTGTAGACAGAACCAAAGAGTTTGGTGAAGTTTCAGAAGACTTTGAAGACTGCAAAGTAAAAATCGTAGGATTTGGAGGTCAAGGAGTTTTATCCACAGGTCTTACACTTGCTCAAGCAGCATGTTCTGAAGGTAAGGAAGTGTCATGGTATCCAAGTTATGGTCCTGAACAAAGAGGAGGAACCTCCAATTGTTCTGTAACCATTTCTGCAAATACAATCGGATCTCCTGTAGTGGAAGAATGTGATGTTTTGATTGCAATGAACAAGCCATCCCTTAAAAAGTATTCCATTGATGTGAAAGCTGGTGGAACAATTCTCTATGATTCCAGAGCCGGAAACTACAGCAAAGACAATCTTGATATTAAAGAAGATGTTGAAATCATTTCCATTCCTGCAAGGGAAATAGCAACTGAAATAGGTAATGCAAAAGCTATGAACACAGCTATTTTAGGCGCTTTGATGGAACTTGGAAAAGACAGTCCAATCCTATCTCAAAATGCCTTTGCAGAAGGAATCAAGGAAACCTTTGCAGCTAAACCTAAGCTTATCGACATAAACTTAAAGGTTTTAGAAGCTGGAGCTAAATGGTTAAGAGAAAACCATTAGGTTTTTTCTTTTCATTTATTTTATCTTTTTTATTATTTTTTCATTTAATTTTATGTTCCTTTTCTATTGTTTTTCATTTTTCATTGATTTTACTTATTTCTGGTTTTCATATTTTATTATTCTTTTATAATTTAGTTTATTAAATTAAATTTGTGTTTGTGACACCTTCTCATTATTACTTTTTTTACTATTTCAAACTAATTTTATTATTTTAAAAAGATTTATTATATAAAAAATTGAAATAATTATTTGAAAGAATCTTATTTTTAAAACTAAATAGAGGAGATATTATCACTAATGATTACAACTTTAATGCATTGGAAGCTAAAGACCAATGTGTTAAATGGATTCAAGATTTTTTTGAAGAAAACGGAAAGGATTGCAATGCAGTTGTAGGAATCTCAGGAGGTAAGGATAGCTCTGTAGTTGCAGCATTATGTGTTGAAGCCCTTGGAAAAGATAGGGTCATTGGAGTATTAATGCCTAATGATGTCCAATCAGATATTGATTGTGCCAAACTGCTTATTAGTCATTTAGGCATAAAGCATTTCATAATCAATGTTAAGGATTCAGTTAATGGAGTGCTTGATCAATTGTCATTATCTAGAATTGAAATCTCTGAGCAAACTATAATAAATCTTCCTCCAAGAATTCGAATGTCTGTTCTATATGCAGTGTCCCAATCTAATAATGGAAGGGTGGCAAACACCTGCAACCTATCTGAAGATTGGGTAGGATATGCAACCCGTTATGGTGATGGTGCTGGAGACTTTTCACCACTCTCAAACCTAACAGTAACTGAAGTTAAGGAAATAGGAAGGACACTTAATTTACCGATAGAGTTAGTAGATAAAGTACCAATTGATGGACTCTCTAATCAATCTGATGAAGAGAAGCTTGGATTTACTTATGATGTATTGGACAAGTATATACGAACTGGTGAAATTAGCGATAAAAAGACAAAAGATAGAATAGATTACCTTCATGAACTTAATAGGTTTAAGCTGGAGCTTATGCCAAGTTTTGAATATAAATGAGTTCACTTAAAGTTATATTTTTAAAATTATCTTTATTTGATTTTTTTTTAGAAGTGATTTTATGGCTGATAAATTTAGCAAAGAGACACGAAGCTATGTCATGTCAAGGATTAGAGGCAAGGACACCAAGCCTGAAATTCTTGTTCGAAAGTACTTGTTTTCAAGAGGTCTCAGATTCCGCAAGAATGATAAGAGATATCCTGGACGTCCTGATATTGTGCTTCCTAAATACAAGACTGCTGTCTTTGGTCATGGCTGTTTCTGGCATCTTCATGATGGATGCAAGTATGCTAAAATGCCAAAGTCCAATGTTGATTATTGGGAGAAAAAGCTCTATGGCAATAGGGAACGTGATAAGCATAATCAGAAAGAGCTTAAGGAAATGGGATGGAATGTTCTCACCGTTTGGGAGTGTGAATTGAAGAATGACAAGCGTGATGAGACACTTGAAGTCCTATACACTCGAATAACCTCTGAGGACAAGAAGTATTGAAATTTTCATTCCAATTATGTCTTTGCTATTTTTTAATTCTTTTTTTTCCATTATTATTTATTTTTAAATTATTTGGTCTTATTTGTTTTAATAATATGAAATAATGGTATTACTAAATTCCAATATTTTCGCTATTTTTATTATTTATCATGATTTGTAATTATTTATAATGATTTAACACGATTTATTTTCAAAAATAAAGATTGTTCGTAGTTTATACTGGAAAATACGAACAGTTAAAAAAGGAAATAATATGTATTTATATACTAGTTCCTAAATACTATTAGTAAGTATGATTTTTTTAAGTAAAAAAAGATCATATTAATTCATGTTCTATAAAAATATAGAACTTTAAAAATGGAGTTGCTAAATGTTCATGACTGTATTTTTTAGTTTCTTAGTATTTTTAGGATTATTAGTTTTCCTAAACGAGGTAGATGTAGTCCTCGATTACATATGAGCTATATGTAATGATACTTTACATTCACATTTGCGGATTGTATCAATATAATAATAGATGTAACTATTATTTATTTTGTTTTTTAATTAAGTTTTTTAAAAACTTAATTCTTTAATTCTTTTTTTTTAATTTTCACTATTTATCATGATTTATTTTATATTTCTTTAATTCTTTTTTTTGATTTTCATTATTTTTCATGATTTATTTTATATTTCTTTAATTCTTTTTTTTGATTTTCTCTTTTTTTTGATTTTCATTATTTTTCATGATTTATTTTATATTTCTTTAATTCTTTTTTTCATTTTTCTATTTTTCTTTTTTCTTTGTTATTTTCTTCTCATACTTTTTATTACAATCTTTGTAAACTCATTTCTAATATTTAACTAAATATTATATACTTTAATAAATATAATTAATATAATATAGATTTTTAAATGATTACAAATCTATTTTAATTATACTAATTAAATATTATTCAAAAAGATTAAGAGGAATTAAATGACTTATAAAGAAATTTCCAAAGAGTTTTTAGATAAGGCCAATGTTACCATTGGTGATACAATAAAGGTAACAAGGTAACAAAGGAAGATATTTCCTATGAGGGAATATTGCTTGACAGATCTGAAGATGCAAAAGATGCTTATATAGTAATTAAACTTGACAGCGGTTACAATGTTGGAGTAAACATTGAATCTGCTGCTATTGAACTTATTGAAAAGGGAGACAAGCCTAAGATTGGTTTTGAAGGAGATAAAATAGAAAAAGACCCAAATAAGAAAAACATCTCCATCATATCAACTGGTGGTACAGTATCTTCCATTATCGACTACAAGACTGGTGCTGTACATCCTAAATTCACTGCAGAGGATTTGCTTAGAGCAAACCCTGAATTATTAGACCTTGCAAATTATGATGTAAAGGCTTTATACAATATTTTATCTGAAAATATGCAGCCTGAATATTGGACTAAAGCTGCAGAATCAATTTCAGATGACATCAATGATGGGGCTGATGGTATTGTCATTGCTCATGGTACAGACACTATGCATTACACTTCAGCTGCATTGAGTTTTATGATCAAGACTCCGGTTCCTATTGTGATTACAGGTGCTCAAAGAAGTTCAGACAGGCCATCAACAGATGCATTCCTTAATATTTACAACTCCTGTGGAGCTGCATTGTCAGACATTGCAGAAGTTACAGTCCTTATGCACAATACATTGAATGATGGTGACTGTGCACTTCATAAGGGTACTAAGGTGCGCAAGATGCACACAAGCAGAAGAGACACATTTAGAAGCATTGATTCAGAGCCAATAGCTCTTTTAAGGGATGGAAAAGTCAAATCCGTAAACTTGCCATACATTAAGCGTGGAGAAAATGAGCTTGAATTGAACACAGCTATTGAAAGCAAGGTTGCACTTATCAAATCATTCCCAGGAATAAGCTCTGACATAATTGATTATCACATTGATAAGGGATACAAAGGATTGCTTATTGAAGGAACTGGACTTGGACATGTGCCAGATTATATGATTGACACATTAAAGCGTGCAAATGATGAAGGAATCCCAGTTGTAATGACTTCCCAATGCTTATATGGAACAATCAATATGAACGTTTACAGTACTGGAAGACTATTACTTGATGCAGGTGTAATTTCCGGTATGGACATGACTCCTGAAACTGCCTTTGTAAAATTGGCATGGGCTTTAGGACAAACTGAAAATATGGATGAAGTTAAGAATATTATTCAAACCAATATTGCTGGAGAATTAAATGAAAGTTCTTCACTTAAATATTTCTTGAATTAGGGAGGAAAAAGAATGGCTAAAAACAAATCTAAAAAAGGAAACAAAGGAAACAAGAATGAAAAGTCTAAAACTCCTAAAATAGAAAGAAATTGGGAAGAGCTTGGACTTATGATGGGTTTGGAAATCCACCAGCAATTGAATACAAACCATAAGCTCTTCTGTCCATGTTCAACTGAGCTTACTGATGATGAGTTTGATGATGGAATCATTAGAAACCTAAGGCCAACCCAAAGTGAATTAGGTCAAATAGACAGAGCTGCATTACAGGAATCCTTAAGGGATATGACATTTAAGTATGAATCCTTTAACAATCACACATGCCTTGTTGAAACTGATGATGAACCGCCTCACGCATTGAATAGGGAAGATTTAGATATTTGTATTACAATAGCTTCACTTTTAAACATGAAAATGGTTGATGAATTCCATACAATGAGAAAACAGGTAATCGATGGAAGTAACACTGGAGGTTTCCAAAGAACCGGTCTTGCAGCAACTGACGGTTACTTAGACACTCCTTATGGAAGAGTTGCCATTGAATCCTTAGGGCTTGAAGAGGATGCAGCAAGAAGAATTGATTCAGATGATGAATTCACTGAATTCAGACTTGACAGATTAGGAATTCCTCTTGCAGAAATCACTACAGACCCTTCCATGCACCATCCAGAGCAAATCAAGGAAGTTGCATATATGATTGGTCAGGTCTTAAGAAGCACTAATGTAAAAAGAGGTCTTGGAACAATCAGACAAGACGTAAACATCTCTATTACAAGAGGTGCAAGAGTGGAGATCAAAGGTGTGCAGGACCTTGACCTAATGCCTGAAATTGTGGAAAGAGAGGTTCAAAGACAATTGGCACTTGCTGACATCAAGGATGAATTGATTGAAAGAAATGCAAGTGTTGAAGAGACCATCTATGACCTTGATGAAGTGTTTAAGGACACTTCCTCTAAGATCTTATCCTCTGCAGCATGCATTAAGTGTATCATATTAAGAGGCTTTGATGGATTGATTGGAAAAGAGATTCAGCCAGGTAGAAGATTTGGTACTGAATTGTCCAGCTATGCTAAAAAGATGGGAGTTTCCGGTCTTTTCCACACAGATGAATTACCTGCATATGGTATTCAGGAAGATGAAGTAAATGCTATGAAGGAGTTCTTGAAGATAGGTCCTCAAGACGCCATCATCATTGTTGCTCACGATGAGGATGTTGCTGTAAATGCTCTAAATGAAGTAATAAGAAGAGCTAACATGGCATTTGATGGTGTTGTAGAAGAGACAAGAAAAGCATTGGATGATGGAAACACTGAATATATGAGACCTCTTCCAACTGCAAACAGAATGTATCTTGAAACAGACATTCCATTGTTCCAAATTACTGATGATATGATTGAGCCTATTAAAAACAACCTTCCTGAACTTCCTGATGAGAAGAAGGAAAGAATCAAGGCAGAGTACAAGCTCTCTGAAGATTTAGCAAATCAGATTGTAAGAAGATTGCTTGGAGACACTTTCGAATCATTATTATCTAAGGTTAAGGTAGATCCTACTACTGTTGCTTCTGTACTTGTTTCTGATTTAAGGGACTTAAGAAGAGAAGGAATTGATGTTTCAATTTTTGATGAAGATAAATTAGCTGAAATATTCTCACTTCTTGAAGAAGGAAAAATCTCTAAGGATGCATTGAAGGACTTAATGGTTGAAGTCAGTAAAAAACCAGATGAAGACGTTGGTGTCATTGCAGAAGAAGCTAATTTAACTCTTTTAAGTGAAGATGCAGTTAGGGACATTATTCATGAAATAGCCACTCAAAATGAGTCTATGATTAAGGAACGTCAAATGGGTGCTATGGGTCCTTTAATGGGAATGAGCATGAAAAAACTTAAAGGAAAAGCAGATGGTAGTTTAGTGAATAAGATTGTAAGAGAAGAGATTCAGAATTTAATGAATTAATCTTCCTCTTTTTTCTTTTCTTTTTTTTATTTTTATCTAGTAATATTATTTTATTGATTTTATTTGTACTTTTTTAAGATTTTATTGAATTCTTTTAAGTCTATTTTTTCACTTTCCCTTTCTTTTAAATCAATATTCAAGTTATCATCATTAAAGATGATTTTTTTACCTTTATAATTATCTAAATTCCTTAAAAAATCATTTACTCTATCTATAAGTTTTATGATTTCATCTTGATTCTTTGGATGAGCTAACTCTAAAATAGGAATATCCCTATTTTTCATTATGTTTATGACAAGACTGTGTTCATTGATGCATCCGGTTCCTCCAAATAGGATCAGTTCATTCAACACGTCATACATAGGCTTATAATCCTTTGGCCTATGTCCTAAGATAATTGCAGCATCAGCATTCTGTATAATTACATCCATTAGTGATAATCTTCCTCTGACTCCTGATGGGACTTCATTGGTTGTATACTTATTTCCAATTAATATCCTATCACCATATAATGTGAATGGAGCCCTGCTTCTGTCTAGTTTATCCTCTGGATCCTCATTTTCATTATTGTTGTATTTTGAAAAATTTGTAGGGGAGATATATTCGTGTCCATTTTTTTCAATTAGAGGTATGATAATCATTGCTGCATCAGGTATAACTGCCACTTTCATTTTTTTAGCTCGATTAAGGTTTTTCATTTATTTTTAATATAATTTTAAAATATTTGAACTCTTATAATATTATTTTAAAATATTTGGAGTTTAATAATATTATTTTAAAATATTTGAATTCTTAAAATGTTATTTTAGAATATTTGAAGTCTTATAATATTATTTTAAAATATTTGAACTCTTTTTGATTTTTTAATATCCGTTTCGAAATAGTCTTATTTAATTATTTTTATATTAAAATATATAAATAAGTAAGAATAATTAGTTAATTAAGAAAACAATTTTATAATTTTCTTTTAATTTATAAATTATTGAATATTATTAATTATTAAATGATTTAAGTATTTTTTAGTCAAATTCTAATTTGGTGTTATTATGGAAGAGTACGATATTATAATTATTGGAGCAGGTCCTGCTGGATTGACTGCAGGAATATATGCCGGCAGACAAAACTCTAAGACTTTAGTTATTGATAAGTCAAGTGCTGGTGGATTAGGATTGGAAGTGCCTATGATGCAGAATTATCCTGGTTTTGAATCTATTTCCGGAATGGAATTGATTCAAAAGATGAAGGCTCAAAGCGAAAATTATTGTGAAATATTGGAAAACACAGTAATTGATTCAATTGAAAAAACAGAAGATGGATTTCATTTGAAAACTAAATATTCTCCTTTATTAATGACTGAAGATGATGATGGAGCTAAGGAATTCATTGCCAAATCCATTATCTTAGCTACTGGAGCATCTCACAGACATTTGAACATACCTGGAGAGGAAGAGTTTTTAGGTCGTGGAGTGGCATACTGTGCAACATGTGATGGAATGTTTTTCATAGGAAAGGATGTTCTTATGGGTGGCGGCGGCAATAGTGCTGCTGCAGAGTCATTATACCTTAAAAACCTTGGATGCAATGTCAAATTGGTTCACAGACGTGATGAGCTTAGATGTGAACACCACCTTCAAAAGGCATTAGAGGAAAATGGAATTGAAGTTCTTTGGAATTCCACTATTGAAGAGATTAAGGGAGAAATGATGGTTAATTCAGTTACTCTTTTAAGGGATGGAGTTGAAGAGGACTATAAAACAGATGCAGTATTTGTTGCAATCGGTGATGATCCTTCCAATGATTTGGCAAAGGATTTAGGTGTTGCCCTTGATGAAGGAGGATATATCATAACTGATAAAAAACAGGCTACCAATGTTAAAGGAGTTTATTCTGCAGGTGATATTACAGGTGGAGTAAAACAGTGGATTGTAGCATGTGGTGAAGGTGCGGTAGCTGCCATATCTGCTTATGAAGATTTAAATTTATAATCAAACTATTATTTTGTTTGATTTTTTTATTTTCTATTTTTTATATTAAATTTATTATTTAGTATGTTTTTTTTCTATATTTTTTAATCAAATTTATTATTTCATTTGATTTTTTGTCTATCTTATTTATTTGTATAAATACGAACTATTTTATGATTCCAAAAAAAAAAAAGAAAAATTAAGATATTCGGCTATTTAACCAAATATCTTGTCAACAGCTATTGTTAAGATTTTTGCCCTTTTATTGGTCACTGATTTTTTCTCATAAGTCCAGGTTTCAAATACAAATGTTGGAACACCTGCTTTAATAAGAGGCAAGTGTATATATGGAGGACTTGTTTGAGTTGGAGGTGACCAATATAGCATCTTGGAATTCGGTTCTATTTTTTTAATGGTTGCAATAGTCTTTTTAGCTAATTTCATAGAAGGAGCATGCTTATTTTTAGGAACATGAATAAAGTATGTCTTAGCATAGGTTTTTCCACTTGTTGAGTGAATGTCGATAACCAATTTGAAGTTTTGTTTCTTTGCATGAGGAACAATGTAGTTTTTAGCAAGGATTTGTCCTCTCATTCTGTCAGTGGAGTATTCTCCTGACTTTTTAGTAACATCAATCTTATATATGTAATACTTATATCTCATATTGATCTTGTTTGTCAAGACCTTGTAAACATATTCATGTGCCTTATGCTCTGGAGGATGGAGACCTACAACATATGCTATTTTTATTTTAGAGCTGCGGTTTCCTATTATTCCTTGGAAATATACTTTTCCATTGCTGTTTTTTCCAATGAGCTTGCTATTAAAGACATTTATTTTGGTTGTTATTCCAGTTGGAACATAATTGCCTTTTCCATAATATTTAACTACCAAATCATATAACTTTGATTTTCTGTTTATTTTTAATGTTGCCAAACCATTCTTATTTGTGGTTTTGTTATATGTTCTTCCATCAAAGCTAACTAAAATGCTATGTTTGGATATTGCTTTTCCTGCTTTGGTTTTCAAATAGATCTTTAAGGTTTTATTCACTATGACTCCATGTGAAGCAAGAGTTATTTTAGCGTAGATTGGCTTGCCAATCACTCTTAGATTAAAGGTTTTATTTGTTGTTTTGTATATGGAATTGCCATAAAATTTCATGATGGTCTTATAGGTTTTTCCAGCTTCATTAATTTTAAATTTAGCAATTCCCTTGCTGTTTGTAATAGCAGAATGAGTTTTTCCATTGAGTCTAAGAGCTACCTTTTCATTTGCAATGCCTTTATTTGAACTGTCTTTTAGATTAACTTCCAAATAATCTCCTTTGATTACAAAAACTTTAGCAGTTAAGTATGCTTTCTTCAATGCAGGTTTCGGAGTGTCTAAAACAGTATCTTCATTGATTTGAGAACTGTCTCCAGCCTCAATTGTTTCAGATACCTCTTGAGCATTTGCATCAGCTTTTAAATTTGAGTCTTCATCATTAGTTTTTAAATCGCTTATGGCAGCATCATCAGTTGAATTCAATTGATCAATTTCTGTGCTGTCACTTAAAACATCTTGAGAAAATGAATCTGTTGTCTGTTCTATTTCTCCAGCAGATATCATGTTGATATTTATGATTACTAAAAAGATTAGTAAAACATAAAAAATTCTGAATATTCTTTTATCCATTATCATCCCTCCTTTTTGGAGTTTTTTTTTAAAACAATACTTATACTATATTTTTTTAATCTATTTAATATAAATTTATTGATTTAGATTTTGAGAGTGTTTTACAAAATCATATAAAAATAAATATTTTTTAAAAAAAGTATAATAAAAATAGAAAATTTTTATAAAATGTTTAAGATAGGGTATGGGTTTATAAATGGTTATGATTTTTTTTTTAAATGTTTAAGATAGGGTATGGGTTTATAAATGGTTATGATTTTTTTTTTTTAAATGTTTAAGATAGGGTATGGGTTTATAAATGGTTATGATTTTTTTTTTTTTTAATGNTAAGATAGGGTATGGGTTTATAAATGGTTATGATTTTTTTTTTTTTAATGTTTAAGATAGGGTATGGGTTTATAAATGGTTATGATTTTTTTATAATATTTTTAAGTGGGGGTATGGCTTTATAAAGGATTATATTTTTTTTATAAACTGTTTAAAAAAAGTGCTGTTTAGAATAATAAAAATTCTTAAAAATTGTTTAAAAAATAATTAGTAATTTAAAAAATAGAAAGTTTAAAAAAAGCTTAAAAATTAAATAAAAATATAATGGCTATATGAAATAGCTAAAAAATAAAATAGTTATGATTCTATTGTTTTTCAGTTATGTAAAGATAAAAGACATAAGCTATTGCTAAAACAACAAGAACCGGTAATAGCCATGCGAATAATTTGATTAGCACTGCCAATACAATAATTATTATTAAGTATGTAATTAATTCATCGGTTTCCATATTATTTATTTTTCATTTAATACTATTTAAAATTTTGTTTATTTGGTGGTTTTTTTTAATTTTAAGATTTCATTCTTATCGAGTTTTGCAATTTTTTTTGTATTGAAAATCAATATATTGAATTTTTTTTCATTTTCTCATTTTTCACTTTCAAATCTAATAAACTTATATATAATATTAAATATAATATAAATTATTATAATAATTATATAAAAACAAATATTTAGTTTTATAATATAAATATTATAGGGTATGTTTATTCAATAAATAATTTTGAGCGATTATATGACAATTTTAGTTATTAACAACAAAGGCCAATACAATCACCGAATTCAAAGAAGCTTACAATATCTTAAAATTCCTTCTCAGTTGGTTAGCAATGAACTGACTATTGAAGAAATTGAAGCAAAAGAACCTATCGGTTTAATTTTAGGAGGTGGTCCTTCAATTGATGGTGTAGGTAATGCTGCAGAGTATATTAAGCACTTTGATATTCCTATTCTTGGAATTTGTTTAGGTCATCAATTAATAGCTAAGACATTTGGTGGAGAGGTTTCAACTTCAGATACTGAAAGTTACGCTCAAGTAAAAATAGATCTTTTAGATACTGAAAACCTTTTTAAGGGGCTTGAATCTCCTCTTGATGTTTGGAGCTCCCATAAGGATGAAGTTCATACTCTTCCAGAAGGATTTGACATAATTGCAACATCCTCTCTATGTGACATTGAAGCAATGAAGCATAAGGAAAAGGAGATTTATGGAATTCAGTTCCATCCAGAGGTTCATCATACTCCAAAAGGTGAATTTATCTTTAAGAATTTTTATGAGATTTGTCAAAAGTTCAATGAGGAATAATTTTTCAATTAACTAAGTGGTCAGAATTATTGTGAATAAATTTAAAAGAATGAATTAAAAAGAATTTAAGAAATAATATTTATTTTTTAATTTTAACTTCAAAAAAGGGTTGATTAAATATGTTTGATAATGTGGATGACTTCAAAAAGAAAGCAGTAGACAACAAAGCTAACTTAAAATTCAAAACCATTAGCATTCCTATCGGTGACGGCGAACAAGATTTCAGAATCACTGGTATTGGTGAAAAAGCTATTAAAATTGAAAAATACGTAAAATATGAAGATATGATGGATGCTGTAATGGACGGCAAAGACGAAGGCTTAGAAGCTATCATTATGGAATTCATCGAAGATTTCGAATAGATTGACTGTTAGTGGATTGTCTAAACTTGTATTTTTTAGATTTAGAATAGATTGGCTGTTTGTAGAGTCTAAAATTGTATTTTTAGATTCAATGGATTGATCTATCAAGTTCTAAAATATTTTTTAGATAATTTTTAACCATCTTGATGATGAATTATTCTTAAAAGACAATTTAGACAATTCTATGAATGATTTTGATTATTTTTTAAATAATTATTAAAGGTATTTTTATGTTAAGCCCAAAAGAATTTATTGAAGATGCTACACGCAAAATCAAAGATGAAATTGGTGATGAAAAAACAATCATAGCTTTATCTGGTGGAGTTGATAGTTCTGTATGTTCTGTTCTCACTCAAGAAGCTATTGAAGATAACTTAACTGCAATATTTGTTAACCATGGTTTATTAAGGGAAGGAGAAGCAGAACAAGTCTGTGCAGTCTTTGAAGAAAGATTAAACTTTAAATATGTTGATGCTTCCGATGAGTTCTTGTCTGAACTTGAAGGTGTTGATGATCCTGAAGAAAAAAGGAAAATCATTGGAAGAGTGTTCATTGAAGTCTTTGAAAGAGAAGCACAAGCAGTTGATGCTAAATACTTGGTTCAAGGTACTATTGCTCCTGATTGGATTGAAACCGAAGGTGAAATCAAGACTCACCACAATATGGCATTGCCAAGCGGTATGGTTTTAAAGGTAGTTGAACCAGTTAGAGACTTATATAAGGATGAAGTAAGAGAAGTCGGTACTGAATTAGGTCTTCCAGATAGCATTGTCCAAAGACAACCTTTCCCAGGTCCAGGTCTTGGTGTAAGAGTTGTTGGAGCTTTAACAAGAGAAAACTTAGCTGTTTGTAGAGCTGCAGATGCTATTGTAAGGGAAGAAGTAGAAAAAGCTGGTTTAGATAAGGATTTATGGCAATATTTCGCTGTACTTACTGACACTAAGGTTACTGGTGTCAAAGGTGATGAAAGAGACTTTGGCTATTTGGTTGTAATCAGATTGATCAGTTCCATTGATGCTATGACTGCAACTGTTCCTGAAATGCCATGGGATGTAATAAGAACCATTTCCCGCAGAATCACTTCTGAAGTTTCTGAAGTTACTCATGTTGCTTTATCCATTAGTGATAAACCACCTAGTACCATTGAATTCTGTTAATTAAGGTTAAATTAGTTTATTTAAACTAATTTTAACTATTTTCATTTTTAAACACTATATTAAACCATCATCATTAAATTGTTTTATTATTTAGATTACATGAGAACTTATAGGCTAATGTTTTAGCATTATCATGAAAACATTGTGTCTAATTATTTTAGCATTTTTATGAAAACATTGTGGACATTTGTTTTAGTAAAATTATGAAAACTTTAGACTAATTGTTTTAGTATTATTATGAAGACATTTAAGGCTAATTATTTTAAGGTATTATTATGAGAACATCTAAGGCTACTAAAAACGCTTATTTGGAAAAGCTGACTGAAAAGGTAAAGATGAATTCAGTCGAAGTAGGAAAGGACTTAGATGGGAGTACACCTCCTTCAGTTTTTATAGGTCTCTGGAGTTATCCTAAGGTATATGCTGGACCTATGATGGTTCCTCAGCTTGGAGACACTTATATTATGGACTCTCCAGAGCAGTGGATAGCTAATGACAAGACCCAAGAGGATATCATCACATATCGTATGAATCTTGTTCGAGGAAAGCAATTGATAGACATTAAGGATGTTGAGAATCCCTTTGTTGAAAAGCTTCAGGACATTTCCCTTGCATCAAAGTCAATTGACAGTGAAGCAACTTTTGGATCCAAGCCTGTTGGTGCAAGCTTCAACGAGGAAATCACACCTCATGGTCCAAGTGCAATTATTGAAAAGTTCGATATTGATGCAGTGAGATGGGATAAGCAGCTTGAAAAGAGCTTTTATGACACTGACCTAAAGGCAAGGGAAGCAGTGATGAATCTTCACAATAAGGATGTTCCTTTCACAGCAATGCAAAAGGCTTTCTCTGTAGGTGCATTTGGTCTTAAGAAGAATCGAAAATTGGTTCCAACAAGATGGTCCATTACAGCATGTGACAGCACAATTGCAGATAGCCTGCTTAAGGAAGTGAGACATTATCCTATTATGGATACACACAGGGTTTATGAGTTTTCAAGCCTGAACAATTATTATGCAATCATCTTAACACCTACAGAATGGCAGTATGAATGGTTTGAGGCATTCATTAAGGTCTTAGGTGGAGAGGAAATGATGTTTTCAGACTATGAAACTAACACCAACAAAACAGAATATTCCTGTGTTGGAGGATGCTATTATTCAGCTAAAATGGCTGTTCTTGATAAGTTGGCTAAGCTTAAGCTTCAGTCAGGTGTAATTATTCTTAGAGAAGCTTATTCTGGCTATATTCCATTGGGAGTGTTTAATGTACGAGAAAACATTAAATTTGCTATGGATGGTGATTATAAGGAGTTTGAATCATTAAAGGATTCTCTTGCTTACTGTGGAACAAAATTGCAGATTCCAATCAGCAAATATGTAAGGCAAAGCAATTTATTAAAGGAATTGTTACATTCCAAACAGACTACTTTGGATAATTTCTTTAAGAAATCTCCAGATTTGCAATAATGTCAAGATTATTTCTGAAGAATATTCTGATTTACACTAATCTCTTAAGATTATTTCTGAAGAATATTCTGATTTACACTAATCTCTTAAGATTATTTCTTTTTGAAATAGGAATTAAATTATAATTACTTTTTAATTACTTTTAATTAATTTTTAATTAATTTTAAATAATTATTGATATTTATCAGTTTTATAAAAAATATTTAATTAGGTTAAAAATATGAATCTTAAATTTAAAAAACCATCTAAGGAAACACAAATGGCTATGTCAAAAGTGGCAATTGGTGAAGATAATGAAGATTATCACAGTTTGGCAGAAGATAAGCTGTCAAGCATTACAAATCATGATTATGCCAAATTGGTCAATAGTGGAAATGCAGCTATTTTAGCAATTATGAATGCAATAGATGGTTTAATTCTCATTCCTGATGAAGGTGGATGGAGTGGATTCAAGCAGTTTGCTCATTTTTTAAATAAGGATTTAAAGCTTGTAAAAACAAATCATGGTTTGATTGATTTGGAACATGTGGATGAAATAATTCACTCACCTTTTGAAAGGCCTTCTTTAAATTTAAATGATGAAAGCAGTAAATCTGCACTATTCTTAACAAGTTTTGCGGGATACACTGCTGAACAGAATATCAAGGAAATAAGCAGTTATCTTCATGAGCATAATATTCTTTTAGTTGAAGATGCTTCTGGCTCTATCACTGATTCAGAAGGAAAATTAGCAAATGGAAATTACTCAGATATCATTATTGGATCAACTGGCTCTCCAAAGATAGTGAATGTAGAAAATGGCGGATTTATTACAGCCAATGACAATTCATTTTTCAAAAATTCTTCAGTTATTTTAAAAACAGTTAAGGCAAGCAATATAACTGCCTGTGGAATAAATACGGAATTGGATTTTGCAAACGATACATTAAATAGGACAATTGAAGCTACATTGTATCTAAAGAAAAAAATAGAGTCTGAAACCAATTTTGAAGTCTTCCATCCAGATAAAAGGGGAATTAATGTAATTCTAAAAACAGATGATCATAAGGGATTGTCTTATAAATTGCGTCATGAATTTATATTGGATAGTCATGGAATGGTAACCAAATGTCCAAATTACAATAGATTAAAAACAAAAGCAGTTGCTTTGGAAATAAAAAACTTGGACATTTCCTGTCTTAATAATGATAATTTGGATTCCATTGTTGATACATTAAAGAAATTTGATTAGATTTTTTTATTTTTTCAATTCTATTTTTTATTTTAAAATAGATTTTTTTATAGAATACTTTTTTATATTAAACAGATTTTATATTTAAATAGATTTTTTAAATAGAATAATTATTTTATTTTAAAATATTTTTTTTTGAGAGGGTGTCACAAATTTAA
>NZ_CACXNW010000014.1 GCF_902769175.1 uncultured Methanobrevibacter sp.
AAAAAAAAAAAAAAAAAAAAAAAAAAAAAAAAAAATAAAATTTATCATTTCTTAAAAGAATCAAATAGATTATCCAAAAACTCTCCGAATTAAATTATCCATTCAGAAATTTTTTCCATTATTGATTTATTTGAGTTTATTAAAGAATTGTTAAATTCCTGAATTTGATTTGCAGTGGATAAACTAGCACCACAGTTATCACAGGAAACTGCATCTTCATCTAATTCTTCACCACAAGAAGGGCATTTTTTAATGATTTTTAATTCAGCTATCTTATTGCCACAACTTGGACAAATAAATTCATCCATACCAATAATAGATCCACAACTAGGGCATCTTTTAGAATCTTCATTAATCAGTTCTTGAGTTTCTTTGTCATTGATTTCATTACCACAATTAGGGCATATCTCAATATCATCATCAAATTCCAAACCACATTTATTACATTTAATCATAATTAACCTCAAAAAAATAAAAAATAGGCTTTGTTGAAATCCACAGATTTTTATAAAAATTTTAAAAATATAACCTTAAAGATTAAAAATAAAAATTAAAAAAGGTTTCAACAGCCCTAAAAAAATAAAGAAATAATTAACTGGATAAAATTTCATTTTTCAGTTCATTAAATTCTTCTTCAGTGATTGCACCAGAATCTAATAATTCTTTATATTTCTTTAAAAGATCAGCCTTACTTGATTTTGAATCATTTTGTATAACAACAGTTTGAGGGCTCTTTCTAGAGGTTTTAAATAATGCCACTAAATTTTGCCCAAATTCAAATCCTGGAAGCCTTATTTCAAATGAAGTGTTATCCACGAGCTTAATCAATAATCTGTCAAACATATCTGCACTATCATTATTTACAATCAAATCTTTGAATCTTGTAGCCTTGAGAGATTGAATATCATTTTGAATAGCCCTTTTGATTGCATGAGCGGAATTAAGGCTTGTTCTTTTAGTAATATCTTCATATCTTGAGGTATCCCCAAGCCTTTTTGTTATTCTCATTGAAACTATCTTATCAAAATAAAAATTAGTAATTCCCGCATTAACTTTTTTCATGTCTCTGTTATCTATTTCCATGAAGACAAATTTATCATCTTCTATTAAGAAAAATCCATCAATCGTAGTTTTATTTCCACCAGAAGAACCAACAGGTCCAAGAACCTTATGTTTAGTGGTTTTTTCCTCGAGCATATTTACTCTCACTACACTTGTTAAAAAATAATCTTCATCTTTTATTCCAAATTCTTCTGCAAGCAAATCATATCTTTCAATGATTTCTTGACGTCTAAGTTCCCATTCTTTTTGCTTACGAGCTATAGATTCAGGCAATAATGCATTTTCGAATTTTTGGCCACACTCAACACAAAATGTTGTTCCTTTTGGATTTTTTGTACCACATTTAGGACAAATATTAGGACCAGTTATCCCACTTTCAACCTTTTCACCACAAGAAAAGCAAAAACTTGCATCTCCTATTTCAGCACCGCAATTTTTACATTTAACCATAAGTATTCCCCCATAAAACTTATTGTTGAGTGAATGTTTTTCTAATTCTATTTTCTAATTTACTATCTTCAACTTCACTTCCAAGATTATTCAAATTACCTGAAACTTCACTAATTGCACTGTTTAAAGAATTAATTTTATTTTCCATAATATCAATTTCTAATTTCATAAATCCTTTTTCAATATCAGTGTAAAGTTTTGATTCCTCAGTTATTATCTCAACATCATCTCCTTCAGTCAAAATATCCATTAACTGTAAAAATACATGTTCTTGATGTTGCTTTTCATATTCTTTGATTTCTGCACCTTCATAAATCTTATCCAACAACATTTTTATAATGTTAATGAAGTCTTCCTTATCAGAATTAATATTTTCTGGTGTTAATTCTGTTTTCAATAGGAAAATGGAATCAATTTCATCGTTTTCCTTTAGCACTAAAGAATATCCTTTATTTTCAATATAAACTAGAACAATAGACTTATCTTCAAAAATATCCAAATTCACTTTTGAGAATTCCTTAGGAATTGATAAAAAATCTAAATTACGTACCAACACAATATCACCTAATTATATTATTTTAATTTAAATAAAAACTTTCATTTTTTTTTTAAAAAAAATTATTATATATAATATGTATAAAATAATAATATTTAAAATTTGCTAATAGCATGCTAATAGTATATATATAGTATGAACATAGTATAATATATTTAAAAAATTATATTTTAAAATATGAATCAAGAAGAAATAAACAATATTCTCTTAGAAAATAAAAAGTCTGAAAGAGGAAAATAAGAAATTAAGAGAACTCTTAAAAAAGCAAAAAAATAGAACCGAATTAATTGAGAGAAAAATAGATGAAGATAGGCTTGAAAATGAATATACTGTAAATATGATAAATGATATTAAAGAGGATAATGAAATTTTTGAATCTGAAACAATAACTCAAATTAGCAGCAAAAAAACATTAGAAAAATCAAATAATATCAAAAAAGATTCAGAAAATAACATGAGCATAATATCATTTTTAGCAAGATCTGAGAAAAGAGTGCAAATTTTAAAATCATTATCTGAAGGTAATAAAATACCCTCAATCATAGGCAAGGACATAGGAGATAGCAGCCATCATGTCTCCAAATATTTAGCAAGCTTAAAAGAAAATGGTCTTGTAGTATGCCTTAACGAAAATGATAAAAGATTTAGATTTTATGAAATAACCGCTGATGGAATGCACTATTTAAATATAATTGAAAATAAAAAATATTAAAAGATTCATTTTCAGATTCTAATTACCCCATCATTATTATAAACATCAATCACCACTCCCTGAATATCTGAAATGTCAACCCAAGTTCGTATCCCCTCGTATTTGTATGTTTTGCCATTTCTTTCAAAGGTTCCATTGACATTATCACTTACAAGATAAATCTTGTTGCCCTCTATTTTAGCCACTCTTTTCATGATGCTGCCATATTGATTTTTATCATACTTAGCACGTACAATATCCCCAACATGAACATTATGGGTCTTGTTTAAAACAGTCATAGAACCCTCTTTCAATGTAGGTTCCATAGAAATTCCCACTCCTTTTGAAGTGTAAATAAAACAATCTTCACCATAAGGAGAATTGATAGTTATATTAGGATTAGTGAGACCATGATTTTTGCAGATTTGTGTTAATTCAGACCTTAAGGTAGTGATATTAGCATTAGGATCATCTATTTGCCTATAAATGCAATCAGCTAAGGGATCAGCCAAATCATAAAGGTTTCCAGAGGTATGGACATCTATGCTAAATCCTCCTTCCCGATGAAAGTCAATAGTGACCTGATTAGGATAGACATTATTATAATAATCAAGGAGATCATTATTCTTCTTTTGAGCATCAGGAGGCATTCCATACCATTCATCCTCGATTTCAAAATAGTTATCTGCAGAAACTGTTTCAATCAATCCGATAGAAAAAATAGATATCAAAAAAATACTGATTAAAATAGAAAAAATAATTTTCTTATCCATTTATATCACCCCATAATTTCTATTCTATTAAAACATCTATAAATAGTTTCTTAAATGATTCTATAAAAAAAATAATTGAAAATGACAAAAATAACAATTAAAAATCATTGAAAATGAAAAAAAACTTATTTATTAATAAGAATTTATTTAGGATAAAAGCACTTTTAGCATTTATTATAAAAAATCCTTTAAGAAAGTTATTACATTCAAATGCATTATACCCCTCCTGCTCTTATCCTCCTTATCTGTAGTGAGGATATATTTAGGATAATTGTCAGGTATTCTCATTAAAGGCTTAAATTCACGATTTGCTGTCTTTTCATCTGCAATTGTATATGCAACTTGGATATAGATCTTTTCATTTCCCTTTCGAGCTATAAAATCAACTTCCATATCTCCCATAATTCCAATGGTTATTTTATAACCATGCCTTAAGAGTTCTAAATAAACTAAATTTTCAATTAAATGTCCTCGATTTTCTTGTTTCTCTTCCAATAAAGATTTATAAAAACCTAAATCAATTAAATAATATTTTTCAGAATAATTAATTTCATTTAAACCAATTACATCTTCTCTTGTAACTTTTGAAATAAAATTTGCATTTTCCAAATATTCCAAATAATTATAGATAGTATTTGGGGTCAAACCTAATTTTGATTGCTTTAAATATTTATAAATTGAATTGGCAGAGATTAGATTACCTACATTTTCAATCAGGGAATTAGTTATTCTTTTCAATAATCCCATATTTCTAATCTGATATCTCTCAACAACATCATATAAAAAGATAGAAGAATATAAATCCCTTAAAACAACCAATTTGTCTTCTGCTTCTGCAGATATTACCGCAGGCATTCCTCCATACTGAAGGTATTCCTCAAATAGATTTTCCAAATCAGTGTACAATTGACTGTCAAAAATAGAAGCAGCACCAATTTCGTGCTTGTATAATAAAAATTCCTTAAACGAAAATGGATACATTCTGATTTCAATATATCTTCCTGTTAACAAAGTAGCCAATTCCTTTGAGAGCAACTTAGAATTGGAACCTGTTATAAAGATATCAATATCAAATGACTTATAATAGGAATTGACGCTAATTTCCCAATTTTCAACATTTTGAATTTCATCTAAAAACAAGTATTTTCGATGATTTCCTGATTCTATTAAGGGAATAAGAAACTCATCCAATTCTTCTCTGGTCTCAATTGAATTATATTTAGGATGCTCTAAATCTATGAAGATGAAATTTTCTTCTTCAACTCCATTGTTTTTTAACTCTTCAACAATTTGATTTAAAAAATAAGATTTCCCTGATCGTCTAATCCCAGTGATTATTTTTATTAAATCCTTATCTATGAGTCTTTTAACCTGTTCCATATATAATTCTCTCTTGACCATAATTAGCTCCTGAATTTTATTGTATAAAATAAAATTTATATTGAAATTTAAAAAACTTATTTTATATAATAATATTTAATTTTATAATATAAAAATTTATTGTATAAGCAAAAAATTAGTAAAAAAATAACAAAATTTATTATATAAGATAAAATATGAAAAATAAAAATAGAAAAAATAGAATTAATTAGAAAATCAATTACTAAAAATCCTAAAAAAAAAAATAAAAATAAAAATAGAAAAAAATAGAATAGATTAAAAAATCAATTACTAAAAATCCTAAAAAAAAAAAAATAAAAATAAAAAAAGAAAAATGTATTAAGGAAATCTTAATACAAACTCAATAATTAAAAATTAGATATAACTGGTGTCTTGTTTTCTGAAGTGTGCTTGTGGGTGATCACATAATGGGCAAACTTCAGGAGCGTCTTTTCCAACATGGATGTAACCACAGTTATTACATTTCCAAGCAATTTCTTCATCTTTCTTAAAGACTTTGTCTGCTTTTATCTTATCTGTTAAAGCATTGTATCTGTCTTCATGTGCTTTTTCAGTAGCACCAGCTGCATCAAATAATGCTGCAATGTCATCGAATCCTTCTTCACGAGCGGTTTCTGCAAACTCTTTGTACATTGAAGTCCATTCTTCATGTTCACCAGCTGCTGCATCTGCAAGGTTAGCTAAAGTTTCAGGTACTTTTCCTCCGTTTAAGAGTTTAAACCAGATTTTTGCATGTTCCTTTTCATTATCAGATGATTCTTGGAAAATGTCTCTGATTTCTACGTAACCGTCTTTTTTAGCTTGAGAAGCATAAAATTCATATTTTACACGAGCTTGAGATTCACCAGCAAGAGCTGCCTTTAAGTTTTCTTCAGTTTTGGTTCCTTTTAAATCTGCCATAATAATCTCTCCAAAAATTTTTAAAATTTAAAACTAATCTAAATTTAAATAAACATATAAAAATGACAAAATACATTTTTTTCTTTAATATTTTATTTTAAATTAGTTAGTAATATTAAATTTAGTTTCATTCTATAAAAACTTTTTGACATGAAATTTTAAAAAAAGATCCATTTCCAAAAAAAATCAAATAAATAACAATGAAAAATAAAAAAAAAAAAAATTAATTAACAAAATTGATTTGAGCCTCATCAATTAATGGATAAAATACCAAAGCATCACCTTCAAGATTTTCCTTATTCAAATCTACAGCAGTTATTTGATGATTGTCATAAGTTTTATAATATAATATACATTTATTTGTATTGTAACATGAAGAATAAATTGTATATTCATATAAATCAGGATCATCGATAAAAGTCAAGCCCTTTTGTTGATCAACAGATCCTAAAATATGGAAAAACTGTGAAACGCTTTCACCTTCGCTTGTACCTGAAACTGAATTTTCACGAGTAAAAGCCACCTTAACAAATCTTGATGATGAAGATAAGTCACCTGGAAGTCCAATAGCACCTATACCTCTGCTGTATGTGTCCAATTCAAAATTTTTAGAGAAATTGTTTTCAGGTGTTTTAACACTTAGACTCATATAATTATTTAAATTAAACAGTTGCATATCAAAGGTTGGATTATTAGTTAATACCCCAACTGGATTGTCATAGATCTTCAATCCATTTTCTAAAGGCTCTACAATTATAGAAGATTTATCATCTGAAATCATCCAATGAAGTGGAGATAATGGCAAATTTTCTGAAAAGTTAATATTTACCATATTAAGATTTTCTAGGAGTTTTCTAACATCATCGACAGATTCAGCTTGTGACAATAAGTAAGGGATGAATTCAAAGGGAGTTACATTAACCATGTCCTCTTCAATTTTTCTATAAATTGCATTACCTGCGAAGTTTAAGCCAGCAATAGCAACTCATTTTTCATTACAAGCATCATAATATAAAGGATATTCATCAATACCTGCAGTTATACCAATAATTGCATAATGGGTTTTCATATCATCAATTTTTCTGAATTTAAACTCGTAATTCCTTGGAGTTATACATACCCTTTCATTGTATGAGATTTCATAATCAAAATTTCTACCAAAGTAATGGTCTTCTGTAATATATTCACTTGCAGTACACATACTTATAATTAAGAATTAATTAAGTTAAATAATTTTTTGAAAATCTCTTAAAAACAGAAAAAATATAATAATAAATGATAGGTGGTTGATTGTCAGAATAAAAATTTTTAAAAAAAAACAAAAAAAAGATTTGAAATTATTATTCATCGCACTGGCTTTAAAATTTTTTACCCAGTTCATAAGCCTCTTTTAAAACATCTTCCTTTTCTTTTACATCTGCAGGGAATTTGACATCACCTACATCCAAAGCTCCAATGAATTCCATTTTCGTATTGTTTTTAAATGGTTGTGTAATAGTTAACTGAAGATAAGCATCATAATCTCCAGGATATGCATGAGTTAAAACAATAGCGGCCTTTGCATCTTTAGAAAAGCTTTTTTCAGGATTGTTGAATATGCTGTAAAACCTATCCACAATTGTTTTTGCCTGTGCAGTCATTTGACCAAAGTAAATAGGACTAGCTAAAATAACACTTGCTCCATTTGCAAGCTTGTCAATAATCTCCTTTCCATCATCTTCATATCTGCAGTCTTTTCCCTTATTGCATAATTCACAACCACTGCATGGTGCTATATCAAGATCATGTATGACATATTTAGTTACAGTATGCCCATTTTCCTCAGCACCTTTAGCTATTTCATCTACAATTATTTCACAATTACTGTTTTTACGTGGACTGCCTATTAAAGCAAGAATCTCCATTTTAATTCATCCAATAAATTTTCTTTAAGCCAAATAAAAACTTAAAACACTTAATTGTTCATATATAATGGAACTAAATGCAATCATATTTTTATTTTTTTAGATATTTAAATTTTAATAAAAATCAATATACCCTAACTATACCTTCAACTTTATCAAAATCATCATCAAATGACAATATTTCTGATATTCCAAGTTCTTTCATAGTATTGATAGCTGTACAGTCTGCCAATGATAAAGTTGCATCATATTTTAGGAAATAATGCATAGATTCATCAATCAATGTTTCTGAATGATAAATGTTATAATTGTCAGTAATATACTTAAAGATAGAATATCCTACCTTTCCTCCCAGAGAAGACCCTATTAAATTCAAAGATTCAATCATCATCGCTTCGGTAATATACTTATCTTCCGTTTTGAGTTTTGGCAACAATTCCAAAGCCCTTTCATGCCATTTATCCTTTTCAATAACTAAAGCAATGATAAATGATGCATCTACATAAATCAAACAATCACCATTTCAAACCTTTTGATCCTCTTTTCTTAATTTCAACACTATTAATAGGTAACTCTTTTTTAATTAAACCTATTATATCCTCTTCAGTATATTTCTTTTCAACTTTCAAGAGCATTCCCTCCTCTGTATTGGTCCATGAAATTTTATCCCCTGCCTTAATGTCATATAACTTTCTAAATTCTGCAGGAACTACAATTTGATTGCTTTTACTCACTTTACTCAATGCATACATCAAAACACCTTCCCTAAAATATATTATTAATCATAATAATATTTAAAATTTACTTTATAAATTTAAAAATATAAAGTAAATTGAAAAATAAAAAGTATTACCAAAAATATACAATAAAACTATAAAAAGAATCTAAAATGGAACAAATAACAATAAGAAACTAAAAAATAGAATTAAAGTAAACAATAGGAAAATAAAAATAAAAAAAGAAAAGTCAAGAGCAATCACTCCCAACTAATGAAAATATTTTGGTCAAGGTTTTTGAGCCGAAGGCTCAAAAAGCTTGGGTCCAAAAGCTTGGGTCCAAAAGCTTGGGTCCAAAAGCTTGGGTCCGGAAGCTTGGGTTTAAAGTTTGAACTTATTCTTCAAATGGTTGTGGCAATGCACAAGCATCGTTTCCTTTAGCTAAGTAAGTGTATACTAAAGCTGCAAGGATTCCACCTACTATAGGTCCAACCAAATAAATTGGGAAGAATCCCCAAAGATTTTGTCCTCCAAGAAGCATATCCATTAAGTAAGGACCAAAGGTACGTGCTGGGTTAATGGAAGCACCAGTGAATGCACCGAGCACTACGATTACAGTAGCTACAGTCATACCAATGGAAATTCCAGCAAAACCAGGTTCTGCTTTTTTGTCAACTGCAACACCCATAACAACAAGTACCAAGAAGAAGGTACCGATACATTCTGCAACCATAGCTTGCATATAACCTACTCCCATTCCAGGAGCAGTTGCACCTAATCCACCAACGGTTACAGCAGCACTACCTAATATATACCATAACAGGAAACTGCCTAAACATGCACCAATCACTTGAGCAACAATATAGTAAACACTGTCAATCAATGAAATGTTTTTGCTTACAAGCAATCCAATGGTTACTGCAGGGTTTAAGTGTGCACCAGATATTTTACCAAATAAATAAATACAAGCCATTACAGTTAAACCAAATGCTAATGCAATAGCTATCCAGTCTCCAAGACCGCCAAGTAATCCAATACCAGCAGCTCCAGGAGTAACACTATCAGAAATAAGTAAAGTTACAACAGCAGCTCCAGTACCGAAGAACACTAGGAAAAAGGTACCTAAAAGCTCTGCAATGAATTTTTTTCCAATATTACAAGAAGCCATATTTTTCCTCCATAATTATTTAAATTTATAATTTGATAATCGTGAATAAATTAAAACTTAATAAATCATTGATTGAGTTTAAATCTCAATAAAATTAACTAATTTATTTATTAAAAAATAAAAAAATAATTAAGCCAAAAGGCTTAATTAAAATTGGTCTATTTTAAAATGCAGATCTATACAGATTCTTTCCATTGACAGTATTCGTGTTTTGCATCAATCATACAAGAAGCACAGTTTTTACATCCTCTTACTGGGGAACCTGGAACTTCCTTGTTAAGTGCAATGATGTTGGTCATCATGGTTGCATTTACAGGTTCAGGAGTAAGCAAGCAAGGATAGTCTGTAAGTCTCATTAATGAAGAGAATCTTACTGTAATTCCACAAGCAGGGTAAGTGTACCTTTGTGGGTTCATAAGCACTTCACTTTCATTGATAGCACTTAAGTCAACATCAAATCCAGCCGCTTTTGGTACAAGATCAATTTTTTGACTGCTTCTAGCTTTTCTAGCATTGTTGATTGCTGTGTATCCTCTATAAATCATGTCCATAAAGTCACAGTTGTGCAATTCTGCAGCTGCTCCTCTGGTAGGATATTGTTGTACGAAGTTGTGGAATCTTTTAGTTAATAAGTCTACAACCATAGGTGCATTGAATCCGTCTAATTCAAGAATGTATTCAGCAGCACATGCAGTTGAACCGGTTGCTAATGACAATACATTATAAGGGGTTTTGAAATTGTCAACATTAGCTTTTAAGGAAGCTTCCATTACTTTTGCAGTTGCTTGGATAACTGCTAAGATCACATCATCCTTACACATGTTGTAGCTTGCTTGACCAATGTGGTGACCAATGTCCCCTACACAGTATGCAGGTACAGTTACAATGTTACCATAGTGTACGCCATCATCCATTGCTGCTTTAACAACAGAAGTCATTTCCATTTTGTATCCTAACATGAATTTTCTTACATCAAATGATGAGTGTCCTGCATCATCCATTAATTTTCCTTGAGCTTCTACAGGTTCCTTATAAATCATTTGCAATGCAGCAATTTCTTTTTCAGTTGCTTGAGCAGCAGTATCGCCAGCTTCAATAGCATTTGCAAATGCATCACCAATACCATAGGAAGTGTTCATACCCCAAGATTTTGCAGAAAGAATAGCTTGTTTATGCATTACAGGAATGTCAATGGTTTGCAAGATTTGGTTTACAACATTGGAAGTACTTCCTGGCATTAAAGCAAAGTCCACTACATAGGTAGGACCATAGAATCCACCATAACGGCAAATGGATTCTTTTGCAACCAATGCTTCTTTATCAGCAATAGCCTAAATGAATGCGTCTAAGCTGTCTGCAAATTCACCATCTTCCTCATATAAGATTTCAAGTACCGGAGGAGTTTGATAATGTTCAATAAAGGGGTCATCTTCAGGTCTGATTGTTTCAGTAACAGAAGTCAATACTTTGTAATGGCTTTCTACAGATTTTTTGTGTAAGTCAATTACAGATTCTGCTTGACCATCTGCACAGGTCATCCCTGCAACAGCATCTGCATAAGGTTTTGCATCAACAATCTTAAAGTCATTGTATCTATTTTTTGAGATTACATCAATATCTGCTTGTAGAGCAGCTACTGATTCATTAATCATTTTTTCATATAATTCTTTCATCATAACACCACATTATATAAAAAATTCGACTACAATCGTTTATTTTATTTAAAAGGTTAAATCAAATTAGTTTATTTAAAGAGTTAAATTAAATTAATTAATTCAAAAGGTTAAATTAACTTAACTTATTTAATATGTTAAATTAAAATAAACTTGCAAAAGATTAAAGATTATATTAAAAAAATAGACTAAAAATATTTAAATCAAATAAAAATAAAAATTTATCTTTATTTTTATGAAATATTGAATAAAAATCTATTATGTATAATCTTCTCTTATATAATAATTATTTTAATAAATATATAAATGTATTGAAATAATTTTCAATTATACTTGAAATGATATGAATGTATAAAAGAAAGGATTGGAAATTCGACTTAAAATAATGATTAAATAATGATTAAATTTTTTAAAGAAAAAAGCAAGATAAATTTACAATTAGCAAAAAAAGCAAACATTAAAGAAAAATCAAGAAATTTTATAATTAAAAAAAAATTAAAAAAAAGTAAAAAATAAGAATTATTCCAGAATCTTAAGGCAATTTTATAATTAAAAAAATTAAAAAAAAAGTAAAAAATAATAATTACTCCAAAATCTTAAGGGCTTCAGCCATATCAAGCTTTTTGATCTTATATGCAAAGTTCAGATTTATTAGAATTGAAACTGCCAGTATTAGCAAAAATGTGATTGCCAAATTTGTTAAGGATATACTCGGAACTGCAAAGAACTTCTCACTTGATGACTCCCAAGCCTTTTCCAATACCTTATAGGCTAAAGGAATTCTCAATAAACCTCCAATGATTATGAAAGCCAAGCTTTGTGTCAGCAAGAGCTTTGTCAAGTCTGCAGTTTTAAACCCTAAAACCTTAAGGGTTCCGATATCACGTTCCATCTCTAAAAAACTAAGCAAACCTAAATTATACATGATAATCAATGCCAAAAGAACTGCAAAAATCATCAATGCATAAATCATTGACCATAGGGATTTGTTAAGTTCATGCAAAGCATTTATATATCTTTCCTAGAGACAATGGATTTTATTCCATCATACTCTCTTTTTAGATCTTTTTTTGAAGTTATGATGCTTGTTGTAGTGTAATTCAAACCTAAATCATCTAATTTTTCTCTAGACATTATGAATCCTTGTGAGGATGGGTGTCCATCTATCTTATCTATTTTCACTTTAACCCATTTATCAGAGCCCATAATATGAAACTTGACAGTATCTCCAACAGTTACCCCTAAAAGATCAGCCATTTTCTTTGAAAGGGCAACCTCATCATCTGCTATTTCAATCTCATTTTGATGAATGTCTGTTGGAGTAATCAAATCTGTGCTGTCCAATACCAAAAGCAAACCAGACTTTTTCGTGGAATCCGATTCTATTTCAACGGCAGATTCCATTATCTTATCTCCATTAACCATATCTGCCACATCATCAATTTCAGATAAGCTTGCATCAGCATCAACCATCAGCTTATTTTCAAAATGATTTATCTTATCGAATTCCCAATGTTCCGCATCAGTCATTCCATCATACAATCCAAATGCATAAATCAAAAGCACAGTGCATCCCAATACACCTACAATAGTCATGATTGCCCTGAAATTATGCCTTTTCGCATCCCTATAATTCCAACGAAGATTAAATGACATGTGTTGCCAAATCTTCAACTTTTCAACAAATGAAGAAGTTGTAGCTTTAGGTGCCTTTGGCCGTATAATAGTTGAGGGATGTTCATTAACAATGCTTCTGATTGAGAAATATGAAACTGCAAGTGACAACAAGACCATTATAATGACTACATAAACAAATCTCATTCCCCCTACAGGATTAAAGTAAGGCAATACATATAATTCAGCTAATGGAGGGTAGGCTATCTTATGTATGAGAATCCAGAGAAGAAAGCATTGCCAATGAACTGACTAATAAGAGGGTAGGCTATCTTATGTATGAGAATCTGACCTAAAATCAAACCGAAAATGGATCCAAGCAATACTGGAAAAGTGTAAGAAAGATAATGCACCATTATCTGCCTATTTTTAAATCCATTCGCCTTAAGAACACCAATTTGAGTTCTTTGATGTGTGATGATTCTTTTCATTGAAGTTAAAAGCATCAGCATTGAAATAAAGATGAATACCAATGGAAGGGCATTTGCTATCATTTTCAGCTGGCTGATCATATTTTGGTATGCGCTTACACTGGAATGCAAGTCTCTTGGCAAGAATGAATTGTAATCATCACCTAATTTCTCATCTAAGAGATTGGAATAGTCTTGAGCATCCCCATCAAATTTGACATTCAAGACATTGAATGGGACAGGGTCTATTGGAAATGCCTTATAGGACATATATGCAAATCCATATCCACTAGGATCAGGCTTTATTGCATAGTAAGGAACATTATAAACATATTCTGGAGAATAAATCAATCCCCTTATTTCCTTTTCCATTTCAATGCCATTGACCTTAAAGCTTATCTTGTCCCCTATTTTGAGATTTTTTTCATCAGCAAAGTTCTTATCAATCCATACCCCATATTCATCATTCAAATCGAAGGGGGTTCCTTCAACCAAATAAAACTTTGAAATAGAATTGTTTTCAATGAAATCCAGTTTAATCTCAGGATTGCTTGTGAAATTCGGTGTGGAACTTAAGACCAATTGCCTTTCAACATCCTTGGTTTGGCTTATATCAGTGACCTTATCAACAAAACCATCACCAATATCTGTTGCGTAAATCCAACCATCAGCCAGATTAGACTCTTGATAGTAGTCATTGATGTTCTCTTCAAGAGAAAGAGCCTCCCCACTAATGCCTGAAAATATGAAGACTCCTAAAAATGCCATTAAAAATATGGAAATGAATTGAATCTTATAATTCGAAATGTCCCTCAGCATCTTTTTGTAAAGCATTAAATCACCATCTCACCAAAATCATCACAAATCAAATCTACTACACTAAATGAAACACCATTCCACTAATCACAAATCAAATAAACCACACTAAATGAAACACCATTCCATTTAAAACCATCACAAATTTTTTAAAACATATTACTCATAAATCAAAAATCCTATGTCAAGTTATTTAAATCATCAGATAAGTCTGAGCAAATGATATTTGATAAAATCAATTCATAAACATCCTTGAAATCTTTAACCATCTTCTCAGAATACTTATTTGAATTGACAATCATTACACTATACTTGTCCCCATTTTGAAATACCTGAACAATGAACTCAGCAATCAGGTCATTCAAATTAGATAGGAAATCACCAAGAAAATCATCAGAGGAATCAAAGGAGAAGATTTCACTGCTGTCCTCATTGACTCCATCATAATTAACCCAATTAGGCACAAATTGGAATATTACCTCAGCATCAAGAGGGTATTTTTGAAAGAGCAATAGAACAGGATAGAAATCATACTTTATTGCACCATAGACCCTATCTGAAAGATGCTCCATAAAAGAGCTTATGCTGCGATTTCTGCAATTTATCAATAATGGTGCAATATTTGCATATAATCCAACAGAATCATAATCATTGAATCTGCCTCTACCATTGTCAATCATGGTGAAGAGAACATCCTCGCCACCTGTTAATTGAGCCAATGCATAAGCAAAGGCACTTGTGAACAATATGTTTTCACTGATTCCTCCACTTTCTAAAAATGATTCAACAGCCCTATGGTCAAGCTCCAAATCATATACTGAAAGGGAATATCCTCCAGCTTTGCCATCTTCACTTAATCTTTCAAGTTCTCCAATGCCACCGAGCATGGAATCAAAGAAATCACTTGCTTCAATGAATTTATCAGTGCCCTTGATTTGCTGATGGAATGCAGACATCTTCAGGAATGAATCATCAACATCAATGGAACCTCCATCAAGAAGAATTTGGAAATTCCTCTTAAACACATTTCCAGACAATCCATCAAAGATTATATGATGGCATTTGGCCAGAAACAGATAGGAATCCTCTAATTCAAAGATCTTGAACATAGACAGATAATTGTAATAATCAAAAGCCTCTGTCATGAAATCCTTCACCATATCCATATTGAAGTTAGATTCAACAGACATTGGAGGTTTTGAACCTTTGACCAAATAAGGGTATTGTCCCTTAAACAGTTTCAGTACAGTGCTTATCATGTCATAAATACTCTTGACATTCCAATTTTTCTCCTTTAGTAAATCCACAAGGGATTGGTCTCCAAAATTATCACCTAAATCCTTTAGCAAATCCATATCCTCTGTAATTCTTGCAAAGAGATTCTTCTTTTCCCCTTTTTCATAATGGTCACTTAAGTGCATGGTCAAGATAGGATGGACCTTTAGAATCTCATCCAATGCATCAAGTATCTTTTCAATGCCATAGCGTTTAGGAATTTGCATATATATTGGGATGTGAAAAATGTCTACAGTATTGCTAAACATGATATCTGCAAATAGATTGACTTGAGCCTCATTCAATGGGCATCCAGTCTCCAATGAATAAACATCCAAATCAAAGGAAACATCATCCATATTATTTGAAATGGCCTCAGGAGTTCTCAAGCTTAGGATATCCGCTGCAGTGACATGATAATTTTCAAGATGGGACAATAGCTTGATTGCAGTTAAGGAATCCCCTCCTAAACGAATGAAATCATCATAGCCACTGACCTTTTCCAAACCAAACACCTTTTCAAAGGCATTGACAATTGCCTGTTCATTCTCGTTTTTTGGAGCGACATAATCATTATGCAAAAGAGACCTATCGACTTCAGGAAGGGCTTTCTTATCCACTTTACCATTAAGGGTCAAAGGAATCTCATCCAAGGCCATGACAAATGTCGGAACCATATAATCAGGCTGATGGAATGAAACATGACTGCAAACCAGCTCTTGAATATTGCCTTCAGCAATTTCATCATCTGCAACAACATAAGCGACTAATTCCCTATTGCCTCCAAAGTCTATAGTTTGAACAGATACGTTGATGATATGGTCCATTCCACTGATAATGGCTTCAACTTCAGCCAACTCAACACGATTGCCTCTGACTTTAACCTGACCGTCACGACGGCCAACAATTCCTAATGAACCATCAGGCAATACCCTTACCATATCCCCAGTATGATACATCATTGAATAATCCTCGTCCTTGTCAAATGGATTTTCAACAAATGCTTCCTCTGTTTCCTTTTCACGATTCAGATAACCGTCAGCAAGCTGATTTCCTGATATGCATAACTCACCTACTGCACCAATAGGAACCTGCCTAGACTCCTTGTCCAATACATAAGCCTTTATATTGCGGAATAGATGGCCTATGGAAGAAGAATCTATCTTTTTACATTCTTCAATAGCACAAACCGCAACGCAGCATTCTGTAGGCCCATAAGAATCAATGAATGAATAGTCTAAATCTGCATTGACCTCACCAAGCTTCTCTCCTCCTGTAATCAGAACTTTCAAGGAAGTATCTTCAACTTCATTTATAAACATTCTTGCAACCTGTGTAGGGAGGGTGGTATGGCTAACATTATGAGCAATGAAATGTTCATTCAACCTTTTAATGTCCAACCTAATGTCCATAGGAACAATATCTAAGGATGACCCTCCATATAATGGTGCACAAAGACCTCTTATAGCCCCTACATCAAAACCAATGGAAGAGAACAATCCGAATGTGGAATCATTTCTCATTTCATATTCCTTTACATAGAAATCAACATAGCTGGTGATTCCCTTTCTAGTGATTCTGACTCCCTTTGGAATTCCAGTAGTTCCGCTTGTGTATAATATGCAAGCCAAATCCCCATAAATGACAGGCAAATCAGTCAAAGCTCCACAATCATCTTTAACAATGGAAGAGATGTTCAATAGAATATTTCCATTCTCCTGTTTGTTGACTAATCCTTGAGCACGTTGGAAAGTGGCATCGCTGACAATGACAGCCTTCGCATCAGCATCCTCTATCATGAATCTGATCCGTTCATCTGGAAGTGCATCATCAATCGGAACATAGACTGCACCAATGGACATTATGGCTAAAGCGCTGAACATATACAATTCAGACCTTTCAAGAAGGAATGCAACATTGTCCTGAGCTTTCACTCCAATATCCTTTAAGGATTTGGCAATCCTATCTGCAATGAAGGCCCCTTCAGCATAGGAATAGGAAACATCCCCATAAGATACAAGAGGATTGTCAGGATGATTTGAAAGATTGTCATTGAATGCATCTAAAACATCATCATAATCCAAATCCTCCTTCCTATAATAGCTTTCCAATAGCTTGATGTCCTCATCTTTTATATAATTGATATCAGATAACTTATCTGCATCCATCATTTCCTTTAGAATCAATTCATATGTCTTGGCAAAATCTTCAATGAATCCTTTAGAGAACTTGTCTGAATATAGAATCTTTATGCCGAAACTGTCTTCCCCAAGGTCAAATATGAAAAAGGACAAGTCTCCCATTGAATCATGCTTTAATTCCTCTACTTTATAAGGCAATTCATCATTATCCATCAAATCATAAAAGAGACTATGTGAGTATTGGAATAAAATGTCTGAAGTTAAATCATATTGATTGGCTAAAATACGGAAAGGATACAAGTCATACTTCATAACCGAATTAATCAGCCCGCTTGAATAATCTAAAAATGAGGAGACATCCTGATTGCTGCAGTCAATGAGCAAGGGCAATGTTCTAACAAACATCCCTACAGACTCAGAGAGGTCAATATGTCCTCGGCCATCCTCAATAAGGTTAAATAGGGCCTTTGAATCTCCTGTAAATCTTGATAGTGAATAAGCGAAACACTAGCAAAAAATTGATTATTAGTGATAGACTTATCCTGTAGAAAAGAGCTTAATTTAGCATTATCAATATTAAAGCAGGAATTGTATTCATAATCATCAATTTCATTAGAGCTTAAATTAGCATTATCAATATTAAAGCAGGAATTGTATTCAAGATCATCAATTTCATTAGAGCTTAAATTATCCTTATCAATATTAAAGCTAGAATTGTATTCAAAATCATCATCACTGCAAATGACTGAAGGGAGCAATCCATATGCCTCATCCCTATCTTCCAACATTGAAGCAAAGAAATCCCCTGCATTTTCCATATAATCAGTGCTAATATTCTCTTCTAATGAAATTTGCCTCAATACTCCATCATCTGAAGAATCTTATCACCCTTTAAAATAGAGTTTAAACTGTTCAATGCAATATTTATAGAGCTTCTATCAAAAATCAAATGATGAAAATCAAGGCATAGGGAAATTGACCCATCATTTTCAATCATCAGGAATCTTGATAGGCTCTTGTCCAATTCAAATGGTCTTATAAATGATCCAATATCATCCTTTGACCCTTCCATAATCTCGGGCTTAACATCAAAAGAAAGTGACAATAACTCTTTTTCATTTATTATGCGAGCAGATAAAACAGGATAAGCCTCAAGCAATATGTCGATTGCATTTCTGATTTCATCAATTGAATAATTTCCATTAAATTCAAGAATATATGGATTGTTGTAAGCTGTCCCTACATCATTAACCATCTCATCAAGGTAAACGTTTAATTGGGCTTCAGACAAAGGACAGATATCATCAAAACTGTAATTTGAAATTACAGGGGGAATAAATCCCAGAATCAGACTTTATATGGTTGGCAATGGCAAGAGGTGTCTTAAGTTCAATGATTTCATTGGAATACAAGTTCACACCTAATTTCTCATTCAATACCATCTGAAGCTTCATTGCAGATAAGGAGTTACCACCCATTGCTACAAAATCATCATCCATCATAACACTATCGCTTCTTAAGACATCCTTAAAGGCATCCACAACAGCTGCCAAAACATCATCATTGATTTCAATATCCAAATTCCTATCCTTTCTGACAATATCTCGCAATGCAAACTTATCTATTTTTCCATTAGGATTTAAAGGAATCTCATCCACTTCAATAAACATTGAAGGAATCATATAATAAGGCAATTCACGACTTAAGGCGTTTTTAACTTCATATTCAAGTCATCACCAATTGCATAGTATGCAATCAGATTGTCTTGGACAACATCCAAATAGACCTCATCAATCTCCTTGAACTGTTTCATAATGCCTGCTATTTCATTGGATTCAATACGGAATCCTCTAACTGACAATTGGTCATCACTTCGTCAAATGATTTCAACTTCCCCTTCAAAATTATAAAATCCAATATCTCCAGTACGGTACATCCGTTTATTGTCATCACAATCGGAGATAGGATTGTCTACAAATACAACATTGCTTAAGTCAGGCTGATTGTAATAGCCAGAACTTAAAAAGTCACTTGATATGCAAATCTCACCAGGAACACCAATCGGAACTTGATTTCCCTTTTCATCAAGGATATAAACCCAAGTGTTGGCAACAGGCTTTCCAAGAGGAATTCCATCAGGATAATCATCAGCATCCATTGGATTGAAAATATTCATCAATGCCATAAGGTATTCTGTTGTACCATAAGCGCAAGCCAATTTAGTATCGCTGCTTTTTTTAGGGACCTTACCTACTTTGGCACCATCAAATGCCATATATTTCAATTTAATATCTTCATTTGCAAAAATATGAAACCCCAAAGACTGAGGCAAACCCATATCATTCATTTCTTGTTCTTTAAGAGTTTTAATCAATAAAACCGGATCTCTTTGTTCATTTTCATTGAAAATTCTTACTGTTTCACCGAAAGAGAATGCAATGAACATCCTAGCGGAAATCATAAAGCTGAAACTTGTTAAAATACCTACAACATCACCAGAGGATGGCTTGAAGACGTTTCCAATGCGGGTTCCTATTCCTTGAATAAGATAATTGGTAACTGTCACACCCTTAGGCAAGCCAGTAGTTCCTGAAGTGAAAAAAACAGCAAAGATATCATTAGGATTGACAATGATTTCAAAATCCCCATCCAAATCCCTTTTCAAATCTTCAATGCATATGACATCAAAGTGAAATCATGCAAATCTGCAAATTCCCTAGTGGTTATAATATAATCTGAATTGGCTATATTCAACATATGATCTATACGGTTAATAGGGTATATTGGGTCAATTGGAATGAAAGCTGCACCTAACTTATTTAATGCCAAAACCAATTCAGGATAATGATAGTTTCGAGGAATCATCAATCCAACAGGATTATTGATGTCAATGTCATAAGCGTTTTCTAGGTCATAGGTTATTGAATTAGAGAATCTTTCCAAATCGCCATAGGTGACTTGATTGACTCCATCATCAACAGCAATATAATCAGGATATTTGATATAGCTTTCACGAAAAAGACTGGCGAATGATTTCTTTTCACCAATATCAATGGATTCTCCTTTGGAAAACTGAGAAATCAATGATTTTTCATTATCTGAAAGCATATTCATTTCAGAAATGAGCTGATTAGGATCATCAATTGCCTCGTTAATCAAAGCACCGATATTTGCAGCCATATGTTCAATATAGACTTCAGAAAACAGATTAGAATCATAAGCCAATTCCAATGAATCCTTGTAGATATTTAATGTCAAGGCAGAAGATTCGCAATTTAAGATTGAAAGATTATTGAATTTGCTAAAATCATGTTCCTCATCATCAAGGGAAATGTCTTCTGAAGCTGTAAAATCATAAATGGAATAATAGGATAGGGAGTCCTCTATATAATTTTCAATATCCACTATCGTATGCTTAAGGGCATCAGCATAAGCATCTTTGACCTCTTCAACATAATCCATAAATGAAATCTCTTTTTTGTATTCTATCTTAAGAAGAGTATTCCTATCCTCATCATTATCGCGTATGACTGTTTTTAAGAGACATCCCTTTGTCATATCAATTCTAGATAAGTATAAGGAGAATATTGCAGCCATGAACTCAAAGTTAGTAATTCCTTGCTGATTAAAAAAATCATCAAATGATTTATAAGGAATCTCTTTGATTGCAAAATTGCTTGATGAAAGATTAGGGAATTTTACATATTCACCAATATCAGACAAATTATCTTTCCAAAAAGAGGAATCATCTTCAAATTCAGAGGAATTTAAATAATCATTCAATTTAATTTCATCTAACGTCATTGAAAACCCTACCTAAGATATTCTCTAAAATTGCAAATCTCCTATTATTTAATATAATTTTTATTATAATACTATATTAATTTTTTTTGATAATCGTTTATTGGAATCAATGGCAAAAAATAGAAAAAATCAGCACTTTAAAATCAAAAAATAAAAAAACACTAACAAAAAATGAACATTTTCACAAAAAGTCGAAAAATAAAAAAATACTCAAAAAATCAAGAAAAAAGCAAAAAAAACCTAAAATCAATAAAGAAAAAAAGTAAAAAAAGTTGAAACTCCAGAAAAATGAAGTCTCAATAAATTATAAAAAATATATTTAAAAATAATTATGCAATATATTTTCTTAAATCGTCAACTTTATCAGTTTCTTCCCATGGAAGTCCTTCAATACCAAAGTGACCGTATTTAGCAGTTTGTTTGTATTTGGTTGATCTTAAGTTTAAGGTTTCGATGATTCCATCAGGAGTTAACTTAAAGTTTTCACGTACAATCTCTTCCATAGGTTTAGTGGTTTCCACGCCAGTTCCAAAGGTATCAACCATGACAGAAGTTGGCTCTGCAACACCAATTGCATAAGAGACTTGAATTTCACATTTTTCAGCAAGTCCACTTGCTACAATATTCTTAGCAATGTATCTTGCCATATAACATGCACTTCTATCCACTTTAGTGCAGTCCTTACCTGAAAATGCTCCACCACCATGTCTTGCATATCCACCATAAGTGTCTACAATGATTTTACGACCGGTTAAACCTGCATCACCATGAGGACCACCAATTTCAAATACACCAGTTGGGTTGATATGTTCTTTGGTGTTTTCAGTCATCAACTCTTGAGGAATAACAGCCTTAAAGAGCTTTTCACGAATATCTTCCTTAAGTTGTGGCTGATTTTGAGACATAGTCTCATCATGTTGGGTTGAAAGAACAATTGCATCTAAGGAAATTACATTTCCATCCTTATCATAGTTTACAGATACTTGAGCTTTACCATCAGGTCTTAAATATGGAATTTCAGCAGACTCTCTTAATTCTGTTAATTTATTTGTAAGCTTACGAGCCAAATCAATTGGGAATGGCATTAATGAATCGGTTTCATTTGTTGCAAAACCAAACATCATACCTTGGTCTCCAGCTCCACTTTCTTCACCTTCACGGTCCACTCCTTGCTTAATGTCTGGAGATTGAGCATGCAATAAACTAACGACTTCACAGTTGTGACCATCAAATTTCAAGTCAGGATTGTCATATCCAATTTCAATGATAGTCTCTCTAATGATTTTTTCAATATCTGCTCTAGTAATGTTGGCAGTTGATGTAACTTCACCAAACACCAAACAGAAATCAGTTGTAACACAAGTTTCACATGCAACATGAGCATGAGGATCCTGTTCCATATATGCATCCAAAATTGAATCAGATATAATATCTGCAATTTTATCAGGATGTCCTGGGGTTACTGATTCGGATGTGAATGTTTTATATACTTCACTCATAATTTCACCATAAAAAAATATTTATAAATATAATTGTTTAATTAAAGAATTCTGAAAAATCTTAAAAAATATTGAATTTTTATAGAAATTTCATCTTTTGAATATTTTTCATATCTTCTTAATTTATTTTTGAACTTCATTATATAATAAAGTTTACTATAAAATCAAGCAAATTAATACAATATAACAACAAAATTCTAAAATTCATATTCATTCAAATGAAAAAAAGAAATAAAAGATTAATCAAAAAAAGAAAAAAAAAGAAAATCAAACTTATTCCCTACAAAATAAAAGATTAATCAAAAAAAAAGAAAAAAAGAAAATCAAACTTATTCCCTACAAAATAAAAGATTAATCAAAAAAAAGAAAAAATGAAGATCAATCTTATTTTGTACCAAATATCCTATCTCCTGCATCACCAAGACCTGGAGTGATGTATTTGTTTGCATTCAATCCATCATCCACTACTGCACAGAAAATCTGAACATCAAGATGCATTGATTCAATAGCATTAATTCCTTCAGGAGCTGCCACTATGCATAGGAATTTTATATGCTCAACACCATCCTCCTTAAGTTTATCGATGGTTGCTATAACACTTCCTCCAGTTGCAAGCATAGGATCTACAATCATTGCCACCTTATCCTCAATCTTTTCAGGGACCTTATAGTAATATTCAACAGGCAAATATGAGTCTTCATCACGATAAAGACCAATATGGCCTACCTTAGCATTAGGCATAACCTCTATGATGCCATGCACCATACCTAAACCTGCCCTTAGGATTGGAATAACAGCATAATTCTCTTCACGAATCTTACCAGTTTTCATTTTAGCTATAGGAGTTTCTATTTCCACTTCTTCAAGTCTAGCATCCCAAGTAGCATCATAACATAATAAAGCAGCTATTTCTGTTACCACTTCTCTAAATTTTTTAGTGTTTGTCTCTTCATCCCTTAAAATAGATAATTTATGAGTTATTAATGGATGATTTAAAACATATTCATTCATATTTTATCTCCATGATTTTAATATTGAAAATTAATATATACAATTTAAATAGATTCAATTTAAACCGATCCGATTTATTTTATCCAATAATACAGATTAAATACCTCAAAACTTAATCTAGTTATGACTTGTTCATTAAAAAAAATAAAAATAAAAAAATAAAAATAAAAAAATAAAAATAAAAAAATAAAAATAAAAAAATAAAAAGAAAAAGAATTAATGAATTTCTGTGTATTCATCATCATCTTTTCTTTCTGGAATGATTAAATTAAGTACTACACCAGTAATTGCTGCAAGAGCCATACTTGAAATGGAAACAGACAAGTCTCCTTGAGCAACAGATAATGTAGCTCCACCTAAACCTAAAACCAACATGGTAGCTGCAACAACAATGTTCTTATTGTTATTGAAGTTAACTTCCTCTTGAATCAAGAGCTTTACCCCATTAACTGCTATAAAACCGTAAAGAAGAATAGCTACACCCCCAATAACTGGGTTAGGCATAGCTGCAAGGAGAGCAGTCAAATGACCAGAGAATGCAAATAGTATTGCAAAGATTGCAGTTAAACCAATAACATAAATGGAAGCAACTCTTGTTAAACCTACTACAGAAGTGTTTTCTCCATAGGTAGTGTTTGCAGGACCACCAATAAATGCTGCAAAGAAAGTAGCAATACCATCACCAAAAAGGGTTTTGTTCAAACCAGGGTCTGAAATCAAGTCACGGCCAATGATTTCACCTAACACCTTATGGTCCCCTACATGCTCTACCATAGTCACAAGAGCAATAGGAACAATTGTCAAGAGAGCAGCAGGATTAAAGTTATAGTGAACGAATGGAATATAGAAATCAGGAATTTCAAATAGGTGAGCTGCAAAGAATCCTGAGAAATCAACCATTCCTAAGCAAGCTGCTACAATATAGGATACAATAATACCTATAAGGAATGGAATAACCTTTAGCATACCTCTACCACGAATAGCTATTACAGCAGTTGTTAAGAATGCTACAAGAGCTACAATAAGGTTGTTCATTGGAATTACCGCTTGGTCAAGACCGATTTCCTGAATAGCGGTTGGAGCTAAACATAAACCGATTACCATAATCATAGGACCTACAATTACAGGAGGCAATAATTTATTGATCCATTCATTACCAGTAAATCTTATGATTAATACTATTGCCATATAAACTAAACCTACAACCATTAAAGCTGAAAAAATACTTGATTTACCGCCAATAGCAAATCCTGCAATCATAGGAGCAATGAATGCAAATGAACTTCCAAGATATACGGGACTTCTATTTCTTGTACAAATTACATAAAGGAGTGTACCTACACCAGAAGCAATCAATGCAACTGGAACAGAACACTGGTTCGCCAACAGTAGTATTCACTACAATAGGTACTAAAATGGTAGCACCAAAAATCGCACATAAACGCTGAAGGGATAATAAAATCAATTCAAAAGCAGGAGGTTTATCCCATAAGCCATAAATCATATCGCTATCGTTTTCACTCATTATAATCACCCATAAAAGAAAATTATAATTTAATTAATAAAAAAAACAAAAAAATAACCCAAGAATTAATTAAATTAATTTAAAAATATATTTATTGTTACACTTATTAAAACTTTATTAAATAAATTTAATGAAATAAAAATTATTAAAAAAAATAATCAGAAATAATATGAAAAAATAATCATAAATTAAATGAAATAATAAAAAAAGATTAAAACATTGAATATTTTTAAAATCAGAAAAATTTGAAGAATAAAAGATAAAAAACAATTTTCCTATTTTAAAAAATTAAAATTAGGAAAAAAATCAAAGAAAATAATTGAAATGAAAATTAGGATAAACAACAATTTTACTAATTTAAAAAATGGAAATCATGAAAATGCAAAAGAAAAAAAAAAAAATAAAATAGAATCATTCATTTATAAAATCATCTAAGGATTTACCAGTAAAATGGAAAACATCCCAATCCTTTTCTTCTGCACCTATTGATTTATAAAATTCCTTGCTAGGCTCATTCCAATCAAGGCAAGTCCATTCAAATCTTCCATAACCTCTTTCCTTTACAATTTTGGCAAGTTCCCTAAGCAATGCCTTCCCATATCCTTTTCCACGATATTCAGGATCAATAAAGAGGTCTTCAAGATGCATATTGACATTGGCAATATAAGTGGAAAAACTTAAGAAGAAAAATGCAAATCCTATTTCCTTTCCATCTTCAAGGGCAAAAATGACTTCCGCTTGATTCATATCAAAAATCCAATATTTCAATGCTTCCTCTGTAGCTATCACTTCATCCAAACGATGCTCATAATCAGCTAATTTTTAATAAAATCCAATATTAAAAGAACATCTTTTTCTTCCGCTTGTCTAAAACTTAATTCAGGCATCTTAATTCTCCAAATCTAGTTAATTAAATTAAATTTATAGTTTTAAGAATAAATAATTTATTAAATATCTGATAAAAAAATAAAAAAATTCATATCCATCAATGATTATCAAATAACAGATAGAAAAATAAAAAAAATCCATATTCATCCAAATCTTATTTATCAAAATTCTGATAAAAAAATAAAAAAATCCATATTCATCCAAATTTTATTTATCAAAATTCTGATAAAAAAATAAAAAAATCCATATTCATCCAAATCTTATTTATCAAAATTCTGATAGAAAAATAAAAAAATCCTCATTTATCCATTTGAAGACTTCTTATTTGTAAAAATATAAGAAACCACCAATACAGAGACCATAACAATCATATCAATAGCCAATTCAAACATGCTTGCATCCTTAAACAATCCAATAATTCCAATAAACCAAAGGACGAATAAGATTACAGGAGCAATATATTTTATAATAACTACCCAAAGCTTCCCTACTTTAATTGAGGAATTCTCATTTAATATTGGAATAATATCATCAAGACCATAGATCCATCCAAATATGATTGCTTGAATAGGTATTAGGAATAATACACCGAATTTATTAACGAATGAATCAATTATTCCAACTAAATAACTGCGGATTCCAGTTGTTAAAACTAAAGAAATCAAACAGCCACTATGCATAATACAGTTGTGGTTTTTCTTCTTGACCATCCAAACTTATCATGGGTTGAACTAAGCATTGGCTCAAACAGTCCAAAGGCTAAAGTGACTCCTGCAAATAGGATTGCCAAAAATAATAATGGAGCTAAAACTCTGCCAACAGGACCCATTATATTAAAGATTGTAGGGAATACAATGAAAATCAAACCGGTTCCTTCTGAAATCAGTTCAGTCAAGGCAGTTCCACTTGTATAGGACATATATCCAAGAATGAAAAACACTCCAAATGCTGTACAAATCTCAAAAATACAATTTGATGCAACAACTAAAAGTACATTGTCAACCAATTTGGAATTTTCAGGTAAATAGCTTGCATATGTTAATGCAAGAGCTTCACCGCAAGCTAATGAAAAGATGATTTGGCTAAATGCAGCAAGCCATATATTCACATCCCAAAGCATATTCCATTTAGGATGAAGCAAAGCATTAATTCCAATGCTGGCTCCAGGTAAAGTCAATGCATATACTATTATGACTGCCATTATAATAAAGAGCAATGGAATAAGTATTTTAGATGCCTTTCCAATTCCCTTGTCTATATCCTTATTTGAAATAAACCATAGGATAAACCATACAACTAAAACAGCTACAGTAGTTGGAATTATTAAAAATCCAATATCACTGATGTTGGAACTGCCACCTACATTGCTGATGAAGTAATTTCCTAAATCAGTTCCCCAATTAAAAGTAAAGCTGCTTATGAGATAAACTAAATCCCAACCTAAAATAACCATATAATAGATTGTTACGATAAAAGTAAATAAAACTAAAATCCAAGCAATATATTCAAATTTAGGATTTATCTTTTTCAGGATTTCTGTAAAGGAAGTCTTAAAAGAGAAGCCTATCCCATATTCCAAAATTAAAAATGGAATTCCCAAAAGGAATATTGCAAAAAGATAAGGTATGAAAAAGGATCCTCCACCGTTAGTATAGACCACATAACTATATCGCCATATGTTTCCTAATCCAACAGCAACTCCTATCATTGCAAAAATAAATGAAATTGTTGAATCCCATTGTGCTTGTTCACTCATGATATAACCTTACTTCAAAATTTATTGATAAAAGGATTTAAAAAGAAGTGAAAAATAGTATTTTTTAGATTTATCATTAAAAGTTTTGCCAATGATAAATCTAAAAAATATTATTAATAAAATTAAATGAGAATTATTCATCCTCATTTAAGTCTTCTGATTGAATTTCCTCCTTAATAGCTAAAGCTCTGACCAATTCCGTCATGTTTCTATTTAACTCATCATTTTTCACATATAATCTGTAGATTGCATAAACCAGAACTGCATATCCTACAACAATGAGCAGGTCTAAACCTCTACCAAAACCAAAGAATCCTGCAAGAGGGTCACTTAATCTAGGAGCAAATGCAAAGAAATTTACAATTAAACAAATAAGAACCCATAAAACAAATGTGGCAGGAGTGATCTTTTTAACACATAATCTCCTATAGAAGAATATAATCACAAGTATAGTTGTAATAATTAATAAAACTTGATATGTACGAAAAGGACCTATAATAATAACACTTCCCAATTATATTCTAAATAAATCTAACACCATCTTAGCTAAAATCCTCAAACCAACTATTGCATCAGTACCCTTGTTTTGTGTTTCAGGAGTATAGATTGTAGTGATTGTAACTTCAGACAATCTAAGGTTCTTGTCACTTATCTCCTTAATGAATTCAGATGAAACACCATATCCTCTTGAAACAATATTGATGACATCTGCAGCATGGGCAGTGAATGCTCTAAGACCTGATTGTGAATCCTTAACCTTTCTTCCATAGAATATGAAAGTCAAGGCATTCATAATAAGGTTTGCAAAACTTTTACTGATTGGCATATCTTCAAAAGGTCTTGCACCAATAACAACATCTGCTTGACCATCTTGCAATGGCCTACAAACCTTTGGAATATCTCCAATTTCATGCTGTCCATCTGCATCAAAGGTAACAATATATTTAGCATTCTTATTTAGTGCAACAACCATTCCTGTCTTTAATGCAGCACCTAATCCCCTATTGATTACATGGGAAACTACATATATCTGATCAGGATATTTCCTTTTTGATTCAATAGCCAAATCTAATGTTTTGTCTTTAGAACCATCGTTGACTAAAATAACATTGTATCCTTTTTCAGCTATTCCTTCAATAATTTGAGAAACGGTTTTCTCTTCATTAAAGGCAGGCACAATCAAATAAACATCTTGAGTGAGTTCTGAATTTACGTTTGACATATTATCGAATTTTAAATTGTTTTAATAATTTTTTTAAGTATTTTAATTGAGTTTACTTCTTAGTTATATAATCTTTAAGATTTGATTTTGAATTTAATCAAAATAATCTTAAAGGATTCATATTTAAATTTACATCAAATACATAATCTTAAAAGATATATTTTTTATTTAGATTAAATAATTCTAAATTTTAAGCATTTGATAAATTATTTATATTCAAATAATTATTATAAAGGACCTGCATCCTCTTTACCTTCTCTCATTCCCTTTCCTGCTTCTTTTCTCATTTGTTTAGGATGGAACATCATTTTAATAAGGTTTTGAGCATGTTCACGAGCCCTATTATCAGCCAATTTTTTAAGTTCCTTTGGGTCTTCCTCTTCATCCTCATGAACAAATACCTCTAAAATATGTGTGTTTGTCATGAGCTGTGCACGAATCAAGCCAGTAGAAGCTTCATGAGCACACATCTTGTCTTTTTCCATTGGTCCTGGCATTCCTAATGCCATTACAATTTCACAATCTTCCTCTTCAATTAATTTTTTGCTTGCAACAGGAAGATTCTTAACCCCAGGAACAGTAGTGCGAATAATCTTTAGGTCTGAAGCATTTTTCTTTAATTCATCAATTGCTGCAGCACCCATATCATAACGGGCAAATGTAGTATCTGCAATTCCTATTCTCATTTTATTCACCGTTAAATAATAAATATAAATCAATAAGATTTTTTTAATCTTGTTTTAATAATAAATTGTTTTAATATTTCAATACATAATTAAATATGTAATTAATTATATATAAACATCAAAAATAATCCTTTTACTTTTAACATAATTCTTCTAAAAAAATATTCACTAATAATATATATGAAAAAAGTAGTATATAAAAATAGAAACCAAAACAATCAGACACCATACGAACAAAAATAAAATTATGTAAAAAAATGATTTTCTACAAAAAAATTTAAAATTATATAGGATTATAAACAAATATATCCCTCATGAATGCAGAATATATAAAAAATAATTTTTATTATGAAACATTAAATGAAAAACATGAACTTGATAACTTCAATTCTATTTCAGAAGATTTAAATGAATTCTTAAAAGAGGATGCTTTAAAACAACAAAATGAAAAATTAAGTTTAACAAAATTAATTTTATGTGATGGGGAATTAATAGGTTACGTAACTTTATTGACTAGTCAAATAGAAATTAAAAAAATTAGAGAGAAATATAAAATTAATATTATTAAAGAAAAATTATCTTCAAAAAATGTAAATAATAATTATTTATTACCTTGTGTTTTAATTGGTCGTTTCGCTATTGATAAAAAGTATATGGGGAAACACATAGGACAGAAAATATTTGAATCAATTATGCAAAATCTTAAGGAACTTTCAGAAAAACAGCTGGGTTTCAGATTTATCACATTAGAAAGTTTTGCTAGAGCATATACATTTTATACAGATAAACATTACTTTGTAAATCTAACTAAAGATGATGAAGAAATAAAGAAAAATCTTGAAAAGATAATTGAAAAAGACCCTGAAAGAAAGTTCTTTTTATATCATGATTTAAAAATTTAAAAAGGCACTTTTTTTTGAGATTCCACTTTTTTCCAATAATCTCTTTTTTCTTTAGAAGGTCGTTCATTCATTAGTTTGACAAATCTTTTAGCACTTCTGCCTGTTAATGTTGGTGTGTTATTAATTTTACTTGCCATTATAAAAACCCCTTTTTTTATTAAGTGATTAATATTATGTTTTCATCATTAATATATCTTTTTTATTTCAGAAGACATAATATGTTTTTTACGCGCAAATTAAATAAAAAAATAAAGAATTATTGAACAAATACTTTTCCATCTTCATCAACATAAACAGTTTCAGTTGGATCATGAATATCAAGCCTATGTCTTTCCTTGTTAAGCTCTATCTGTTTCTTAAGTATCTCATCAGTTAAACCTTCCTCTTCAAACATCCTGTTAATCTCTTTTTGACGATTAGATAAATTAACTCGTTTTATGAAATCTTCCTTTTCCCTATCCATCATTAATCACCCTTTGGTTAAGATTATTAAGCTTTTTTGACTTATTGCAGCCATATATTTTTTAAACTCTGAAGCTGTACGATTTTCCACATACCCACAATAGCAAGTGTTAGTGCATTTGTCTCCAAGACTGTTTAACACTTTTTCCACATTATTGGTGAGATTAACTTGATTGCATACTTCATAATGGCCATATTTTAATCTATAGCAATTGTGGAAAATTATGTCTTGTTTAGGATTGGCTAGTATTTTGCCTACTCCCTCCCATCCAATGTCTGAGAAGTTCTTTTCGGTTATTTTTATATTGGTTCCTTTTTTCTTGTTTACCATTGCCACTGCAGTAGCTAGGCCCTGATGACTTGTGCCCGCTTGTGTGGTTCCTGCCCAACTGGCAAGTGTCTTTTGTGAGAAATCAGTTATGCCAAATTTGAAAAGGCATTTTTGCAATGCACTAACTCCACAATAATAGCTTGTGTCTTGTCCCATTCCACCGCATCCTTTTTTGGTTGGGTGTGGTGAACTGTTAAAAGTTTTAGTATTTTTATTGGTTGATGTAGATTGCTTGATGACTTTTTTAGTAGGTATTGTAACCTTTTTAGTATTTGCATTAAACCCTTTATTAAAAGTACAGTAATTAGGCAAACATTTATTATTTTGATAGAACACTATAATTTTAGAAAGGCAATACAGGAACAGTTCAAAACTTACCTTAATCCTGGACTTCTGAGTGGTTATGTACCGTGGAACACGACGATACGTATTACAAAAACTGATGAAATTATTAACCATCATCATGTAATCAGATTTATCAACCTTCTCATCTATAGTGTCAGAAAGCATTTTATCATTGTATACTACCACATTTACAAGGCCATAATCAGAACTCTTGAATTTATCCTGAATACTCTTAGCCATCAAATAAGATACACTATACGGAGATAAAATCACTCCACCAAGATTGCAAGTTTTAGGAATCTTCTTATTCCTCTCCATAAAACTTTTAATCTCCCCTGATTCCTTAATAATCAAATCTTTCTTATACTTTGACAACATTCATTCCCCCTTAGGGATATAATTTTTACAAACACAATCTTTTATTTCCAACTTACATTCACATGATCCATCCAATGAGCAATACACACATTGATTAGGATAGATAAGGTAAATGAAAAGTTTCTGCTTTTTATTAGATATCATAATTAATTCACTGTTAAATTTATAGTGCTGCTGCATGCCCCATACTCCATGCTGCCACCATAATTAAAAGTGACCTTATATTTTCCTTTGCTTAAGTTAATTTTCAAACTAACAACCCCATTGCTATTTGTTTTATGATTATATACCTTATCGAAAGCTGGAATCGTAATGGTCTCTTTTTTATGATGCACTTTTCTTTCAAACTGACTAGTCCTTGTAGTTGTAGTATCTTTATTAGATGCCTTTTCCGTATATTTTGCATGCCCCACACTAGTTTTAATGTTATTTTTTGTATTGTACTTACCATTAGCATCCCGTAGTGCCTTACGCCTACGAGGGTCTTTATCTAATCCTGTTGGAATATCAAAATCTGCATCACAAACACAAGTCAATTCCCCCTCCGCCACATGCTTGGTATTGACTGCAAGACTCCCTATACGGTGGCAGAAAGGACACCAGTTCCTCCAAGTTTTAGTATAATATTTTTGAGTACTCTTCTTGTAAGGATAAGCACTAGTTTTTATACCCGCATTACCTGTCACTGTCAAGAGAGGTGCCTTGGAAGGATCATCAGTTTTTCCCCCACCAACTCTTGTACTAGTAGTAGATTTACTAATTTTACCTGCTTTAGTAGTACTTACATCACGGTCGTTCTTATTTTTAGTTACAGTTGTCCCTTCAGAAGAGGTGATCTTTGTCACTGGTGATTTTCCTGGTTCTTTAGTAACAGTTTTAATCTGATTGCCACTAACTGTTTTAGTGACAGTTTTCACAAGAGACTTCTTACCATCAATGGTTTCATAAGTTTTTATTGTAGTAGTATTCCCTTTCACAGTAGTGGTAACTTCCTGATTGACTTTTACATATTCATCATAAGCTTTTATAGTGAATTTAGTCTCATCACGATGGACAAGGATACTGCAGTCTTTTCCAGAAAGAGCAGCCCCATCTGATTTTTTAAGTGTGGCACTAACAGATTGCCCCTTCTTATATTTTACTGTGGTATCAGAAGCTGTGAGTAGGGTTCCTTCCTGATTGATTTTGGTACCTATATTTGCATTTCCAAAAGTTATTTTAGTTTCACCTGGAAGTTGAGGGTTTTTAGTAATACTTAAAACTTGGGCTTTAATAGCTTTCTCATACTCAGGAATCTTAATTTGTACTTTATCATATAAGTTAAATCCACTATTTCCATCTGTTATCTGTTCAATATCTTTAACATCAACCTCCAATTCTATTTCACTGTACCTTTTTTCAATGAGCTTCATAGCACAACGGTTATAGATAATGTATTTATCCGATTCACTTGTTTCCAATGTACCAACCTTAGGCACAACAATTTGAGCATTTTGATCTAAATCTTTTCGACTTTGAATCTCATCATATGAAACTTCAGTATCAATAGTGTCACGTATAAACAGTTCATTGCTGCGTTTTTCAAATGGTGCATTCCAATAGGCAGTAGCTTTTAAAAATTCCCAAGTGGAATTACTAGAGTTGCTAGTGTCTATGTTATCATTCGGGTTTAGTGGACGAACCCAGTAATTAGATGAAACATTAAAACTGCCTAAAATATTTTCTGCAGCTGCACGAGTACTGGCCTTTACATTGACCTTTTCAATAATCATGGGAACTAATGAACCTTTAGTGATAGACAAGCTTTTCCAATTATTAATTATGGTCTGCAAATCTGACCTAGTCATTTCATTTTCTCCACCACTACTGACACTGTCGAGGCTTAAAACTGGAGCCATAGCCTTATAAGTATCTGATTCATCAACAGTATACTCAATATTATCAGCATTAAAACTAAGGTCTATGACTGTATTAAGATCTCTGCCAACACTAGTAGGTTTTTTGAAATCAAGATAACGTTTTATCACATTCCCAGAGTCTTTCTCATATCTTGTGATGAAAATATTGCTGGTTTCCTCTTCAATTAATCTTAAGAGTTCCAATTTAGTCATTGTACCATTTAAAGCCACTTTCTGAAGACGGTTAGTTAAGCAATCTTCAATATTCTCTGGATCAATATTGAAATACTTTCCAAATTCCTCTTGTAAGAAAGTTGAGTTAATAATTGTAACATTTTCATTTTCCCTCTGTTGGAAAAGTTCCACATAGTTCAATTCAACCAATACTTCCTCTAGTTCCAATTCTATATTATTGTCTTCCCAAAAATCAAACTTATTTGCACTGCTAATGATATACAAGCAAGGTTCCAAACCGTTGCCTCCAGGAATCCATACTTTATTCCCTATCTTAAACAATTCCCTTGTATGGTTTATATTGTCTCCAAGAGGATATATGAGAGATAATCTTCTTAATTCCTTTTCTTCACTTACCTCTTCAATTTCGCATTGCTCTGAATCCAAATACTCTAATGGCTCTTCGTTAGGATTGAGTACAAGTATAGTAAAACTCATTTTCATCACCATCTTTCGTTGAATGTTACAGATTGTATTATAGCTGTGTTTTCACATTCAAAATTATAATCCTCATGCAAAAGGAACCAATCACTATTGAAATCAACTTTATCAGTTATATCAATATCTGGGGAATCCTCACCTTCCTCTTCACTGTATTCATCATCCGCTCCTTCGATTTTGTATGCTTTTCTTTCACCACAGTCAATACGGATAATGTCCCCTACTTTTAATGTTTTATCTGTTAATCTCCATTCTTGATTAGATATTACTTCTTTTACAATGATACTGCCCCCTTGAGCTATAATCCTTACAATTGGATTGACTTTTGCAAGGCCACTATTGGTTCCTGCAGCATTGGTAACAGTAGGCTCTTTGGTATAAGCAGTACCACTAGGAACAACAAGTTTAATTTTTCCTTCATATTCCGTAAATTCCGCAGAAAGGTCTAATGAATCTTCAATTATAAAAGGCCAGACACGATTAGGGGAATGACTAAATTCTATCTCGTTAAGGATAGGCTTGTTAAACTTATCCCGTTTATTGCTTAATAATTTACTTAACCTTTCAACATAGGCTGTGGTTTCCTCGATATCGCAACCAGGAACACGAATCTCTAATTCAATTTCTTTCCCTTTGATGTTGGATCTGTAAGCAAGGTTACTGTCAGTACCTTCAACCTCCAAGTATTTTACATCATTGTTGGTTCCTGGATTAATTGTTACATTTTGTATGAAAACATTATAATATCTGAGGTCCACACCATTTACTTTTGCTAAGATCTTTGATTCCTCAAGATCCACATAATAGAAGACTATCCTTAAATTATTAAATTCAATATGTGTAGTTTGTTCAAAATAGTTTAATAATTGAAGATCAATGGTCAAATCTTCCAATGAAGATAATTTGAAATCATCAAAATCTAATCCCCAAAGGTCAAAACTGCCCCCTAAGTTCACAACCCCTTGGAAAATATCTTCCTCTAAGAATACTGATTCTATGTTGATGCTTCTTGTCCCTTCTTTAGAGAAGAGCGGGCTTTTAAGGGCACACATGATACTGACGGGATTGTCACAAGTGAGAACATCAAACAATACGCTAACCCCCTGTATGACTCTATTATCCTCATCTGATTCCAGGAAATTAGTTAAATCTATATCATAAAGTTTTGCAATATCTGTAACCTGTCCTGGTTGAAGGTCAATAGAACATGATTTTTCAAAATCAGCAATTTCTTTTATAGGGTATTCATACACACCAGGAAGTTCAGCATTTTCCCGATAATCTGCCTCTATAAGACATGGGTAAGTGTATTCAATTGTTATTTCTTCTGCATTAGCTTCAATATATTCTCCAGTGATGAGGAAAATGAGAGGGTATTGGTCTGAATAGAAGAACTTAACTTGAATGTCTTCCCAATTATTAGCAGAACTTATTGGTTCAGACCATTCCGCATTTTCCAATAGATAACCGTCTATATGATCTATATCAAAATCCAAATTAAAATTACTGATTTTAACAGAACCTCCTCCCCATTTTTGAAAGCCAATAGTATTATAACAATTAGAAAGGCCATTAACTGTGTAAAATAATTCATCATTAATATAAATGAATGCCATATTGTTGTCACGGATTATTTTAATATTATTTACTCCATATTTAAAGTAATTCTTTGGTCCAGTATACAACTTAGTGGGTTCCCCTTCTTGATCGTAGGATTCAATGAATGTATTTTCCACATCTGTTATGAAACCATACCATGAGCATTTATTTGCTAGTGTGCTAGATGGATCGCCGAATAAGAGAAAACCTACGCGTGTACTTGTTGTAGTGTCCAAGTCAAAAGAAAGAGTATAATAATTACTATTGATGAACTCCCTATTTAATCCGAAACAACATACAGAGTTGGCTTTGATTGCATTATCTTCTATCGTTACAGTGTTTGCATTGCCTTCTATAAGATTTCTCCAATAATCTGCATTAATGATATCGATTGAATTTTGAGTAGAAACTTCTGGAAAGTTTGTGTTAAACACTCCGAGACGATAATTATAATCATATGATTCTATAATGTCTTCATTACCTTGGTCTATGACAAGTTTCATTAAAGAGGATAAAGTGTATTCTTTACTGTTACCTAAACGGTCCCTAATTTGTTCATCCGCCACTATCTTAGTGAAGTAAGGCAACGTGAGATAGGAAGGCTTAACTATTATTGTGTGGGTGATTGTATTATCATCACCGGCAGCTGTTATGGAATATCTTCCAACATCCGAAAAAGATAGGGTGGCCGTGAAGTGATTTTCTCCTTGATTTAATGTTTTTGTTAATGTGTGTACATTGTTATTTCTTGTTACTGTAAAATCTGAATCATCCCAAGCAACCGTTAAGACTTCTGGAGGAAATGTTACTGTGAAATTAGTTTCCATTTCTATTTGAGCATAACAACCAATTGTAATTTCTACCCCATTTTCAACTGTTGCAATGTTATTATTAGTATTTTCCCAAAAAAGTATTGTTGGAGGATATTCAGATATTATATTTATAGTTGATTGCTTACTAGTTGTTGATTCACGGAATTTAAAACTTTTTGTTCCAATACTCATGATTTTTACTGTGAAAGTGATTGAAACGGAATTGCTGTTACTGAAATTAGCTACCCAGTAATAATTTTCATAATTTTGAGACTCCTCCCATATTCCTTCATCAACTGTTCCATTCCCACTTTTTTTACCTATGAACTGGACCCCATCAGGCATTGTTATTAACATCAAAGTGGTGGCAGTGATCTTAGAAGAAGCAGAGATAGTTAATGTTATGTCCACTGTTTCCCCAAAGTATACTTTAGATTTTGAAACATTTGCCCCCGTTTGAGAAATACTTATAGTATTCGTGTTATTACTGATTACATTACCATCACTTCCAATATTAACTAGGCTACTTCCGCCCTCAGTGAATACAAGTATGTCAGAATTTGAACTGCTAGAACTTGTATTGGTCACCACATTTGTGTAAGTTACAACTATTCGCACATTTCTAAGACGTAACTGTCCAGGATTAGTGCTAGTGTTAGCTGGGTAATTAATAGATACACCAAAAGAACTACTATTAACTTTAGATACACTAGGACTAATGCTCCAAGATACACTATACTCTGTACTGCTTGTTGGTACTGCAGAGCCCTTTTTAGCATCGGCAGTAACATTCAATAAATCTATTGTCGGGGCATTGAATGTCGGATAAGCCCCTTTGATTTTAGGTTTATAATGCCTATAGTACACTGTGATTTTAGTAATTTTTGAAGTGGATGGTATGTTAAATTTAAAATTGGTTAGTTTTAGAGGTGCTGGTCTTGGGTATGTACCATTTTTTCCACTGATTAATGTGCTATTACTAGTTCCTGTACCGCAGTCTGCGAAACTTGCTTCTGTTTTTAGATTAGATAAATTAGACCAGGAACGATAATATTTTCCGCTTGCATATGATCCTGTAGTTTGATTTATAGTGTTTGGTCTTTTTGTACTAGTTGACATGATTCTCCTCCATTTATATTGAGAACATTATGGAAGTTATTACTTTTTCTACATTTTAGCTCATTTTCTATAAAATTATTTCTTTCTTTAATTAATGCACCAACTTTGGATAGTGTTGTATCAGTTTCCTGCACCCATTGGGGTGAATGTTATAGTTTCCCATCAAATCATGGCATTGCACTTGCCAATGGATAAGTTACAGTTGTGTGAATATTCAATGAAGTGGCTGTGGAATTGTTCACTATTTTGATAGTGCCTGAACTTGTAACACTGACTGCACCGAATCTTCCATCACCATTACCCCACACTGCAGATGAATATTTCGGTCTGTATGCAGTGTTTATTGTTGTACTGCTTAATGTTGTTACACCATTGGCAGTCAAACTGCTAAATGTTCCTGTTAATATCACATGAACTAGGAAAGCATTCGAGAATACTAATATTTTCCCGCTTTGCAATGATTGTTTTTGTGTGAATTTCAATTCATCCTCAGTATAATACCTGTCATCATGGGTGTGTCCAGTATCAGATTTACCTTCAAATAATGTGTTGTGTGCAGAAGCAGCAGTATTATGTGAACTTATACAATCATTGATTTTATTAACCATAGCATCAATAAAAGCACTGACAGAAGACATATTATACCTCCATTATGTTAATGCAGCAGTGATAGCATCCAAATAATCTTCAATCTCAGAGTCAATATCACTAATGGTTAAATTTGAACTGCCTGCACTATTCCAATTGTTAATATCGGCTGAAGTAATTCCTTTAGCGGGAGAAGAATTCCAATTATCTGCATAACCTAAAGATGTTTGAACTGCACTGGCAAGTTTTGTTTTAGTGATTCCTCCATTTTTTACACTGAATTGACCATTGCTTAATTGTAAAGTGCTGTTATCTGCAGTGTAAGTGGTATCCTCTACAAGATCAGATACGAGGATGTACATATGTTCATCAGTAGCATTGCCATCTTTTGCATTAATGACAAAATCTATATACTTATCCCCAACAGCATAACCAGAAACAGGATTATCCGCTGTGGTGCAAGACTTGACTTGACCAGATTTGACCAGGAAATCCTTTGGAATATTGATTTTAGATCCAACTTGACTTCCTCCTTGCTTGACAACATATGTTTTAGCAAAACCTGATTCCGCAGTGGCCTGCTCCTCAACGGTTACTGTCTTACTTTCCAATGATTGGTGACTGGTTAAGAATCCGCTGTCATTAGTAAGGTCTGATGTTTTAGTTGGTATGGTAGGTTTTGCCTCAGTGGTTATTTTACCATTTGCATCAGTTACTACATTCTTGTTTGCTTGTGCAGTAGAACCCACTTGCCCATTGTTTTGAAGATTCCCATGTGTGTGGCTTGTAGGAGTACGGGCATCAGATAGTCTACTATCAGTGGTTTGAACATAATTTTCTAAGCTTTGATGTTCAGTTAAATAATTGCTGTGAGTGTGATTACCTTCTGCAAATTGTCCACTACTAGACCCAAATGCACCAACCGTAATTTTTCCACTTGTACCTGTAATCAAAGGTTTTCCACTAGCAGTTCCTAATTTACCATCATTGCTGATATCCCCATGTGAATGAGAACTGCTTGCTTTCCCATCAAGTGAATCTTTAACAAGCTTTTCAGTAGGGTACCGGGTATTATTAGTTGTATTATTCCAACTGGAAGTCTTATTACTGGTGTTTTCTTTACCACTAATATCTTGGTGACTTGTAAGGAATCCCAAACCACTAATATAATTTTTAACTGCTTGTACAGTAGGATAACTTACAGTATCTGTGCTGAAATCCCCACTAATATCTGTTTTTTTGTTTGCTACTTTATTTTCAAACTTATCTTTTAAAGCATTTACGAATGCAGTTACTTTAGTATTATCAACCATTTTATAACACTCCTTTATTTTAAACTTTTTATATTATTCTGATGTTTTCAGTTAAACTATCTAAAAAAATTTCTAAATCGCAATCCACATTATTTTCAAAATCTGTCACATCAACAACTACATGATTATGAATTTTATCCGCTTTATTATCAAAGAGATAATCTGTTTCAGATTTCTTGTAATAATCATCTAAAAAAGTGGATAAGGGTAAAACTTGCAGTACAATATTATCACTTTTACAGAGAATATTATCATCTTCAATAGTTATTTCATCATATTTATTGCCTATAGAATCAAATAACCTGGTGAAAATATCTATATCTCCATCTTCAGAGAGATTAGAGATATCTGTTGTGAACCCACTATCATGTAATTTGATTGTTACTTCTTGAGTTGTGATTCTTACTTCTGAACCTCCCACATATACTAATCCATATATTGTGAAACGGAAGCTTGAACCTTCCAGAACAACTGACGGAACTTTTATAGTATATTTTTCCAATTCCTCATCATAGGTTAAAATATTTAAGTAGTTTTTTTCATTATGCTTAAAAATAATATACTTTGGAGAGAAAGAATCCCACTGTTCATCAAAAGAAAAATGGAATTCTAAAAAATTTAATGTATGATTTACAAGGTATTCAGTATTTTTCTTGATTATTCTCTGTTTTACCACATCAAAATTTAAAATAATCATATTTTATTCCTCCCTTTCACATATTTTTAAGGCACTGTGACTGTTGTAGTGGTTGTAGTTGCTGTAAACTGATTTGTTGCACTGGTATTAACCACTACCGAATGGGTTCCTTTACCCAGTGGCCAACCGGAAATAACTACTGATCCGCTTGAGTTTGTTGTATCACTAATGTCAATATTTCCGATTATGACAGTTATGGGAAGTCCTGCTACTGGATTTGTTTTATAATAAACATCTACTTCTAAAACCCCAGTATACAATTGTGAGGCGGCATTAAGTAAGTCTGTGGTTTCATATGAAACGTAAACCTCCAGTTGTGAACCATTATATGCTCCAATAGTTTCAGTGCGGGATGCATACATATTATTTCCAGGGAAATAAACAGTAAGTGTATGTTCCCCTGAATCCAGATTGCTTATAGTATAAATTTCCCCATTAGCCGTGCTTGTTCCTGTGTCAAATAATTGGTCATCTAATGTTATTGAATAGGATAATCCCGTTATTGGCTGATCATTATGGTTAACCAATTGGACTTTGAATTGTATCTCATCATTATATTCAGTGTTGCTTCCAACATAACTATCAGAACCTCCAACATTGTTATATCCAGTATCAGCATCAGCTATGCTTCCATCATTCCCAGAATCAGATACATTATTAATCCAAATGTTTACTGGTTTTTTAGAAACAGAAATCTCCTCAAAAGATTCTGATGAATGATACCTATTGGTTGCGACACTACGGGCCGTGATAGTATATTCCCCCATGCTATCAAAGGAATAATTGAAACTGACTACCCCATTAGTTGTGCTTGCATAAACATCATTATTTCCTGTATTGTTTCCATTAGTAATACAATCATTTCCACACTTGAAAGCAATAGCCCCATCCAATAGGTTACCATTATTATCACGGAGAGTAGCAGTAATAGTCACTCCATCACCCACATAAAGAGCGTTGGCACTTACATCTAAAGTCAAACTAGTATCATAAAGACTGCCTAAAACATTCATCTGGAAAATAGGGAACTGTAAATTATCATAATCCACTGTCATTGGAGGGCAATATTGATTACCTTCCTCTGGAGTTATAGGGTGTTCCTCATCGAGTAAGGGTATAACATTAGAATTAACTTCAACCATATCTAAAACATTAGAATTATTATTCATCACATTTCCTAAAGCACGTGCCTTATCTGGATATATTATAAATGTTTTCATAATTTATGCTCCTAAACCTTTGCTACGATTTCCTTTACGTTCAAATCTCACTTTTGCACGATGGTCTGCAATCTGGAATTTCACATTATTAGCCAATTGCTTAACAAACCTTTCATTGTTAGGTGCATCGTTGATCATGCGAGCAAGTTTAGCCTCATCAATACCTTGTGGTAGGCCTTCAAATTCATGCTTATGAATGATTTCTAATTTTCCACCGATTTGAACATCATCAGAACCAATATAATTATCATTATTGCTTTCACGAAGGCTTTTAAATGGAGAGGGCCCTGTACCATAACCATGCACCTTAGGACTGGTGAGGCTTCCATGACGCATACTAACACTGTCCATGATACGGCCACCAATACGTGCAACAAAATGACCTTCACCTTTACCTGCAACACCTGCTATACCACCGCTGCTTGTTCCCCAGTAACAGTGAACCTTTGATGCTGGCAAACCACAAGTCCTTGCAAGTGCTATAATCATATCACTACCATCACTACAGTTCATTACACCATGATTAAGTGCATTTAACCAACTACCATACCTTTCGCTATTAGCATAGTAACCATAACTAGTTGAGTTTACTAATGCATAGGCCATATTGATAAAATCATTCATACCAATACGGGGAGTTCCATTCTCAAAGTCTTTCAAATGGAAAGTCAATCCACTACTGACACGATTTGCCAACCTTGGGCCTTTCATGCTCCAGTTACGTGCAGTCTTTTTAATCTTGTCAATGTTTGGTTTTGCAGTGTTCTCCCATGCACCAAAACTTGCACGAGACAAGCCACCAAGATTAAATGGTGATAAGACACCAGTCTCAAATAAGGTTCTCACATCAATATTAGACCCATCACTGATGAAATCTGTTAAACCTTTTAAAACAGGATTATTTTGTACAGATCTGACAGTGATTGTTCTAGGCATATGATTTTCTCTCATAGTGGCATTGGCTAATCTACTGCTCATCACTCTCATGGAGTGGCCATTGCTTACAAGTCTTGAGCCTCTGCCTGTACCTCTTCTTTCCTCTTTAGGTCCTGGTCCAGTACCCCATCTGCTAGGGTTTTGCAATTTACCATAAAATCCTCCAATGGTTTTACCTAAAGTATTGAAGTGTGCTGTCGCATCGGAATCTATTTTTCTAGCTGCAGATACAATGCTGGTTCTCATACTATTCCAAGCTTTAACCATCTGCCCAGTTACAGTAGTTGTACTGTTTCGCATTTTGCTTAATTGAGTCTTTGTAGTGTTAGTGTTTTGATTTAAAGAGGTTTTATTAGTCTTTAAAATAGTTGACAAAGTACTGTTAACGTGACTGTAAATCTTTTTCATCATAGTTTCTTCATTCAAACTGATATTGTTAAAGGATTGTGTGTTCATATATTGCAAGTCTTGCAAGTCTGTTCCTACAAGATTATTCATAGTGTCATAGGCAGTTGTTACAGTATCAGTGATGGCCTTTGTATCTGGAGCTTCAAGCTGTGGAGTGACTGTGCTTGCCAATGGCATAGTTGGAGTGTTTGAAGCGATTTCTGGAGTCATCACTTCAAGACTGCTCATATCCTCTGATTCAAAACCACTAATTATATTGCTAGCGAATGTTTTAGCGTTTTCATATGCTAATTTTGCTTTTTCGCCAATGCTTCTGGTACTGATGTCTTGGAATTCAATCCCTATTTTCTCTTGCAATATACCTGGTGAATGAATGCCTAATATATCAAGTACCTTGTTCTTTACACCATTGGCAAAATCAGCTGCCTTTTGAATTACATGACTTGCAGCTTCACCGATTTTTCCCCCTATATTAAAGAATTCTGTGTAAACCTTTCCAGGCAACCCTTGAATATTATTAACAACACTATTTACTGTATTTGTTGCTGCATTCCTAGCATTGTTAGCCCAATTAACAGCACCTGAAGCAATGCGAGAAGCAGTAGAAGTGATGAAACCATAGACTTTTCCAGGTAGATTTCTAATACGGTTCACTATTCCATTCATGAAGTTGGTTGCTGCACGTATTGCAAGTGTTAAGAGTTGTCCTGCCCATTTGGTGATGAAACTTAATATTGTTCCACCAATTGTTACAAAAGCATTACTTATAAGGTTCCAAATCATTGGAATTGCTTCACTAAGACTGATTTGACCAGTTAAAAGTTGAGCAAACACATTAACAATTGATTGAACAGTAGTTACTACAGTACCTATAACACTTACAACAGTGCTTACATAGCTTCCTATGAATCCTGCTATAAAACTCCATACAGTCTGGAACACTTCCTGAACTTTCTCCAATGCAGGGACAATACCTGGACTGCATCCGAGTAGTATGCAGACTATTGGTTTGAGGAAATCATAGATCATTTGACCATATGGTGCAAGGAATGAAGCGATACCTTGGAATACTCCATAGATAGTTTGGAAAACACCTATGGCAGTACGGACTGCATTGGCTACTTGATGGAAAGCAGCACCTACACTATCTATGATTACACGAACAATATCAAACTCTTCACTACTTTTTACAGTTACACCAAAGAAATTCATCACTGCAGTGATTACAGGCCCTAATGCAGATGTTACACTGTTCCAAGCATCACCTAATCCTTTAATAAAACCCTGAACATCAGGATTATTAATAAAAGCACTCCAAAGCCTTTGAATTCCAGCCCAAACAGAGGAAAGCATACTTGGAATATCTTTCCACCAACCAAAATATTTCCCCACTTCATAAACTGCAAGTGCTAATGCAGCTAAGGCGACAATCACTAAACCTATAGGGTTGGCTGCCATAACCGCATTCCACACTTTTTGTGCAGCAGCAACTAAAGTTATCTCACCTGTTAGAACACCAACTGCTAAACTATATGCCCCTGTTGCAGTTGCACTTAACCATTTTGTAGCAGCAGAAATCTTTTGAGCCACAGATTCCCTAAGTGTAGCTAAAGTTAAAGCATCCTCTTCCCCTTTTAAAAATCCTGTAAACACAAGAACTGATTTAGTTTTATCTTTTAAACTATCAAATGCAGATAATGCAGGAGCAATGCTTGGAGCAATAGTAGCAAAACCACTTACTGCCCCTGCAATACCTACAAGACCTTCATAAAGATGAGGGAATTTATCATTTAAACTATTTAACATTTGGACTGCTTGATCAATAAAAGGTGTGAACATTTCCCCAACATGACGACCCGCCACACGGAAATTCTTTTTCAATGTTTCAAGATGCCCTGTTGTTGTATCCAACATTCCATCCATATCCCCTCCTTTTGCAAGAGCCTCATCTAATGCTTTCTGATACCCTTCAACATCGTCGGCAGCACCACTCCAACCAAGATCAGTTAATGTTTCTTTAGTGATTCCAAAGTTTGTCTTCAACATATCAAATTCACCATTGAGACCTCGTCCTGCTGCCTGCATAAGAGTTATTGATTCTTCTCCACTTTTACCCATCAATATAGCTCTCTGCCCTACATCATTAACGGTACTGGAAAACATTGCCAATTCTTCATTAGTCATTCCAGTACTCATTTTAATAGTTGACATTGCTTGTCCGAGGTCATCTAGTGAAACTAAACTATGGTTAGTCATCTCGTCAAGACCCATGAATGTCTTTGTTGAGTTCCCCTGCAGATCCTTGAACACTGCATTAACACCTGTGAAACCATTTAGAAGTTGGTCTCCAGCCTTTGCACCCCCCATTGTGGCATTAGTCAATGCAGTCATCCTTTCACGGTTCATAGCTAAGCCAACAGTCATATCTGTAATGCTGGCCATACCAATACCTCCGATTACAGAACTAATAATCCCTCCAAGACCACTGAATTTATCTCCTAAACTTCTGATTCCTTGGCCTACTCTTGAAATAGCTCCACTAAGTTTAGATTGTATAGTTGAAGCTACGGAGGATATCTTATTTTTTACTGTATCCCATTTTGTACTAACATAAGTTTGAATATTTGTACCTACTAATTGTAATTTACCTTTCAAAGAATCTGTATTGGTCCCTAATAATTGAAGCTTTGCTTTAGAATATTCAATACTTCCAGACCATGTTTTTGTAATGTTATTTAATTCTTTCCATTTTTTCTGAGCGTCATTGACAGGCCCTGATAAATTAATATGGGATGGGAGAGTACTTTGCTCTAAAAAATTTCTAGTTTCCTTATCTAACATACTATATTTAGTAAGAACATCCTGTTGGGATTTAGATAATTTTTTAAAACTGGAGGGTCCTTCATTTCCTATTCTTTTTAATTCAGAATCTAAATTTTTTATTGTTCCTTTATTTAGTTCAAATGCTTTATTTACTTGATTCACAGAATTTTTAGATGCGTTACTAAATTTTTTAACCTGATTCTCAACATCACGCACTTTCTTTGAAGCTTCATCCTGTGCTTTTATAACCAGTTCTATAGTATGTTTTAAACTCATCTTCTTTTTGCTCCTATGAATCAATTATAATTTGTAAAAAAAATTAGTATAAAAAAAATAAAATTAATTTTATTTGACTTTATTCATTTCCTTATAAAGTTTCATTCTCCCTTTAGAAAGGAATAAAGTTTGATATAATGTTAAATCACTTTGCTTATCCGATAAATGATAACCGCAGTAATCCAACCAGATTATCTCTTCAGCTTCATCAGTCCTCAGGAAACTGATCTACAGCTTCTTCAATATTTTCATCTTCGATTCCGCTGATTTCTTTCACTTTTTCAAATATTTCCTCAAATACTGCTCCGGTGAATTGGCCTACTTCTTCTTCGGAGTATTCTTCACCTTTGCAGGTCATGCTTTTGGATACTGCATATCTTTGAGCATCGTATTCTGCTTCGGAGGTTTTTGCGAAGTTTATTTTACCAGTGCTGGTTACATCACTGGTGTTTCTCATTCCTCTTCTTGCTCTTTCGTTAGTGTCGAAAGTTCCCATTGCTCTTGCTTGGATGTTGTTGTATTCTCCAACTTCTGCTTGTGAAAGTGGCCTTAATGCTACGCTTCCATCCATGCTCTTTAATTCTAAGGTTACAATGTTACTTATTCCACTTAATAATGCGTCTTTTGTTAATCTTGCCATCTTTTATCACCAAAAAAAAAATTTATCTTTAAAAAAAAAATTAAATTTTAAAAAAATATAAAGTTTAAAATTTTAAGGCTCAGTTGCCACTTCTTCAATCTCATAAGTGATTTCAGGTACAGTGTTCACTAATCTGCAGTAGCAATCGGTTTTTACAGTACTGTTATCCAATAATTCTGCAGTACCAGTACCTAAAGCGGTAAGGTTGAAGGTTGTTTCAATCTCATCAGACTCACTAGCACTGTATTCCACATTAACTGTACATTTTGGGAAGAACATTTCAAGCCTTTCATTCTGGTTTTCACAAGCTTGAACAATCACACGTAAAGGCACTTTTAAAATTTTACATTGGGACGGGGTGGTAATTGTTTTCTCACCATATTCTGCACCACGAATCAACTCAAGACTGGAAGGATCCAAGTAACTGTTCAAGGATACACGGATGTCCCTTGCCTGTGCAGCTGCCTGCCTTTGAGGCCTACGGCTACCTAATCCTACAGTTCCATCTTGGTTGAAGTTGTTCTTTCCTTCAAAGTTGAAGCTTGTGTAGACCCTTGCAGGATTGTTGATATCTTCATCATCTAATTGTATAGTGATATCATAGAACATTAAAGGAATATCGTTTTCCACTTCTATAATGTCATATTCTGCTTGGTCTATTTCATCGGATTCCTCGTCCATGTAAATCCATTCTTCGTTTTGGTTCATATAGTCATCTGAAACTTCAAGTTTCAAAGATTCCAAGAGTAATCCTTTGATGTGTTTTTGGAAAATATCGAAGGTTGCCCATCCATGAAAACTGGTTAAGTATTGGTCTTCACGGCCATAGAATTCGTGAGTGTAATATGTCACTCCTTCTACAGCAGTGCCAGTTGTACATTTGTATTGGTCAAAGAATGCACGTAAGAAGTGGCCTATACGTGTAAGGTCACATTTCCCAGCAGTGCTTCCTGAAGGTTTGATTGCTCCAGGTCTTGCTCCTTGAACCATACGTGAACCATCATTGTAGGTTACAGGTTCATCGTTTAATTGGAAACTTCCATCACCTAAACGTCTATGGAAATCTGGATCTATATCATCAATATCAAAATCCGGATTAGGGTCTCCATTTGCCAAGTATTCCCCATCGAGTTTTCCATAGGTTTTCTCTTGTTTTAATCCTAATAATCTTAGCACCATAATCATGCACCATCATATCTTCATTAATTTTTAATAATCGTCTTTTCTTTTAATCAATATTTTTTTTATAGAAAAAAGGAGGTTTTAAGAACTGAAAAAGGGGAATGTTTGAAAGTCTATTTTTTTAGGAGGTGACATCAAAATAAGCAACTATTTTTTTGGTTATGTTTGCAGAAGAATCTTAATTTTTAATAGTATGGTAAATTGAGAAGCTGAAGAAAAAAATTTCCATTACTATCAAAGAAATTTAAGAATTAATTATTAAACCATTTTTTTGCTTTAAATTCATTTTCCCCCTTTATTCTCTTTAATTATCCTCCTTTTATTCTATAAAAATGTCAACATCATAATTTTCTACATTTCAACCAATCAATACTGTAAACAAAGTCAAGTGTAACGCTGCTTGCAGGAATGCCATCAAGCTTGCCACGGATAGGAATGCTGCCCACAGTCAAATTTTTAAGAGACACCTTCAGGAATATTCTTAAAGGGTCATTTTCATCTTCACGGATTTGATTAAAATTTCTTAATATGCTAGCCAGTACTCTTGCTGCAAGGTTTTCGCTTTTGTCTTGAGCAGTTTCCAGGTCTTCATCGTAATCAATACAAACAAACTCATAAGTAGTTTGCAAACTTTGGGTATTGGATAAATTGTTTTTATCATAAGGGACTGTTTCCTGTTTGTTGATCCATATGCATGGAGTGTCTATAGGTTCATCGCTTCTGTAACTTTTGATGATTGTTTCAACATCTTCCAGGAGGCCATTTTCTTGGTTTTCATGTTCAAGATAATGCTTAATGTTACGTGTTACAACATCTGTTTGATTTACCACATCCACTTAGAATCACATCCTTATTTTTTTATCCTAGTTTTGCTTGATTGATACTGTGAATAACAAGTTCTGGAATCCTATTTTGAGTTTTTTCCATTCCACTTTCAACAAATCTACGAGGTTTGATACCTTTAATGATATTTGTGTAAACCATTTTGCCATTTACTTGAAATGCAAATTTTTTTCCTATGGTTGGATGAACAATAGGTGTTTTATGTGGCCCATATATTCCAGTACCGCTGTTTACATAATCTGCATAGTTAGCTGAAGACTTGACTGTTTTTTGGTTTGGCCCATCATCGAATATTGTCCAAGACCCTTGCAATCTTCCATGGTCTACTGGGCTTTCTCTTTTGACATTACCTAATAAATCAACCGCTACATTATTCACTATCTTTTCACTTAAACCATCAATATTATCAAGCACATTATTGATTTCGTTAATCTCAAGATAGATTTTAACCATAAGACTAGTCTCCAGTTATAGCAAGGAACTCAATTTTATCAGATTTGTAACTTTTTCGTTCACAAACCCAAGGAGCCAAGTCATCCTTCAAGTCATCAGTGAAAACATCACTGCCTACAGTTTGAATGCTCCAGTCATTGACTTTAACTACAGAAGTGTCCTTTCTTGCCTGGGCTAATGCAACCATATTGGCAGTTAAACGAAGACAAACATTTTGAACAGCTGGAGGAACTTCATCTTCTTCTTTATTGAAATCATAATTGCAATAAGAGCAGATAAGGCTTTCAGATTGTTCAATCCATTTTTCCAATAAAACGCTTAATCCATTAGTGTCATCCTTTTCCAGACGAAATGTTTTTGGCTTGACTCCAGTGAATTCTATTATTTCATCAGCATTAACCCACACAACAATACACTCTCCATCTAATTTTATTCAGTATTTTCTTCAGTTTCAACAGCTGCAGTTAAAATAATAGCTAAATTGCCGTTTTCACTTACTGCAAGATTTTCATCTGCAGTGTAATCTTCGTAACCTTCACAGGTTGCAGTTACAATGTATGTTCCAGCAGTTGGCTTTATGGTACATCCTCCTGCAGAGCCACTTGTTCCAGTAAAGGTTTTAGTGTTATCGGTTGAATCAGTGAGTGTTACTGTTGCACCTTGTATTGCAGTATCCTCTGCATCTTTTACACTGACACTAATATCATAGGTAGTAGGATCTGCAACTGGTTCATCGACAGGCTCTTCAGCTATAGGTTCGCTACCCTCTACAACTGTTTTAATCTTTTTATAAAGTTTTTTCAAGTTACGTCTTTCAAAAGGAGATAACTCATTCCAAGCAGGCAAACCATCAACACCGGATTGTATAATCTTGTACTGTTTGTGTCTGCTTCTCCTTTCAATCACTGTTAAATCATCCCAACTTACATCTAATCCTAATTCTTCAGAAAGATAATCAAAGAATTTTTTAGGGTTTCTTTTAACAAGAAGGGGCAATTCATTCCAATTCTTTAAACTCATAACATAATTACCTCCTATTTGAGTCTTTATTAAATGATTAAAAAAGAAATTATTCTAATAAAAAAGAAAAAAATATAGGATAAAACCATTAATATTTTATCCCATACTAAGTTCTGGTAAACCTTCCACTTCAGTAGTGGTGATTTGTGCAGTTACAGCACCGTTTCTGAAGTAGTAATCCACATCTCCTCTCATTCTGAACCAGTATTTGGTTAATTCCTCACCAGGTTTTCTTTCAGGTTCAATGCTAAGGTTTTTCCAGATACCGTAAGCAAGGTTCTTAGGATTGGATAAAATGCTATGTGCAACATCACCAGATAAGGTTCTTCCGGTTTCATCATCCAAGGTTGCACAATGTACAACAGGAATCCCTTTAAAGGTTAAAGGTGCAAATCCAGTTTGTGCAGAATCCCCAAGGGTAGTTCCACGTGCGATTAATACGTTACGGTATGCATCTTCCACTTCAAATGGAACATAGAATTTGAGTTGGGATCTATTTTTTCTGAATCTTGCAGGCAATGCTTTAATCATTGCATCAAACATAGCTTCAGGCCCATCATTGATATCGTAAGCACCATCATTTGCATCGATACCGGTGGATTCAAGCTTGTTGACACATTTTTTCAACCATCCATCGGTAGTGTTCAAGAGAGCATCATCTGCTCTTGCAATGGTGGTGTCTCCGTAGACTGCCCAGTATTCAAGGTCTTCTCCGATTCTTTCTCCCATCATTCCAAGGAGGGTTTGCTCGAATTGTTCACCAGTCATGTTGTCTTCTTTTTCATCATCACTGATTTCACACATTGCCTTTAACTTTTTAGCATCCAATTCGTTTGCACCGAAGTCTACATCAGCAGCAGCAATTTCATCATCGGTATCTCCGTTTGCTTTGTAACCGTTGGTTAATACTCTTCCGTTAATTCCGGTACGGTTGAGTTGTTTCTTAAAGGATTTCATTAAGGTGAAATCTGCATCTGCTAATAAGGTATTGTCAAGGGTTGCTTCTTTGAGGAAGTAACCTAATTGTTCTGGATTGAGCAATGCTTTTCCAGTTGCCATGTCAGGACGCATGTTTTTGAATGCAGCTTTTTCAGCTGGATTGGTGATTTCGTTTAATATTTTGCTATTTACAGCCATATTATCATTTACTCCATAATTTTAGTTTTTTAAAAGTTTATTTTGGTATAGAAATTAATAAAAATTATAAAATCATTAAATTATTTTCTTTTAGCGGAACCGGTGTTGTCACGGCCCATTATACTATAGACGATTGCAGAATCGGTTAATTGAGGCTTGGACTTTTTGCCTGTGTCATGGACGGGGGTAGATTTGCTACTTGCCTTAATCTCCTCTTCCTTATCATCCTCATCTTCTTCCTCTTCCTCTTCTTCCTCATCATCTTGATCATCTGATTTGGTGGAGGCCTCTTTTTTAGCAAGAAGTCTTTCCAATTCTTTTTCCTCTTCAGGAGTCAAACCTAAAGGTTCATTCTCCTCGTCTTCTTCATCATCTGCTTTTGCGGAAGCTTTGACAACCTCATTGACCTTATCATTCATAGCAGTTACCAATTCAATGATTTCACTTTTAAAATCATCAAAATCAGCTGCAGTTACAAAGTCAGGTTGCTTTTTGCTACCATCATCTTTCTCATCATCTTTCTCTTTATCTGATTTGGTACTTCCAAGGATTTCGCCTATTTTGGTAATGAATCCTTTGGTTTCTTCTTCTATTTGTTCGTTTAATTCTTTTGTCATATGTGACACCTTTTTATTGTTGTTTTTTAAACTACAAAATTTTGCAAGTGGAACACAAGGTGAATGGACTATGCTGATTGTTATCACTACTGGGTCCTTGATGTCAGATATCTTTATCCTTTTTATTCTGGACTTGGTGGATGCGGGAACATGACTGTTCAGTAATTTCCTTAGTTTTTCTGCATCCTTTCTTTCGATAGTGGTTGCACTACCGCCAGTGTAGTGTCCATCTTTGATTCCTTGAATCACATCTTGGTCTGTAATTTTCAATGTAACAAACCATGTGCCTGTAGGATATTCTCGTGGAGTGCCGTCTATGAACTTTACAATTTGTGGCCTTGTTGTAATATGTGATTCCATTAATGTTCCTATCACTTGGCCATTGTAAAGGAATTCATGTTCCAGGTCAACTATCTTCCAGTCCAGGTATATCTGTTCTGCAGTCAAGGGCTTTTCGCCTTGATCATACTCACAATCCCTAGTGTCTGGTATGAATATTGGCAATGTGACTATGATGTAGTCCCTGGTTTCCTCGATTATGTTGATGATAGTATCTACACTCCCCACTAAGTCTTTTCCTACTTTTAATAAAATTCTATTTTTTTGGTGAAAAAAATAAACTGAAGATAATAATTAAATATAGTATCTTCACTATACATAGTGGAAAGTTAGAGACTCAAAGGAAAACAGTTTAAATAAGAAATAGGGAGTGGAATAAGCCCCAATAGGCAAAATTGTAAAAAAAATAGTTTTTGTAAAAATAGTGTTAAATAAAAAATAAAAAAAGGCCACCCCATGACAACATTGTCACAAGTTAGCCTAAAAAGTGTATAAAATAGTAATGACATAAAAAACAAGACAATAGCCAAATTTGAATAATTTACAAATTAGTTACAAATAATATATTAAGTAAATAGTATGGAACATAGAAATAAAAATAAAAATAAAATTTTTTAAAAGATTTAAACTGTTGAATTTAAACTCGGCGATCAATAATAATGCATCCTCCCCCATCTATCTCAATTTCCCTTGAACAAACTCTTTCATTAAATACTGGTGATTTTTTAGAAATTTTTTCCTTAAAATCTTCTTCAAAATTACCTATTAAAAAATAAATTTCTAAATTGCCCTTCATTTCATTTCCTGCTTGTAATTCAAATAAAAGATTGTCAATAGAATTATTTTTATTTTCAACTATAATACAATAGAAAGGACTTTCTAATCCATCATCGGCAATAGCATATTGAATTTTAGTATTATTTTTAAAATTTATTTCTAAATCATTCGGTTTTTTGAATATTAAAGTATAAAAATTTTTTTTAAGCAAAGATGATTTTATAACCTCATCAAACTCTAATTTTAATGTTAATAACAATGCATCTTCAGATGGAACAATTAATTTGGATATATTGAATGATAAATGATTGTCATTTTCACCTCCAATAATTATTGATGAATCAAAATCCAAATTTAATGAATTAAAATTATTATTTTTCCAATTAAAAAAATGAATCGCAACAAAGAGTATAAGAAAAATTAATAAACAAAAAAAATTCGAAACAATGAAATTATTTATGGGTGAATAAAGACCTATAATTGCAATTACAACAGATATAACGGCAATTGCATGGCTATAAAATGTACAATAATCGTTTATAGCTTTAAAATAGATTTTTATATAATTTAAAATTATTCCACCACCCAATTGTTTTCAAATGAATCAATGATAGAAGAGAGATGATCCCTAAAAGAATCCTTAATTTTTATTGCATCACCATAATACAAAAAATAACAATTAGGTATGGAATCTAAATTAATTTTAGCTTCATAAAAATAATAGTCCCTATTCAATGTTTTTTTACAATACTCCTTTGTTAAATTATTACTATATTCTATTTTATTATCATGAATAAATTTTAAAGAAACATCTTTATTTGAACAAATAAAACTATGTTCTTCTTCAGCAGTTGGTCTAAAATATGATAAATTTTCTTTAAAAATAGAATATAATAATTTAAAAATTTTCCTTTTTTCAGATTTTTTATTTGCAATTATAAATAAAAAATCAGAATTAGGGTGAACGATTATGCTCCTTGAAAAATTATCAAATTTAACAGAACATAAAATTTGATCCTCATCTTGACTTTGTATTATTATATTGCTAGGCAAATCATTAATTTTACTCATAAAATTTCTTAACTTATAAATATACAAAATCATTTTATCACCCTTATTGAATCTTAGATAAATAGTTTTCTTTATATTCTTCAAATGCTTCTATTGTTTCATTAAATTCATCTTTAGCATTTTCTAATAAAGTATCAAGATATTCTTCATCAGGATATTTATCTTTATTTTCAAAATTTTCCCATTCATAAATTAAATTAGACAAATTATATAAAAATGGCAAAATTAATTGTAATTTCTCACTATAATACAAACCCTCTAAATCTCCATTAGAATGAATATGAATATTACTTATTTCTGTTTCATTCCTTTTAAATATATCGATTTTTAAAATAAATTTTTTTCCCTTATAAATAAATTCTCCTTTTAACTGATTTAAAGGTTTTTTATTAAACAATCCATAACATATAGGTAGTGATGGCATTTCATGTCCTGTTCCTTCAGTTTTAATACTTGTTGGAGAATTATCATATGCAATATTTCTAGGATTATCTAAGCCAACTCTTAAATCTTCAAAATAATCTAATGAAATATCTGAGGATATATTTTCTCCTAAATATAATTTCCATAAAAGCCATAACAAAAAGTCATGACATATATTGATTTCTTCATAATGAATTTCATTTTCATTTAAAAAATCTTTTAAAGTTTCTTCAGGAACTTGTACATTTTCTTTGCTACCAATAATACAAATAAAATTTAAGTCAGGTAAAATTATAGTATCCACAAAACTAGGATTAGATATGGCATCTTTTTTTATTACATAAGTATTTTTAAATATTTTAGATATGAAAACTTCATTTTCATAAAGTTCATCAATACCTTCGTCAAAATCTTTAGTTTGAATTATTTCATCATTGATATTTTTTGTTTTAGTTTTAAAACTATATACATATTTTGATGTAAATCCTCTCCAATATTTTCTATTTTCATCATCAATACGCTCAATATAACTATTTTTGATGTAAGCATCACGAAGAAAATTTTCTGCACAATCTTCAGAAAATTTACTATCTACTTTAAAAATTTTACTAATCATTAATTTATTGATATGTCTTTCTAAATTTTCTTCACTTGGCATATAACCACCTAATATACTTATTAATATTAATTACGCTCTCTAAAATATAATTAAATCTTATGAAAATACTTTTTACCAGTACTTCTCTCCCTATCCTTACACCACTTAATATACCTTTCATAATCTTCAGGATTTTGAGTTTTATAAATTTATTGATTTAGTTTAAATAGAAAAAATAGGAAAAAATTAATAATTATGATTTTACTTCTTTCCATATGAATAAGTCCCAGTGACCAGTAGCTTCACAATACTCACGAACAATACGATCCTCCGCTTCCTCCCAACTTTCATTTGGACCAATCCAACGGTCCCCACGACCAAAGATGTACCAATTACCGGATTCTACTTGGTGTTTCTGATACATACGACGCCAAATATCCCTAAACTTAGGATCCTCATCAAATTGAATACATAGGAAGAACCATTGAGGCAATAACACGCTTGTATTATTAATTATTTCATCAGCATGAAGCAATAAATAATCAGGGTTAAAAAATTCTGCTCTTTTCATTTGTATCCGACCACCCTTAATTTTATCGGTATTAAATCTTCACCCATTGCTCCTTTAACTGGTTTACCTCCAAATTTAACAAGTTCCACTTTACATTCCTTAAGCAGGAACTCCATTTCCCGTGCATAGTTCTGACCATGTAACGGATGGGCAACTCCAATTTCAGGAGGAGCAAACCAAGTACCTTGCTTAATAGGAGCTAAAAATGCACCTCTTGTACCAGTTGGAGCTTCAATTTCAATAAGATACTTCATAGGTTTAGAGTTAGTTGCACTAAACCATAATGCCCCTTCTTTTGAAATTGCAGCTGAACGGAAATTAGGGAAATCCATAATATCGCCAACAACAATAGAAGTGAGATTATGATTTTCTTGGACTCTCCATAATGTAATGCCTTGTTTCAGTTGATTATTCAAAATATCATCCAATACAGGAACATCATGAGCAATACTACGAGCCAAATCTTTAGCAAGAGATTTATTTAATTTTCCAGTAATATTATTTCGACAGTTTTTATAATAATATTCATAATATTTCAATGAATTGTCTTTTTCGTAGGCTTTTGCCATGTCATAAATCCATTTCTCGAACTTCTTAACATCACGGCCACAATCTACTTCAAAGTTAGTGAATGCTTTATAATCAGAACCTAACCATCTATGAGCCACTTGCTGCTCACGGATAGTCATGTCTCGAGCATCCTTAGTGAAATAATCTGTGATTTCTTCACCATTAGGAAGTAAACCTTCATCATTAGTTCCTTTAAATTTCTTTAAATTTTTAGGATTTTTATCTAAAGGAATATCTGATTTATAGTTAGACAATGGTTGTTCTAATATCCTTTTATCTATTTTAATATTTGTTTTTACTTGCTTATATAATTTTTTAAATTTAGAATAATCCTCGTAATTTAATCCCCCATGTTTTTTATTTAACGCATTGAGATAGGCAAATTCATCTTGTGCTTGCAAGAGTTCTTTCCTTTTTAATTCTTGGGAAGATAATTTTTGACCTAATAATTCTTTTTTCTCAAGTTTATAGAGTTCTTCATTTTCTTTTTTAGTTAATTTAAACTCTTTTGCTTGTTTATAAGTTTGTTCTCTAGAATAATATTTTTTCTTAGTTGTGAATTTTAAGTTTATGTCTAAATCTGGCAAATCCCATTTTTCTTTATATTTAGAATACAATTCAACATAATTTTTAGAGTCTAAATCATCTAACCCTCTATTGATTAACTTTTTATGTAATATGTTAAGAGAATTTTTATCTCTTAATTCAAAAAGGTATTTTCTTTCTTTTTCATTGAGAGAACCTGTATTAGTTTTTAATTCTTTAAATACTGTTTTTTCTCTTGAATTTAATTTAAATGATTCGTCTTTTTTAAATACCTCTTTTTTATTAATTTCTATAGGTTTTATTTCAATTTTTCCTTTAGGAACCCAATCTTTAAACTGTTTCATAAGATTATCATATAATCCCATATTAACGGCATCTTCCCCTTTTAATAGGATAGTGTTATGCATTTCATTTAACCTTTTTCTATCCCTTAACTCACGGAATGCCCTTTTATCCATA
>NZ_CACXNW010000015.1 GCF_902769175.1 uncultured Methanobrevibacter sp.
TAATTTCATAAGGTTAATTTTAGATAATCTGATAGTTGCTTTTCCTGCGAGAGTTTTTCTCATTTCTTGTAATTGTCTAGCAGGAATGTTTAATAAGTTTACAATACCTACAACTTCTGCAGATCCGATTAAACCTTTAAGTTCATTAACTTCATCCTTTTTCCATTCAGCAACGTGAGCCATCTTAAATCACCCTCACTACTGAACCCATAGTCGCTTTAATATACATGGATTTGATTTGGTTTCTTCCTTTTTCTAAATTGCGGTCTAAGACTGCAAGAACAGCTTCAATGTTTTCAGCTAACTTCTCGTCTTCCATGTCTTGAGTTCCAACTAAGATTTGGATAGAAGGTTGTTGTTTTACACCTACTTTAATGGTAGCTTGTACTCTTTCGAGTAATGGTTCGATTCTAGCACTAGCTGGCACAGGTTTAGGCATTTTGTTACGAGGCCCAAGTATAGGACCTAAGAATCTACCTACAAGTGGCATCATATCAGCTTGTGCGATAAATGAATCAACAGAGTTTACTACTTTTTTAGCAGCTTTTCTGTCTTTACCAAATTCTTGTAAATCTTCTTTGGAAATCACGACATCGACACCAGCATTTTTAGCTCCGAGAGCTAATTCCCCATCAGCGATTACGCCGACTTTGATCGGTTTTCCACGACCATTAGGAAGAGCTACTTCTTCACTAAATCTGTTTTCTGGTTTTCTGACATCTAAATCCTTGATGTTTATGATTACATCAATGGATTGAGTGAAGTTTCTCGGCTTAGCTTGTTCTTTTGCCTCCTTCACCGCTTCAATAATCTCTGTCATATAAATCCTCCATGAACTTTGTTCATAGACATTTTTTTACGAGAAATCTTCAAATTAAATAAAATCTTTAAAAAGCATTTATAAAATCTTTAGATTCCTATCAATATATCAATTACAAGCATACTGTCCTAGAACAAGTAAGACAATAGACTCATAATATCATTTACATTTAAGTGAATAAATATTATCTATTTATCATAATTAGCTGTTGACATTAAATTAATAATTAAGAAGATAGATTAAGAAGTTATAAAAATCATATAAATAATCTATTAAATAATTAAAATAATTCAATCATGCAAATTAATCACTTAAATAAATAATATATCAGCATAAATAATTTTAATTAAATTTTAGCATTTTGTAAGCAATCTAGTAGCAATATATCTATTCTACTAAGATATCGTCATACTCTCCAGCATCAACTGCTTTTTGAGCATCTCTTGGGTCTTTACCGTCAACGGTAATTCCCATACTTACACAAGTACCCATTACTTCTTTGGTAGCAGCTTTGTAGTCGTTTGCGAGTAATGAATCGAATTTCATTCTTGCAACTTTAAATGCTTGTTCTACAGACACGTCTGCTGCAACTTCAGCACCAGGTTCATGAGCACCTTTTTCAATGCCGAGTTCATCCATAATAAGTGCAGTTGTTGGAGGGGTACCAATTTCGATTTCAAATTCTTTAGTATCACTGTCGATAGTGATAATAACAGGGACTTTCATACCTGCGAAATCAGCACTTTTTTTATTGATCTCATCAACTACCTGCATCATATTAACACCGAAAGGTCCGATTGCAGGGCCTAATGGTGGACCAGGTGTAGCTGTTCCACCTTCGAGAAGAACTTCAACTGTATCTTTAGCCATTAGTCAGCCTCCTTTTTAATAATTCTAATTTGATCAGCTTTAACAGTAACAGTTCTTCACGAGATTCATCTAAACGGACAACTTTAGATTTTTCCCCTTTGAAAGGACCAGAAACAATTTCAACAATACTTCCTTTTTGTATAGAGGAAATGATTGGTTGTGGTTTTAAGAATTTCTTTACTTCTTCCAAGGTTATTTGACTGCTTGCGTCTATAGTTCCATCTTTGTTTGCACCTACTATACCTCTTAAATGACGAACTTTCATATCAGGGTTCTTCATATCAAGGTTAGTTGCAGATTCGACTATAATATAACCTTTTAATGATTCCGGCACAACAATTGACTTAATATCTACTCCAGGTTTGTCCGCTTTCATCGCTAAAAGTCTTGCAACATTTCGTTCTTGACCTGCTGATGTTTTAAGAGCAAATATGGAATTTTTAGCATCTTCCATTTAAATTCACCTATAATTAATATTTGTAATTTAATAATAAATTTATAGATTAAATTAATAGTTATATAAAGTAAAATTTTATTATTTCCCTTAATTTAAATATCCATATAGAAGCATTTCCTTTCAATTCTAATCTAACTTTTGTAAAATTACAAAACAGCAGAGATTATTTAAATTTTGAAAAAAATAACAAAATTAAATAATTTATAGACTAAAATCCACAATTTAAATTTAAGAAAATATGAATGTTAAAGTAAAATAAATAAAATTAGATTCATATAATAAAAATATGTATGTAATTACAAGTATATAAATGTTTCAAATTTTAGGACTTTTCATCACGAAAAAAGAGTGAAAAAAAATCAATGATGAAACATCATTAAAAATACTAAAAATAGCTAAATAAAAAATAAGAATATTTTTTAAAAAAATAATAGCAAATAGGTTATAAACCTATTAAGTAAGCTATTATGAAAATAATGAAACCGATTAATCCAATGATTGCAATACCTATTGCAGTTACCTTGGAAAAATCCAAATATTCTTCACGATCTGGTTTCTTAGCTACTTTTAAAACTCTTTTACTTTGTTTTATAAAATCATTAGTAGTTTCTTTAAAATCCATAAAATCCCTACATATATAAAAGTTAAGTTAATAATAAATTAAATAAATTTTAATAATTTTAAACAGATTTAAATAAATTTAAACACATCTCACTTTATAAAATTTATTTGTACAATAAGACTATTTTTTAATCTTAATTTATAATAATAGTATATGTTATATTTGACTACATTAATAAAGTTTTGCATAAAAATATCAAAAATTTCATGAAAAATCTAAAAAATAGCATTTTTAATAATATTATAAAATAAAATTAAAAAAAGAAAAAATCTTTAAGAAAAACCTAAAGAAATTTAAAAGTCAACTTACCTAACCCAAAAAAAGATTTTGGTCAAGGTTTTTGAGCCGCAGACTCAAAAAGCTTGGCTCCAAAACTTGAATCCAAAGTTTGAGTTGAAAGCTTTGACAAATCTTAGGCTTAGAATATACCATCTAAGAATTCATCTAAAGGATCTGAAGGAGCGTCTTTAGATTCACCTAATACAGTTCCTCCAAATTCATCATCTTCCTCTTCACCGAAGTCGATATCTTCGAAGTCTTCGCTTTCAGGTTCAATGGTATATTGAGATTTAACACCAGAAACAACAATGGTTGTTCTAATCATGTTATGCAATTCTTCATCAATTTGAGCTCCCCAAATGATGTTTGCTTCTGGATCTAATCTGTCACCAACAATTTGTACAATCTTTTCAGCTTCATTCAAGGTTAAGTCAGAACTACCTGAAATGTTAATTAAAGCACCTTTAGCATTGGAAATGTCAATGTCTAATAATGGGCTGCTTAATGCTTCATGTACAGATTCAATAGCTCTGTCACCAGATTCAGATTCACCCATACCAATCATTGCCATACCGGAACCTTTCATAATGGAACTGATATCAGCAAAGTCTAAACTAATGAGTCCAGGTTTGGTAATGAGTTCAGTGATTCCTTTAACAGCTCTTCCTAAGATTTCATCGGAAGCCATAAATGCTTTGTTTAAAGGAAGGTTTGGAGCTACTTCTAATAATTTATCATTAGGAATAACAATTACAGTATCTGCATTTTCTTGAAGTTTTGCTAAACCAATTTCTGCATTTTCTCTTCTTTTTACACCTTCAGCAGAGAATGGCATGGTTGCTACAGCAACAGTTAAAGCACCTGCTTTTTTAGCTACTTTTGCAATGACAGGAGCAGAACCGGTACCAGTTCCACCACCAAGACCGCAGGTAACAAATACCATGTCAGCGCCTTCTAATTCTTCTCTAATGTCCTCTTCACTTTCTTCAGCAGATTCTTCACCTACGGTAGGTTCTCCACCAGCACCGAGACCACCGCAAGTTTGTCTACCTAAAAGCAATTTTTTATCAGCAGTACTATAGAATAAATCTTGAGCATCAGTATTTACAGTAATAGTTCTTGCACCTTCAATACCAATTTCAGTTAATCTTGAAATTGTATTGTTTCCTGCACCACCAGTACCAACTACAATAATGTTAGCACGGCTTCCTTCAATGATTTTTAATAATTCTTCATCTAAAGCATCATTTGACTTTTTAGGAACAGATTTTTCAATGGTTTCTTCTGATCCTTTAATTGCATCATCTATAAACTTCACGAGTAAACCCCACAATTATTGATTATTTTAAAAATTATTTCTAATAAGTATAAATTATTTATTAATTATGTTTAAAGTAATATTTAAATGTTTAAAGTCATTTTTAAAATTGATTGAAAAATTTAAAATAAAAATATTAAAAACATAAAAATTGTTTTATATAAATAAAACATGCCATGAAATTTTATTAAATTGTCTTAAAAAATAAAAGATTATTAGAGTTTTTTCTAATTTTAAAAAATATCATGAAAAAAATAATATGTATTATAAACTATTTAAATTTGTACTTTTATTTTACACTTCAAAGTATATAACTATTATCCTTGAAAATTAAAAAAATTTGAAAAATTATAAAATAAGCAAAAAAATAAAAAAATAAAAAAATAAAAAAATAAACTATTTTAAAAATAGTTTTTTAAAAATAGTTTTTTAAAAATAGGATTTTAAAAATAGTATTTTGAAAATAGTATTTAAAAAACTAAATAATCAAGGTCTTGGCATAGCTATGACTTCATGGAATTTCATGTCAAATACATTAGTCATATTAGCGGCAGTCATTACAACAGCAGTGTCTACTCCATGGCCAGTACCACCAATAGCAATTATCTCTTCACCTACTGGAATCAAACCTGCATCTGCAAGCATGATGGAAATTTCAGCACATACCTTAAAACCTTGACAGATTGTTCTGTAGGTTGCAGCAATGATTTCTACAGGAGTTGCTCCTCCGAACTTTTTGGAAATGCTTTTTCCAACGCCACTTAAAGCATGTGATCCTACAAAGGTAACAATTCCTTCAGCTTCAAGCTTTGCTCTTGTTTCATCATCAATTTGTGCCTTGTTTGGTTCTTTGAAACCTACATGGTGAGAACAGTTTACAATAGTTACATCCATACCTTTTAATGCTTCATTCAATTTTAAAGCACTTTCACCAGTTGAAGATGCAATAGCTACATATTTGATGTCTGAACCTTCTAATCTGTCCTTTACAAGCCCAATAAGAGCATCAGTATTTTCAATACCTGGTTCTTCGAAATAAGTAATTGTCTTTTCCATAATTAAATCTCCCACAAACTTTTTGAAATTAATAAATATTTATTAAAATTCTTAAAATCAATCAATAGATTTTTAAAAAATCATATTCAATTAATAACTTGATACTCAAATTGAATAATCAAATTGAATAAAATAAATAAACAATAATAATTATATATTTACTAATATAAAATTATACTATTAAATGAATTAACTTTTTAATTAATCTTAAATTAACTTTTAAATTTTTATTTGAATGAAATGATACCATGACAACTAATCCAACTTATAAAGAATCCCAAACTGAGGAAGGCCAAAAATACAAATATGTTGAAATAAGAGGATATCAGGTTATCCCTATTGAAACACATTATATCAAGCCAAATGAAAGCATAGATTTCATGATTGAAGACATATCCAAATTAGAGGAAGATGGAGATTATTTGGTTATTGCAGAAACTCCAATTTCTGTTTCTCAAGGAAGATTAGTTGATGAAGCGGATTATACCCCATCATTCAAGGCTACATTTTTAGCTACCTATTGGAGCAAATACCTCTGGGGATATGTTCTTGGACCTCTTCTTGGAATAAAGAAAAGAACCATAAAAAATTTAAGGAAACTTCCAGAAGAGTCTAAAAGACATAAAGAACTTGTTTTAGATTTATATGGTTGGAAACATGCATTAAAACCTGCCTCAGAAGCAGGAATCGATTTAAGCAATGCACCGGGAACCTGTGTTTCACTCCTTCCAGAAGACCCTGAAAAGGTAGCTAAGGAAATCAGTGCAGACATAAAAAGCAAAACCAACAACACAATTACCACATTAATCATTGATACCGATGCAACTTATAGAAGAGGAGACAAGTATTTTACAGGACTTCCAATAGCAATTCCCGGTATTGAAGCAGATATGGGCGTTTTTGGATATACATTAGGCCAACTGTCTGAGAATTTAGGATCCACACCTCTTGGATGTTCAAGAGAAATAGCTGTTGATGAGGCAATTGAAATAGCTAATGTAGCTGAAGACTATCAAAAATCATTATCCCCTGCAATGGAAACAATTTACAGTGTAAAAGAAGTTTTAGGTTCTGATACTGATGGAGTGACTGTAGAATCATTAGATTCTATTATTCATACCCCTGCAGTTTTAATTAGGAAAATGGAATAATTATTAACTTTTTTTATAAAAATAAATACTTTTTTATTTCTTTTAAAATAATTTTAATCAAAAAATAAAATCTTTTTTATTATTTTTATAATTCTAATTTAACTTATATTAAAAAATCAATATAAAAATAAATCTTGAATAAAATAGTTAAAACAACTAAAATAGCAATATCCAATAGTTAAATAATGAAAATGATTAAAATAATTAAAATAATTAAAATAATTCAAAATTAAAGAATTAAATAATAAATATAAATAATAAAATAATTTAAAAAAAGCAATATAGATTTAAGAAAAAGAAATAAAAATTAAAAAAAGAAAAATAAGAAATTAGCTAGAGATTACTTCATCTACAGCTCTAATTTCTTCTCTGATTCTATCGATTTTTTCTTGATTGTCATCAAATTCTAAATCGACATCACATTCTGGACAGAGGAATTCAACAGTTGAAGCGTCCTCAAAGTCGAGACGGTAATGACCAAATGGACAAACAAAGAACATGTTGTTTACTTCATAATCAAGCTCTTCATTTAATCTTTTAAGTTCAGAACTTGCCAAATTGAATTCTAATTTTCTGTATTCATCCTCATTGAAAGTCCAATCATAAGTGTACCATTGAGTTTCCTTATCCTTATCCCTTTTATAACTTGCTAAACGCATGTCATATAATTTATAGAGGATTTTTCTTACAATATTCAACTTACATGTGAGTCTTTCAGAGATTCCTTCATCAGTGCTGCATCCTTCCTTAAGAGAACTGATGATTTCATCAAAGGTGAGATACCAGAATTTATGATATACTGCTCTTTTTTGTTTCTTATCCTTTTTAGCTTTAGGTTTGGATTTTTTAGCAGCTTCTTCTTCTACAGGTTCTTCAATGACTGCATCTTCTTCCTTATCTTCATTAATAGTTTTCTTATCGTCTTCAGAGATTTCATCAGAAACTTTTTCAATACCAGTTTCAGCATTCTCTTCAGCATTCTCTTCTGTTGCTTGTTCTTCTTTTTCCTTAGCCTCTTTCTCTTTTTTATCTCCTTTAATTAAAGCAGTGAAATTATCATTTAATGTTTTGAGGGTTTTTTGAGAGTAGGTTTTCTTGGTTTCAAGCAAAAGAGATTCGTTTTCTTCAATGAATTGGTCTACAAGTTTTATGTCTAATTTGAGTTTTTTAGCCATTTCTTCATGGGAAAGCTTTCCAGATCTGAAGTGTTTCATTAATTTAACGCAGCCCTCATTAACTTTAACATTATAAACAAAGTTATTGGTTTCGAGCAATTTAAGAATATCGTTAACTGTTTTAACATCTATTTTAGTTTTTCTAGCAATAGCTTTATCATCACATAATCTGGTCTTAGGCCAATCTTTAAGACATCCGATAACTTCTACAGCTTCATCGAAATCAAATATTTCCGGAAATAAATTTTGAATAATTGGATCTCTTAACATAATAGGTTCTTCCTTATAGAATCTTGAATTTAAAATAAAAAATCTAAAATTATAATTTTAATTTAATAGGCAATCAATGAAAAATTGATAAATTTCATAAATTACATATTGAGTTATGATTTAATAAATTACATTATATCTATATTTATATACACACTATATTATAAATTTAATGTTTTCATAAAATAATTTTAAAAAATTAAAAAATTTTTAATCAAAACCAAAAAATAGACTTGATTAAAAAAAAAACTTTTAATAAGATAAAGAAGATTAAATAAAATACTTAAATAATTTTTAATAAATATATAATATGTATATGGAAAAATATGAAAAATATATGAAAAATTTATAAAACCTTAAAAAAACTGATTAAAGGATTTATTGAAAACAAAATAATTCATAAAATAGAAACCTTTAAAACTCCTTCCACCTTAATGAATTCGTTTAAAAGTTCACCAGGAATTGGATCTTCTGTAATGATTGTTAAAACAGGATTGCCACCTAAACGAATGTCACCAGCATATGCCTGACGAATGCTTAGATTATGCTTGCTCATTATCCAAGCGACCTTAGCCAAAACACCATCGCTATTTTCACCGCCTTCTATTTCAATTACACCTAAGTTCAAGTGTTTTGCAATATTCTTTATCAATGTTCCAGCAGGAATGATGTTTGAAAATATTTCATACAGCTCCTCATCAGCAACAATAACATCTACAGTGGATTTGATTACCCTACGATCAACATTGGTAGCTGCTGCCAAAGCTGAATCGCTAATTTTTAGATTCCCACAATAGATTTTCCCATCTTCTCCAACACTCAATCCTAATTCAAACATCTTTTGAGCAACACTCATTCTTGCAGGATATTTACTGAACTTTGAATTTAAACTTTCCCACATACTATCACCATATAGCTCCTAATATATTTTGTATTTCTAATAATATATTGTACTTTTAAGTATATAAATGTATAATAATACATAAAAATGTACATTATAACTTTTAAACATTAAAAAATCAGTATTAAAAAATGATAAAAAAAGCTAAAAAAGTTATAAAAAAAATAAAACACCTAATAAAAAAACGATAGACAATCCATAAAAAATAAAAACCCCTTAAAAAAACGATAGACAATCCATAAAAAATAAAAAATCCAATAAAAAACAATAAAATTGTCTATAAAATGTAAAATATGTAAAAAAAATATAAAATTAGTAAAAGTAGGCTAGCTGGGATTCGAACCCAGGACCTCACGGTTATCAGCCGTGCGCGCTGACCAGGCTGTGCCACTAGCCTATGAGAATAAAATACAACTATTATAAATTATATGCTAACTAATATATAAATCTTTTGCTTAATAGCATGAAAAATTAAAAAACGAAAGTAGTTAAAAGAATAAGAAATTAAGTTTAAAAAACTTAATTATCTTTGTTAAGCATCTCATTAAGAGCATCAGCCATTACGTGACCTTCGATAATGAGTTTGACTTTGTCTATTCCTTCAACTTTTAAAGCTTCAGCTTTTGCTTGAGCAGCAATACGGGTAACACTCATACAACCAGGGTTAGTAGGTTTAATTACTAATTCAGCAGTTGATCCATCAATTGCAATAGATTGTACAATACCCATTTCTACAATACTTACACCCATGTGAGGGTCGTTTACTACAGAAACTGCATCTTTAACAGCGAATGCTAATTCTTCAGACATGTTATCTCCTCGTATGTTTTTTATATTAAATTTTTATCATTATCGTAAGAATAAAATTAATTAAATTCTTATCTTAACAAAAAGTTAATAATATAACTATTGTTTTAATTATATTTATACATATCAATTGTAATAAAATAATAAATTTAAATATTAAATTGAAATAATAAGTTAAAAACGCAAGAAAACTATTAAAAAAAAATTGATAACTTATATATAATAACATTTTCAAATTATAGAATATGAATAATGATGCAAACGAAACTAAAAGAGGTACCTATTTTGTCTCTTCACTGGCAATGACTACCTCATTAACCGAATATGGAATTTCATCAATTTTTACACTGTTTCTAATACATGTGCTTCACTTTTCAATTCCATTATCTTCCAGCATGTATTCACAATACTATCTATTCGCCTACACCTTGCCTATTATTGTAGGATTGATTTCAGACCGTTATTTAAGCAGAACCACATCACTTTTAATAGGATTCATTTCAATGATAATAAGTCAGATAATCCTATTCATATCCGCTTCACTATATGCTCCAAGCAGTGTTCAGCTGACAACAATTACATTTAATCTGCAAAACACCTTATTCATCATAGGATTGGCTTTCTTAGCTATGGGAACAAGTTTTGCAAACAACACCTTTTCAAATATAATCAGTTTAATCAGCAAAAACACAAAAGAAGCAGGAATAGATTCATATGCTATTTACTACTCACTCTTAAACTTTGGAGTCATCATCGGAATTTTAATAATGACTTTCATTGTAGGAGATACAAATTACCTTTTATTCAAATGGTCATTTTTAATATTTGCAATTTTCGAAGCAATTGCATTAATCATATTCCTATATGCCAGACATGTGTTTTTGGTAAATTATAAAGGGGAACACCTACATGAAATAATAGACACAATGGAAACTAAGGGCGAAAGTGGGATTTGGAAAAAACTCTTTTCAGAAATTAAAGGATTAGTATATGCAATTCTACATTTAAGAACAGTGCTGTCAAATTTCCTCGCATCATTATCAAAAAAGGATAAGGACAGACTCACATTATTCTTCCTGATAATATTTTTCATCATAGTCTATAAGATAGGATACAATCAATCCAGCGCATCCATGATCCTATTTGAAGAAAACTATGTTTTAAGGGATTATGGATTTTTAGTATTGCCTGTACAGCTTTTCAGCATCTTTAACCCCTTTTTTATCATAATATTGACTCCATTATATTCAAAATTCAATCAAAAGGTTGCTGAAAAGAATTGGGATTTGGGAATTGTAGCTAGAATTGGAATAGGAATGATATTATTATCCATTTGTTTTGTTGTAATGGCTAATGTGAGTTATCAAATTGATATTGGAGCAACTGATAAGGTCAATATCATTTGGATAATAATCTTTGAAATAATTTTAGCGATTTCTGAACTATTCTTATCAGTAACAGGTTACGCCATGGTTGCAGAATTGGCTCCAGCCCAGTACTTTGCACTGTTTTTCGGAATTTTCCAATCAACAAATGCGATTGCAAAATACATTGCGGGAATGGTCATCAAGATTTTCCCAGGACCAGAAAGTACAGTAAACTATATAGGACATATGCCAATTAATGGATTAAGCAACTTTTTCCTGATATTCGTATTTCCAGCATTAGTTTGTGGACTTATACTAGTTTATAAACGAAAATCATTAGAAAAAAGAGTTCATCATGGAGAATAAACAATTATTCTTCCACTTTTCATTATTTAGAAAAAAGAGTTAATCATGGAGAATAAACAATTATTCTTTCATTTTTTCCTTATTAAATAAGCCCATCACCAATAAAAACAAATATCATCTAATTTTTCCATATTAAATAAGCCCATCACCAATAAAAACAAATATCATCTAATTTTTCCATATTAAACGAGCCCATCACCATTAAAAGCAAATATCATCTAATTTTTCCATATTAATTATTTGAACCAATATTTGACCATATGCTTCAACAAAATGAATTGCAGTCTCCCTTGAAAACATATCCGAATGATTTACATGAATAACATATCCATCATCCAAATCATTGATTACACAGAAAAAGTCTGAAAAGGAATCCTTAAAGCTTTCTTTTACAATCATATCATCACCAATATCAGATACATCGTTAAAGTCAAGGTTATACTCAAACAATACCTCATTGTTTAAATTAAATTCTTTTTCAAGCAATCTGAATGGATAAATATTGTAAAACATGGAATTTAATGCCAAATCAGAAAAATAATCCAAATAATCCTTTACATAATCCTTTTTGCAATCCACTAAAATTGGAGTTGTCCGAGCAAACATCCCTAAAGAATCCTGAAGATTGCTTTCATGACGTCCATGCTCTACAAAATTATAGCAAACTTTATCGCTATTAATAAAGCGAGAGTAAGCATATGCAAATGCTGCATTTAATAAAGTTCCTACCGTATGGTTATTGTCTTGAGCAAATTCCTCTATACTGCTTTTGACTCCTCGAATTGGATATGAAACGATTCCTCGAGAAGCATTCGAATCCTTTTCCAATGAACCGACTTCATCAATATCAGCCAATACTTCTTTGAAAAATTCATGTGCAGACTCATAGCTTGGATCAAATTTGGAGTCAAAAGAATCAAAACTTGCATAAACAAAACCTAAATCCACATCATCATCTAATTCTCCTTCAAAAGCAGCGTTCAAATCATTTTCAATTATGCCATATCCTGTAGCATCATTAATGATATGATGAATATCGTAGGCTATTGATTTGGAATACTCATTGTCAATTATAAAGAAGCGAACCAAGTACTTTTCCAAATCAAAAGGCTTCATAAGACTAGAATAATCATCAGTATTGCAAATCTCAATTAATGGATAGCTGTCACAAATTAAAAGAGGCATATTTTCATTTTCAACAATGCGTCCCTTTAAGATAGGGTGTCTATCAATCAATGAATGAATTGCATCTTTTATTTCATCAATTGATTTATCTAAAGGACATTCATAGAGTTCTAAAGTAGAATATGCATTGCCCATATCCTTATCCTTTTCATTGAAGTAAATTTCCAATTGAGGTTCTGATAATGCACAAATAATATGATTCTCTTTAAAAGCATGGTTTCCAATGAATTCCAATTCAGATTTAATGTTTTCAATAAATTCTGTAAAGCCATTATCTATATATATGTGTTTTCAGGATAATTTCCACTAATGGAATAAAAATTATCTAAACGATTAATATTGAAATCAACACCATAAGTATTATCCTGATTAATTTTAATATCAGATCCCCCTTCTTGAGATAAAACAGAATTATTTTCATCTTTTTGGGACAAATCAGAATTAGTCCCACCTTCTTGAGACAAATTATGATTAATAGATTTAAATAAATTATTTTCATATTTAAATTCCGTACTTAAGAAATTGAAAGTTACAGGACAGTGCTTATACTCAAATTCCTCAGAAGTATAAATCAATGAAGCATAATTCAAACCTAAATTATTTATGTCTTTAAATGCAGTTTTGAGTTTATAAACGTCATTTACAATGGAAATGTCATCATAATTGATATCAATATCAATTGGAATAGGATATTGGCTAGTAAACCACCCCACGGTTCTGTAAAGTTCTGCAATACTTTCATCACGGCCAAAGGATTCGTAATTTAATATAATGTCCTTGGCATATGTCTTTTTATATGCTCTTGCAATAGCCAAAGCCCAGTATTCCTCTTCAGACAACATTAATAAATTGTCAACATCATAATCTAGGCCAACTTTGAAATCGAATCTCTTTGCAGTTCCCTTAATTTGAGAATCATCCAACAGATCATTGACTTCCATCCAATGCTCCTTTTCATCTTCAGAAATATTATTGGCTAATTCCTTAACATCTTCAATCCATGATTCAAATGAATAGGGCCTATTAAGCTTTAATCTGCTATTTTCCAAATGATTGTAGATTTAGGTCAAATCATCCAATATTATGCTCCAGCTTACCCCATCAACAATCAAGTGATGGATAACGAAAATAAGATAGGATTTGTTGTCATATCTAAGAAGGCTAACATAAATAAGCTTATTGAAAACATCAAGTGAATCTTTAGATTTTCTAATGATTTTTCCAATATTGCCATCAAAATCATCAGCTATTTCAAATTCATTGATTTGGCAAATTTGCATATTAGAGGGCATTATTTTCTGCATATGCTTTCCATTTTCAAGAGTGAATTTTGCCCTTAGCATTTCATGGAGGTTTGTCAATTCATCTAAAGCAGCTTGCAGGAGATCAATATCCAAATCAATTGTAGATTCTAAAATAAACTCCTGTGTGTAGTCATTTCTATTGATTTGGTCAAAGAAGTAACTTTGAATAGGAAGCAAGTCAAAACTACTATTATAATCATTAGATTTATCTTTAAGATTTGAATAATTAGACTTCTCTTCTTCACCTTTAAGATTTGAATAGCTAGACTTTTCTTCTTCACCTTTAAGATTTGAATAATTAGAATATTCAGTCTTATCCTTAATATTTTGAGCAATTAAATAAGGAGTTTTATAATTCAAAATGTCTCTTGGATTGCATGAAATATTCTGATTTTGAAGTAGGGAAACGATACGAATGGCTTTAATGGAATCTCCACCTAAACGATAAAAGTTGTCATTTATTCCTACTCGATCCATGTCTAAAACATTTTCCCAAATTTCAACAATCACCTTTTCAATATCGTTAGTAGGTGAGAGATATTTGCATTTGCTTGATTTAGGACGAGGCAAATTCTTAGTATCAATTTTTCCATTCTTATTTATTGGTATGGATTCTATCTGCATTATTGAAGAGGGAAGCATAAATGGAAGGAGAACAGCAGTTAAATCATTTAACAGTTTTTCCGTATCAATTTTCCTATCACTGACAATATAGGAATGCAATTGGGTTTTGCTGGAATTTGCAACGGTGACTGCTTGAATTATATCCTCATTTTTCTCAATTTGCCTATTGATCTCATCAATTTCAATTCTTTGACCATTAATTTTAATTTGCGAATCCTTTCTTCCAATGAAGTTTATTTCATAGTTCTCATCAAGATATGCCAAATCACCAGTGCAATACAATCTGCCTTCATCAAATGGATTGGAAATGAAATGCTTATCTGTTTCATCATCCTGATTTATATATCCTTCAGACAGTTGCTTTCCACCAATGCATAATTCTCCAGGGATGCCTATAGGACACAACTGCTTTTCATCATTTAAAATATAAATCTGAGTGTTGATGTTAGCTTTTCCTATAGTGACCTTATCTGAAATGACTTTTTTTATGCTTGCAAAAATAGTTGCTTCACAAGGTCCATAAGCATTAAATATAACTGGATTATAGTCTTTACGGATTTCAGCAACTAAACTTTCACTTAAAGCTTCACCTGCAAGTATCAATTGCCCTAGATTCCCCATAATATTTTCAAAATTTGGAAGTGTGAAAAACATTTTCAGCTTAAATGGGACAGTATTGATGATTGACTTTTGATTAAGGATATCCTTAGGAATTTGTGTAAAGTCATAATTTTCATCGATTATATGAAGTTGGATTCCATTCAATAGAGAAAATATGATTTCAAAGAGATGTGTGTCAAATCCAATGTTTGTTGTATGGTAAAAAACATTCATATCCTTATCATAAAATTCCTTTTGAGCACTGATTAAGAAGCTTTCAATATTTTCATGAGAGATTTGCACTCCTTTTGGAATGCCTGTAGTTCCAGAGGTATGAAGAATGGACAATTTCCCTTGACAAGACAAGTCCAAGCCATCATAATCAAAATCAAAATCATATTCATATAATGATTTTTGGCCTAAATCAACAACAACATTCTCTAAATCCAAATCAATATTTGTCAGCACCGCTTTAGCATCAACATCATCAATAATGTGCATTATCCTTTTTTTAGGAGCTGTTGGATTTAGTGGAACATAAACTGCATTTAATTTTAAAATGCTGTAAAAGGCCAAAACAGATTCAATACTGCGGTTAGCCACCAATACAACAGCATCTTGTTCATTAAGATTAAAATTATCCTTTAAATAATTCGCTAAACTATTGGTTTTTAAATTAAAATCTTCATAGCTTAAGGAAGATTCATTATCAGATAGGATAATCTGATAAGGATTTTCCATTATCTGTTTTCTAAGTGAAGATAGAATCGAATCAGTTTCAAAATCCCTTTTAACGCCAGAATTCTCCAATATCATTTCCTTTTCAGATGGGGATAGGATGCTTATATCAGATATTCGCTTATCCATATTTTCTCCAATAGCATCAATTAAACGGACATAATGATTCAATAATCTGTTGATTTTTCCAAAGGAATATAAGTCATTATTATAATCAAATTCAACTGTCAACTGAGAGGGACTGTTCTTTAATGTGCAAGTCAAATCAAATTTTGATTCATTCCACTCTAAATCATTGTCAAAATCAGCAGCAGTATTTTGTATAAATGCAATGCTGAATAATGGATTATAGGAATCATTTGTAGTTATCCTATGAGTTTCAATTATTTTGCTCAATTGAAAAATTTTGATTGGCAAATAGCTTAGCCAATTCCTCTCCATTTTTGATTAAGGTCTCTCTTACAGTGTCTTTGCCGGATATTGATTGTATAAAAGGCAATGTATTTACAAACATTCCCATAGCTTTTTCCAAACTTGGATGTGTTCTTCCGCTTGTTACAGTCCCTATCTGTATAACGGATTCATCAGTGTACTTATGAAGCAAAACAATAAATTGTGAAAGCAATAATTGGTAAATGGTAGTGTTATTTTCTCTTGCAAGCTTTTCGATAATTTTCTTATCAAATTCATAGCTAATCCTATTTCCATTGAAAGTTTGGTTTAGAGACCTCTTAAAATCAGTTGCCAATATAGTCCCATAATCTGAAATTTCCTTGTTTTTCCAATAATCCTCTTCTAAAGCCTGCTGTTTAAGCACCCAAAGAGAATAATCCTTATATTGAACATCATTGCCCTCTAATGGCTTATCGTAATAAGCATCCTTAATCTTGCCATACAATAAATCCAGACTTATCTGATCTCCGATTGCGTGGTACATGTCTCTGAAAATGTAATTGTCACCATTAAATTCAATGACTTTTATTCTAAGCAATAGATCTGTCTCTAATTTGAATGGTTGAATATTTTCCAAAAACACTTCACCAATATCCTCATCCTCTTCAACTTTAATGAAGTCTACAGCAATAGGCCGTTTTTCATGGACCCGTTGTATGAAATGACCATTTTCCATATGAAGGGAAGTTCTTAATATCTCTTCAGATCCAATGACCTTGTTTACGCTATCCTCTAATTTGGCAATATCAATGGAATTTTCAAGTTTACGGACTTTTGGCAAATTATAGTTAGTCAAACTTGGATTTTTACGGTAAAGGACATACAATCTCTTTTGTTGAGAGGACATTGGATATTCATTGGAAATTCTTGACTTAGCCTTTTCTATCTCTTCAGTGAATGTCTTTCCATCAATCAATTTTGACAGATTTCTTATTGTCGGATTGTTCATTAAATCCACATGCTTCAAATGTATTCCAAATTCATGATAAATCTCTGAATTCAACTCCATCAATCTAAGGGATGTAAATCCTAGCTTGAATAAATTATCGGTGACTCCAAAATTATCATGACCTAATATATTTTTACAGAAATCATAAACCCTTCTTTCAATATCATTGGTTGGCTTTGCATTTTCTGTGCTTAATTCCGGTTTGGGAAAACTCTTTCGGTCAATTTTTCCACTAGGAGTTTCAGGAAACTTATCCAATTGGATGAAAAAGGTTGGAATCATGTATTGTGATAGGAATTTCTCTAAATAATCCTTTAAATCTGAAATGTCAATCTTTGTTTCAGAGGTGAAATAGGCACATAAGTGCTTTTCATTGCTTATTTCGTGAAGCAGGACAATGGCATTCTGAATTTCAGGATATTTGACAATCACCTGTTCAATGTCTTCAGGATCCACCCTTTGACCTCTTAACTTAATTTGATTGTCAACCCTTCCCTTAATTATTATTTCATCTGAAGGAAGCTGAATTGCATAATCTCCAGACTTGTAATAAGGCAAACCATTTAGAGAAATAAAGGCTTCTTTGGTTTTCTCCTCTAAATTCAAATAGCCCTTGCTGACACCTATTCCTCCAATATACAGCTCACCAATTACGCCATAAGGCAATAATTTTCCATCAATATCCCTAACATCTGTGACATAATTGTGAATAGGCTTTCCATTTGTTATGAAGTCAGGATTTTCAATTTTTTTAGAATTTGAGGTTAAGCTGGTTTCCAAAGGACCGTAACCATTATAAATGTCAATATCAGCATATTCCTTAATTGATTCATAAACGTTCTTTGTAAATTGCTCTCCTCCACAGCCCATTCCCTTAAATTGCTTTATTGCCTTTCTAAACTCAGGAACCTGGAGATAAGAGAGCACCCTTGAAGGAGTTAAATTCACAAATTCCGGTTTGGTCCTTTCAATCAAATCAGACAATAAGACAATGTCTTTAATTTCATCATCACTTGCAAATATCAGTTCCTTATCATTAGTCAATGCCACTAAAATGTCCTCTTCAGAAATGTCAAAGGCAATTGAAGAGATGGACAATAGGCTTTTAAACCTATTCTTAATATGTACGGAAGTCAAATTGGATATTCCGCAATGAGTTGAAATAACACCTTTCGGATTTCCAGTTGAACCTGAAGTGTAAAGGATAAAAATAGGATCATCCACCTTCAGCTCAACATCAGGACAAGTTGGATCCCCTTCATTGATTAGGTCTTGAGGATTGATTGCAACATCAATGGATTCATTTGTGATGATGTACCTTGAATTGGAATCATTTCTTATGTAATTTATTCTTTCGATAGGATAATTCATATCCAATGGAATGGCTACACATCCTGCCTTGATGATTCCTAAAAAAGTAGTTATTAGAGTCTTATTCCGGGCAAGCATAAAGGATATTGTGCTTCCCTTTTGAATTCCCCTTTTTATTAAAGCGTTGGCTATTCTGTTTGCCTCATCATTGACTTGCTTAAATGTATACTCTTCACCGCAAGTCCTTAAGGCAATCTTTCCAGGGGTTTTATTGGCTTGATCTTCCAATAGAACATTTACTAAAGGGTTTCTTTTAAGTTCATACTTCAATGGGGGCACTTCATCCCTAAGTGCAATATCTTCAATTCTAAGCTTTGAATCATCAGCAACACCATCACCAAAACCAACACTTGAAGTATCGGCAATGCTAAATTGGTCCAATACCCATTTAATGCTTCTTAAAAATGAATGAATATATGAAAAAGTGTATTTGTTAGCATCAAACCTAAATTTCAGCAGATATAAATTAGAGGATTCCTCAACAATTAAGGAATTTTCAGCATCCTCCTCTAAATCGTTGAAAACATAGGAAAAATAAGAATTTTCATCAAATTGATTTAATTGTTCATAAGCATGTTCTGAATTGGAATAAAGATCCATAAGATTGGCAATATAATCATAGACAGTTCTTTTTCTATCTTCATCATTAAATCTTAAAGGAAACTCTCTTGAATCTTCATCAATCTTAGATTTTACCTTAATAAAAATTTTTGTGCTATTGGTGTATTTTGTTAATGTGATGCATGCAGCGGCTAAAAATAGCAAATTTGGATTTGAATCATATTTTAATGCCAAATCATCAATTTTTGATTTGACGATGGAAATATCCTCATATTCCACTTTAAGAATCTCATCCTCATTTTTATTTGACATGAGCAATGTAGGCTGCATAAAATCACATAAATTAAAAATAGTTTTGAGAAAAAATTAGTTTTAAGAAAAAATGACTTAAATTAAAACTAATTTTTTATTCTATGACGTATTTTTACTCCAATTCCATTTCTAGATTCAACCATTTCCTTACCGGTTAAAACAGCCTTTCCAACTGCTACAACTTCATCATTCCTTACAACAACAACTTCATCCTTAGGAAGAATGCTTGAATCTGCATTTACGATACCTGGAGCAAACAAGGAATTTGTCTTTAAGTCAAAATCAATTTCAACCACATGAATGCCTAATTCAGCAAGCCTTCTGCCTCCTTTAAGGTTAAGTGTGTATAATCCTACATCCCTATTAAGCAGAGCTATAGTTTTGCCATTTGAATAAAGGGTTCTGTGATATCTTCCTTTATCAACAACATCATCAGTGATTATAGCTTCAGCCTCTTGGCCAAATTGATATTTTGCAATTGATCTAAGCTCATTCAAAACCCTATCCCTATGCTTGGTTTTTGGGTATTTCTTAAGCTCTTCTCTTAACTTATATATAGAATCAGGTGAAGTAGGCCTACCGCCAACACAGACATAAGTGCAATTATCCAAATACTCCCGACAAACCTCTTCATAGCCTCCATCAACATTGGCAATAACAGGCTTGTCTCCAACATAATCTCTTAAAAGCTCTCCAGCCAATCTTATTTCATCATCATTCCAATCACCGGAAACCGCTACATCGTAGGATTGAATTGGAAATGTATTTTCCATTTCCCTTGGACAAATTCCAAATGGAGAAGTTACAATAACTTCCTGATAACCTTTAGTAGCTCTTCTAAACTTCTGATGTGATTGGGAATTAGAGTATGGCTTTTTCATACTGCATGGAAGGGCAACAACAACATCACCTAAAGGTGACATCATAGACATCCTTTCCCTCCATCTGACAACTTCAGGCCTATATAAAGACTCATCACTTGAACAAATAACTTTCATTCTTTGCCTCGTATAAATTGTGTAAAAATAAAATTATAATTTAATTATTAATAATTTAAATTTAATTCCTCATCAAATTAATGATTATTGTTAAATAAGTTAAAAGTTATTCTTATTAACAATTCTTAAATGAATATTTTAATTTATTAAATTTAATTCTCATTAATGTTAATGATTATTGTTAAATAATTTAAATTTAACTCTTATTTAATAATATTAAAGTTTATTATTATATAATTTTAGTGTTTAAATTAATGTTTAAAATCAGGTATCATCAAACTTATTCAAATCTTAAAACAAGCTCTTCATGTATTTCCTTGATTCTTTCAATGGAAGGATGATTTTCACCTAATTTCCTTTTCCACTTGTTTATGGTGAACTCAACATCAACCTCATCGGCACCATTAAATAGATTATCTGCATGAGAAACTATTTTTTCTTCCAATGTTTGAGGAATATAGCTTTTTACAGGCAATCCCAAATCCTTTGCATCATCTTCACTAAGACCTGTTCCAATATGCCTTTCAACAATATTGCATATTTCTTCAGAGTATCGTCTCTCCCTAAGAATTTGAGCGCCAATCACTGCATGTTCAATGGAATTGGTTTGGCTTCTGCCAATATCATGCAAAAGTCCCCCCACTCTAACAAGCTCCATATCAACATCCTCAAAATTAGAGGCTATTTCACATGCTTTTCTTGAAACTCCTTTAGAATGCTCAATCACCCATTCAGGACAATTCATTTCCTTCAACAATTCAATTTCTTCATCCATATAATCACAATTTAAGAATAATTGATCAACAGCATTAATATTTTGCAAATTAAATATAAAAATAGTTAAAAATAGTTTAATATATAAAAATAACTGAAATTTTAAAAATAGCTATTTGAAAATAGCCAAATATTAAAAAAATTAAACAAATAAAAAAATTAAAAAATAGAAAAAAATTAAAAAAATGAAATGGAAGAATTATAATCCTTCTTTCATCATCTTTTCACGTTCTCTATCTTCCTCTTCTAACATTTCCATTAATTCATCCCAGGACTCTAAAGATTCTTTTGCAGCTTGTTCTGATAATTTTTCAATAGCATATCCTGCATGAATCAAAACGTAATCGCCAATTTGTACATCTGGAAGAAGATCTAATTTTGCGTTTTGTCTTACTCCTCCAAAGTCTGCAGCACAAATGTTAGATTCAGTGTCAATTTCTACAATTTTAGCTGGTGCAGCAATACACATAAACAACTCTCCTTATTTTTTTAAATGAATTAAATTAATTTAAAATATTTATTTTAATCCAAAATCACTTCATTTTCTTTAAGCAAATTTTAAAATTTGTTTAATAAAATCGCTTTTCATTAATATTGTTATTATTGTTTTTAGATTATATAAATATTTTTATTTTATGAAACAAATTTACATCAACTTAAACATGGCAAAATCTAAGATAAAAGTTGGAAAAAACTAAAACTTAAATCAATGATTTCACCTTTAAACATTGTTTGAAAGAAAATATAACTTATTTTTTAAAAAAAAAAACGAGTTTTGATGATTATTTAACAATTTTGCCATGCAAGTAGGCACTTACATGCGAGAATCTTTAAATAGAGCCATTATAAGATATATAATGTAATAAAATTTTTAACAAACAAACTAAAAAAACTATTTTTTCTGAACACGATTTAAAAGGTATGAAAATGAGGCAAGAACTAAAGATAACTTCAATATTGCTAATAATGTTCATTCTTGCAAGCAGCATAACAATCGCTAGCGCAAGCGATGATATTGATAATGCCACTGCAAATGATAAAAGCATTATGCATATTGAAACTGAAAATATTGAACAAACAAGAATTAATCAAGATCCTGGAACTCTTGAACAAGCAGGAAATAATCAAGAACCAGGAACTCTTGAACAAACAGGAAATAATCAAGAACATAAAACTATTGAAGAAACTGAAAATAATCATATAGAAACTAAAACAGCTGATCAAAACATTCTTATGGGAATCTCAAAAAGTGATGAAGATATATCAGCACCTAATTCAAACCTATCCAAATTAAAAGATGAAATTTATGGAGAAAACCTGGAAAGCAATGTAGAAGCACGAATCAGCACAAATCCTATAATTAATGTACCATTGCCATCCCTACCTATCATGGGAGATGATCCAAAGGTATTGTATGTAGACCCAGATATATCATGGTTTGAAGATTTTGTAAGAACCACAACTTTTCGTAATTTGAAATCTGCACTTAAAGCAGCATCCCCTCATACCACCATCCTCCTAAAACCTGGAGTATACGGCGATAATAGCGATAGCGACTTAACTATTGAGAAGGAAGTGAGCATTGGAAGATGGGGAGAATATGGAGAAGTGATTTTCGAGGGATATGATGCTAAAAAGATTTTCAATATTCAAAAAACGTTAATTTAAATAACCTAATCTTTAGAAATTGTGTGAATGATTTTGGAGGAGCCCTAATTACCAATAGCAATTCCACTATCACAAACTGCACATTCAAAAATAACCGTGGCCGCTATGGTGGAGCAGTCAGCATTGCAGACAATAAGTCTTGTCTTTTTATAGACTGCAAATTCATAAACAATGCTGCTTCACTTGGTGGAGGTGCAATATACACTTGGAATGGGGAAGGCATATTTGAACAATGTGTTTTCAGCAACTGCACATCACAATTTGGAGGAGCTATCTTTTCATTAAATGGAAATTTGGCCTTAGACAATGATATCTTTCATGATAACCAAGCATTTGCTTTTGGTGGAGGAATCTACAAAAAATGGGGAAATTTAAGCATCTATAAAGGAAATTATGCGAATAACAGTGCATATTATGATAGAGGAGCTGTGTACATTATAAATGGAACATCCTCTATAGACGGAGCTTTATTTGAAGAAAACTTTGCAAATTATGGTGGAGACTCAATTCACTCAATTTCTACTGCCCTCAACTTGCATGAGCCACTATTCGAAAACGCTACTGGAAAAACCACCATTGAAACCAAATACATTAATCCATTTATTGATTTAGGCAATTACACAATGATTGTATCAAAGATTTCCCATGATTTAGAAAAAATGCCTTCATCCTTTAACCTGGCAGACCATGGATGGGTTACAAGTGTAAAATCCCAAGGACACACCGGTCTTTGTTGGGACTTCGCTGCGATTGCAGTGGTTGAATCTGCGGTGAAAAAAGCAACAGGAAAAGAACTTGACCTTTCTGAAAACCATTTGAAAAACATGATAGCTGAGTACTCTTCCTATGGATGGGATAGAGATCCAAATGAGGGAGGAAGCAAATGGACATCATTCCCATACTTCATTAATGCACTTGGACCTGTTTTGGAAGCCACAGAACCTTTAAAGACCTTTGGATTTTCACCATTGCTAGAAAACGTTCTCCTTGTTTCCAATATTGTAAACCTTAGCAGAGATAGAGACTTCCCTTTGGATAACTCTCATATTAAACAAGCTATCATGGACTATGGGGCAATTAGAGCCAGCATGAATGCAGACTACCATAATGGATACAATTATTATTCATATAAGGAAACCACCACCAATCATGCTGTAGCCATCGTAGGATGGGATGACAATTATGACAAGAAAAAGTTTGGAAATAACTGCCCAGAAAACGGAGCTTGGATAGCGAAAAATAGCTGGGGCAAAAATTCCGGCAAAGACGGTTATATCTATATTTCCTACTATGATAAGTCCTTTGCATATGAAGATTTAATATATGTGGTTTTTAATAATACAATGAAATTTGATAGAATTTACCAATATGACTATGGACTCTATAGGGATGAAATATGCCCAGATTCTTATGTAGCATATAAAAATGTTTACACAAGCATTAACGACGAGGACATCGGTGCAGTTTCAACATTTTTCTATGGAAACACTAATTGGACAGTTTCTGTATATGTAGGGGATAAATTACAGCACAAGCAATCTGGATGGACTGAAGACGTAGGTTACTTTACAATTAATTTGGATAAGCAAATTCGTGTAAAGAAAGGACAGAATTTTTCAGTTGCCATAGAAGTGAATAAAAAGATAATGCCATGCGTAAATAAAGATTTAAATAGTTTAACTTGTGGTAAAGGAGCATCTTATGTTTATTTATCTTCAAGCAAGAAATGGACTGGCTTAAATGATCAAAAAACTCCTTGTGTTGCAATAATAAAAGTCTACACTATAAATAAGGCTTCTGAAGATGTTATATATCCACTTGATAATGTAATTTACGGAAGTCCCGTCAACGTTACTTTCGACACTGAAAATCGCACTGCTATAAATTACCTCCTTAAAAAAGATGGAGAAATAATCTCATCAATGGAAGACATCAATGGAAATGAAATCATATTACCTGATTTGGAAATTGGAAATTATGAAATTACCATCAATTTCATAGGTACTGAATCCAATAAATCAGTTTCCTATTGTGCTAATTTCACAGTGAATAAAATTCCATCTCTGATTGAAATTGAAGACATTAGTCCAATAATCTATGGAAACAATCTAACTGTCAATTTCAATACTTCAAACATAAGCAATAATATATTCACTTATAGAGTTGCATATGATGGATTGAGAAAGGTAATGAATGAAACCTACATATCAAATGGAACAAACAATAGCATCACTCTCCCTACTTTAGATGCAGGTGATTATACAATCACAATCTATACTGGTGGAGATGACATGAATGCAAACAGCAGCGCATCCCATAACTTTACCATATCAAAAATCACTCCAACAGTGACAATTGACATTTGTAAAGAAAATAGTGAAGGAGAGCTTAAATTCAATGTAACAAGTGATGTTAGAGAATCATACTTGATTAGAATAGGAGAAAAAGGCAGATTTGTAGGTTTTACTAGGGCAGATTCAAAAATATGTACATTAAATGATATTCCTGATGGAAATTATACCCTAAGCCTTGAATCTACAGGAACACTCAACCTCAATAAAGTTAAGAAATTATATAATGTTACAGTGGATAGGACAGCTTCCATTTTTACAATGCAACCTGTCGAATAAAATAAAAAAAAAAAAAGTTTAAAAGCAATTATGATCTCATGATTAAATGAAGAAAATAATTCTTTTAAACAATATTTTACTATTTTTTAATAAAAACACATGTTAAAACACTAAAATAATAACTAATTTTAAATTAAAAATTAATAAAAATGTTATAAAAAAATAAACTAAATTTAAATAAAACACACTAATTTTAATAAAATAAACAAAATAAAAATAATAAAATCTAATTTTAATAAAATAAACTAATTTTAAATTATAAACTCTTTTTTGACTCATTTCTACAAATTTAAAAGCGAATTAAAAATTAATAAAAATTTTATAATAAAATAAACAAACTAAAAACTAATTAAAAAAACTTAAATAGGGATAAAATGGAAGAAATAAAAAAAATAAAAAACATAGTTATTGGTGCAGGCCCTGCAGGAAGGTTAGGCTCATTTGAATTAGGAAAATTAGGTGAGGAAACATTACTTATTGAAAAGAAATACATTGCAGGAACTTGCCTTAATGAAGGATGTATGGTTGTCTGTGCATTAACTGACATTAGCCGTTTTATAAGAACATTTAAAAGATTCAGCGAAATTGGATTCATTGATGGAAACATTAACTTTGATTATAAAACTGCATGTGACAACATTAAAAAGACACGATTGTTTCTCCGTAAGCTAAACCAGGAAGAAAACGAAAGCGTAAACAATAATGTTATCTATGGTGAGGCAAGTGTGGAAATAAATGATGAAGGAAAAATTATCGTTACAGTTAAACTGGACAATGACAACCCACTTCAAAAGGAAAATCTTAAAAATAAAGAAGTAAATATATATGAAGCTGAAAATTTATTGATAGCTACAGGTGCAAGGCCATTTATTCCAAATATCGATGGAGCAAATTATGCTTTAACAAGCAGCGATGTACTTAACTTAGAGGAAATTCCATCTAAATTAAACATAGTTGGTGGAGGAATAATAGCTACTGAATTGTCTAACATTTTCTCAAGCTTTGGAAGTGAAGTGAGAATCATTGCAAGATCAGAAATCCTCAAAGAATTAGAGCCTGAAATAAAAAGCTATGTTGTTAAAAAGCTTATTAATGAAGTTGAGATATGTGAAAATACAAATGTATTTGAAATAACTGAAAACTCAATCATTACAGACAAGGGAGAGTTTGAAGGAAAAACATTAATAGCTACTGGAAGAGTTCCAAACTCAGAAATAGTGGCAGATATTGTAGAGCTTAATGAAGATGGTTCCATTAAGGTAAATGAGTTTTTCCAAACCTCTAACCCACACATATACTCTGCAGGAGATGTTACTGGAGGAATAACCTTAACTCCTTATGCAAGAAAAGAGGGAATATCTGCTGCAAGAAATATGGCAGGATACTTGAATAAGTTTGAGGATAATATAGTTCCACAATCATTGACATTGGATTTGGATGTAAGTTTCACTCAAAAGCAAGAGACAGATGCAGATCTTGAAGACATAATTATTCCAGGTCTTGGAGGACCTCATGCATTCTGGAGAATAATGAAGGGAGAAACTGGACTTACTAAAATCTCATTGAATTCTGAAACAGACGAAATAGTAAGGGCAAGCCAAATATCCCCATCTTCAATTGATGATACTGCTTATCTTGCATTCCTAATGAATTTAGGCATAGATAAGGAAGCATTTGATGACTTCTTGGAAGTTCATCCATCTACAGATGCTTACTATAAAATCCTAAAGATTATGGGATGATAAAAAAATAGAACAATAAGCAATATCTAAAAAACTAAAATAAGAAAATAATAAAATAAGAAATTTAGAAAAGTAATCGAAAAAACAAAAATAGTTAAAAATATTAAAAAGGATAAAATATTCATTATTTTATCCAAAACTCTTTTTTTAAAAAAAAATAGAAAAAATTAATCAAACTTTTTTTAAAAAGATTGTCTATTTTAACCAATTAGCAAAAACTTCACTACGTGGGTTTGGTTCATTTGGTTCAAGCTTATTTTCCTAAAGCAACACCATATAATGGAGTGTGTCCTTCAGGTATGTGAAGCTTTTTCAAGTTTTCTTCAACACTGAAGTAAATAGCTATAAGACTTAACCAGCAGAACCCTATATCTAATCCTTCTGCTGCAAGAAGCATATTTTCAATAGCTGCAGAACAGTCTGCTTGCATGTTTGTTGCATCGGATTTTGCAGAAACAAATACAACTGTTGGAGCATTGTGCATTACATTTACTCCAGATTCAGCGATTGCTTCAAGGAACTCATCTCCGGAATTTGATAAAATATTGAGTACAGAGTCATTGATTTCTGCAAGGGTCTCTTTGTTTTGAACTACTGTGAAATGCCAAGGAGCTTCTCCTCTTGCGGTAGGAGCCATAACAGCTGCTTCCAATATCTTTTCAATCTTTTCATCTTCGATTTGTTCATCTTTATAAACTCTTACGCTTCTACGATTCTTAATAACATCAAAAACATCAACCATAAAATCACCATAATTAAATTTTAAATGATCTGTAATAATATTAAAATATTAAATTCTAGTCAAAACTGCATTAAAAGAAGGGATAAATTACCTTCAAAAATGCAATTGTACTGCATTAATTTAAGTAAACATTAAATCTGCATTTAAATAATCATTTAATTAATTTAACCTTCTTAAATCTGCAGGCTTTGTTCTAACATCCTTTTCAACTACTCTTTCAAGATTAGGAGAATATGGATTATATAATAGTCTTCTAAATCCAAGTGCAATTAATAAATTGTCTGTAACAATTTGTTGGCGCTGGCCGAGAATGATTTTTCTAAATAAGTCACCTAATCCTCCGCCAGTTAAAACATCCATAAACAAATCACCGAATGTCGGATTATTTATGTGCAATTTATTAATGAGGAATCTAGATAAGTTCTTTCTTCTTATGTATGCAATTAATGCAGTAGTTACAATGAATAATATTAAAGTTCCTAAAAATCCTCCAAGGATATAATATCCAATTCCTAATGCTAAAGCAAAAGTATGGTTACCTACTTCTCCCAACATAATCTTTCCAGAATAGTCTAAAGGAGCATAACCTAAACAGGTTACGAAAGTAAGCAATGGAACATAATATGCAGGAATCTGTGTGATAGGAGCAACACCTATAATTACAGTAGCGAGGATTGTGAATAAGCTCATAATAAAGACTACGCTTACTGCAGATCCTGGCTGCATATCTGCAATATTCATTGGTTGAATCATCAATGCAACTAAGATAGAAGAAAGGCCCATAAGAGGATAACCTAATCCTATAACACATAGCATACCTATTCCTCTGGCAAGCTGGCCTATTTCAATAGGTAAATTAGCTATTCTTTTTCTGCCAATCACATCATCAATTAGAGCACATAATCCCATCACTAAAACAAGATTGTTATATCCTGCAGGCAAGAACAAGCTGATTATGATAAATGGGATGATACCTATTGCACGAGGAGTTCCTCCACGAACAGGTTCGTATAAATTACCCATATATCCACGCTTGCCTAAGAAACGGAATATTATATTTAATGCTCCAGTTCCGACTAATGAACATATAAATACAATGAATAATTCTAAAAACATGTTTTAAAATCCTTTATTTTTTTTAAAATTCTATTAAATCATCAATAAATAATATTTTTTAAAATCTTAGTAAAACAAGAAATAAATCTCTTTATTTTAAAAGATTTATGAATGATTTTGCTAATAAATATAGTATAGTTTATTTTTATAATTTTTAATATATAATTTTTATTTAAAAAACATTAAGAAAATAGGATAAAAAAATTAATTATGCATTTTCATTTTAAGAAAATATTGAAAAAAATGGGTGAAAAATAAACTAAAATCCAATTTAATTTTTAAGAAAAATATTAAAAAAAATCTGATAAAAAATAAAACAAAAACAAATTCCCTTTTTAAGAAAAATATTAAAAAAAATCTGATAAAAAATAAAAAAATTCCCTTTTTAAGAAAAATATTAAAAAAAATCTGATAAAAAATAAAATAAATTCAAATTTCATTAAAAAAATGATAAAAATAAATAATAAGGCAAAAAATAGTGAAAAAACAAGATATGAACATTTAGAATTAGGAAATGGCATATCTTAAAGTGGCAGCTAAACCACCTAATCCTTCAAGCTGCTTTCCCCCTTCATGTTCACTGCTTATCACTAAAACTTCACCAGACATGTTTTCAACCATGTCCATAGATTCCTCCAAGTCTTCACTTCTTATCAGCTTATCCAAAACAAGCAACTTGTCAATAGCTCCCAAATTAATTGCTTCCTTAACTTGGTCTTTACCATAAACAACCAAATTTGAGGCTTTTGCAATTTCCTGAAGTATTTCATTTACAGCTGCGATTTCAAATGCAACCCTATTTTCAGTAGCTAACTTTTCAACAGTTCCTTTTTTGAGAACTTCATTGATTCCTACACGTCCGCCAGATCCAGTTGATTCCAAAATGGACTTTTTAGCCAAATTACTATGCTTGGATTCCAAATACTTGAAGAAATCATTCTTATAAAAGCCAGGACCTGCTAAAACTATTGTTTGAATATTATCAAACTTAAGAATGTAATCAACAATCTTTTGATAGAATTTCTCAATGTTTTTAGCCCTGTTTTTATCAATGATTCTTTTTCCGGAAACATTTCCCATTACAGGACCATAATATTCAATTCCAAATTGCCTCATCAATCCAAAGTCTGCAACATCATCTTCCAATACAACAATGATTGCAGATAACTTTTTAGATGCATCAATTGCCTGATTGATTCTTTTTAGAGCATATCCAGACCAATGCTCCTTATAGATTTTGATTGGAGTGTTCAGCTTAGCCTCAATGGTATGGTGAGAGCCAAGAGGAATCAAATCTTCAGGTCCCTTAATGATTGAACCTATTACCCTAAGCTTTCCTGTAAAGATGTGAAAGCTAACATCCTCTACAGAAACCCCTAAGGTGACTGTCCTTTTCACTCCCCTATCACTTCTTAACTTATCTCCAGTTGTATCCTGAATCCTCCTTGTTGTTTTGGAATAGACAGTATCACCTTCAGCGATTATATGGGACAAATGCCATAAGTCATCCAATGTTTCTGGAAGAAGTTCAATGATTCCTTTCTTTTTATCTTGATAAGTTATCTTCATGATTAAGCCTCTAAAATATGCAAATAAACTTTCTAAAATTAACTAAGCAAAAATATAAATATATTAAAAATATAAAGTATTAATTTCATATATTACTATAAAACAATATAAAATATGATTATCGATAATATATAAAATTAAGCAATTTTCAATTAATTCGCTGCTAAAAAAATTAATTAAAAAAATATTTTATAACCAATCAATTATTTAAAAAAAAAAATTGATTAAAAAAAATATTTAATAACAAATCAATTATTTAAAAAAAAAATTGATTAAATGAATAATTAGCATTGAATAAATATTATCAACAAATGAACAATCAATATTACAAATTTAATTAATCAAAACCATAGGTAAAAACATGAAAATCGGAATTATTGGTGGAACACGAGGTTTAGGAAGAACCATAGCATGGTATTTGAAAGACTTTGAATATGATGTAACAGTAACTGGAAGAGATGACATAGTAGGAAAGCAAGTAAGCAAAGACCTTGGAATAAAATATTCCAGCGACAACAAGAAAATAGTCCAAAACAACGATATCGTAATTATTTCTGTTCCTATTTCAAGCACTGAAGGTGTTATAGAGGAATTAGCTCCATTCATGAAGGAAGGATCATTGATGATTGATGTGACTTCCGTAAAGGAAGGGCCAAGCAAAAAGATGCAGGAATGCTTGAAGGAGGGGGTAGAATTCATCCCAACTCACCCAGTCTTCGGTCCAAGGACTACCGATTTGAAAGGGCAAATAATCGTCCTTACACCAATTGAAAAAGGAAAATGGTACCCTAAGGTTTACAAGTTCCTTGAAGATAAGGGAATGAGAATAGTAGAAACAACTGCAGGACATCACGATGACATGATGGGTATTGTACAGGTTTTAACTCACTTTTCATATATTTCCACAGCTTCTGCAATTGAAAGGCTTAAAGTGGACATTAAGGATACTGAAAACTATGAAAGTCCAATCTATAACCTAATGATAGATACAATAGCTAGGATCGTATCCCAAAATCCTTATTTAACATATTCCATTCAACATGAAAACAAGAAGGGAAATAAAATCAGACAGGCCCTTTTCGATTCAATGTCTGAATTGAAAGAGGTATTGAATAATAATGAGGAAGAGAAGTTTGTTGAAATTGCACTTAGGGCAACCAAGCATATGGGAGATATCCAAGCTGCTCTCGGTAGAAGTGACAAGGCAATTTCAGCACTTACCCATGAGTATAATTTGCTCCTACAATCCATTGGATCAGAAGTTGGGCTAAAGCATATTTATTCAGACACAATTCATGTAGGAATAATTAAGGAAATATATTTGGATTTCCTTTATTTGGAAGATGAAAACGGCAAAGTCAAAAAGCTTAAGATATCCAATGTGGAAAAGCTGGATGATGAAGAGCTTTACCAATGGAAACTCAATAATGAAAAGATACATACACGAGACATCAGTGCTGTTTTCAGCAAGAATTCAGATCCACATGTCATAAAGGACACTTTGAAAAAATTTGAAGACATAATTGATGTGATAATAATTGACATTTATGATGGAAGCCCTATAAAAGAAAATCAAATCAGCTACACATTTAAGATAATCTCATTAAGTGAAGAATCAATTGAGGAATGTATTGAAACATTGGAAGGATTTGGTGGAATAAGCAGATAAGCATTATCCCAATAGATTTAGTTGAATCAACGAATAATCCTTAATTCAATAGCTTAAAAAGATTATAAAAATAATCCATTTAAAAAAATCTAACAACAAATTTTGAGGAAAACTATGAAAATGATTAAGCAAACATTAGGATTGAATGTAGATGACTCTAAATATTACATCAAACTAATTATAGAAGCTATTTTAATAGGATTATTCTCAGGATTAGTTGTATCATTATACAGATTTGGACTGGACAACTCTGAAAACATCCTATTTTCCACCTTAAAACACATACAGGGAGACTTGATGCTGTTTTTTTTTTTTTTTGTTTTTTTTTTTTTTTTTGATTATTTAAAACACATACAGGGAGACTTGATGCTGACTCTTGCATGGTTTGCCATACTTGCAGTTATGGGATTTATAACAGCTCTTTTAATGAAATGGGACCCTGACAGTTCAGGAAGTGGAATTCCTATAGTGATGGGTGAAGTGAAAGGATACTTTGATGTTTGCTGGTGGAAAACATTGGTAGCCAAGTTTATTGGAGGAACCCTTACAGCACTTGGAGGGCTTTCATTAGGAAGGGAAGGACCTTCTGTACAATTGGGAGCAATGGCTGCAAAAGGTGTTTCAAAATACTTGCCAAACAGCAAAACCGATGAAAAGCGTTTATTGGTTTGTGGAAGTGGAGCGGGACTTGCAGCAACCTTCAGCGCACCTCTTGCAGGATTCATATTTACCTTAGAGGAAATCAACAAAGGATTTGACAGGTCAATCGTCATTGTAGGATTGTTTTCAGCAGTTGTAGCAGATTTAGTGTCAAAAGCATTCTTTGGGCAAATCCCAATATTCCCATTTACATCATTGAACCTTCCATTAAACTATTTTTACCTATTGATTATTTTAGGAATCATTATATGAATATTAGGCTACATTTATAATGTAGGAATGATTAAAGCCTCTGAAATGTGGGATAAGTTAAGTTTCTTGCCATTGGAAATCAAATTTGTCATCGTATTTCTCATAACCGGATTAGTAGGTCTTTTCTTACCTAATGTCCTTGGAGGAGGATACTCCATGATGCATTTAATAGAGTTCACCTTGCCTCCATTATCCGTTTTGATTGTTCTTTTAATTGGAAAATACCTGCTTTTAATCTTCTGTTTCAGTTCCAATGCTCCTGGAGGAATATTCTATCCAGTTCTTGTTATTGGAGCATATATCGGTGCAATATTCAGTGCAATTGTTATTCCAATCTTTGGCTTGAATCCAATGATTGCATATAAGTTCATTATGATTTCAATGGCGGCTATGTTTGCAAGTTCAGTGAGAACTCCAATAACTGCAGTTGTGCTGATTGCTGAAATGACTGGAGTTACAAACTCACTTGTAGCAATGATTGTTGTAACCATACTTGCATACATCATTCCAACAATCCTTGGAAACGATCCGATTTATGAAACCTTGCTTATGAGATTATTGAAAAAAAAACAAAGGAATTGATTTCGATAAGACAAAAAGCATTTTGGAAGAGTATGTTGTGCCAATGGACTGTGCATTGATAGGAACTAAAATCTGGGAACTTCCGATTCCTAAGTCTGCTATGGTTGTATCAGTTGTCAGAAGCGGAAACACATTAATCCCAGATGAGGAATTGGAATTGAAGTATGCTGATGAATTATTCATTATAATGAATCAAAATACATATTCTGAAGATAATCAGAAAATTGAATCTTTAATTTACAATAATTGGAAATGAAAATAAAGAAAAATAGACTCACCAATTTACAATAATTGCAATGAAAATAAAGAAAAATAGACTCACCAATTTACAATAATTGCAATGAAAATAAATGAAAATAGAATCTTTAATTACAATAATCAGAAATAAAGGAAAAACAGACTCTTTAATAAAATAATTGAAAATAAGAAAAGGAGATTAGAAAATGAGAATCGCTGTAGCTTCATCAAATGGAGAAAATGTAGATTTGCACTTTGGAAAAGCAAGATCATTATATGTTTATGAATATAATGAAGAGAAGGATGAATTTAAGTTTATAGACCAAAGAAATGTTGAAATCGAAGTAGACATGAAACACCAAAATCCTAAAATTATTAAAGCCATTGAAGCTTGTGAAGTATGCATCTGCGAGCAATTTGGCCCTAAAGCTGCAATCTACTCAGAAGATGCAGGCTTAAAACTTGTTAAGGATGAAGGAACTGTTGAAGAGGTTTTAAGAAAATACATAGACCATGTAAATTTTATGAAAAACATTAAAATTTAAACAAATAGAGTTCAGATAAAATGTCAAAAATTGATTTGAAACCAAGAGGAATGATGTATCCTGCTCCAGCAGTTATTGCATCTGCATATGATAAAGATGGAAAGGCAGATTCATGCACCCTTGCATTTGCAACAATGTGTAGCCATAAGCCTCCTGCAGTAATGATTGCAATCAATTCAACTGCTAAGCGAAAGACACTTAAAAGCATATTGGAAAGAAAGGAGTTTGCTTTAGGATTTCCAACAATAGATCAAGTTGCAGAAACCGATTACATTGGAATGGCATCAGGATATGATGTAGATAAGATTGAAAAGGTAGGTTTCACTACAACTAAAGCAAAAAAAGTCAATGCACCAATCATAAATGAAATGAAAGTCAGCATAGAATGCAAAGTCATGAATATTGTTGAAGTAGGTAGCCATACCCAAATAACTGGAGAAATTGTAAACATTCAAGCAGATGAAGAGGTTATAGGGGAAAAAGGAAAAGTTGATTTAAAATTGCTTAATCCAATAGTTTATGATGATGTCCTATATGACTACTACCAAGTGGGAGATAAAATAGCTGATGCATTTAATGTGGGAGTTAAGTTCAGAAAATAATTCCCATATAACTATTTTTAAAAAGAATAAAAAAAAAGAAAATATTAGCAAAATAGCTAATTAAAAAAGAATAAATAAAAAAATAACTTCAAAATAACTATTTCTAAAAGAAAAAAATAAAAAATAAAATATTAGCAAGATAACTAATTAAAAAAGAATAAATAAAAAAATAACTTCAAAATAACTATTTCTAAAAGAAAAAAATAAAAAATAAAATATTAGCAAAATAGCTAATTAAAAAAGAATAATAAAAAATTAAAGATTACTTTTTAGCCCCTTGAAGAGCAATAGGAACATATTCTTTATATTTTTCATGATTCAATAAGTCTCTGTGCTCTAAAAGATACTTGCTTGTTAATTTATTAATCTGAGACAACTTTAATTGGCTATTTATATATCCTTTTTCTTTAACTAGCTTAACAAGCCCTTTTCCATAAGTCAAAGATGGATCCACAACTCTTTGCCTCATTGAATCTACCAATGATTGGCTACCAATGTTTAAGGTTCTGCACATTTCATCGATTTCATCAAGAATCTTTAATCCCCATTCTTCCAAACTGATTTCCTCACCATCTTTAAGCAATTTCATATTATAATCATAAGCTGATTCATCCACCATTTCTTCATTGTAAATGGCTTCCTCTTGCCAATTTTCATAATCAGACTCATCAGCAATCAATGAATAGATGAGGAATAAGTGAAGAAACTCCATATCCTTCTTAATTAAACCGCACTTATAAAATGGATTAATGTCCAAAGTCCTTATTTCTATATATTGAATTCCATCATTCCTTAAGGACAAAAGCACATCACTTGGGTCTTTAGGTTTCAATCTGATTTGAGTGTACAATTCCTTAGCCTGTGAAAGCTTACCTTCATCAATGAAGGACTGAACATCTCTTGCAAAAGCATCTACTGAATGATAATTAGGATATAAATGCTCTAAATTTTTATAGCCGCATGAAGCATTTCTGAATGAAGGACCTCTTTCACTATAGACTCCCCCATAATCATCACTATGTTCCATCAAATCGGTACATTCTGGAGTGAATGTATTGTGAGCTGCAACAGAACAGCCTGTAAGGTAGATTATAAGCCAAACATAACGAATGTAATTCCTTGATATCTTTAAATAAAGCATGTACTTAAATTCCTTATATGAAATACTTGAATTTTCATAACCCTCTATTTCACTAAAGTCCAAATTATCATAGAGCTTTTCTATCAGTTCATCCTTAAATGAAAAATTGAAATGAATTCCAGAAATCATTTGCTTTCTAAGGCCATATTTTTTAGCCAAACCCTTTCTATATTCCATTGACTCTTCAGCTAATTCCTTGCCCTTGTATTTTGCAATTGGGATTTTGCTTGAATCTGGAAGTATGCATGGCAATGATTGGAACCATAAATACTCATCATCATCTAAAGAACTGTTTACTACATCAGACATGAATGAAAAGAATGAAAAAGCCTCATCAATTGTATCAAATGCTGGAGTGATGATCTCTATTTGGCTTTCTGAGAAATCTGTTGTTATGAAGGGATTTGATAATTTGTTACCAAATATTTCAGGGTGTGGACTAAGGAACAACTCTCCATTTGCACGGACTCTTAATCCTTCCCATTCTATCCCAAAGGATCCCTTTCTTAAATCCTCTGCACTTGCATGCTTATGCAATTGAGATAAATTGAATATCCTATCCATTTTATCCTCCCATATATATAATTATAAATCACCATAATATTTAATGATTTTTTCTAAACTCTTTCCCTCTTCCAAGTAAAGCAGCATCCTTTTTCCAGGATTTGTTCTTTCATCAACATTTCTATATAATGGCTCCAAAAAAATTTCCTCACCAAGATTTCTTTCCTTCAAGCCCTCTTTTGCCAAATCCAATACATTTCTTGCAAGATCATATAATTGATCCTTATCAATGGAACTTGGTATTTCAGTTTTTATAAATAACTTACGAAGCTCTGTACTATTATAACAATCGTGAAATACAGGGGCGTAAAAAAATAGCTTTTCCAGTTCCTTAGTCTTATGTTTTAAGCCTACATGAAAAGCTGCAACAGACATAGAGTCTTTTATAGGCTGAGTGCAGACACTTCTATACTCAATAGTTCCTCTAAAAGTCAAATTAATAAATTTAAATGCCCTTAAATATTCAATATCATCTAAAGATGGCTTAAATTCTTTGCTTTTATAATTTCCCTTACAATAGTATTCTCCAGTAATGCTGTCACTATTGAAATATTCCCTTAAAGGCATTGAAGGGAAATTAATGTAAACCCCATCACGCATGACACAATAGATGTTTAAGGATTCAAGATAGGAAACCAATTCACGAATATCGCTAAACTCAATGCCATACATGCCGATATTATGTGGATTGATTCCATGAGTACTATACTCCCATAGATTATCCCTAAAGCAAACATAATCTTCATTATCCTCTAAAAGGACAGAATTGGAAAAGAGCAATGCCTTAATAGGCTCCAATTTAGAGAACACATTTATGTTTTCAATCAAATCATCATATGGAACATCCAATTGAACCTGAGAGGCACTTGAAAACATTCCATATCCAGGATAATCATAAAAATACATCAATGAATCAGAATAATTCTCAGCAGACTTTAAATGATTATAAAGCATTAAATATCTTTCATTTGGAATTGGAATCTCATTATTGTACTTTCTGTAAGGATTTATTCCCATGCCGCTTAAGGTGTGATTGTAGCTTTCAAACTCTTTTTTAATGAAAGCATAATATTCCTTAAATCTATCATTGATAGTGAATAAGTCCTCTTCCTTACCCATTGCAAATTTTATATTGTTATATGAACAGTCATAGCATACAATGTCATCGTTTTCCCGATTTCTTAAGGCATAAATATTTCCATCATAGTCAATGCCTTCAACTTCAAATGAATTGAATTGATTTTTAAATGATTCAGTTACACGATGAACTATATCAAAATCCACTGCTTCCTTATTAAGATTGATTATCGGAATCACAATTTCTATCCCAATATACTCCTTTTTGGATTTTTTAGTAGATTCCAAAAACATTTGACAAATTTTCTCTCTTATCATTTCATCTGTAATTGCATCATTTACCATTTTAATGCAACCCCCATATTTTTCAAATTTTCCTTAAAAAGAATAATATTCCCCATAAACTTCCAAAAGATCATAAACATAACAGAACATTCAACAAAGATATCAAAAGCCTTCAATAAGCAATATGACAATTACCATACATATTTTTCATCAACATATCAAAACCCACCAATAAGCAAATGACAATTACCATACATATTTTTCATCATCAACTTTTAAAGAATTGGCAAAATTCTCAATAAACCTAAGTTGCTCTTCAGTTTCGATATATTCACAGGAATGAAGCTTTGCTTCAAATAATATCTCACCATTCAAGAATGAGATAACAGTATTTAAAGGCAATTCCTCCCAATCATTAGAATCTAAAGGTTGAGTGGAAATGAAAACACCGCTTTCAGTTTTCAATTTATATAATGAATTTCTATAATTTGTGTGAACATACATCTGTTCCCCATCATAGACAATTAGATTCAATTTATTGGTATAGGCCATAAAACTTATTAAGTCAGAAATTATGTCGAACCTCTCTTTTAAACTTAAAGGCTCTCCCTTAAAAGATTCAAAATTATTTATATGATCAACAATAGCTAGCAGAATCCTTTCAGAATCGGTTTCCCCTTCTTCTATAGTGCTATATTTACATAAATCAGGGCAGTCAAAAATAGTCCCATTATGGATAAGAGTCCATCTCCTGCCGGAATTATCTTTTTTAACAAAAGGATGGCAATTATAGAAATCTCTCTCACCAATAGTGCCTAATCGAATGTGTGCTAAAGCACTTTTAGAAACAATTGGATTTAATAAAATATTTCCCAACATTATGCTGTTGCGAGCTTTAACAGGCTCTTTATATAGGCTGAATTTATCTGAATCCAAAATAGCTAATCCCCAACCATGAGGATGCTCTTCACAATGACTATAAAATTCTCTCAAATAATCATTAAGCTCTTCTTCCTTTGATGAACTAAATCCAAAGATCTCACACATTTTTTTACCTCCTCTTATTTTTTAAACAACATCACAAAATAATGTTATAACAATTGTTATATTTTTTATATTATTTAAATGTTTTAGTAGTCAACCGATTAAACAATTAGATATGAAATGCTTTAAACCAAGCAAAAACAATAAAGTTAAATGCTTTAATAGTCAAGCAATGAAATAAGGTTAAATGCTTTAGTAGCAAAGCAATAAAACAAGAATATCAAATGTTTTAGCAGCCAACCAAAAACAATAAGCATGAGACATAAGATATAAAAATTAAAATATGAAAATTAAAACATATTTAAAACAATAAATATAATAAAAGTATATTTTATTAAAACCATATAATAAATATATCATAAAATATTTGAAATTTTTTAATCATATCCAAAAAATGGAAGTCCAGATTAAAAAATTATATGAAAATTATAAAAAATTATAAAAATAAAACCTGAATATTAAAAATATTTATATACTATAAAAATCATAACTAACAATAACCTTTATGGGCGGGTTTTAAACTTATTTAAAACTTTTATGATATTATTTTAATTTAAATTTATAACTATTTTTGTATCTATTTTTAATATAAGGCCACTTCAGATATCTTAAGTGACATTAGCCCATTAAACCTGTGAATTTAATATTATATTTTTATTCTATCTAATGATTATTTCTGATTATTTCTTCAGACTTAATGCATTGGATTAAACTAAAACTTATATCATAGTCAAATCCCTATCCTATTTTAAAAATAATTATAGTTTAGCCTTGGCTATGTTTTATTAATAACAAAAAAATTAATTATTCTAAAAAATAATTACGTCAAAAACAACGGAGAAATGATATAATGGCAAAGAAACAAAGACGTAGAGTACGTGACACTTGGAAAGAAAAATCTTGGTATACTATTAAAACCCCTGTAGCATTCGGTGACAAAGAAATAGGTACCACCCCTGCAAGAGACCCAGAACTTGTATACGGAAGAACCGTAGAAGTAACCATGAGAGAATTAACCGGTGACTTCTCTAAACAATACATCAAATTACAATTTGAAGTAGACAATGTTGCTGGAGATATTGCAAACACCAAATTCACTGGACACAAAACCACTACCGATTATGTAAGAAGCATGATCAGAAGAGGAACCAGTAGAATCGACGCTCCTGTTATTGTAACTACCCAAGATGATCGTAAATTAAAACTCCATGTATTAGCTGTTACCACAAGAAGAGCAAAATCTTCCCAACAAAAATTCATGAGAGAAACCATTAAGGAATTAGTTACCAACGTAGCTGCAGAAAAAACCTTTGATGAACTTGTAGAAAACTCTGTAAACGGTAGATTAGCTTCTGAAATTTACCACAAAGCTAAAAAAATCTATCCTCTTAAAAGAGTCATCAAAAGTAAAGTATTAGACAAATAAATCTAATATTTTATCTTTTTCTTTTTTTTAACTTTTTTTAATCATTTATGCTTTTTTTAAACTATTTTTAACTCGTCTTAACTCAATGAAACTTCTTTTAAAAATCTAACATTATCTTAAAATGTCACATTTTAACTAATTTTGCACTAAACACTCTTTCTTAAAAAATTTAATCAAATTATAATAAATTTTAGCCAATTTTGCACTAAACACCCTTTCTTAAAAAATTTAATCAAATTATAATAAATTTTAGCCAAAATACCATTTTTAATAGTTTTTTAGGAATCCTTAACTAAAACAATTAAGAAAAGTATTTAAATAAGTTAAAACACTTAAATATAAATAAGAGTATATATTAATAAAAATTAGAATTTAAACATAAATAAGTATTGGATTTAAATTAATTAAAAATAATTAATTTCTTAATTGAAGTGATTATATGCAAAATACTATAATGGTAAATTGGGGATATGTATTACTCCTCTTTATTTTAGGAGCCATAAGCTATAAAAGAAAAAGCTTAGACATGTTAGGTTCCTTAATAATGATTTTTATGGGAATAACAATCATATTCTCAGCAGGTGTAAGTTGGTTTATTTTAATTGTTCTGTTCTTTATATTAAGCATATTTGCTACACGGTTTTCAAAGCCATATAAAAAAGAGATAGGGCAATATGAAAAAACCAGAACTGCAAAAAACGTAATCTCAAATGGTTTGGTTGCCTTTTTAATGGCAGCATTCGGAGGTTATTATCTTCCTTTTGCTGGAGGATTCATTGGTGCAGTAGCTACTGCAACAGCAGATACATTAGCTAGTGAAATAGGGGTTCTTCAAGAGCCACGTTTAATAACCACCTTTAGAAAAGTTCCAGCAGGAACTGATGGGGCAATATCAGTATTAGGAACTGCCGCAGCAATTACCGGTACAGGAATAATTGGATTTGCTGCATTTCTATTGGGAATAATACCAGATCCTTTAGTTTCAATTAAGATTTCAGTAATTTCTGGAACTTTAGGCTGTTTTATTGACAGCATACTTGGAGCAGTCCTTGAAAGAAGAAATTACATTAACAATGAACATGTAAACTTGCTTGCTACCATTTGTGGAGCAATTATAGGTATTGTTTCTGTAATGTAAAAAAACCAATTTATTTTTTATTTTTTTATAATTTATTTTTAAAAACTACTTTTTCAAATTTGAAAAGAATTATTTTTGTTTATTTTTAAAATTCTATTTTTAAAAACTATTTCTTTAAATTTAAAAAAATTTTTTATTATTTAAAATTCGACCTTCTTTTTTAAAATTATTTTTAAAATTTTATTTCTTATTCCCCATTTTATAAAAATAAATTAAATTTTATTTTTTTCTAAAATAAAACTGAATTTTTTCAATTTTTTTAAAATATTAAAGTCTTTTTTTAATTCTCCTTAACTAATTTACAAATCATCCTAAAAAACCTATTTTTAAAATTTATTTAATAAAATATCAAATAAATAAAAACAAGTTTTATAAACATATAAATTCATATATTTTATTAATAGTAATATTTTATACTGATTATAAAAAATGTTTTAAAAATAAGGCAAAGCATAAATTTTTTAAAATTATTTTTTTAAAATGCAATATTAAAAAAGATTTATAAAAAAAGGTATAAAACTTAATAATTCTATTATATTTCTTATTGAGATGGTGAAAATATGAAAGGAATGATACTTGTTATGGATGGGATGGCTGGACGTCCCTTAAAAGAACTCAACAATCAAACTACACTTCAAGCAGCTAAAACTCCAAATATGGATAAGATGGCTGAAAGAGGAATCACTGGATTAATGGACTCAATTGCACCTGGAATAATTCCAGGAAGTGATACTGCACACTTATCCATTTTAGGTTACAATCCTTACGAAGTATACACTGGAAGAGGCCCATTTGAAGCAGTAGGTGTTGGTGTAGATGTTATTCCTGGAGATATAGCATTCAGATGCAATTTTTCAACATCAGATGAAAATGGTATCATTACAGACAGACGTGCTGGAAGAATCAGAGAAGGAACCAAAGACATCATAGCTACATTAAATACTATGAAAATTGAAGGATATGAAGACATTCAAATCATCTTTAAGGAATCAACTGGACACAGAGCAGTTTTAGTCCTTAGAGGAGAAGGCTTGTCTGGCAAAGTAAGTGATGCAGATCCTAAAGTAGAAGGAAACAAGCCTAAAGTTGTTAAAGGACTTGACGGAAGTCCAGAAGCAGAAAAAACTGCAGACATTCTAAACAAGTTAGTGGCTAAATCTTATGAAATGACAAAAGACCATCCAATAAACCTTAAAAGAATAGAAGAAGGTGAAGCACCTGCAAATATAATCATTCCACGGGGTGCAGGTGAAGTCCCTGAAGTAGAACTTATCAATGACAAATATGAAGTAAACTCCGCTTGCATTGCAGAAACTGGACTTATTGTAGGAATAGGCCGTTTTGCAGGAATGGACATCATAGAAATGGAAGGGGTAACTGGAGGAACCGACACAAATCTCGAAAACATTAGAGACACTATTTTAGACCAAGTGAACAATAGTGAACATGACTTCTTCCTAATCAATATTGACGGCGCAGATGAAGCAGGCCACGATGGAAATGCTCAAGAAAAATTGGAATTCATTGAAAAGGTAGATAAAGTTGTAATGAGCGAACTCCTTAAATTGGAAGATGTCTATATCTTCTTAACTGCAGATCATTCAACTCCTATTTCTGTTAAAAACCATTCAGGAGACCTAGTTCCTATCTTGATAAATGGTCCTGAAGTAAGAGTGGATGATGTAAAAGAGTATAACGAGTATGCAGTGATGAAAGGTGGCATGTGCAGAATCAGAGGTGCTGATGTAATGAACATACTTACTGATTTAATGGGATATGCACATAAGTTTGGAGCTTAAAAAAAGAGAATAGAATTAATTTTTATATTACTTTTTATTATTCATAGGAGCGAAAATATGGTAAACAAAAAATTATTCGGAACTTCTGGAATAAGAGGTGTGATCGGTTCAGAAGTTAACTCCGAATTGGCATTGAAAATAGGTAAATCATTAGCTAAATACTTAAAGAATACCGGTAAAGTAGTTATCGGTTATGATACAAGAACTACAAACAGAATGTTGGAGCAAGCCATTTCAGCAGGACTTATTGAACATGGAGTGGATGTAATTAAAATAGGTATGGTTCCAACACCTCTTGTAGGTTATGCAACATTAAAGCTTGATGCTGATGCAGGAATAATGCTTACTGCATCTCACAACCCTTCACAATACAATGGAATCAAGCTTTGGAATAAAAACGGAATGGCTTACACACCAGAACAGGAAGCAAAAATTGAAGAAATCTATTATACTGAAGACTTTGGCTTTGTGGAATGGGATAAGATAGGCATAATCAGCCATAACGATGAAATCAAAAAGCAATACATCAAGGACTTGCTTGATATTGTAGACATTAAGCCAGGACTTAAAGTGGTTATAGACTGTGCATGCGGTGCAGGATCTGAACTTTCCCCAATATTATTCAGAAAGGCAGGATGTGAAGTCATTACATTAAACTCACAAGTTGACGGATTCTTCCCAGGAAGAAACCCTGAACCAAATATAGCAAACCTTTCAAGCCTTATGGCAACAGTTGTAGCAACAGGTTCAGACCTTGGAATTGCTCACGATGGTGATGCAGACAGAATGATTACTGTTGATGAAAAAGGAAGAGTGTCTGAATTTGATAAGCTTCTAGCTCTTGTTTCAAAGAAATTCGGCGGAACTGTTGTAACCACAGTGGATGCAGGATTATGTATGGATGAGGCAATGGAAGAAGTTGGAGGAAAGGTCCTTAGAAGCAAAGTAGGAGACGTCAATGTAGCGGAAGTTATGATTGAAGAAAATGCAAGCTTTGGAGGAGAACCTTCAGGAACTTGGTTGCATCCAGACTTCTGCATGTGTCCAGATGGAATATTATCAGGACTTAGAATGGCAGAAATCGTATCCAAAGAAGGAAAACTCTCTGAACTTCTTGAAAAATTCCATCAATACCCTCACATGAGAGAAAAGGTCATCTGTTCAAAAGAGGCAAAAATAGCTGTTATGGAAAATATGGAATCCCTTTTAAATGATGCTTTCGATGACATCAAAGACATTAACACTATTGATGGAATCAGATTAAGCTTCAATGATGGAAGCTGGGTTTTAGTAAGACCTTCTGGAACTGAAGACTATGTAAGAATAACTTTAGAAGCTAAAACCGAAGAAAAAGCCGAATACATCAAAGACACATGTACTAAAATCATTAAAGAGAATATTTAATATTCTCTTGCTTTCTTTTTTTATTTAAATCAAATTTTAAAAAATCTAATTTTTCAAACTAATTTTATTATTCTAATTTTTTTCCATTTTTTTAACTTATTTTAAAAACTTCAAAAAAAAACATTTAAATAATGATTAAAATAGGCATAAAACAAAATAAACCTTTTAAAAATAGTTAAAAACAGCTAAAAATAGCTAAAAATAGAAAAATAAGAAAATATATAAAAATAAAAAAATTAAAAAATAAAAGAATTAATAGAAAACTTATTCATCTTCTGTAATAATTCCTTCAATACCTGCTGCACATTTAGGGCATACCCAGTCATCTGGGAAGTCTTCAATAGGTCCTGCAGGTACTTTGTAAGTTTCATCTCCGGTTTCAGAGTCCCATGTGTATTCACAGTGCATACAAACATATTTTACCATATAATCACCTTTTAAATAATTTAATTAATCAAATATTAGTTAATTAACTATAATTCTAATATGTATTAACTAATATAAAAAACTTTTTTAATTTATATGATTCTACATTGCACGAACAATAATTGCACTTAATTCCATAGATAAAATGAAGACATTAAAAAAAGTTTAAAGAAAAAGACATTGAAAAAAAATATACTTAATACTAAAAGAGTTTAAAGAAAAAGACATTGAAAAAAATATATTCAATACTAAAAGAATTTAAAAAAAAGAGAAAGAATGAAAAATAAATTTCATTCAAAAATTTACATTTAGATTATCCCTCAATAATATTATAACTTGAAGAACAATTGTCTGCATTGAAAAATTCATTTCCAGAAGTTTTTGCCCTAGCAGTGTGATTTCCAAGATCAAACCAATTAGGATAATCAGATTCTCCATGACCATTTACAACTTCTATTTCCTTAGCCCAAACATACTGGTCCAATCCTACAGTTACATTTCCACTGAATCCTTTATCTGCATCAATTACAACATGGACTTCAGAATCAGATTTTTTACAATCCGCAACATGGATGCTTATCTTAGGGTCTGCCTTTTCTACAGCAAAACCTGTTTCAACTTCAGATGGTTCGAATATGCCATCTCCACAATAACTGACACAAACAGTATAATTACCTAATGCAAAATCTTCAGGTATTTCAAAATCAAGGTTTCCATTTCTCAGTTTTACAAAAAAGTATTCGGAAGAATGGTTGGTTTTAATCTTAACAGTTCCATTAGAGTGCTTGTTTGAATGCACCTTGACTATAGGATGTTCACCCTATTGAATATCAGCAACAGATACACTTAATTCAGGATCGGCATTTCCAAATACTGTAAAGTTTGATATATACCTTGCTGGAGCAAAAATATCATCTCCATCATAATCAACAACAGCATCGTATTGCCCCTGAGCCAAATTAGCAATCTTTACACTACCAAATCCATCAACAAATTTAATTGGAACGGTTTTTGAATTGTTCAACTTAATATTAGCTGTGCCATTGAATCTTTTATCTGCATTAACATTAATAACAACATCTTTTCCATAAGTGATATTATCAATATATTTAATGTTAAAATTAGGCCTAAGCTTTCTTACAGTGAATGTTGTAGTGATTTCCTGTGGATCAAATTTTGAAGTGCCAATGGTGTAAATCTTGACCTCATAAGTTCCAGGCTTCAAATCATACTCATGAAATTGATATTTCATATAACCATTCTCAATACCAACCCCATAAGGGCCTATGAAATCAGGACATTCCATTCTAATTAAAGCCAAAAGCCCCTCATCCGCCCAAACTTCCACAACAGGCACTTCGCCATAGTCAATATCCGCTATACGTGCCCTTAAATCGGGAAAAGCTTTTGATAGATTAACTTGAGAACTGTGGACATCACTACAATTTACAGGATTAATGTCTGAACCATTTACAACCTTTGTCTTATTGTCACTGCCACCATCATTATCCAAATCTTCAGCAGGATTAATGTCAATGCCAGTGAAGTTTGAATCATCCACTAAACTATTTGTTTCATTTTCTTGATTGACATATTTAGTATTGCCACCATGATTTAAGTCAATAGCACCTAAAGGTGTTAAACAAAACATGGCAATAATAAATATGCAAGCAAATTTTAAAAAAGATTTTTTCATAATAATTACCACAATTTTTTTAATTATAATTTAATTTCTATAAGACAACATATAAATTATTTTTTGCATGCAAGTGAATACTTGCATATAAATCCAATATAAACAACAATTAAAAGTGCATTAACTAAAAAAACTAATATTCTTCTTTTAAAAGAAAAACTTTTATGATTAAATGAAAAAAATAAACAGCAATTAGGCATTATATAAAATCAAACATTCAACTAAAAAAACAATAAGTATTATAATATAATAAGAAGTAATATAAATAATAAGGTATCTAATATTTGATTAAAATGACATCAAAAGATAAGATAATTTTAATCAAAAAAATGCGAAAATATTTTAAAGGGAATGATAAATAAAATAATCGATTAGGAGGAATTTGGTGAAAGCTATAATCTTAAGTGCAGGTGAAGGAACAAGAATGAGACCATTGACTCTCACAAAACCTAAAACAATGTTGCCTGTTGCTGGAAAACCTATTGTTCAATATAATATAGAGGCACTACGTGATTGTGGTGTTACAGACATTCTTCTTATAGTAGGATATAAAGAGGAAATAGTCAGAAATTACTTTAAGGATGGTCATGAATTTGGAGTTAACATCTCTTATGCAACCCAAAGCACTTTAAAAGGAACTGCAGATGCTATTGGCTATGGAAAAGACTTCATTGAAGACAGCTTAATCAGCCTTAATGGAGACATTATCCTTGATGTTGAAATACTTAGAGAAATCATTGGAGATTATGAAGAGTCAAAGCCAGACACATTAATGGTATTGACAGAAGTAGATGATCCAAGTGCATTTGGCGTAGTTGAATTAGATGGAGAAAATGTCATAAAGATTGTAGAAAAACCTAAAAGGGAAGAAGCTCCAAGCAATTTAATCAATACTGGAATTTACATTTTCAATAAGGACATTTTTGATAAGATTGAGAAGACAGAACTTTCCCCAAGAGGAGAATATGAGATTACCGATTCATTAACCTTACAAATAGCTGATGGAAAAATAGTTAAAGGACATAAAACCACTAAAGAATGGAAAGATATTGGAAAACCATGGGAATTGATTGAAACCAATGAAGAATTGCTTAATCACATTAAAGGAGAAATCAAGGGAACTGTTGAAGAAGGAGCTACACTTCATGGTGAAGTATTCTTAGATGAAGGCAGCCTTATCCGTTCTGGAGTATACATTAAAGGACCTGTATACATTGGTAAAAACTGTGATATTGGACCTAACTCCTATATTAGAGGAAATTCCTACTTTGGAGACAATGTCCACATTGGCAATGCTGTAGAAATCAAAAACTCAATAATTATGGAAAACACCAATGTAAGCCATTTAAGTTATGTTGGTGACTCTGTCTTAGGTTCTAACTGTAATATTGCAGCTGGAACAAATATTGCTAACTTACGTTTTGACAATAAGACTGTGAAAACAACCATTAAGAATAAGAAAACAGATACTGGAAGACGTAAATTAGGTGCAATTGTAGGAGACTCTGTAAAAACTGGAATTAACTCAAGCTTAAGCCCAGGAGTTAAAATAGGAGTAAGAGCTACAATTGGTTCTGGCGTTCTATTATATGAAGACTTGGAATCTGACATGAGAGTTTTGGTAAAGCAAGAGCACATTTTCCAAAACAAGAAGGAAACTGGACAAATCTCTCTTGAAGAAGCAGAGGAAAAGCAAGAATAAATTAAATACAAAAATCACATTAATTAATTTATAAATTAATTAAAAAAAAAAAACTAAAAGAGGAGTATATTATGAAACTCAATGAACCCGTAAAAATATTCCCTGGCGCACAAGTACTTGGCGATGTTGAAATTGGTGGAAACTGTTCCATTTGGCATGGTGCGGTTATTCGAGGAGATGTAGGACCTATAAGAATTGGAAAAAACTCAAATGTCCAAGACAACTGTGTATTGCACACTTCAGCAAACTTGACCCTTAAGATTGGAGATTATGTATCTGTTGGACATGGTGCAGTAGTTCATGGATGTGAAATAGGAGACAACGTTCTTATAGGAATGAACGCTACTGTATTGAATGGCGCTAAAATTGGAAAGAATTCAATAGTAGGTGCTGGAGCAGTAGTAAGCGAAAATAAGGAATTTCCAGAAAATAGCCTAATATTAGGAGTTCCTGGAAAGCTTGTTAAGGAAACTACACAAGAGCAAAGGGACCATATTCTTTGGAATGCAAAGCATTATGTTGAGCTTGCAAATGAATATGAGGACTAAGCCATTTCAATAAATCCCAAAAACAAAAACATTATAAGAAAAATTTATAAATCATTATAAATTTTCTTAATTTCTCTTTTTTTTAAATTTTTTACATTATTAAAAAATTACATTTTATAAAATTATCAATAATTAGACTAAAGAAGGTAAAATAATGAAAGCACGTAAAGCAGTAGAGGAATTAGACCCTTATGTTCCTGGAAGATCCAAAGAGGAAATTGCACAAGAGTTTGGAGTAAAGAAAGAAGATATCATCAAATTAGGGTCTAATGAAAATCCATGGGGACCATCTCCAAAAGTAAAGGAAGCGATTGAGAAAGAACTTGCAAATATAAACAGATATCCTGAATCCGATTTGGAAGAGCTTAAAAAGGAGTTTGCAAGATACTCTAATGTAAAGCCAGAGCAAATTGTTGTTGGAGGAGATGGAGCAGACGAAATTATAGACACATTAGCAAAAACATTTATCAAACCTGGCGACGAATTTATAGTCCCTTTACCTTCTTATATGTATTATGAATTCTTATTCAAACCATATGGAGCAATTCCAAACTATGCAAAATGGAATTTAGAAACAAATACTTTGGATTTAGACTCTGTGCTTAATGCAATCAATGAAAAAACAAAAATGCTATTCTTATGCACTCCAAACAACCCAACTGGAGCATTAATTAGTCAAGATCAATTAAGAGCAATTTTAGATAAGACAAACAAGTCCAAAGGAGGAGCATGTGATGCATTAGTTGTAATAGATGAAGCATACTTTGAGTACTCTGAAACCACCAATGTAAACCTTTTAGATGAATATGACAATATTTTCATCATCAGAACAATGTCTAAAGTAATGGGACTTGCAGGAATGAGAATTGGATATGGTATTTCAAGTAAGGAAATCATTGAATACATGCACAGAATCAAGCCTGTTTTCTCCCTTACAAAACTTTCCTATGTAGCTGCACTTACAACAATAAAAGACACAGAATATATTGAAAAATCAATCAGGGATGGAATTGAAAGCAGAGATTTCCTATATGATGAAATATCTAAAATGAAATCTGTTAAGGTCTATAAATCATATTCCAATTTTATGCTAATCGACATCCACAATACAGGATTTACAGCAGCAGAGATTACAAAAGAATTCATGAAAAGAGGAATGATTGTAAGAGACTGCACATCATTTAAAGGATTAGATGAATATTATTTTAGAATAAGCATTTGCACATTGGAAGAAGATAAAAAATTCCTTGATGTTATGAGAGAAATCTTAAATGAATAAGGATAAGAAATTCTTAGAAATGATGAAGGAAAACTTAAATGAATAATTAAATATTGAATTTTTTGAGGATTGAAAAAATGGAATATAGTGTAACAGTAACATCATCAATTGAATACCCTAAAAATATGTCATTTGTAATATTTTTAGCAAAATGCCCTCTTAGATGTCCTTATTGTAGCAATAGTGAAATATTGGAAGAAGGAACTGAAATCAGCTTGGAAGAGATTAAAGAGAAGATTGATGATTCTGCACTATTTATGGATGCAGTTGTGGTTTCAGGAGGAGAACCTTTAGTGCAATATGAGGATGTTATTGAAATCTTCAAATACGTTAGGGAAATAGGACTTAAAACCAAATTGGATACAAGTGGAGTTTACCCTAACAGATTAAGGGAAGTTTTGGATTTAGGATTGGTTGACTATGTAGCTATGGATGTCAAGGCTCCTTTTGATAAGTATACTGATGTTATCAATGCAGATATTGGAGAGAAGGTAAGGGAATCTATGGAAATCGTAAATGAATATGATAATATTACCTTAGAATGCAGAACCACATATTGTCCAAAATTGCTTAGCGAAGAGGATTTGTTTACAATCGTTGATGAGGTGGATTGTGACCTATACACTATACAGCAATTTAGAAACAGATGCGTATTGGATGAATCCTTAGCAGAAGCTGAAGAGCCAAATCCTCACGACATGGAAGATATTGCAAAAAGAATCAAAAAAACACATCCAGACCAAGACATAAATGTAAAAACTGCAGAATTTGGTCAAAGAAGCATCTAAAATTCATATTGAAAACTTAAGAAATGGATAAGCTAGAAAAATAAATAGATAAGTTTATTAATTTTTCTATAAAGATAATAATATAATTAAGGATACTTAATTATTTATTTAAAGACTATTTTTTTAATAAGTCTCCAAAAAAGGTGATAAAATGCCAATCATGTCCTTTGGAAGTCAGAACATAAATATAATCACAAATAAAAAAGCAATGACTATAAGGAAGCTATGGAAAACACCTTTAAAAGTTGGAGACAGACTTCATTGCTATTGGAATTTAGCTTCCAAAGAAAAAAAGAAGATTTTTGAAGCTAAAGTCATTGATGTCAAGACACTTCCTTTTAAGGAAATAAAAAACAATGACAAATTAGCTCAGGAAGAAGGATACGAAGATGCAAAGGAGATGGTTAGGGAATTCAAAAAGATGTATCCCAATAAGATCTCCAATGATGACTTGTTCCAAGTAATCTATTTTGAAAAATTAGACATCAATAAATGGAAAGGGGAAAAGATAGATCAAAAGGAGATGATTACCCAAAGGGCAGACATCTTGTTTGATACAGGAAAGTATGACAAATCAGTATTATGCTATAATGCTGCATTGAAAATAGACCCTAATGATGTTTATCTTTTAAACAAAAAAGGAGACAACTTAAGCAGACTCGACCGTTTCGATGAGTCAATTGAATGTTATAACAAGGCTTTGGAAATCGAAGGGGACAATGAATACATTTGGAACAATAAGGCAATAGCTATGCTTAACTCTGGAAATATAGAGGAAGCATTGATAGCAAGTGATGGGGCATTGGAGGCAAACCCTGACAACCCAGTGGTTCTTTACTGGAGAGGATTCATTTTAGAGATTTTAGCAGAATTCGATAAGGCTTTGGAAGTTTATGACAAGCTAATCACAATAGATGACTCAAACCCTGAAGTTTGGAATGCACGTGGAAATGTATTGACAGATATGGAAAGACCTGAAGAGGCATTGGAATCATATGATAAAGCTTTGGAATTATGTCTTGAAGATTCTGAAATAGATGCAACTGCACAAAACAGAAAAGGAAACGCATTATTGGACCTTGGTAGGTTCGAAGAGGCAATTGACTGTTATGATAAGGCAATAGAACTTGAACCAAGAAACACTTCATTCCTACTTAACAAAGGTGTTGTATTGATGGAGATTGATAAATTTGATGAAGCTGAAATACTATTCACCAAAGTGCTTGCCCTTGATCCATCAAATGATGATGCAAGAGTTCTAAAAATGGAATGCTTGGAAAATATGTAGTCTCTTTTTAAATTTTTATCTCAAATTTTTGCTATTTTTTACTTTTAGAGAATATGAATTTTTATAATTTTAATCTATATCTTGCTATTTTTTACTACTTTTATAATAATTAATTGGTTTATGTAGATTATGGAATTGATAATAAATAAAAAATGAATTTGAATTAATTTAATTGAAAATAAGATTAATTAAAAATAGGTTTACTATATATAACTATGATTTAATAATAGCTAAAATTAAAATAATGAAAGGAAAATTTGTTATGAAAAATAGAAAAATAATAGATAAACAATTTAGTTATCTATTATAAAATTCATTAATTCTTGGAATGAAAACTTTTTTAAATTTTTCCACATTATTACTATGCCAAGTAAATGCATCTTCCCATTCCTCCTTATTTTTTACATTATTTCTATGAGTAATGAAAATATCTGAAAACCATTTACCTTCCTTCCAATTTAAACTGCAACCAAATTCTTCTTCAATTTCTCTTTTTTGGGAAATAAAGAAATTGTATATGCTCTTATTTAATGCAAGAGTTATTTTAATCTGATGTTTATTATGATAGGCATTTAAAATAAAACGTACTTCATCCCATGCATAATTATTCAAAACAAATGGATAATGAGACCAAGGATGATGAACATCCATTGGGAAAAGATTTGATTTATCTAAACGATAATCTAATTCTTTCCAATATTGTGCACGAAGATTTTCAGAATCCATAACTTTAGGATTCTTTAAACAGAAATCTTTTATTAAAGAAGAGAATACATCATAAAACCTCTTTGCAACAGAAATATGCCAATGCATAGCATCTTCCCATAAATCCTTATTATTAATATCGGTTAAATTATAAATAACAATCTGATAAGGGTTAGAAAGATTTTCTCCTTTTACTTTAAAGCCCAATTCTTTTTCAATGTGATCTAATTTATTTTCTAAGAACTTATATAAATCGCCATTCCAAGCAATAAAAAGTTTCACTTTAATATAGCCAGCAAAAATCATCATTTCTATACGTGCTAAATTTAATGGTATATCATCAATAGGCATCCAAAAAATATGATTATTAAACTTAATAAAATGTCCATCAAATAGATTATTTTCAATAATCTTACTTCCTACATTTTGCCAGTAATCCTGAACATCACAAATATCATTTACATTTGCAGTAATTCTTTCTGCTTCTTTATTGTCCCAAATATTACCGTCCCATATTTCAGACCTTATTGGAAAAATAAACTTTTCATTTAAACCTTTTAAAACTGGGTCTTCTCCTGAATCAGAAGACAAAGTAGAATTAAGTAGGGAATTTTCATCTTCCAAATCCAAATTCTCAAGCCTTAAATCCTGTCCACAATTATAACAAAACTTAGAACCTTTAATAACTAATTCAGCACCACAATTAAAACAATATTTTAATTTAATATCCATCTCTTCATCAACCCTTAAATCTTCTTGTGAATTATTTTCATAATTATCATTTTCCAAAACTTCTAAGACTTCATCAATAACATTACCTCATTCGCATTTAGCTCATCTTCAGAAACATCAACATCCAAAAACTTATCAAAAATATTATCCTTCTCTTCATCTGATTTGTCAAAATCTTCATTATCTGATGAATTTTCAATTTCTTCTATTTCCTCACAATCTATTTCAAAATCTTCAACATCTTCCTTATAGTAAGGACTTAAATTAATAAATAAATCATTGATATTCTTCATCAAATCCTCATTTTCCAAAGTGGAATTAAAAATAGATTCTATAAGCTCCTCTTGCCTTGCTTGACCTAAAGTCAAACGATACAAAGATAAAAACTTAATTAATCTATCATACCTGATTTCATCTCTGCTGAATGGATACATAGGAACTATCCTTTCTATTTTAATCATGTCATCAGAGTCCTTTAAACCCCAATATGGAATTAAGTCTGAACAATCATCAACCTTTTCGATTTCACTTGCCTTATGGAATAACTCTAACCAAATGTTATTTGTATTGAATTTCATCTCACCATATCTTTTAGCAAGATTTTGACGAATGGCCAAACATTCAAACCTATTGATCCTACCTTCTCTTTGCTCTAAATCAATTGGATTTGAAGGCAAATTCCAATGAACTATCCTTCTGCAGTAATTGTGGAAATCAAGACCTTCCTGACCTATTGAAGTTGAAGCTAAAACAAAAGGCCTAAATGGTGCATTAAATGCACCCCTAACTGATTTTTTCCTATTGGTATCACTGTCATCAGTTCTTCCTTTAGTAAAAGCAACTGCAAAATGAGTCCTTAAATAATTCACATCTTTGCTCTTTCCAGACATCCTTGAATTAAAACTATTGAATGTGTCAATATCATAAGAAGCAATTCTTAAATCCATTGAAGACAATAATTTGGCATTGATGATTTCAATCCTATTTTCATTACTTACATCTAAACCATTAGACAATAAATGAACATATTCATCAAAAACAGCTTGCAAATTACCTTGCTTAGAATACTTTAAGACATTACGCCAGTAAGCATCATCCAAATCTGATTTGAAGATTAAATCAATCACGGAAATTGATTCTGGACTATTCATTAGATTTAAAAACCTTCTTGCAACCTGTGTAGTGTACTTAACATATTGGTCAATAGATTCTATTTCAAATAAAGATTCAAATGGCAAAGCATTATGAGCTAAATCCCTATCAATAAAACCACTAGAAATCAAATCATATTTAGACACTTTAGTTCTCTTGACAATTTTATTTATTGACTTGACGTCTAAAAAGTCATCAACTGAACTTGCTTTTCCTGCAACAATATGTCCAATTAACCCTTTTTCAATTAGATCCTCAAGAGTTAATTTCCTATTAGCCAATTCTCGATTATATGATCGGTAAATACAGATAGCTGGAGATGCAATTGACATATCACACAAAACATCAACTAAATCTTTAGGTCTTTTGCCTAAAAGTGATTCACCATTATAAAAACTGTTGAATTTTTCTTCCAGCCTATCTAAATGCTTTAAGAAACCTTTTTGCTTGTCTTCCCTAAATAATTCATTAACATCCTTAAACCACATATCAACAAAATTATGAGAATCAGAACCCTCTAAATATGAATTATCCAACAATAACGGAGACAAATAATACCATGAAGGGTCTTCAGGCAAAGATTCGTCATATGGAATATTATCTAGCTCTTTTCGTATTTTCTCTTTAATTTCTTGTTCAATATCCTCCAGTGACAATTTCCTGTTTAAGCAATCAATAGGATTATAAGCATCAATTAAAAATTTTGAAGGATAAATTAAGGTAAGCAAAGCCATTTGAGCAGGTTTTCCTTCCCTTAAATCAAAATTTAATCTAGGTGAAGGATATCTTCTTTGAGCAAAATAATTTATATCCCTATTTAATTTTCCTATTGTTTTTCTCTCCACTTCATAAGAAACCAAACTTGAAATCATTCTAGGAACCATTTCCCAAGAGGAGAAAATCAAGGTCTTTGAAAAATTATCTGTGTCCTTAAATGCACCTTCTAATGGATAATAAGGTTTTGATGGAGGAATCCACAGTAATTTTTCTGCATTATCCTTTAAAACATGACCCATCAAATCAATTAAGCGAGCATTATTATAAGAAATTGCATTATAATTAGCAATATCCTTTTCATTTAACCAAAATGTATCTTTATTCATTTTGTAAATTTCTTGAGGATTTCTTTTAAAATAGGACTCAATTCGCCTTTTTAATTTATAATTCTTCATGAATGACATTAAATAAGGACTTGATTTTACATAATCAATAGGCACATTAATTCCCAACTCCAAATCATCCAATAGCTTTTGAGCCTCTATGAATGAAAGAATATCCTCCTTAAGAACAGATAATGGCTTTTTAACATCATCATTATCAATAATATCAGATAACTGATTTTCTGTAATTCTTTCAGTTCTGCAAATATTTTTATACATGGAATTTTCTGCTTTAGCCTTTGCAACTATGAAAGAATCCTTATCATTAGCAAATTCCTTTAATTTGATTGAATAATCATTCCAAACCTCTTTAAACTTAATTTTTTCATTTGGACAGACATTCAAGAAATTCATCACTTCAAAAAATTCTGAGAAGTGAGCATCAATTTGCTCTTCATCAATTTCATCAAGGGTGGAATACATCTTATATGGAGTAGCGGATAACATAAGAATCCTTACATCATCTGAATTGAAGAATTTAGCAGTTAATTTGCCCATTTCAGACTCTTTATCACTGTTTAATAAGTATCTGAACCTTTGAAACTCATCCATAATTATTATATCTGGCTCTAATTTATTCAAGGAAATATCTGAAAAGATTAATCTCAATTCCACAATAAATGGTTTTGCTTCAGATTTATCAAAACCATATCTCTTAATTCTTTTACAAAGCTTAATTAAGTCTTTTAAAAGATTTTCATTGCTGAAATGTGGATTTAGCAATATTTTTTCCTGTTTAGGAGAGTTATTCTTTAAATAATCGGAAATTTCCTTAACCATATACTTTTCATATTTGCCCTTAGATTTTGCATTAACTTCCAAAAATTGATTTTCAAAGGAATCCCTAGCATCAGGCCAAGAAGCAGTGGCAAAACGAAATATTTGGTCCAATTGTTCAGCATAGGATCTTAACCTAGGAACTCTTTTTAATATGGCATAAATTAAAGCCCTTTCATTCATGGTCCCTTGAGAATTAGAAACTTTGAAAGAAGTTTGAGGAGTTAAAGGAATGAGCTGAATATACTTATCTAAGACTTTTGTATCGTTTTCCTGCTTAAAAATATTTAAATGCTGCATTGATAGCCTGGAAGTATGAGTGTCTTCAGCACGTATTTCATTTACAATCCTCAATTTATCAAGGTTTTGATCAGCAATTGTTGCATTGGAACAAATATAAACAACCTTTACTAAATCATCACCTTCTTCTTTTCTTAATTTAGCAAACTTGGCAATAGTTCCACGAGCAACTAAAGTCTTTCCCAATCCAACTTCATCTGAAACCAGAATACGTCTTTGACCTTTTCTATAAAGATAATCTATTCTTTCAACTGTAGCTCTTTGAAAATCCTTTAATTCTGCCATGACAGTATCTTCGATATCATCTAAGCGATTGAATATGCTTCCCATATTAATCAACCACCTGTTTAAAAGTATTATAAAGATCTTCAAACCCATCAGGAATTACATCATCATCAGAAAGAGTTTTTATTAAAAATTCCAATTCATCAAATTTCTCAGGAGCATAAAGTGAAGCCTTTAGCATCTTTTCATATAATTCCGGCAATTGCATTCTAAAGCTTAGATTAGCAGAGCCTAATCCATCCATCATTTCAGATTCCATAACACTAATAATATAGTCATCCCCAAGCAAAAAAGCGACATATCTGATAAATGCTTCCTTGTCATTAACAACAGAGGAAATTACTTCTTTTTCCCTGTCTTCAGGTAAACCAGATACAGGAACTTTAATTACTCGTTCTATAGAAGATTCTCCCTCTTCAGTCTTTTCGTATACAGAAACAACAAAAAATTCAGATAATCTAATTTTATCAATGTTTTTAAAGCAAATTTTTCTTTCAAATTTAGACTTCTTCTTTGATAATAACGGCCTAATCTCAATTTTATAATCTTTAAATTTTGCAATGAAATCTTCTTTCAACTTATTGAAGCATAATCCAATATTATATGAATTTTCATTAAATGCAATACAGGCTTTAGGATTTGAACGACTGATGGCTTTAACAATTAAGCTCAAGTCATTATTTTCAGGAGCTTCTTTTTCATCAGCAAACTTCTCAATATTCACTAATTGAAATGGACTATTAGGACCTCCCTTTTCACCATCAAACAAAGCTTCAGACAATAGCTTAAGGTTTAACTTATCACTTCTTGCCCTAAGCCTAATCATAAATTCAACATTACCGTCTAAAGCATTATATGAAGCATTTAAAGAACCTAAATACAAATCTGTCAAATTCCCATGCCTTACCATAAACATTTTAGCATGTATATCATGTTTAATAATTTCATTTTTAGAATTCTCATCAGATTCCTCAGAAATTAATGATTCACCATCAATAATTTGGTCCTTTAAGGAAAAGATTTCGAAATTGCCGCAATCCTTCTCTGTAAAGCCGTTTAATGAATTTTCTCTTGTAAAAAGCATTGCCTTATCATTATTGATATTCTCATTAAATGCCCTAATAATTATCTTACTTAAAAATGGAGACATGATCAAAAGTTCATCAAAGGATTCATTGAATAAAGGATAGTCACTTATAGAGTAATCCCCAATCCCATTAGGAATAAAGTCAAAATCATAAAAGTCATTGGAGTTCAATTCGAAACGAACGAATTGCAGTTCATCAATAACTGCAGAGATTTTGGAACTCTTTTCATCATTTTTAGAGAACTCCTTCAAATAAGCTAAAAAATCGATTATAGGATTATTTTTATCTGTTCTTTCTTCACTTTTAAACCCATCCATAGAAAAACTAATATCCCAACTCCTATCAAAAGTGAGATTTCTGCTTAAGACAACAACCCTATAAAGAACATTATTCTCTTCATCAACATATCTCAACAACCAAAATTTCGGATGAAATGAAGCATATTTGCTTTGAATAAGTTTAGAGTTGCTTACCTGAAATACCATTTCTTCAAGTAAAATATACAAAGGATTTGGTTGATTTGGAAGGTGAATCTGACCACCTTCACAGAATAAAATAACTTTATCAGCAGTTGTGCGTAAAGCCTCCAATAAAAAAATGGGATTATTGATAAGATTAGTGTCAGTCTCTTCAGATAAACCTAAAGATATTGCTGCACCTACTAAAGCATCCAAATCTAGGGAATATGTAGTTCCTATTGCAAAATCCAATTGATAATTATTTGGAGGAGATAAAATATCTCCATAATCTAAACGGTTATTGTTAGGATTTAACATTTAGAGCCCCTCCATTTTACTGCCATTATCCTCTAAAACATATTTCTCCACAATATCTGGAGTTTCACTTTCAAAAATATCCCTTATGATGTTTTTAGCATTATTGAATCGATAATCCAAATATCCTCCAGCAAACCATAAATCTTTATCAAATTCCCCAGGATGAGCTGTTTTGGACCTATTTTGTCCTTTCAGCATAAGTTCTCTAGATTTTATAATATTTTTTAAGCCTTCATAATCCTCATTTTTCATCAAATCTCTAGATTTAATTAAAAAAGTTCTTAGATGAGGATTATATATTTTTAAAGAAGCAAATATCTCTTCAATATCCACTTGAGCAAAATTTGATAAATCAGGCTTTAATGACGCAAACTCCTTTTTTGCAGTTTCATTTTCCCCTTCTGAGACTATTAAATTATAAATTACCCTCAAAACAAAGATAAATTCTGAAAATGACCTTGCCCTATAATAATCCTTTTGGATTTTTTCTGGAAATTTCCCAATAATACCTTTTAAATCCCTGAAAGAAGCATATTCTAAAATTTCGTACATATTGTCCTTTAAAATATGGACCATCATACTATCTCCACAACTGGAAATGATTTGGCTTTTCAGAAATTGTCCCTCTTCTGGAGTTAGATTCATATCAAATTCATTTTTCCACTTTGGATTATAAGAAGGAATATTTAAAAAATGAACCTTTTGACCAACACCAGCATTCTTGTCATCATGCTCTTCTTCATTATCCTCATTATTTCCTAATTTAAGAATATTTGATTTTTTCTGTTTTTGAAAGGCGATTATTTTGATATATTGGTCAATGGAAATATTTGCCCTAAAGATTTGATATTTTCTAAGACCTGCCCAATAAATGCTTGCAGGAGTTCTTTTAACCCATTTATTAGCAGCTATGGATCTTCTACCTATAATTCCCCTTTCATGAAAATTTATATCCAATAAGGTTCTCGCACATTTCTCTTCTGTATCATCCAAATTTCTTTTTAATTTACTAAAGCTCTTTTCATTATTTAATTCTAAGTCTTTTAGAGCATAAGGAACAATGAAAAAGTACTTTGCTCGAGTTTGGATAGTGGAAGTTCCTGGAAAAAACAAGTCTGAAAATCTATCTCGAATAGGCGCTATTCCCAATTCATCAAGAACTCCAAGTTCTGTTAATAAATCTAAAACATTTAAAATTTTCTCTCTTTCTGATTTTGAAAAATCTATCCATCCCAATTCCATATAATGCCCCTTTTTTAAAATAAGTAATTAATAATCTATTTATAAAAATATATAAAATTATTTAAAAAAAGAAAAGGCTTAAAAAAAGCCTAAAATCAAAACTCCAAATTGTCAATTGCCTTAACTAATTTTTCACTTAAGTCATATGTCCTTTCCATAGGTTCATAGGAATAGGTTTCATAAACAATTGTTGGAATACCGCTTTCCACAACCGGAATTGTAATATAAGGTGGGCTTGCTCTATACTCTGGAGCATAATAAACAAGTTCCTCAATTTTCTCTAATATCACCTTCAATCGATTGCTTGACTCATCATCAAATCCTGGAGCAAAAATGAAATTGGTTTTTTCATAGGTTCCAGGTCCCTTTAAGCCTTTATTGCTGTGAATATCTGCAAAGAAATCATATTTGCTATTGATTATATGTGGTGCAGCAAACTCTTGAGCAAGCAATTGGCCATCCATACGACCTTCTGTTTCTGCATCAAGCTCTCCAGCCACATTTATATTGTAAATATAATATGTATAGTTTAAAAGTCCCTTCTTATCCCATTCTACTATTGTATCAAATAATCCTCTATGTGCCTTGCTTTCCATTGGATGCATGCCAATCAAATAGGCAATTTCTACATTAGACTTTGAATTCCCATAAGGTCCATGAACATGAACCGTTCCCAAGTCGTTTTCTCCAATCAGTTCTGCATCATACATGGAAGAATCTACTTTAGCCACATCTGTTGGTTCTTGAGGATAATCTTTCCTAAACATTTATACACTCTCACTATTCCATTAAACTTTTTATAACCACTTGTCTTAAAATTCCAAACTATCCACTGCATCTATTCCATTAAACTTTTTATAACCACTTGTCTTAAAATTCCAAACTATCCACTGCATCTACAAACTTATCCATCAAATCATAGGTTGTATTGATTGGCTCAAAGGAATATGTTTCATAATTTACAGTTGGAGTTCCTGCCTGCTCTACCGGCAATGTAATGTAAGGAGGGCTGGACTGTGCATTTGGGAAATAATAAACAAGTTCAGGCATCTTATTTAAGATCTTGTTTACAATCACTTCTGACTTTTCATCTTTTCCCACTGCAAAGACAAAGTTAGTCTCTTCATATGACCCTTCAACAGTTCCCTTATTGCTGTGAACATCCACAAACAAATCATAATCATTCTTGATTATATGAGGAGCCACAAACTCTTGAGCAAGAAGCTGACCATCCAATCTGCCTTCATCATCTGTATTGTAATTTGTCACATTGATTTTGTAGATATAATAACAATAATCCAATGAACTGTCTTTAGACTTTACAGTATCAAATAAAGCCTTATGAGATTTGCTTTCAAAAGGATGCATTCCTATCGAATAGGCTATTTTCCTATCAGAATTTGGATTTCCAAAAGGACCTAATAACTCTACAGTCCCCAAATCATTGCTTCCAAGCAATTTTGAATTTACATTAGACGAATCTATTTTAGCTTCTGCTGTAGGCCCATCAGGATAGGATTGGTTAATGTAAATGTCCTTATTTTTTGCTATATTTTCAGTTGAAGAACTGAAATCATCATCATTTGCTATAGCATTAAGACTTGAAGTGCTGGAATTTTTCAAAGATATTGCATATCCGAAAAATATTATAGCAAAGGCTAAAATAATCACTAAAATAAGTATTAGCTTTGATTTATTGTTATCAGGAATCATGCTTTAAAAAAAAAGTTAAATATTAGAGAATAATTAAAATTAATCTCCAATATCCATTATAAAATTTATCAAACTACTTGTTGCTTAAAAGGAAATTTAACTATCCCTTATATTTTTCCACTAAACTAATTCCCCATTCAGCCATTTCATTAGCCTTTTCTTGGGAGTCAGATTCAGCGAAGCATCTGAAGATCGGTTCAGTACCGGAAGGTCTGACAATTACCCAACCATCATCTTTTAATATTTTTACTCCATCAGTTGTATCAAGCTCAAAGTCAGTGGTTTCATTGATTTCATCAGCGATTTTAGCCATGACCTCTTGCTTTAAGTCATCAGCACATTCCACTTTCAATTTTTGCTGATAATAAACTGGAAGCTCTGCTACAAGTTCAGATAATGGCTTGCCTTCTTTTACTAAAATTTCAAGAATCTTAGCTACAGTCATAGCTGCATCTCTTCCATAAACAAAGTTAGGGAAAATTAGACCACCGTTTTCTTCTCCACCGAATAAGCCATCAGTATCCTTAAGCTTTCTTGCAACAAGCAAATCTCCAACAGCAGTAGCTATAACTTCACCATTGTATTCTTCTGCAATGTCATAAATTGCTTGAGAGGTAGCAACAGTGGTTACGATGATTCCGCCACCATTTTCTTTTAGCATTTGCTTTTCTACAAGTGCAAAGGTCTTATCTCCTAAAACAAAGTTTCCTTTCTCATCAATACAGATGGTTCTATCTGCATCACCATCGTGAGCAAGACCAATGTCTGCACCTAAATTCTTAACAGTTGCAATCAAATCCTGAAGGTTTGGTTCAATTGGCTCAGGATCTCTTCCAGGGAAGAATCCATCAGCTTGACAATTGATGGTTGTCACTTCACAACCTAATTCCTTAAGGATATATGGAGCTGTAAAGCAACCTGCTCCAGAACCGCAATCAACTACAATCTTAAGCTTTCTGTTTCTGATAGCTTCCACATCAACTCTTTTTAAGGTTTCAGCAATATACTCTTTAATGATTGTTTGGTTAGTGAAGCAATCTCCAATCTTATCCCAAGATACCCGATTTGGTTCTGAATCGAAGTACATCCTTTCCACTTCAAGTTCCATATCATCTGGAGTTCCTATACCAAACTCATCTACAAATTTAAGTCCATTATACTTTGGAGGGTTATGGGAAGCGGTTACAATGATTCCACCATCATAATAGTTTCTTACAGCATATTGAATAGCTGGAGTTGGAAGAATTCCTAAATCCACTACGTCACAACCAGAGGAAAGCAATCCCACAGTGATTGCATATTTAAGCATTGGAGTACTTGTCCTTGTATCTCCTCCAATAGCTACAGTTCCTTGAACAATAGATCCATAACTTGCAGCAAGACGTGATGCAAATTCAGGAGTTAAAACATCATTTGCAGTTCTTCTTACACCAAATGTACCAAATAATCTTTTTTCTGTCATTTTATTACCTTTTATAAACTTAATCAAATATCAAGTAATCAAATTACTCTTAAGTATACATATATTTTTGTTTATAAAGTTTAAATATTTTTTTAAAAATCAATTATTCTTCAATAAGAGTTATTTCATAATGAAAGAAGTGTCTAAAAATATTTCATTTACAAGCTCCTCTTTAAATCAACGGAATTAGTTTCTTCATCCAAATTAAAAGCGCCGACAAACTCCTTAAAATCTCTTTTCTTTCTAAAACTTATAGTAGGTTCTCCTTTTTCATTTACCCCCCCATTCCAAGATGCTATCCTTATCAACATTAAACATTTTTTCTAAATTCCCTTGGGATGCTTGTTTGATAATTCCCATAAATTTTAGAAGTGGCTAAAATACCCATCATACTTACCTCCTAATAATTATTATATTCCCCTGTTAATATAAATTCCTCTGTAAAAAAAAAATAATAATTTTTAAAATTGTAATAATAAATAAAAATATAATAATTATTAAATCGCCAATTTTTAAAACTAAAAAATCAGGAAATCAGTTTAATTGAATTGGAATTAGATAGAATCAGTTCCATTGAAGACTTATACTCCGTTATGCTACCAACAACCTTTACCTTATGACCCTTAAAATCATTTACATCATTTCCAGCATCCTGAAGTTCAACTAAAGTCGATTCAAAGATGATTAAATTTATCTTGCCAGTTCCATCATTTAATTCCATAAAGCATGAACTGCCAGTTGAAGACATTTTAATAGACTCAATCACCCCAGTGACTGCTACCGTTTCTCCAATATTGTTTCTTGAAATGTCTTTGATTTGAATTTCCTTCGGTTCAATATATGATGCAAAAGCAAGCATTCCAATAATTCCTACAAGTGATGTGATCAATGCAACTTTAAATATCTTTTCATCCGTAATTTGAATATAATCCCTCCAATAATTCTTTTTTATCGCTTTTAAAGCAAAAAAATATGTATTTTTTCACTTTAAGATTTTATATAAATACTTTATTTTTTTCACTTCAAAGATTTATATAACTACTTTATTTTATGAAAAAAATAATTAAAATTATTTATTTAAGTAATACAATATAAATATTACTTAAAATTAAATATAAACTTATTATATTATTGTAATTTAACAATAAACTGATAATATACAAATAAATTAAGAAAAATAAAATCAAATGATAAATTTTAAAAAAACAATAGATTATAATAAAATAAGAATAATCAAAAAAAGCGAAAAAATCAATATTAAAAAAATATTTATATAAAATAATTGAGATTAATATTATATAAATTAAGTTTAGGTGGCAATTAAATGTCAATTAAACATTCTATCCTATCCCACAGCAATCAATTCAACCATTATAAAGAAGAAACAAAAAAGGCTAAAAGGGAAAATGATAATTTAAAAAAGGAAAACAAAAAACTTAAGGAAGAGATAAAAACCTTAAACCAATTTAAAGAGGGAATAAGTGTTATTATACCTACTTATAAGGGAGAAAACCACATTAACACACTTTTAGAATCTTTAGAAAGTCAAACATTAAATCCAGAATCATATGAACTTATTTTTATTTTTAATGGAGAATTAGACTCTACAATTGACATCTTATCTGAATTTATTAAAAAATACCCTAAACTAAATGTAACTTTCCATTTTACTCCAAATCCAGGAGCAGCTAACGCCAGAAATATTGGAATGGAATTATCCAAAAGGGAATTTATTACATTTGTAGATGATGACGACTTCATCAGTCCAAATTATCTTGAGAAATTATTGGAATATTCCAAGCCCAATAGGATAACAATGGCTAATTTTATGAATTACAATATAAACACTAAAGAAGCAAAATCCACCGTACCATCCTCTGAAAAGGAATATGGAATCATTAAAAATGCACCAGTCAAATTCATGAGCCAAGCGGCAGTTACAGTAGCTAAAACAATCCCAACTTATGCTGCAAAAAGAGTTCAGTTCAATACTAAACTAAATAGCGGTGAAGATGTTTCATTTTATGGAAATCTATATTCCAAATTTGACTTTGAATTCTATTTCATAAAAAAGGAAGAAGAAGTTAATTACTATAGAATTCAAAGGGAAACTTCAGTTTCACAACAGGAAATGACATACCAATTTAATGTATTGGATCGTTTAAAAGTCATGGATGACTTAAATGAAAGCCATAAAGCTGCAGAAAATAAAAAAGTAAAGAAATATATTGAAATGTGTTTCCAAGGGCAAACAGGATTTTTACAGCGTTATCTTGAAAAAAATCCTGAAGACAAGGATAAAGTAATGAAAGAAGTGGAAAAGCATGAATTTGAATATTTCCCATACTTCCTATTGGAAAATTAAAAAGTCTTTAAAAAAAGAAGATGAAAAATAGCTGTGAAATAAATAAACACCAATAAAACCAAGAAAAAAAGAAAAATAAGGGCTAAAAATTAAATAAACACCATAAAAAACAAGAAAATAATAAAAAAATTAAATAAACACCATAAAATACAGAAAAAGAAACTAATAAAAAAAATTAAATAAACACCAATAAAACCAATAAAAAAAAGAAAAATAAGGGTTAAAAAATTCAACCCATTATGAACTCTCATACATTAATGCCAATCTTTCTATTGTATCGATATCCTCTACTCCCTTATCTGTTCTGATTGATTTTACAATAGGGAAACGTAATGAATATCCTGCAGGATATTCTGGACTTTTTACAATCTCAGCATATTTTATTTCAAAAACAATTTTTGGATGAACAGTAATGTGAGTTCCTTTCTCTGAGATTTTAAGCTCTTCCATTTGTTTTGTGAGATTTGTCAAATCATCATCTGAAAGTCCACTTCCAATACGGGTTATGACTTGCAGTTCATCGTTTTCATCACGAAGAGCAATCTCATAAGATCCTATAACTTCTCCTCTTTTACCCATTCCCTTTATTCCTCCAACAACAACTGCATCTAATGTTTCAGGTTCAGCTTTGAATTTCAACATCTTTTTGCCACGAATTCCAGGAATATAAGGTTCGCCACAGTCTTTAATCATAATCCCTTCATGTCCGCCATCAATTGACTTATTGAATAATGCTATTGCATCATCAATATTCTCAGGACCTACTTTTACAGAATCACTTAAATTCAATTCATCACGGGAACAATCTACAGTGTTTTCCAAGATTTCTCTACGTTTTATAATTGGCTCATCAACAATAGGTTCCTTAAAGTAAAGCAAATCGTATAAAAATATCCTTATAGGCACATTTTCCATTGCTCCAGCAATATCATATTTCCTTCTAACCCTTTGCAATACATTTTGGAATGCCTGTGGGCGACCATCCTTATAACCTACAATTTCCCCTTCTGCAATGAAATCCTCATCTGGGAAACCTTCCCTTATATATTCAACAGCATCTGGGAAAGCGTGGGTTACATTATCTAAACGGCGAGTGAATAAGGTGATTTCATCACCGTTTTTATGAAATTGAGTACGAAATCCATCATATTTTGTCTCACAAAGTGCACAGCCCATCTCTTCAATGCTAATGTCAATGCCCTCAGACAATTGTGCAAGCATAGGCTTTACTGCCCTTCCAGGAATTAAGGTCAAGCTCTTAAGTCCATCTTCACCTTCAGACTTTGCCACCTTTGCAACAAGACCTAAGTCATTTGTCAGCATATGTGCCCTTTCAGCAACTGCCTTGTCAACATCAAAAGCTTGGGAAATTGCATCACGAAGGATACCTTCACCTACACCAATTCTAAGCTCTTCCAATATGGTTCTGCAAATGTATTTGGCTTCCTTTCCAGAAGCGGAGGATAAAAGCTCAAGAATATTGGAGATTTTACGGGCAGTTGATCTGCTACCTGATATTGTTGCTAATTTTCTTAATTGATTGTAAACAAAAGCCACAGTTAAAGGCTGTGAGAAAAATGTCATTTGAGCCTTTTTAGTATAGAGCTTTTCTGCAGCTGCTCCAATATCACCTTCATCACGAATGGCATCTTCAACTACATCTACAGAAACGCCTACAGCATCTCCAACAGCTTTCATAACAAGCTTATCACCAATTCCCTGTTCCTCTTCACTCCAAGAAGGGAAAACACTTCCTAAAGCCATTAATGTGATTTTATCCAAATCATCATCTTCAACAGTCTTTAGAAAATCTGATAGAATCTCTGTTTTTTCCAATCTTTTTGTAGTTGCACCTAATGCTTCATAAACATTAACAAGCTCTTGATATTTCATTTCTTTAATCTCCCAATTAAAATAAAACTATTTTAGAACAATTCATAAGACAAACAAACCATAATCTTAGAAACAATGCATCATGCTCTTAAGCTAAAAAATAAAATGAATTTAAAAGTCTCCTTTGGCTATTTTTACTGCACAATATTCACCGCACATAGCACACATTTCATCATCATCTAATTCACATTTATTTCTATAATGTCTTGGCTTGACGTTATCAAAGGCTAAATCAAATTGTCCTTCCCAATCAAAGTTCTTTCGTGCAGTTGCCATTTTAACTTCCTTTTCCCATGCAGTATCCAAACCTAAGGCAACATCTGCAGCTTGAGCTGCAATTTTGCTTGCAATAACTCCTTCCTTAACATCTTCCAATGAAGGAAGAGACAAATGCTCTGCAGGTGTTACATAACATAGGAAGTCTGCTCCGCTTGAAGCTGCAATAGCTCCTCCAATAGCGGAAGTGATATGATCATAACCTGGAGCCAAATCAGTGACAATTGGCCCTAACACATAAAATGGAGCTCCATGACATAGGGTCTTTTGGATTTCCATATTTGACCTGATTTGATTTAAAGGTACATGACCTGGACCTTCAACCATTGTTTGAACTCCTGCTTCCTGTGCTCTTTTAACAAGAGTTCCTAAGGTAACCAATTCCTGAATTTGAGAGGTGTCTGTTGCATCAGATAAGCATCCAGGACGCAATCCATCACCTAAAGAAAGGGTGATGTCATATTCCAAAGCGATTTCAAGAAGATAATCATAATTTGCATATAATGGGTTTTCCTTTTCATTGTGCAAAATCCAAGAAGCCAAGAATGTTCCACCTCTGCTTACAATACCCATCATTCTTTTAGCCTTTTGAAGCTTATCAACCAAATCCTGATTTATTCCACAGTGAAGTGTCATGAAGTCAACCCCATCCTTTGCCTGATGGATGATGGAATTGAAAATGTCATCTTCATCCATATCAATGATTTCATTTCCCTTGTTTAATGTAATAACTCCTGCTTCATAAATTGGAACGGTTCCGATAGGCACATCTACAGAGTCCATTATCTTTTCCCTGAACTCCAATAATTTAGGTCCAGTACTTAAGTCCATTATTGCATCTGCACCAAAATCAACTGCCAATCTTGCTTTTTTTATTTCCAAATCAATATCTTCAATCTTGCTTGAAGATCCTATGTTTGCATTGATTTTAGTGGTTAATCCCTTTCCAATACCACAAGCTTTTGTATCTCTTCCAATATTCTTTGGTATTACAATGGTTCCATTAGCCACTCCCTTTAATATCTTATCTGCATCTATCTTTTCAAATTCTGCAACTTCCTTCATTTCAGGAGTGATATTGCCTTTTTTAGCTTCAGTCATTTGAGTCATTAAAGCACCTTTAATAATTTTAAATCAATTTTAAATTTAAATGATTACCTTTAAATAATCTATAACATGTTAAGTTATGTTATTTATTATTTAATTAATTTATCATAAATAAGTTGATTAAGTAAAAAAATAAAAATAAATTTTTCCTAAAAATTACTGAAACAGTTTTTTCCAGGTATCAATGAAGCAAATTAAGGGTTTTGAAAAATTTTTTCATAAACAAAATTATAAAAAATCATTAGTTCTATCGATACAAAACTAAATAAAATGATAAAAAACATTAAAAATTTTAGGCAAGATAAAAGATATGCATAATAAAAATAATTAATGCACAATTAAAAAGAGATTTTTTGAACAAACAATTAAGAAATACAAATAAAACAATAAATTTAACCATGTTAAATCTAAAAAAAATGAAAAATAAACATTTAAATAATTAAAAAATTAAATAATTATTTAACCAACATTTGTTGGAAAACTGAATAAAATATACAACAAAATTGGCTAACTAATACAATTAGTTTTAACCAACAAGTTGAAAATTTAAAAGGAGAATTAAAATGAAAAACTATTTCGACATTAAGGACAAAGTAGCAGTTATTACTGGTGCTTCCTCAGGATTAGGTTGGCAAATTGCTCAAGCATATGCAAGCCAAGGCGCAAAATTAGCATTATTTGCTAGAAGAGAAGATAGATTATTAGAAAATGTTAAAGAAATAGAAGAAACCTACGGAACTGAAGTAATGTACGCTGTTACTGACGTAGGTGACTACGACAGCATTACCGCATCCGTAGAAAAAGTAATGGATGCATATGGCAGAATCGACATTCTTGTAAACGCAGCAGGTATGGGTAACAACAAAATGGTCACTGATCAATCCAACGAAGAATGGGAAAGACACATCCACATTGACTTAAGTGGTGTATACTACATGTGTAAAGCTGTTGGAGAAATCATGATCAAACAAGAATACGGTAAAATCATTAACATCGGTTCTATCCACAGTAGAGTTATCTTCCCTGGTGGAGGAATTAGTGCATACTCCTCTGCAAAAGGTGGAGTAATGAACTTAACCAAAAACTTAGCTGTAGAATGGGCTAAATACAACATTACCGTAAACGCTATTGGTCCTGCTGTATTCGAAACCGAATTAACTGTAGACTCCATTGAAATGGATGGATTCATGGACCTCATTGCAGCATACTGTCCAGCTGGAAGATTAGGTAAACCTGGTGAATTAGACGGTCTCGCAATTTACTTAGCATCTGACGCATCCAGTTTCTGTACCGGTCAATTAATCTGTGTTGACGGTGGATGGACTGCAAGATGGACTGCAATATAATTAGAAAACACTTAATGAATAATAAAGGGAGAGTTATTAAAACTCCCCCATAACCATTATTCAAAATGCTCTTTTTAAAATATTATCAAATTTATTCCCTTTTTAAAATAACTTACCAAAACTTAAACTGCTAATTTTAAAACATTATCAAAAACTTAAATGTCCTTTTTTTAAACAAAATTTGAAATTTTCACTTCTTCATAAAAAATTAAAAAAATATTTGTTTCATAATTTACGAATCAAATAATCATTGAAAAAAATAAGATTACAGTGAGTTTAGTCACCATAACCATAAATCCAAATTGCATATAATATTTAATCAATCAGTTCATGAATTTTGGAACTGAAAGTGAGACCATTTGAATAGCTTTTTTTAAAAAGTTTTGACTAGTCACTATAATCTGCATCTAAGATTGCATCAAATTGATAATCAGGATATTTATTTTGAATTTCATCTAAGACTTTGTCTTTTATTTCAGCACGATTTGCATCAAAATCAATGATTAAATCAAAAGTGACTAAACGGAAATCCTCATCTATATAGAACCCGTGCATTTGCAATATTTCAGGATATTTTTTAACAATCTCATTAAGACTTTCCTTGATTTTTCTGGTTTCTTCACTATCTGTGTTTGATGCATAGATTCCAACAGTCAATATGATTCCAAACGCTTCATAAATAGCATATAGAATATGACGGGTCAACTTATGAATCTCTTTTGCAGTCATGTCATCTCTCAAATCAACATGAACGGAACCCATCAATTGTGTAGGACCGTAGTTATGGAGAGTCAAGTCATAAACTCCTCTTACCTCATCAAATTGACTGATCCTATCCTTAAGCTTGTCTGTTATCTCACTGTCAACACGATTACCAATCATGCTGCTTAATGTTTCAGAGAGCATTTCAATAGCTGCCTTTATAATGACAAATGCAATTATTGTACCTAAGATACCTTCCAAACTAATGTGCCATATTAAACTGATGATTGCTGCAACAACTGTAGATAATGAAAGAATTGCATCAAATAATGCATCGCTTCCAGATGCAACCAATGACTGTGAATTTATTTCCTTACCTATTCATTTAACATACCTTCCTAAAAAGAACTTTACAACCACTGCCACTGCAATTATGAATATTGAAACAAAGGTATAATCTGCAAGGACAGGATTGAATATCTTAGGAACTGATTCCTCCAAAGCAGTTATTCCTGCAAGCAAAACAATCACTGCAATGATTATAGAAGAAAAGTATTCTATCCTACCATAACCATAAGGATGATCCTTATCTGGAGCCTTACCTGCCAATTTTGTTCCAATAATTGTGATGATTGAAGATAAAGCATCAGTCAGGTTGTTTACTGCATCCAATGTAATTGCAATACTGTTTACCATTATTCCAATAGTCGCATTAAATGCAACAAGAACAAGGTTCACCAGTATTCCAATGACACTGGTTCTTACTATGATTTTATCTCTATCCATAAATAAACCTCAATAAATATTAAAAAGAATAATTAATTAAAATTATATTTTTAAATAAATATAATTCTTTTGGAGTCAAAGGAAATATCCTTTTCAAATAAATATGTAAAAGGATTCAATGCATCAGCAGATGAAAGGAATAGGATTATGATTTAATGGGCGCCCTCAACTTTAAACAAAATAATAAGAGTGGTTAAAAAAATAAAAGATTTTTAACTAAAATAAGAAATAAAAATTAAAAAATTTGTAAAAGTTAATAAAATAGCACAAAAAATTAAACATAATAACAAAATAAGCATTTTTATTTAAAATAAATTAGTATGAAAAATGAATAATTTTGTACATTGTATTATGATATTTTTATTAGGTTATAACTTTATTCATTTATTTATCAATACATTTATATATATTAACAAAGTTAAATATTAACACGAAAATGTGAGGATATACTATGAAAAAAAATTCTGTTTTTAACTATGAAAAAAGCTATCTCAATTCTTGGTATAAACTAAAGAAAGGGTTTGAAGAGTTTTATAAACAAAATGGCAGCGATTTAAGTGTTAAACCTGCAGAAACCATGTTTTTATCAAAAATCTATTATAATGATGGAATCAGCCAAAGGGAACTTGCACATCTATTAAATGTATCTGAAGCCAACATTACAAAAACCTTTAAAAAATTAGAGGCAAAGGACTTGGCCTATAAAACCATTGACGAAGAAAACAATGCACGTCGTAGGTTACATTTAACTAAAAAAGGAGAAGAAGTTTTTGAAAAATCCACAGAATTATTTAAAAACTTCGACCAATTATTATTTGAAGGATTGACTGAAGCAGAAATAGAAAAAATGGAAGATCAATTATATGAAATTGCTAATAAATCCTTAAGCATTATGGAAAAATAAGTAGCAATCAGTATATCCTTTAAATCCATTTTAAACTATTTTATACTTTTTATCTATTTTTATATTAATTTTTACAGTCCTATTTTATATACTAATTTTTTAATAATTTTTTACTAGGGTTATAATAATTTTATTCCATTTTCTAAATCCCAACTATTTTTACTATCTTTAAAAAATCTAAAAAAAGAGATTGAATAAAAAAATAGATGAAAAAAGAAAATAAAAAAAAACTAAAAAAAGAGATTGAATAAAAAAAAATAGATAAAAAAAGAAAATAAAAAAAACTAAAAAAAATTATAAAAAATAAAAAAAGAAAAACAAATAAATCATGCTTCAGTATCTATTACATCCTCTTTTAAGGACATTTCAATTTTAGTGCTTTTACTGTCTTTTTCATCTAAATCAATTACTAAAGCATCTTCTTCTAATGCACCAGGGTCTTTTTCGATACATTCTTTTACTTTTGCAGTGATTGCTCCACCATCTTCGTTGTCAATCATATCAACGAGTTCTAATTGTTGTTGGAACCTTTCTACACCTTCCATTGGAATGTTTTCTACGAAAGGAATAGCACCAGTAGCTCCAGTGATTTTCTTTTTCTCAGGGTCGCAACCATTTTCATGCAATGCCTTAAAACTTTGACCAGTAATGTGACCTTGCACTTCAGCCCCACAAAGAATCAAGAATCTAATATTTGAGTTTGAAATGATGTTTGCCACAACTTTTTCAATACCTAAGTTTTCAGTTTTACAAGGTCCAGCAATAGCTGCTCCAGCAGCAACTGGGATGTCTTCATTGTGAGAAGCTAAAGTTGTAACAGCAACAGGGCTTTCTGGATCCCCTACAATGTAATCTCCACTTACTACCGGCCAGTTATCTGCTGTAGGTTTTTTATCTGCCATAATATCACTCCTTTAGTTTTATTTTCTTAGCTAAATTTTTTAATGTTTTTACTAACAAACTATAAAATCCCTAAAAATATGAAACTTAAACTTTGCAAAAAATAAATTTCATACTAAATAAACTACAATTAAATTTATAATATAATGAGTATTTAAATATTATGTCATTTATACTGTATAAAAAGTAAATTATACTTTAAAAAATAAATTAAAGAAACAATTATTGTTAAAAATGAAAATGAAAACTTTTATAAAGTTTTTTAGAAGAATAAACTAAAATACATATGATAAATCAAAAAATAAGAAATATGAAAAATATAAAAAATAGCCAAAAAAATGATAAAAATTAGAAATGACAATATAAAAAAAAAATAACTAAAATTAAAATAAATTATAAAAAATAGTAAAAAAAGTAAAATAATTTATTAATTACTTATGAATTAATAAAATATCTTTTTCACATTCCTTAAGAACATTTTCAACTACGCTTCCAAGACCAACGTGTTTAAGTCCGCTTCTTGCAGAAGATGCAATAATAATCAAATCACAGTCTTCTCCTTTTGCAAGTTTATTGATCTGTTCAGAAGGGAAACCAGATTTGACAACAGTCCTTACATTATAGCTATCATCAAAATGTTTTGCCATATCTTCAACATTTTCATTAGCTTCCTTAACAACATCCTTATTTACCTTAGCAACATGTTTTGCCCTATGGAAAGCAGTTTTTCTTATTTTTATAGCGACACCGAGAATTATAATCTCTCCGCCTTCTGCCAACAATTTTTTAGCTCTTTTAACTTCACGTAAAGAGTACTCAGATCCATCAGTAGGTAACAAAATTCTATTATACATAATTCCACACTTAATTTTAAAAATATGATTTGAATTTAAAAAACATTTCTTAATAATATATTTGCATATACTTATATAAGTATATTATTAATTCATTCGACAATATGTTAACAAAGTTAAGAAAACTGCTTATCTTTGATTCAAATATTTATGAGTTTGAACAGATAATTTGATATTTTCTAAACGAGGGAAATTTTCCCTAATCAAATCAGCCATTTGAGCATCTCTGCTGAATTCACCTTGCAGCCAGATTGTCTTGTCATACCCATACTTCCTCTTTATTGAAATCACTTCATCTATATCCTCTTTACAAGTGATTACAAACTTAAAGAAAACATTATCATACTTATAACAATTTTCAAAGACCTTTTCCTTATCTTCCTTTGGACTGATCACATATTCCATTTCAGGAACATAATCGAAAATGGAACCATTTGTCTCAAGCTGAATCCTAATATCATCTGGAAGCTCTTTAATCAAACGCTTAATCTCTTCCATCTGTAAAGTAGGTTCACCGCCAGTTATAATCAATGTATGGATATTGTTGAATTCCATTTGAGTAATTAGAATCTCTGCAACATCATCAACAGACAGCATTTCATATGTTGAAATGTCAGTATCACACCATTCACAGTTTAAATTACAGCCATACAATCTCAAAAAAGTTGCAGGAGTTCCTACATAAGGACCTTCCCCTTGAAATGATGTGAATATTTCATTAACCTTAATCTTAATCACCTACTTTAAAAAACTCTAAGTTCTGTTAACAAAACCCTAAAATAAAATAATTCTCTTGATTATTCCATTGACTCATAAGTTACGCCAGTTTCAGGAGTTTCATAAACTCCAACACTTACTAAACATTCAATGTTAGGCTTTAATCCATCATAGAAGAACTTGCTCATTTCTTCCATTGTAGGATCTTCTGAATCCATAAACTCATTTAAGTTCAAATGGTCTACACCAATGAACTCATTGAATATTGCTTCAATGTCATAGGTGTCCATAATCATATTCCTATAATCCAAATCCTTATAAGGAGCCTTTAAAGTTAAAATAATCTTATATTGGTGTCCATGCCATTGAGTGCATTTGCCTCCTTGATTCTTTAATTTGTGACAGCCATAAATCCTATGTTCTGATACTAATGTTAACATAAATATAACCTCCGTAGCTTATAAAAATTTTCAATTTAAATGATTTTATAATAAATAAAAATTATTCTTAATTAATATATTTTAATTCTCATTTGGATTTTAAATAGAATAAAAATTAATCTAAATCAATATAATCTAATTTTCATTTGGATATTGAATATAATAAAAATTATTCTTAATCAATATATTTTAATTCATATTTGGATTTTAAAATTAATCCATCCCTAATTCATTTTTAGCTTCTTCAATAGCTTTTATCCTTGATTTGCAGCTAAAACATTCACCACAAGGAGTTCCATCATTGTTGACGTAACAACTCCAGGTCTTTTCTATAGGCACTCCTAACTTTAAAGCAAGTTTTACAACATCCTTTTTGTCTGTATCAATAAATGGAGCACATACAGGAATGTATTCATAGTTATTGACCTTATTCAATTCATTGATTTTCTCCAGGAACTCAGGAGTGGTATCAGGATAATCACCGACATCAGCCTTGATTGCACCATAATAAACCTCTTCCTTATTGTTGCTTATTGCAAATGCAGTTGCAAGCTCAAGCAATATTGTATTTCTACTTGGAACAACAGTGCTTTGTGGCTCTTCAACATTGTCATTGTCTTTATCAGTCAAACTGCTGCTAAGCAAATCTACAATATTCTGGATATCAAATACGAAATGAGGAACATTATTCATTTTACAGATTTCTGCTGCCCTTTCAATTTCAATAGATGCCTTTTGGCCATAATTGAAACTAAGTGCAGTTACATCATTTCCATCATTTAATAATTTGTATAATAAAGTGGAAGAGTCTAATCCTCCAGATAAAATTAAAACTACATCTTTTGACATTTAAATCTCCAAAAAAAATTAATAAATATATAATATAATATTTATGTTTTACAATACATTTAAAATTAATTATTGAAACAGCAAAGAATCACAGATATTAGAATAATTGAATAAATAGAATAATTGAATAACTAGAACGATTAATAATTAGAATAAAATAAAAAATATTGAAAAAATAAAATGAATAAAAATAGAATAAAAATTAATAATAAATATTAAAAAAAGAAAATAATGATTTTATTAAAGAAAATCTCTAAATTAAAGGACTAGGATGCCTGGAGTTTCCTGTTTTCTTTTTAGGACCTCCAATCTTATCTAATCTTAATTTAATAAATTCTTCTCCTTTTTCACTTGCAGCAAAAATTGGAATTGAGGTTCCCACTCTAAAAATGTCCTCTTCATCACCAATATCCCGTAAATGTTTTGAAGCACAGGCAGTGACTACATCACATACATCAAAGTGAAGCTCAGATTCATCTCTTGTCAATCCAGTTGAATGAACTCCAAATATATAAACATTCACATCATCATATTCCTTTTCCAATTCCCTAAGAATTATTCCATCATCTGGATGACAAATGGTTACTGCAATATTCTTATATCCATTTTCAATAGCTAATCTAAATCCTTCCACTTGATCTATGGAAGCATTCTCCTCATCAAGAACATGATTTGGAAGGAACTGTTCTATAAGCTCTGGTATTGGACTAGTTTCAACAAGCCCAGAAACTCTTCCACCTACACCTTGAGCCAATTCACTTTCAGTGACAAGTACGGTTCCACAGCCTTCACAGACCATAACCACACAATCGATTAGATTTTCATCAAGCAAAGTGGATAATATTTCAGAAATACCAAAGGATAAAAAGTCCTTTAACCTTAATACCCTATCCTTAGTGCACATTCCAAAGTCATCTATTCTAAATTGAATATTCTTTTCTATTTCATCAGGAGTTAACTTCTCAATTCCCCGGTGCTTATGAAACAAAGGACAGTATTCAATCTTAGGCTCTCCTACATCTACCACTTTTCCATCTTGAACTGTTATTCTAGCTCTTCCCAAAGCTTCAATTACATGCTTATCCATAATATCCCAAACTTAAATTAATTGATTAACAATTGTTAAATTTTTAAAACTTATACTTAATTTATTTCTTATTAAATAAATAGGTTTTTAAAAATTAAAAATTTTTTTGAAAATATTGAATAAATAGGATCTTGAAAATTAAAATCCTTATGAAAATAAAAAAAGTGAATTGATGATAAATGAAAAATTAATAAAAAAAGAAAATCTGGGAGAGTAATGAATTAAAGATAGACAAGGTATGAGAAAATCTATTCTTTAATTCATTACAACTTTAATTACAAATGTTTTTTTGTTGTAGTTTTTTTAGGTTTTAATATATGAAATATATTAAACATGATATATAGAGGGGTAATGAATTAAAGAAAGACAAAAGATATGAAACGATCCATTCTTTAATTCATTACAACCTATTTAGGCATATTTTTTTGAGTTTTTAGTTTTTAATATATGAAATATATTAAACATGATATATAGAGGGGTAATGAATTAAAGATAGACAAAAGGTATGAAAAAATCTATTCTTTAATTCATTACAACCTAAATTCAGGTATATTTTTTTGAGTTTTTTGGGTTTAATATATGAAATATTAAATATGATAAATATAGAGGAGTAATGAATTAAAGATAGACAAAAGGTATGAAAAAATCTACTCTTTAATTCATTACAACATATTATAGGTGTTTTTAGTGTTTTATTGTTTTAGTTTTTTAAAGGTTTAATATATGAAATATTAAATATGAATATTTTTTATTTTATAGCGTGACATTAATTTTGTATTTTCTAATAGATTATCCCAGCTTATAACGTTTTATAATGGATTAAATCTTTAAAACTATAATGTTTCTATAGTTTTATAATCTCAGCCTATAATGTTTTTATAGGTTTTTTAGCCCCATTCTATAATGTTTCTATAGAATAGGGCAGAGACGATTTAAATGTTTTGACTTTATTTATAGTGTGTAAATGTTTGTGTTTCTGTGATTTAATTTAAGGATTAATCAAATATGATTAATCACGGAGGAAAAAAGTGATGAAGGTTGGTCCAATTAGTAGTATTGGACCAAACCTTCTTCATCACTTACGGCTTTTGGCTTTACCTTATCCATAGCTTCATCGAAGAATTTAGCTGAGACTTCAGTGGCTTCAATGTTTTCTCTTAAAGCGAGCATTGCAGCTTCACGACATACAGCTTCAATGTCTGCCCCAACATATCCTTCGGTGTTTTTAGCCAATTTCTTAAGCTTTACATCTTTTGCAAGAGGCATGTCTTTAGTATGAACTTTGAATATTGCAAGTCTTGCATCTTCATTTGGAGTGTCGACCTTAATGTGTCTGTCAAATCTTCCAGGCCTCATGAGACCAGGATCAATAATGTCTGGTCTGTTGGTAGCTGCAATGATTGCAACATCCTCTAATTCTTCAAGACCATCCATTTCAGTTAACAATTGATTTACGACACGTTTGGTTACTCCAGAATCTCCAAATTCACCACCTCTGTTGCTTGCAATTGAATCAATCTCATCAAAGAAGATTACAGTAGGAGCAGTTTGTCTTGCTTTTCTAAAGACTTCCCTTACTCCTTTCTCAGACTCACCAACCCATTTGGACAAGAGTTCAGGTCCTTTGATTGCAATGAAGTTAGCTTCACTTTCATTTGCTACAGCCTTTGCAAGCATGGTCTTACCAGTACCTGGAATACCATACAATAAGGTACCTTTAGGTGGCCTTACGCCAAAGTCCTTAAATTTGTCTGGGTATTTAAGTGGCCATTCAACAGCTTCCTTCAATTCTTGTTTAGCTTCGTCTAATCCACCAACATCATCCCAGGTAACATTTGGAACTTGTACAAGAACTTCCCTAAGTGCTGAAGGTTGGATTTCCCTAAGTGCAGACTTAAAGTCATCCTTAGTTACTACAAGCTTTTCAAGGACTTCAGGAGGAATCTCATCATCGGCACCTAAGTCAGGAATGATTCTTCTTACAACTCTCATAGCTGCTTCCTTAGCTAACGCTTCAAGATCTGCACCTACAAATCCATGAGTTGTATCTGCTAACTCATTTAAGTCAACATCTTCTGCAAGAGGCATTCCTCTTGTGTGGATTTCCATGATTTCCTTACGTTCTTCCTTATCAGGTACGCCGATTTCAATTTCACGGTCAAACCTACCAGGTCTTCTTAATGCACCATCAAGGGAATCTGGTCTGTTTGTTGCACCGATTACAACCACTTGGCCTCTGGAATTAAGTCCATCCATTAAGGTCAATAGCTGTGCAACAGTTCTTCTTTCCACTTCACCTTGAGTTTCTTCACGTTTAGGTGCAATAGCATCCAATTCATCAATAAAGATGATAGATGGAGCATTTTCTTCAGCTTCTTCAAAGAATTCCCTTAGGTTTTCTTCAGATCCACCTACATATTTGCTCATGATTTCAGGACCATTGATTACAATGAAGTGTGCATCACTTTCGTTTGCTACAGCCTTTGCAAGCAAGGTCTTACCAGTACCTGGAGGTCCATGCATCAATACTCCTTTTGGAGGAGCAATACCTAACTTATCAAATAATTCCGGTTTTTTAAGAGGAATTTCAATCATTTCTCTGACCTTTTTAACTTCCTCTTTCAAACCTCCAATGTCATCATAACTAATATCTACAAGATTGGAGACACCTTCTAATTTAGAAATATCAACAGGCTCTTCATTGACTTCAACTTTAGTATTTGGACCTACTTTCACTACCCCTCCAGGGTTAGTGTTTACAACAGCCAATTTGATTTGGCTCATTGCACCAATTCCAGGACCATTCATGAAATCATCAAAGATATCATCAAATAAGCCTCCACTAACAGATCTTCTTGGAGTGGTTTTGATTCCAGTATTGATTAAGTCACCTTGGACCATCACTTGATTTCTAAATGCGCTATTTAAGTCTCCACTAATTCTGATTCTTGCATCAATAGGAGCTAGAACAATTTTTTTAGCTTCTTTTGCTTCCACTCTTTTGATTGTTACCTCTTCACCTATTGAAGCACCTGAATTCTTACGTGTGGTACCATCAATCCTAATGATTGATTCCATATCAGATTGAGAAGCAATTGCAATAGCTGCAGTATGTTTTGATCCAATGATTTCAATTAAATCTCCATCTTTAAGACCTAATTTAAACATAGATTCCATATCTAGTTTAGCAATATTTTTACCTACATCCTTTTGAGATAATGTTTCTGCAACTTTAATTTTAAGTTCTACATCAGCCATGATCTTCAACTCCTTTTAGTTTTTTTTAAGTAATAATAATTAATATGAATTTGATTTGAAATAGATAAATACTATTTCGAAATAACATCCCTTTCGATTTGGAGCATTTAAAACCGATAATCCTCTTCGATTTTTCAGCATTCTAAACCGACAATCCCTTTCGATTTTATAACATTTCGAAATAATACTCCCTTTCGATCTCGATATCATTTCGAAATAATATAATAAATATTATTTCAAGTTACAATAATAAAAGATCATTAATAATCATCGACGGCACAGAAATATCAATTAACTTTTTGAATTAATTTTAGAATTAATCTTAAAATCATTTAATCGATGCTTGAATTTAATCAATAATTCAAATACTGAGATTGGTCAAATACAAACAAACTGAAACATGAAAATTTCAACAAATACATTAAAATTAACCTAAAGATTTAAAGACCATCCCATTATTTAAAAAACCAAATAAATACAAATTAATCACCGATAAACAATTAAAAGGATTAATTCCAGTTAAATTCAAATAATTCATTTAATCAATTGTTTTTAATTAAATTTATTTAATTTCAACAACCAAATAAAGAATTAAAAGAATTTATTAAAAATTTATCAACAATTATTAATGTAAATCTTTTAGTTAGTTTTTGTAACTAAATATTACTTGCACTTCATCATATATAAACTTTTCGGTTTATTAACCAAAGGTTATTTTAATCTAAAAACCCTTAAAAATAAGAATACTATTTAAGAATTATTAAATTAATTAAAAACATATTAAAAATTATTTTTATTTTAAAATAAGCATCTGAATTATTCTAAAAATAAAATCAAGTGATTATATTAAAAATAAATTTTAGTTATTTAATTGGGAAATAATTAAGGAAGCATAAAATTCTTTGAACATAATCAAACAAATGAAAAAAAAGACAATTAAAAAAATATAAGATTATTTAATACAATAAAATAAATGAAAAAAGAAATAATAATTAAAAAAATATAATATCATTAAATATGCTGGAACAAATGAAAAGAAGAAATGACTATTAAAAAAAATATCAATATTATTTTAACATAAAAAACCAATTTAAAAAAAAGATAATTAAAGAAATATAATATCTTTAAATATAATAAAAATTAATTAAAAAAAATATAATTAGATTCAAGCATAAGCTCAAATCCAATTTTTTAAATCACAAAAAATGAGAAAAAACAAAAGATTTCAATCTAATCCAAATCATCTATATAAATAATTGGCTTGATTAGGTCTTTTGGTTTTTCATCCATAAGTTTAAATGCGTCTTCAATTTTGTCAAATCCATGGAATTCAACATTGAATGTTTTTCCAGGTTTGATCCTATCATATTTAATAAGATTTAGTAATTTTTCAGCTCTTAAAGCACCACCAGGACAGAATCCTCCACGAATGGTAATGTCAGCCATTCCAAGACCCCATTCAAATGCAGGTATAGTGAAAGTGTCTGCAACATCATAGAAATTAATGCTTCCAATATGACCATTACTCTTTACAAGCTGTATTGCCTCATTCATGGTATTGCAATTACCTCCAGCAATAATTACACAATCTACCTTCTTTCCACCTTCTTTTTCAAGGATTTGCTCTACAGTATTTCCATCCTTATAGCTGATGATTTCAGTTGCTCCAAATTCCAATGCCAATTCAGCACAGTTTGGTCGAGATCCAGTAGCATAGATCTTACCTGCACCTCTAAGTTTTGCACCAGCAACAGCCATCAATCCTACAGGACCGATACCAAATACAACTACAGTGTCTCCTAAATTAACATCTACCATTTCCACACCATAGAATCCGGTAGACATCATATCAGTTACCATTAAAGCATCAGCAATATCCACTCCTTCAGGAAGCAAAACCAAATTATTGTCTGCATTGTTTACTGAGAAAAATTCTGCAAATACCCCATCCTTAAATGTGAGGAATTTGAAACTAGTCATTGAATCCAAATCGTGAGCATTGTTTCCGCCTTTTTCCTGCAATTTAACTTCACCTGCCAAATCTGGAGTGGTACATGGCAATACAACAACATCTCCAGGTTTAAATTTTTTGACCATTTCACCGACTTCAACAACTTCAGCAACAGCTTCATGACCTAAAATCCTGTTTTCCATTGGGCCTGCTCCACCATGCATAGCGTGAGTGTCTGATGAACAAGGTGCAACAGCAATAGGTTTACAAATTGCATCTAAAGGTCCTGCAACAGGTTTTTCAGTTTCTATCCAACCAGGTTCCCCGACTTTAATCATTCCGTATCCTTTCATATAATCACCAAAAAATTTAAGCCATAAACTTTTTAGGAAAAATATAAAATAAAAAAAAACCAATGCATAAACTAAAAAATTATAGCTTATTGATGATGAATATATTAAAAATTTTATATAAAATTTACTGAATAAATTGAATAAAAATGTTAATTTAGTTAAGTTTGTTAAATGAAAATATTAATTAAGTTAAGTTTTTTGAACATTTATATAACATATGCATAAATTAGCATAAATTAGCATAAATAATAAAATCATATTAAAAATAGCTAAAAAGAAGATTGAATAGTAAAAAAACTAGGAATAATACAGAAAAGAAAAAGAAAGAAAAAGAAATAAAAAAATAAGAAAAGTTACCACAATATGTGATAACTAGAGAACAGTTGCAACCAAATAATACAAAATTGCAGTTACTGAAGGAACTGTAAGATTATCAATACCTCCATAACTGATAGCCTCAGCAACAGTTGCAATAGCAGAAATAATTAAAATATACCAAAAATTAAGTTCTGGAAGAGTGTATCCCATTGCAGTATAGAAAACCCATACAAATACAGATAAGACTGCAGTTACAGAAAGCATTGCAAGGGAACCTGCAAGAGTTTTTTCTCCACCGAATACGTGGTATTTAATTTTACCCCATTTGCCTCCGACAAGAGCTGCAAATCCATCACCATATACTAAAGGAACAATAGCTAATGCTACAATCCAAAGGAATTTAGGATTGATTAAGATTGGGAATATCAAAAGCAATATTGACCAAATCAATGCATAAAAGAATAATCCCAATGCATGTCCGGATTCAGTAACACTATTATGGATTTTGATTGGGGAATAATCTGTCAAGAAGAACAGAGCAATGGTTATAGGCAATGTAATGAACCAAAGCAAGATTGAAGGATCTGAGAAAAACGGCATGGCAAATATCATATTACCAACCATAATATGAACAAACTTACGAGAAACTTCAGGTCTGCTCTTTAAAACCTTTTCTGCCAATAGGAATATGACAACCACATAAAGATAAACAATTATTAAAGCAATTATATCTGTGAATAACATAATATCTCTCTTAAAACAAATTGATTAGCAAAATAATAAAATAACCTCAACAATAGAATATTCATAATTAAGTAAGTTAAGAAATAAATATGATAAAAAAATAAATGCTATAGATAATTATCTATCATCTATAACATTATGGGTTCTGTCATCATCATATTCTCCGTATTCACAACCGGCATTTTCTATTTTAACATGGTCGATTAGGGTTCCATCCTTTTTCATCAATTTGATTTCACCGTAACCGCTTCCACCATTCCAAAGACGGGTGTGAAGCTTTTTACCAGTAGGTGCTTCATAGTTGAAAAGCAACATTTCATCACGTTTGCAGTATAGCTTCAATTCAAGCTTGCTGTTCCAATTACTGCAATTGATGAACCATTCATTAAGTTCTTTTCCTTCCTTGAAACCGAATTTAACCCTTACATTATTCCAGAACCTTGCAAAGTTGTATTCATACATTTTTCCTTCATAATAGAAACCAATCAATAGCTTACGTGGAAGGGAAATTCCAAATGCCTTAGGCTTTCCACCACCAGCTTCAAAGGCAGTGTTGTTAAGTTTCTTTCCAGTGATTAAGCTTGTACAATTACAGGAGGATATCCATAGCCAAGGACTTGTAAAGTCTCCTCCCCAGTTCTTATCAGCATATCCAAAGGATTTTTCAGGAATAACCTCATATTCAACACCATCCATTTCAATGGTACCTTTGTATTGGGTTTTTATTCCTTCAGCGTGCCAAAACATCTCAAAAGCATTTAATTTTCTAAAGAAACTGTTAGCACCATAACCTACATTAAAAGCGATTTGTTTATCAATGTCTAAATCCCATTTCATTTCTCCTGCATCACACATATATTCTGGATGTTCACGTGCTTCCTCTTCTGTAACTTTACAGTATCCAGTCATATGAGTTTCAGTTAAGCTGAATTCCCCAACTTTGACATCTAATCGATCATCAGGACATGAGAAATCTTTCATGGAATAGTAATTGTGAATCTGTTTAGGTTCTTTACCCCATGCTCCAACTTTTAACATACAGTAAGAAGGTCTTTTGCCTGCTTCAATGTTTTTAGGGTCTTGACCTAAGGTAGGTTCATCTTCAGCTAAGTCTGGATTGCAGACAAAGTATTCTATAAAGAATGGTCTTGGCTCACCAGTTTCCTTATTGTAAGCTGTTAGAGAATGCCACCACCAGTCGTAACCTTGCTTGGCAAGGGGACCTTTCAACATATAATGGTCTCTTTTCAAATCACATTTATTCATTCAAAATCCTCCAAAAGAAAAAAATATTCCTATTATTTGATAATTTGATTATCAAAAATGAAACAATAAGTTTGATAAACTAAATTAGCCAATTACTTAAATATTTTAACAATTGACCAATATATCTTATATTTTAATTTATATTATCTTTATAATAAATATTTTATTATTTAAATATTGAAAAATTAAAAAGATGGTTGAATATTGATTAATTAAAGAATGAAATAGGGAATTATTTAAAAAATGAAAGAAAATTAGAATAAAATGAATTAGTTAAAAATATTAAAAATAGCAATAACTTAAGAAATAACCAAAAACAATTAAAATAGCAATAGCTTAAGAAATGATTAAAAAGAAATAAAAAAGCAAAAAAATAGGAAAATAAATAAAAACAAACCCCAAAAAACAAAAAACTTAAGAAAATAAATAAAAACTAAAAAAGCAAAAAAGTAAAAGATAATCTGATTTAATTAAATAAATCATCATTATATCATCAATTAAGCCAAATCCCATTCCTTTTGTATGGTTTTGATCAATAAGGTGTGCAATGAATTCCTCAAATGAAACTTCAGCATCCTCACTTAAGATATCTGCCTCATCTGGAAACATTTCTGGATTTAAGGTAAAGCTAAGCCCATCCTGATTTTGACTAAGGATTTTAATAAAGTCTTCTACAGAAATTTCACGAGACTCTCCAGGTTTCATATCAAAGATGTCAAGAACTGAATTTTCATCCATTACTTCAAATGTGATTTCTTCAGGAAGGATATCCCCTTCTATTATAGGACCATTGAACTCTTCAAAATCAATGAAAAGACCATCATCACTTTTACCAGCAATATCTATGTCATTTCTTGCTATATTCCTATAGGATTCATCATCAATGACTGGAATAGCCTGATTTTCAATAAATGGATTTTCAAATATTAGATTGACTTCATCATCACCAGATAAGTCTAAATTAACCTTCTCATCTTCAAAAGCATCGATTTGTTCGTAGAAATGTTGGAACAATACCATTTCAACTTCTTCAACAATTTTGGAAATGTTTCCTACATCATTCCAGTTTTGGGAATTAATGACAAAGGCACAAAAGTCATCAATGGAAGAGATAACTGACTTATATCTGTTCACATCACATTCAGACAAATGATGACACTCAATCAAAGTATTTATCCTGCTTGTTTCACTCACCAATCTTTTAATCCAAATCAATTGCACTAAACCAAAATCATTCATTAATAAAACACCTCTCACTTTAAAGGCAAATTCAACAGCAATGCACAATCATAAACAAGCCTTTCCTATAAGCCTCCTAAACTTATAAATCAAGGCAATGCTTATTTTACCATCCAATAAATTACCATGAAATGAAACCCAAAGATGATACAAAGATGAAACTATGAGTAGATATTATGAACAGTGAAATATAGGAGTGATTGAAATGAATGGTTTCATGATGATAATTTATTGGTGTGGATCAACCACAGATTATAGATTTATACCCCTTAATTAAATCTATAATAAATATTTCAAGGTGGCTTTTGAAAATTTTAGATTATGTGGTTGATGCGGTGACAAATATATAAACTTCGTTACATATAAAGCTTATGATTTTTAGTAAAAAAAAAGAAAAAATATTGATAAATTTTAAACAAAGCAAAAAAAAAAAGTAAAAAAGTTAGGTTACTACTCCCAACAAGTGAAAATATTTTGTTCAAACTTTTTTAAAAGTTTGAACTACATCTCTGCATCCCCTAAGGCATGATGGCAATGACAATCATACTCTTCAGGCAAGTCCTTAATGACATTATGCAATAAATCAATTAGTTCCTCTTTTTTCTGTCCCATAATGTCATAAACCTCTTCAACCCCTAAGGTACTTTTGGAAATTGAAGTGCAATAATTGGAAACAATAGTTATGGAACTGTAGCACATTTCCTTTTCCCTTGCAAGAACCACTTCAGGACATGTGGTCATTCCAACAACTGTTACTCCAATAATCCTAAACATTTTAATCTCAGCAGGTGTTTCAAACCTTGGGCCTTCGTTGCAAACAATGGTTCCTCCATCAACCACATTTCCATTTATACAATCTGCATGGGAAAGCAATGCATTTCTAAGCCTATTGCAAAATGGTTCATTCATGTCAATGTGAATAGCCTCATCATCATCATAAAATGTTCTAGGCCTATTTACAGTGAAATCCAAAAAGTCATCTATAATGACAATTGATCCAGGAGCAATATCCAAGTCAACAGAGCCTACTGCATTTGTAGCCATAATCTGAGTGACACCTAACTGTTTTAAAGCCATAATATTTGCCTTAAAATTTATTTTATGTGGAGGGCAACTGTGACCTTCAAGGTGTCTTGGCAAGAAAGCAACATCTTTGCCTTCAATATTAAACAGAGAAACCACTACAGATCCATACTCTGTTTCAACAGTCCTTTTTTCGACATTATCTGCCAAACCAGTTATTTCTTCTACTCCACTGCCGCCAATAATTCCAATCATATAATAACCTCAATAAAAATAAATCCTCAATTTCTTAATAAAATAGTAAATTAATAATTAATAATTAATAAATTAACAACCAGTAAATCAACAATCAATAAACCGATAAATAACAAATTAACAATTAGTAAAATAATAATTAATAAACTGACAATCAGTAAATCAACAATCAATAAACCGATAATCAACAAATTAACAATTAGTAAAATAATAATTAATAAACTGACAATCAGTAAATCAACAATCAGCAAATTAATAATTAATAAACTGACAATCAGTAAATTAACAATTAGTAAATTTTATTTAATATAAAAAAAATTTAAAAAAAAATAAAAAGGACAAAAATTATCCTTTTGTAACTGCTAAAGGAACAACTTTAGCTACTAATTTAGCAATTCCTGCATCGTGAGATGTTTTAACAACAGAATCCACATTCTTATATGCACTTGGTGCTTCTTCTGCCAACACAGGAGCAGAGTTTGCTTTCACATGAATTCCTTTTGCATTTAACTCTTTTTCAATTTGGTCTGCAGTGAACTGTTTCTTAGCAGCAGTTCTTGACAATACTCTACCTGCACCATGAGCAGTTGAACCAAAGGTCTCTTCCATAGCTACATCGGTACCATGCAAGACATAGGATGCTGTACCCATAGTTCCAGAGATTAAGACAGGCTGTCCTACAGATCTGTATTCCTTAGGAATTTCACGTCTTCCAGGACCAAATGCACGAGTAGCTCCTTTTCTGTGAACAAGAACTTCCATATGGGAACCTTTTACCTTATGAACCTCTTTTTTAGCGATATTGTGTGCAACATCGTAAACTATTCCCATATCCATATCCTCAGCACTGCGGGAGAAGACCTCTTCAAAGGATTGCCTTACCCAGTGAGACATCATTTGACGGTTTGCCCATGCATAATTAGCTCCAGCAGCCATAGCCTTCAAGTAACCTTGTGCCTCTTTAGAGTCAATCGGTGCACAAGCCAATTGCCTATCTGGAATGTTGATTTTATAGTTTCTATAAGCCTTATCCATTTTTCTCAAGTAATCAGAACAGATTTGATGTCCGCATCCTCTTGAACCACTGTGAATCATGATTGCTATTGATCCTGCTTCAAGGCCAAATGCCTTTGCAACATCTTCATCATAGACCTCTTCAATCTTTTGAACTTCAAGGAAGTGGTTTCCAGAACCTAATGAACCTAATTGAGGAACTCCTCTTTTTTTAGCCTTGGCGCTTACAACAGCAGATTCAGCTTCCTTCATTCTACCGTTTTCTTCCAAGAACTTAAGGTCATCTTCCCAACCGAATCCACGTTCAACAGCCCACCAAGCACCATAATCAAGCACTTCATCGATTTCATTGTCTTTAAGTCTTATTTGGCCTTTACTTCCTACACCTGATGGAATGTTTTTAAATAAAACTTCTGTAAGCTCTTTAAGCTTAGGCTTGATTTCATCTTCAGTTAAGTTAGTTCTAAGCATTCTAACTCCACAGTTAATATCAAAGCCCACTCCTCCAGGACTTACAACACCATTATTATAATTGAATGCACCTACACCACCGATGCTGAATCCATATCCAAAGTGAATGTCCGGCATAGCAATAGATGCACCTTGAATACCTGGCATACATGCTACATTTGCCACTTGCTCAAGTGCTCCCTCTTCAATGTTTTCAACAGCTTCATCGTCAAGATACATTCTTCCAGGAACTCTCATTTCTTTCTTGTAACTGCTTGGAAGTTCCCAAACATTATCTCTTACCTTTTCAAGACTTTCTTTAATAGACATAATTATCACTGCAATGATTAAAATAATAAATTTGTATAAAAATTAATCTTTAGTTTTGTTATATAATTTAATTTTAATATAGTACTATAATCTATGTTTTATTATACATTTAAAATTAATTGTTAAAATTATAACTAACAAAAATTAGTAAAAGGCATTAGGAATGATGAAAATAAAAAAATAAGAGTATCCGCCCCCAACAATAAAACCCTTTTGATCAAACTTTTGCAAGCCGAAGGCTCGTAAAAGTTTGGGTTATAAATCCAAAATAGCCCTAAGCTTAAAAACACCATCATCTTCCTTAACATCCATCTTATGAAAGGTGATGGCCTTTACTTCAGACTTTGGTGTATGGATGTCCCAGTTTATCTCTTCACCATAAGCGGAACAGGTCAATTTATAATTGTTTAAGTCAGATGAATCATCAACTATTTTTTCAATATCAACATTAAAATCAGAAAAGAAGAGAAACTCAGTGTCCTGCAGGAACAAAAGCTCTTCCAAATAATCATATAAAAGGGAGACCAAATCTTCAGAGACTATTTCAAAATCTCTAGACTCTTCCTTTTTTACATCCCCAATATCAGTTATAACATCGAACATAGCAAGCCCTGCATTTTCATATGCCTCTTCCAATGTGTTTCCATAGGCATAAAATCCAATATCTGCAGTGACATCAAAATAATCATACTTATTTACTCTTGATTCTTTCATTTCCATAGCTATGCACCAATTGTTAACTCTACAAAATTAACTTCAACAATTTATTATTTAATTTTAATATTATATAAACTCCTTGAAAATCTGAATTCAAAACAGCAAGCATAAAGATAAAACCAATTGAATCAAGCCAATATTAGAAATGAAAATACGCTCAAATCAAGAACATATCCCAAATAAAATACACCCAAATCAAGAACATATCCCAAATAAAATACGCTCAAATCAAGAACATATCCTAAATAAAATACACTTGAAATCCTACCCTATATTAGTTTTCAAATGCTCTCTTTCTCTTTTTTTATATATGCTTTTCAACTTACTATTAGTACAGAGAGGAAAACTGAAAAAAATTTTAATTTAAACTGAGGTGAAAAAAATGATAAAACACACTAGTAATAATTGCGACTTAAGAAGAAGAAACAGTTTAACCGATCCTATGACTTTTCATAACATCCGAATAGACTTTAAAGATTGCATGGTAATATTTGTAGTTCTTACAGTATTACTTTTATCAATTTTAGCTGTTAGCGCAGATCCAAGCCCAGACATGATGGCCTGGGTATAATTAAACAATATCAAACCAAACCCATTGTTTATTAAAGGATGTAACCATATAAGATAAAATTATGCAGTGAACTATGAATATTATCGTGCAGTAAATTTTTATAGTTTTTTCTTATAGTTCTAGACGTTTCCTAGAACTAATAATTTTAAATCTAAAAAATTTCTAAAAAAAACATCTCATAAATAGTTAGAATTTATAGATTGAATTGATTACATCCTTTAACAATGTGTTAATAGTTTTTGATAATTTTAACCAATATTAAATTTTTTATTTTCATTTATCATTTTAAATCACTAAAAACCAATAAACAACCACCTTTAATCCTTTAAACACCATACATTAATTTTTTTGCTTATTTTAATTTTATGCAGATAATTTACTGGATTATTGACTTTAAAACTTTTTTTAATTTTGAAAAATCAAAATCCTTATTTTAAACTCTTTTTACCTTAAAAACCATAAGAGAATAAAAACATTAATTTAACCCTTTTTAAACTAAAAAATAGAAAAAACACTTATTTTAACCATATTTGAAATTAAAAAAATAGGATAAAAACACTTATTTTAACCATATTTGAAATTAAAAAATAGGATAAAAATTAGCCTTTAGCAGTTTAAAATTTAAAAAAAGAACAAAAATAGAATAGAAAATAAAAAATAAAAAAAGAATATGATTAAATTTAAAGATTACATCGCTTAATGTCTTCAGGAGCAAATCTTAAGATAATCTCTCTTGAATTGCCTCTGACTCCTTTTCCAGTAAACTTAGTATCAACCAATCTTAAGAATTCAAGTTTTTCAAGAGTTCTATTGAAAGTGGCATAGCTTACATTAGCCTCTTCCTTAAATTGTTTAGACAATTCACCAGCAGTTAAAATCTCATCACTTTCAACAACTGCCCTAAGCAATGTTCTTTCAATGTCATTTAATGAATTGATTGTTTCAATTAAATTAATTGACCCTTGCTTGGATACAGCCTCTTCAACATGCTCTAAAGTAATTGATCTGCTTGCATTAGCTTCTGCAATATTACCGCATACTCTAAGAAGATCAATTCCAACTCTCAAATCTCCAACCTCAAGGGTGTGATTTGAAATTTCTTCAATTATCTCATCTGAAATTACCCCTGGATAAAATCCGGCTTTAGCCCTATCAGAGAGAATGCTGAATATTTCAGAATAAGTGTATGGCTGGAATGTGATGTCTTGAGGAATGAATACAGTATTCACATTCTTATCAAGGGCATATCTGAATTCCAAGTCTGAGAGAATTGCGAAAATGCCAGTTCTCACTCCTTCAAATTCTTCATAAGCTCTTAAAATATCATAAAAGATTTTATTAGCATGTTGGGTTTGGAACAAATAATTGACATCATCAAATGCAACAACCAATGCCTTGTTTTCATTTGAAAGATGCTTCATGATTTTTTCATAAACTCTTGAAAATGGAACTCCAGTCTCTGGAGGCTGATGTCCAAATAATTTTTTATGAATTTGAGAAAAGATTCCAAAACGTGTTGTATGCAATTGACAATTGATATAACAGCAAACAACCTTATCAGTGTTCCTTTCCACTAATTCAAAAACCTTTTTAAGTGCTGTTGTTTTCCCTGTAGCACATGATCCCATAATAACTGAATTAGTAGGGCGACCTCCTTGAATTGCAGGCCTAATGCACATAGCCATCCCTTCCATTTGACTATCCCTGAAATTAAAGTTTTCAGGCATATAATCAGGGTTAAATGCATTAATGTTTTGGAATAATGTTTCATCTCCCATTAAAATATCTTCTATTGCCATATAATTTATTATATGTTAACTTATATAAAAAAGTTCTTTAATTTTGAATAATCTCATACAAATTTTAATAAAAAAATGGATAGAATCCTAAAGATAAAAAGAGGGAATTAAATTAAATAAAAATCACAGTTTTTAAATATTTAACTGCTATTTTTGGTAAAAAAAATAAAAAATCAAATGTAAAAATAATTTAAAATAAGAAAAAATAAATGAAATAAAGAATAGATAAAAAAAGAAAGTGATAAAAAGGATTATTTGACAATATCCACTAAATTAATCACTTCTACATCCGTATTTTCCTTTATCCAAGCAAGCAATCTTTCTGCAAAGATTAGTTTTTTGGTTTTGACCTCATCTGCAGGACCTGTTTCCCCTTCAATATTAGGTCTTGAATATTTGGTTACAGTTGTTCCAAAATCCATTCCTGCAAGAACCAATTCCTCACATCCTAATGCAAGGGTGAAAAACATTGCCCTATCACCATCGGTAAAACCGCCAAAGTTGTATAAATGACCTACAGGCACAGATTGGGTTGTTCCAAGAATCTTGTTAAAGCTGGTGGTCCATGTATCAATAAGCTCTTCATTGTCTCCATGGGCATGAATGACAAAATAGGATCCTAAGGAGTTTGCAGTCAACAAGTCAGACATCTTGCCGTCTAAGTCAGTTGCAACAATGTCTGGGACAAGGTCCTCTTCAAGCATTGCAGTAGTGGCACCATCTGCAGAAACAAGGAGATACTCGTTTAAATCATAATTTTCCTTAACATAATTAATGTGTTTCTTTAAGGAAGGACCTGCACCAAAGACAATGAACTTTGAAGTGTATTTCTTCTCCATGATTTCATCAAAGAAATCGTCAATGGTCAAGCATCCTTTCTTATCAAGAATGCTGTCTAATAAATCTGCAGTTTTCTCATCTCCTTCTCTTGAAAATCCAAGAGTGTCAAGAATTTCTTCATACCATTCTTCCCATTCATTAATATCCATTTTTACACCTTTTAATAAATTGAATAAATAAAATAATACAATTAAAAATAACTGTTATCTATTTTTTAAAGCCACAATTATCAATTAGCTAATGCCATAATTAAAATTCCCAATCTTCCAAACCACTGATTTTACCACCATAGCAAGACTTAAAGGAGTCAAAACTCCCAATCTTCCAAACCACTGATTTTACCACCATAAGCAAGACTTAAAGGAGTCAAGCTAGGTCTTCTTTCAACCAATAAACAATGCCCATCAGTTCCTTCCTCATAATCCTCAATCAATTTAGGAACATTCATAACTGTATCATTGCCCTCATCATCCACTCGCTCAAGAATGTTAAAGTCTAGCATCCTATCTGCAAGATAAGTGATCTTAATCTTATCAAACAATGGCTTAGATGGAATATTTAGATTAAATAAGTCAACTCCTTCCGGAAGCCCTTCATCCAATACCCTTTTAACGACTTTAACTAGAATCTTCTGAGCAAAACTATAATCTGTATCCACATACCAGTTTCCTTCCTCATCCTGCTTAAAGCAATCGTCATCCAAAAACTGTGAACATGCAATTGCAGGAACTCCAAGGCCAACAGCTTCCACTGCAGCACAAACAGTTCCAGAGGTAGTGATTTGGAGTCTGCTGATATTGATTCCCGGATTGATTCCAGTTACAACAAGATCAGGCTTTTCATCACAAACATAGTTAATACCTACATTAACAGAATCTGCTGGAGTTCCAGACAATCCATAAGCCATGCTGCCATCTGCCAATTCATATTTATCCAAATACATGTGCTTCATAATGTTGACCTTACGGCCTACAGCACTGTTATTCTCTTGAGGAGCTACAACAATAGTATTGGCAAAGCCTTCCAATGCCTGTTTGCTAGCTAAAATACCAGGGCCAAGAACACCATCATCATTAGATATTAAAATATTTTTCATGAAAAAACCTCTCTTTATCTTTGAATATTCTTGAAGAATTTTTCTTGATTATTAGTTTATTTTTAATAATACTTAAAAATTCTTAAAAAAAAATAGCAATGATTTAATAAAAAATAATAAATTATGAAAATCAAATATAAAGGACTATTTTTAAAAAAAAACCTATTTTTTATTATTATTTTCATGATTTGAAATATGTAAGCAAGTACTTGCACTCGGAAAGATATATAGGGATTGCTTTATTTAAATAACTATGGATAACTAAATTGGGGAAGACATGATGAATTTAAAAGTTATTCTATTTTTTTCTATAATTATTCTTATTTTATCAGCAGGTGCAGTTTCATCTGCTGATGTTGATAATATCAATGTTACTGATTCATCCATCATAAGCGATGAATCTTTAGATGTAGATTTTGAGTCTCCAATCTTGCCTTCAAATGGAGATAATGGAGTAATTGAAGACGAATCAGGAAATGCAGTTGAAAGTGCCAAGGGTGAAATCAGCTTAGACACCTCCAGCTATGATGAAAATGATAATCAGATGGGAGTGGAAAAGGACACTGTTGAGAAAGTTCCCACCCGTATATTTGTAAATGACATTAATGCAAATTGGAATGATGATAAACATCTTTTGATTGCTTTAAAGGACATTAACGGCAATCATTTAGTAGGTATGCCTATATCAGTTGACTTGAATGGTGAGGTAAATTATACAGTTAAAACTAATGGAAAAGTAAAAGTCCCTACAAATGAACTTTATCCTGGAACATATGATGCAAAAATCAGATTTGCAGGAAATGACAAATATGAGGCATCTTCTGCAACAGCAACTGTAGTCATAAATTATGATATGGTTTGTCAAGCACATGATCTTAACGGTCTTAAATCACACATAGCAGATATGGGAACAAAAATCCCAGAAGAAAAACCTAATATCATGCACTTGCTTTATGACATCAATACAATTGATGAAAAGTTGATTATAACCATTGATAAGGGAATGGACATTATTATTGATGGACATGGACACACTATTGACTTGAAGGGAAGCAGTAAGCATGACCACTACTTTGTAGTCAAATCTGGAAATGTAATCTTTAAAAACGTTAACTTCATCAATGGTTACAATAAGGATGGAGACAAAGGAGGAGCAATATCCTTCGAAAACAGTGCAACAGGAACAATAATCAACTGTACTTTCAAGAATTGCTGGGCTGAAAACCATGGTGGTGCAATAGCAGACAGAACAGAACACAAATTAACTGTGATAAACTCTACATTCATCGGCAATAAAGCAAGCGAAGATGATGGAGGAGCAATCTTTTGCAAAGGTTTATTGTACCTTGAAGGATGCTTGTTTGAATCAAACAATGCTAAGGTTAAAGGTGGAGCAGTATTCTGTGAAAAGGATGTGGAAGTAATAGGATCCATTTTCAAATCCAATAAGGCTTCTGGTGCAAAGGCCCATCAGTGCTATGGTGGAGCAATAAGTACTAACAAAAATGTATACATAGACAATTGTACCTTTGAAAACAACACCTCTGAAGATTATGCTGGAGCAGTACATGGGACAAATATCCACATAAATCAAAATCAAAGCAACACTCAAGCTTTTAACACATTCTTCCGTAATAACAAAGCGGGAGACAACAACGGAGGTGCACTTTACAGTGAAAATGACACCTATGCCAAAAATGCATTATTCTCAGGAAACAATGCATACGAAGATGGAGGAGCAATATTCTCTAAAAATGATGTGATAACCCATAATTGTCTATTCGAATACAATAAAGCAAAAGGTGCTAAAATCTGTGATTGCTATGGTGGAGCAATACGTGCTATAACAACCGCATGTGCATATAATTCCACCTTCAACAATAATACTGCAAAGTATGGTGGAGCAATAGTTGCATACATTGTCAAACAATCCAATTCATTCTTCAATGACAATGAAAACAAATATGGACATGATGGAGGTATTTACCTTTATAAATAGAAGGTCCTAAGCAATATGGCATAAATGTTTTGAAGATAATAATGAATTAAAGTGATTCTTATTATTTTCTATATATTTTATTAATATGAAATAACATAATACTCTTTATAAAATTATAAAATGGGAGTTTGTAAAAAAGTTTAGGCTTAAAATCAGAATATTGATTTTTACTTTTAAGGAAATCTGATAAAATTAAAATAAGCCTTAAACTTTTACAGTCTCTAAAATGGGGGAGATCCATGAAAAAATATTTAATTATTTTTTCTATTTTTACAGCATTTATTTTATTGGGGGCGAGTTGTGTAAATGCAACGGATATTGATGATTATGACCCTTTAATGCTGGAAAATGGGGAAATTGAAGTAAGTCAAGAGAATGATATTAACTTAACTTATGATAATGCAATTTTAAAAAATAATGAAAATTATGCAAGTCAAGCGAGAACTGATTTTAATGAAGACTTGCAGGGAGAAACTGCCAAGGATTTAGGCAGTGCAGGAAATAAACTTATTCTAAATAACACAGCCAATGAATTGGCAGTACAGGAAATAAACTTATTCTAAATAACACAGCCAATGATATTGGCAGTGCAGGAAATAAACTTATTCTAAATAACACAGCCAATGATATTGGCAGTGCAGGAAATAAACTTATTCTAAATAACACAGCCAATGATATTAGCAGTGCAGGAAATAAACTTATTCTAAATAACTCTGCTGACGATATTGGCAGTGTTGATAATAATTCTATTTTAGATGATTCTTCTGTAGTTGATGAAGAAATTAGGAATTATAATGAACCTATTGATGATAATATGGTTGTTAACCCTAAAATTAGACTTTCTGAAGATAATGTTGGGCTTTCCAATGACATAATATTTCCCGGAGGGGATTTAAATGACCTTAATATATTTATAACTTATATGCAGCATTGGGATGATCCCGTAGGTGATGCACTTCGTGAAAAAATAATGAGTATTTATAGTGTCAACATACCTAAACAGCATTCTAACACCATGTATTTAAATGGAGATTTCAATACTATCACTGATAAGCTTATAATAACTATAAACAGTGGCAAAAACATTACCATCGATGGACAAGGCTATACCATAGATTTAAAGGGAAGCAGCAAACATGACCATTATTTTGTTGTCAAAGCGGGAAACATCACCTTTAAAAACATAATTTTTATTAATGGGTACAATAAGGATGGAGATAACGGTGGAGCCATATCATTTGAGGATTCTGCTGTCGGAAACATTATCAATTGTACTTTTAAGAATTGTTGGGCAGAAAACAATGGAGGTGCAGTAGCTGACAGAAGCGGCAACACATTAACAATCATCAATTCCACTTTCATTGGAAATATGGCTGAAGATGACCATGGAGGGGCTGTCTATACTAAATCTAAGCTCATATTAGTCAATTCCACTTTTGAAAGCAATACTGCAGATGATGATGGTGGAGCTGTTTACTCAAAAGATACAGTGACTATTGATGGCTGTACCTTTAACAATAATCTTGCTGAAGGAGATTATGGAGGAGCAGTATATGCAGAAACCTTAACATTTACCTCTGCCCCAAGTATTTTTAAAAATAATCAGGCTGACTGTTGGGGTGGAGCAGTATATGTAAAAAAATTAAATAGTGCTGTTGAAAATGCAGTATTTATAAAAAATAAGATTATAGAAAAGGAAGCTGGCGGAGGTGCATTTTTTATAGATGAGTCTAATGTTTACTTTTATTCATGCGTATTTATAGGAAATACTGCTACTTCTTCTAGTTCCAACGGTGGAGCCGTATATACAAATAAGCGGAATGTAGATATAACATTCAAAGGCTGTATTTTTATAGATAACAAAGCTAAATTTGAGGGCCATGATGTGTATTCCAAAGGAAACATTCATATCAGTCAAATTGGTATGGTACCGATAAGCCTACATTCGACAATTGCTTCCGGAACCCTAATCCTTCCATTTGGCATGAAGAATATGATCATGTTAAGGATAAGGACTATTTGATTTCTGAATTTGTCAAGGTTGGTCAAGATGATAAGCATGTTTATTTTGGAGTGCAATTCAAATCAAAATCAGGAAACAGCTTTGCATATCCCCTATATATTGACCCAAAGGAAGTGTCACTAAAATTTGACAAAGATGTTGTGATTGAAGATATAATTACAAAGGATAATCTTTTGAACATAAGCATAGTCCCTCTTGAATTAGGTTCTATATATGCTTCTGTTGCCATCTATGGCTATGACCTTAAGAGCGGATCAATTAGAATTGATAAATTCGATCCAAATTTATATGCTACAGTTGATGACATAATCAAAGGAGATGAAGATGAGGTTGTTGTTGAAATACATATGGATGAAGCGATTAGCGGAGTTGTGAATATTGAATTTAATAATATTCTTCTCACTTCAAATATTCATTATGGGCTTGGAACTCAAATAATTCCTATTTCATCAAGTTTGCCTACAGGAACATATCTTATTAAAATATTTTTTGATGGAAATGAGTTTTACAAGAATTCAAGTTACCAAGTGAGTTTTGAATTAAAGGAAAAATCAACACCTGATAATGTTCGCGAATTTACAACACTTCAAAATCATATAAATCACAATAATGCTATGTATATGTTGCGTGATGATTATTTCTACAGTTCAATCAATGACAGGAATTATGAAAATGGTGTTGTCATATCACAGGACAATTATATTCTTGATGGAGATGGACACACTATTTATGGGAATAATTCTGCTAGGATTTTAGATATTAAAGGAAATAATGTCACTTTAAAGAATATCGTTTTTGCCAATTTCAATTCTTTCGATGGTGGTGCAGTTCACTTTGATAAAAGTGCCAATATTATAAATTGCAGCTTTATGGATGGATTAGGCAATTATGGTGGTGCAGTTTACATTGGAGCTTATGGTTATGTAGCAAATTCCACTTTTATAAATTGTTCTGGCCAATATGGTGGCGCTCTTTACATCAAGGGCGAATCTGTTGTAGAAAATTCGAGCTTTATTAAAAACTTCGGAGCATGGGGAGGTGCAATCTACTTCAATAATGGAAGTGATGTTAGCAATTCCAATTTCATAAATAATTCTGCTACCAGTATGGGAGGTTCAATTTATGATTTTGGAAAAGTTTTAAACATAATTGGACGTAATTTCACCGGAAACTATGGATACACTGGAAGTGCAATCTACTTGCATTCTGAAGGTTACTTTAAAAACAGTGTTTTTCTTGATAATAAGGCAAGTTCCGATACTTTAGAAATAAATTATGAAAATTATAAGGCTTCAGTTCAATTTTATGGATTCAATTCATATGCCCATGCGATAATGGGTGGAATGGGCATGATATTTTCCAATATTACTTATTGGAATGGAAGTGTGGTAAGCAGTATTTATGACTGTCCTGAGTTTTTCATGCCTGAGGGCATTAACATTACTTTGGAAATCTATGATTGGATAAGCAAAGAATTGATTGATACCTGTCAATTGATTACTGACAAAGAGGGAAAAGTTTATTATGATTTCAGTCATTTTGATAATTGGTTCTATGAGATTCATGCATATCACTTTGATGACAGCTATTATACTTATATTAATGCAAGCGAGTGGTTTACAGTTTCCAGAAATTCCAGTTCTGTCAAAATTGATATCGATGATAATTCAGAGTTTTATTATCCTAATATTCCAAACATTGAATTTACAGTTGAAAATTCTACAGAAGTGAGAGTTGTCCTTATTGATAGTGAAGGAAATGTATATTTGAATTCAACTACTGATGAACGTAATGTATCCCTAGAAAATCTGCCTCTTGAACAATATTATAATCTCACAGTCTATAACTTGGGAAATGAAGCTTTTGCCCCAAGCAAGGATTCAAAGACATTTAGATTATGCAGAGCAAATTCCATGACCAACATATCTCCTATTGAGGATATGGTTTATGATGAGCATGATATTGTATTTGAAATCACTGGTGAAAACTTAACTGTTGTAAATATAAAGACATTGGATGATAATGGAACTATTGTCAACAGCTTTAATATGTCCTCAGGGGCAGACATGCTTCCTCGCAGGTTGCCAGCAGGCCATTATACTGTTATAGCAACAAATTATGGAAATGAAAATATCTTCCCAAGCAATACTTCCACAACATTTACAATCTCAAAAGGATATACCTCTGCTTGGATAAATGTTGCAGATGTAACTTACCCTGAAAATGTTGATTTATGGATAAATGCAGATATGGATGGGGATTATACTGTTAATGTGAATGGTACAATTGCAAAGGTTAAGGTAATTAATAGAAGAGGTAATGTGCTATTGCCCCTTAATGCAGGTACTTATGATGTGATTTTAAGTTATGATAATCCTAATTATGATTTCAGCTTCAATCCTACTTCCTTTGTTGTTCATCAAGCTCACAATAATATTAATGTTAGTGTTGATAGTGATAGCTTTGTTGGAACCGCTATTGTACAGGTTAATGCAGATATTGATGGAATATATACTTTGGATATAAATGGAACTGTCGATTATATGGAAGTGGTTAATGGAAAAGGAAATAAACTTCTTTTTTTAGCACCAGGAGTCTATTATGCTAATGTGACCTTTGAAAATCCAAACTATAATTCATCAATTGCAAATCTTGAATTTGAGGTTAAAAACAAGACAAATAATGTAATTGTAAGTATTGAAGATGTAAGCTATCCAAATAGTGTTGTAGTGATTGTCCAAGCAGATATTGATGGAGAGTACCTTATTGATATTAATGGAACAAGCAGTACAGTTATTGTAGAGAATGGAATTGGAAATACAACTGAATTTTTAAATGCAGGGAGATATTATGCTAATGTGACTTTTGATAATCCATATTATGAGTCCAATATTACAAATGCCGAATTTGAAGTCTTAAAAGGAGTTGTGGATCTCACATTCACTATTCCTAAAGTAAAATATGGTGAAAAACTTATCATGTTTGTAGAATCTGAGGTTGATCAAATTTATGTTGTCAATATAAGTGGAAATTATCAGATTGTTAATGTGGTAGATGAAAAAGGCAATATTTCTTTATCATTAAATGCAGGCAGCTATTCTGTAGATGTGGTGAGACCTAATGAAAACTATGAAAAAATGATGAAAAAAGTCATTTTTGAGGTTCTCAAAGAAAATGCAGTAGTGTCAGCTTCAAACAAAGCCTATGTAATCAATTATGGTGGAAAGTATCAGATTAAACTTAAGGATTCTAAAGGAAAAGCATTAGCTAAGAAGAAAGTTAAATTTACCTTAGCGGGCAAGTATATTGGATATGCAACTACCAATTCCAAAGGAGTTGCTACCTTTAAATTAACTGCCAAAAGATTAAGGGTGGCTAAAGCAGGTAAAAGAAACCTTATAGTCAAGTTTGCAGGAGATGCTAATTATAAGGCAACATCAAAAACTGTAAAGATAATAATCTACAAAGAAAAAACCAAAATTGCAGCTAAAAACAAAGCCTTTAAAAAACTTGCAAAAGTTAAAAAATATGCAATAAGCTTGAAAAATAGTAAAGGAAAAGCAGTTAAGAATGTAAAACTTTCCTTAAGAGTCAGAGGAAAAACATACACTGCAAAAACCAACAAAAAAGGAAAAGCAATATTTAACATCAAAAACTTAAAAGTCAAAGGTAAATTTACTAGTGTAATTAAGTTTAAAGGCAATAGATACTACAAGCCTGTAAGCAAAAAAGTTAAATTGATTGTGAAAAACTAGATGTTTTTAAACATCGGTTTTTATTTTTTTTTTAATATTTTTAGTTAATTTTAGTTAATTTTAGTTATCTTTAGTTATCTTTAGTCAATTTTAGTTAATTTTAGTTATCTTTAGTTATCTTTAGTTATTTTTAATTATTTTTAATTATTTTAATATTTTGAAGATAGCCCGCAATTTTTACAGTAGAACTAATTCCAGAAAATGATTTCTGTTTTTTAGTCTAAAACGTATTGGAACAATCAAAAAAAAGAATCAAAAAATAAATTAAAAAACATCAATTTGTGAGCCATCCGTAAACATCCAAAAAAGATTTAATATCCAAAATAACTCCCCACAATTCTTTATTTTTTAATTTAAGATGCAAGCAACCACTTACATGCGAAAATCATTATATACTTTCTTTTATAAAGTATTAATGAATATATGAAAATATGTTAAAAAAATATGATGGGAAACATATGAAAAAACTATTACTTATTTTTACTTTAATATTTATAGCCCTCCTTGGGGCAAGTATGGTGTCAGCATCAACGAATGCTGATAACCTTAATGCTGTTGAACTTAAAAACGTTGACAATGTTACAATTGAACCAAATGCCGAAGACAAAAACGTTGGCAATGTTTCAATTGAACCAAATGAGGATGACTCTAATTCTGTTGGGAATGAGATCAATGCCAATGAAGGCATGACCAATTCTTCTGAGATTGGAAAAGATTTTGATGGTGATTCAAAATCAGAATCAAACCAAACAAACATTATCAAAGAAAAATTAGCTAGTGAAACAAACGTTTCTGCAACAAAACTTGATATCAAAGGTCCAAAAATAGGTGTTCCATTAGACATTCCAGGACCAAAATTTAGTTTTGATGACCTTCAAGCTGAAATAAATAAAGCTGCTGCAGGAAGTACCTTAACATTACATTGTGATTATAAAGGTAAAGAGAATTCCAGAATCCAATTAAATAAGGATTTGACTATTGAGGGAAATGGATATACCATTGATTGTGCAGGTCAAAGCGGTTGCAGTGCATTTTATTCAAATAGCGGAAACATAATCTTGAAAAACCTTATAATAATCAATGGCCACAATAGCGATACTGAAAAAGGTGGTGCAATTTACATTAATGGCTCTGCACAATATACCATTGATCATTGTACTTTTAAAAACAATTGGGCAGAAGATTATGGTGGAGCAATCTACAATGATGTTGATAAGCCATTGACAATCAAAAACTCCCAATTCATATCCAATGGCGTAGATGATAATAATGGTGGTGCAATTTGGTCTTGCGGAATTGTGAAAATTGATAATTCCCTATTTGATTCAAATCATGCAAATGAAGATGGAGAAGCAATTTACTGTAAAAATGATGTTTACACTAATGCTTCAACATTCACTAACAATAAGGTCAAGCCTCGTGATTGGTCATGGTATGAATACATTTATCACTGGGTAGACAATCCTAATTGTTATGGTGGAGCAATATGCTGTGATAAAACTGTGTATGTGGATAATTCCACTTTTAAAGATAACTATGCAGATGACTATGGTGGAGCAATATCTGCAACAAGCGTGAAGATAAACACCAAACAAGATAACAACAGCGAAGTGAATTCTTTCTTCATCAATAACCATGCAAAGGACAATGATGGAGGAGCAATATACTCCAAAAATATGGTAACTGCAATAAGTACCTTATTTGAAGGAAACCATGCACTAGTCGATGGTGGTGGAATCTATGCTTGTGAGGAGGTATACATTGACAGAGGTATATTTAACTCCAACAAAGCGGAAGGCGCTCAATCCCAATGTTATGGTGGAGCAATAAAAAGTGGAAAGGATGTGTATGTTGACAATTCCACTTTTAAAGATAACTACGCCTATGATTACGGTGGAGCAATATATGCAAAAAATGTGAAGATAAACACCAAACAAGATAAAGATAGCGAAGCAAAAACCTACTTCATCAACAACCATGCAAAGGACAATGATGGAGGAGCAGTGTATGCAGAAGATGGAGTTACTGCGAAAAATGCATTATTTGACGGAAACAGTGCATTAGTCTATGGTGGTGCAATTTACGCTGGCAGTGATGTGCATATTGGCAAATGTATATTTAACTCCAACAAAGCGGAAGGCGCTAAATCCCAATGTTACGGTGGAGCAATCCGGTCTAAAGGAACTGTATATATAGATAATTCCACATTCAAAAAGAATCATGCAGAAGATTATGGTGGAGCCGTATATGCAAAATATATCGAAATTAATGCTAATCAAGGTAATAAAGAAACCATTAATACATTCTTCGATGACAATAGCGCTGGAAACAATAAGGGAGGTGCCCTTTTCAGTGATAACGACGTTATTGTCAAAAATGCAAGATTTTCAGGAAATAAAGCATGTGATTGTGGTGGAGGAATTTATAGTGGCGGAGTGGTAAATGCAAACCATACTGAATTTTTAGGTAATTCAGCTCTTGAAGGTTCCAATACCAATGGTGGAAGAATCTATTCCAAATCTGGTGTAAACGTAGAAAATTGTACTTTTAAAGATAATTTTGCAAACAGTTTTGGACCTGCAATCTATTGTATAAAAAATATCAATGTAAATATGAATTCTAAAGGTGAAAACTACAGAAGCTATTTCATAAACAATACTGTGATGTCAAAAACTAATATGGATCAAATTGTTTGTGATAAGGATCATGGAAAAATCAAGTATCAAAATGCAGATTTCACTTCATAAAAGATGTTTGTCAATCAAATATCTTTTATTCTTTTTTTATTTCTTAAAAAAACAATTCAAATAATATAATTTCTATTTTTAACTCGTTTTAAATTCTTAAAAAAATAAGAAAATAAAAAATTAAAACTCTTTTTAAATAACTAAAAAAAATAAATAAATTCTAATTTTAATCTTTTTAACTTATTAAAAAAATAATATAATTCTTAATTTTAAGTAAAAAAAACTAAAAATTCTTAAAAAAGTCAAAGAACTTAGTTATCTTACTTGAAAAAGGCAGTGCAATATTCTTAACAAACTTAACCTGATAATTGAATCCAAAAGTTTCAAATTCTGACCTTACAGTATCCAAATGAGTAGGAATGTCAAGGAACTGAGGACATAAGCGTTTACACCTTCCACAATGATTGCAAAGTCCTGCACTTGCTTGCTTGTTGGTTGTTCCACCTACAAACATATAATAATGCATCAAGGCAGGTGGAATAATCCCTCCTTTTTTATTAAACAAAAATTTCTCATTATAAAACTTAAAGCAATCAGGAATGTTTACCCCTTTAGGACAAGGCAAGCAATAGCCACAACCAGTGCAATTGATTTTCATCAACTCATTAAAAATCTCTTGCGCCTGAAACAACACATCATTCTCCTCTTCAGATAAGGAACCAATTTCAACTCTACTCGCAATTGCCATATTTTCCTTAATCTGATCAAGTGAGTCCATACCAGACAATACACAAGTAATCTCCTTTTGATTTAAAACCCAACTTAAAGCCCAATCAACTGCAGACCTATTGGAATCAACACCATCAAATAAGCTTTGAACCTTCTCAGGCAATTCACCTGCAAAAATTCCTCCCTTTAAAGGTTCCATAACAAATACGGCAATGTCCTTTTCATAAGCATATTGTATTCCACGAATACCTGCTTAAAGATTTACATCCAAATAGTTATATTGGACAAGAACCATATCCCAATCAAAGTCATCAATCAAACTATTAAAATCATCGAGAGAGCCATGATAGGAAAAGCCGACATTTCTTATTTTTCCATCAGCCTTTGCTTTTTCCAAAAATTCATACAATCCCAAATCCTTAAGTCTAAATACAGATGACTTATCAACATTGTGAATAAAATAATAGTCTATAAAGTCTGTTTTAAGTTTTTTTAACTGCTCATTTAAAAAGGCATCCATATCATTTCTGGATCTTACCATCCAAGAAGGCAATTTAGTTGATAATTTAACCTTATGCCTATATTTGACTCCGTCAGAGTCTGCAAGACTTAAAATATCCCCTAAAAACTCTTCACTTTTTCCACTATGATAGAGATAAGCGGTATCAATGAAATTCATGCCATTATCAATTGCATATAGAATGTATTCCTTTGACACTTCCCTATCAATTGAATTATTTTTGGTTGCAAGTCTCATTGTTCCAATACCCAGAGGAAACAATTCATCACCATTTCTTTTTACAATTCTTTTATTCATTTTATCACACCAAATTCGACACCTGACAAGTTAATACCATTAAATTTTGAGTCCTAATATCAAAAACTTAACCATAAACCATAAAACTTAATATTTCAACCCTAATTTCAAAAACTTAACCATAAACCATAAAACTTAATATTTCAACCCTAATTTCAAAAACTTAACCATAAATATAAATTAATATTTGATTATTAAATTCAAAAATTTAACACAACCTTCTTAATATTTAGACCTTAATTTTAAAACAACCAGTTCAGAATCAGTACCCCATCTAAATGGATAATCCATAGAACCTACACCAGTTGTAACATGCAAATACTTATCCTTTCCACCAATATTCTTTTTAAATAAACCCATATTATACATAAGCATATTTCCTATCCAAACCACTGGATAGAACTGTCCACCATGAGTGTGGCCAGACAATTGAATGTCAAAGCCTAAACTTGAAAATCCTTCCCAATAATTGGGAACATGATAATTGATAATATTAACCTTATCCTCATCAATGAAATTGCCTAATTCACCTACACCTACAGTTTCAATTTCCTCAAAACTATAAGTTAATCCAAAAATATTCAAATCCTTAAATTCCATCCCCTTATTAGCCAAGATGATGATTCCCGCATTTTTACAAGCTTTGTAAACACTTTCAACACCAGGGTAAAAATCATGGTTTCCTGCAGTGAATACTATAGGCATATCAACTTCCTTTAAAGGCAAAAAATCATCCTCTTCCACTACACAGGACCCATCTGCCAAGTCTCCAGAAATAATAGCCAAATCAGCAGGGATTTCATTTAACTTATCTCTAATGTCTTTAATGATTTATTTATGCCTAATAGAGCCAAAATGGACATCTGAAAGGTGAACAATATCAATATCCTGATTAATATTATCCAATTCAATGGTTTTCTCATGAATGATGATCTTATGAGCATGCCAGTAGCTGTAAATTGTAATTAAAGGAACCAATAAAAGCAAGAGAACTATAACATAGATTGGCAGCTTAACAAAAGCACCAATAGCATAAATCAAAATCAAGTCAAATAAGACAAACAATGACATGAAAATCCAAAATGAAGATATATGCTCTAAAAACCTTGTTATTGGTCTTGATTTTTTCTCTTCAAAAAACATAGGAACTATCTTAAATACTCCAAATAGAATAGTCAATAAAATTAAATAAACATCTTCTAATCCACCAAACAATAAAAAGAGATATTTCATAAGAAAAAATTCATATAACATTAAAAATGGAGTGGATAAGATAACTCTTCGTGTTCTGAAACTCATAAGAAAAACCTCTATTATTACTCTTTATAAAGTTATTTATAAAAATTGCCATTAAAAAATCCAAATTAAATTTAAGTAAAAATCAAACTAAAACAAATGAAAAATATAAAAAAACAGCCGAAAAACAAAAAATAAAATCAAACTAAAACAAATGAAAAATATAAAAAAACAGCCTAAAAACTAAAAATGAAAGTTAATTAAAAATCAAACTAAAACAATGAAACAGGCTAAAAACTAAAAATCAATAAAGAAAATAAAGTGCCGGCACAATATTTAAAAACTATTAAAAAGAAAGACTATATATAGCTTGACATATTTATTTAATCAAATAGGATATGGATTAAAAATAATTCAAATTAAATAAAATTTCAATTTAAATAACAATCCAAAATCAATTAATCAAGCTCATAATTCTTATTATATATGGAGATGAATGAATGAACGAAATATTATTAATGCTTCCTGGCCCTACAACCGCTGACCCAAGAGTATTGCAAGCAATGGGAAAAGCAGTTGTAAACCACAGAGGAGACGAATTCGGAGAAATTTATACTGAAACCACACAATTAATGTCAAAAACTTTCCAAACTGAAAATGATTCTTACATTCTTACCGGTTCAGGAACTTCTGCAATGGAAGCAGCTGTTTCAAACCTTGTAAACAGAGGAGAAAAAATATTAAATGTTGTTGGAGGAAAATTCGGAGAAAGGTTTGCAGATATTTCAAAAATGCACGGAATTGAATCAGTGCCTTTAAATGTTGAATGGGGAACTGCTGTAACTGCTGACCAAGTGCAAGAAGCTTTAGAAGCAGATGAAGACATTAAAGCAGTAACCATGATTCACAATGAAACCTCCACTGGAGTAGCTGCACCTATTCAAGAAGTAGGGGAAGTAATGAAAAACTACGACGCATTATTCATTGTAGACACTGTATCCTCTTTAGGTGGAGACTATGTAGACGTAGACAAATTCCATATTGACGCTTGTGTAACCGGATCCCAAAAATGTCTCGCTGCACCACCAGGTCTTGCAGCAATCACCTTCAATGATGATGCATGGGCAGCATGTGAAAAAGTTGAACCAAACAACTACTACTTAAACATGCCTAAATACAGAGCAAACGGTAATAAGACTCCTGCTCAAACTCCTTACACCCCATCTGTTTCATTGATTTACGCAATGAAAGCAGCTCTTGAAATCATTCAAGAAGAAGGTCTTGAAAACAGAGTAGCAAGACACCACCAAGCAGCAGCTGCAACCAGAGATGCTGTTAAAGCTTTAGGTCTTGAATTATTCCCTGATGAAGCTGTATCTTCTGCAACTGTAACTGCAGTTAAAATGCCAGAAGGAGCAACCGATGCACAAATCAGAGGAACTATGTTAGACAAATACTTTGTCCAATTAGCTGGTGGACAAGACCATCTTAAAGGAAACATAATCAGAATTGGACACATGGGTGTAATCAGCTACAAAGAATTAGCTATTACTTTCACTGCATTAGGATTAACCTTAAAAGGATTAGGTTTAGTTGAAGATGCAGGTGCAGGTGTAGCAGCTCTTGCTGACCATTATATCTAAGCCCAAGCTTTTCCGCCCCTTCGGGGCGCAAAACCTTGACCAAAATCTTTTTAAAGATTATTTAGGTTTAAACCTTTAGAAAAACAATATTTCCAAACTTTTACTCGCCTTCGGCTCGCAAAAGTTTGATCAAAATATTTTCATTAGTTGGGAGTGAATTGCTTTTAACTTTTCTCTTTTTTCTTTTTTCTTTAAAATTTTTTATAAAAACTAATTTTAACTAATTTTAATAAATTAAAAACTAAACTAAAGGATTATTTTAATTTATCATTTAATTTTGAAAGATTAATATACATACTATCAAAACTAATAACATATATCGAAATAAATATAATTTATTATAAACTAATAATTAAACAAGTATTTTATAAAATGTAAAAACTATAAAAATTACGAAAAAATTATAAGATTTAAAAAGGATAAGGAGTCAAAAAATGATTGATGAAACACCAATTAAAACTACTGTAGAAGAATTAAGAAAATTGATTCACATTAACAATTACATTGGAGAACCAATTGAAACTGAAGATAAACTATTAATCCCAGTATCCAAAGCAGCAGTAGGTTTTGGAATAGGTGAACAAAAGCATGACAAGGAACTTACTGGAACTGGTGCTGGAATAAGCGTAGAACCTACCACAATGGTAGTTGTAACAAAAGGTACAACTGGAGCTGAAGGAATAAGAACCATCAACCTAGCAAAAGGAAGTGAAGGAAACAAAGCATTAAATGAATTAGGACTTATCCTAACTGATATCGTTAAGGACTTCATCCCATCAAGAGCACCTGAAGATGAATACATAAATGTTGATGACCTCGCTAATGTTGATATTCAAGATGGAGAAATAAGGGAAAAGACTGAAGAAGCAGTAAACGATATTAAAGAAGAAGCAAAAGAAACAGTAGAGGATATCGAAGAGGAAGCAAAAGACGCAATAGATGATATTGAAGAATAATCAAAACAAGAATTTAGATGTTGAATAAATAATAAAAAATCAAAATATGAAAAGGCGATAAAATGAACATAAATCTTTTTTTAATTATACTAATCGCCTTAATTATCATATTTTGTATCATACTTTACAACGGATTAAGATTATTGTTAACTGTTGAAAAGGAAAAAGGCATAGTTAAATATAAGTTAAAAGCAACTATACTGAAAATAGCTATTTTTACAAGAGAAGGTGCCAAAGGAACCTGTATCGATGAAGATAATGAAGATGATGGCACAGATTCTAAAGATTCGGAAGATGATTTAAGCTCTGATAAAGAAGAAGCAGAAAGCACCGAAAAATCAGATAAGAAAGCAGAAGAAGAAGCAGAAAGTATTGAGAAATCAGATAAGAAAGCAGAAGAAGAATCTGAAGATGAAGAGGATGATGAAGATAAAGGCCTTTTTGAAAAATACGAAGAGATAAAGCCAATCCTAAAAGAGCTGCTGAATTCCAGGGAAGAACTGAAGAAATTCTTAAGAGACTTCTTAAAGACAATTCACCTTAAAAAACTCGAAGGAAACTTTATAATCGGCCTTAGCGATAAAACAACTACTGTAAAAATAGCAAGCTTAATAGGGTCAATAGGTGCTATTGTAAATGGCACAAAGCCAACATCATTAACTGTTCAACCTAAATTTACAGAAGAGATAATTGATTTTGAAGGAAAAATTGAATTGAAAATCAATTTGCTGTTTTTAATATTCTATAGCTTAATTCTGCTAACTAAAGAGAACATTAGGAATTTGATTAGAGAGGTTATAAAATAACTGAAATTATGAGATTAACAAAAAATCCACATTAAAAAAGAGGAAATTGACAAAAAACACAAAAAAGAAGAGATTATCAAAAAATCCACTTTAAAGAACAGGAAAAAAACAAATATCAAGTGATTGAAATGGATGGACTGGAAATATTAAACAAGCTTAAAAAAGAAACATTCTATGAATTTAGCGAAGCAATTCCTATATTCGAAAATGAAATACACTTTATTTACAAAGTGGATATTCTTTCAATTGATATAAATCCATCTGAAACTAAAATTGATATGCTAAAAAAACTAATAAAAAGACATAATGTCAAAAGTTCAATATCCCAAATGGATATTACTCCAATAGCTTATATTCTAAAAATAGAATCTGATTATCAAATTGAAGCAATTGATAAAGAATATACTAAATTCATTGCAAAAAATAAAAATATACTATTGAAAGAGTTTTTAGAAAAAAATATCTTAAATTAAACCATCACTATTTAGGCAATGGAATATTCTCCTCACATACACACACATCAACTAAAAATGCATGGCTTGAATTCAAAGCACTTTCAATTGCTATTTCAAGATCTTCCTTGGTTTCTGCTTTCATGGAATCAATGCCATAATCATTTGCCAATTTTGCAAAATCAGGATTTGTCAAATCCACCTGATAATTTTCCATATCATAGATAGTCTCTTCCCATTGACGAATGATTCCCAATTGTGAATTGTTTATAATGAAAACATTTATATTCAAATCATACTCACGAATGGTAGCCAACTCCTGAATAACCATTTGAATATCTCCATCACCGCAAATGACAACCACATTATCATATGGATGTGCAACAGCTACTCCAATAGATCCAGGAAGACCATAACCCATTGGTCCAAATCCTCCAGAAAACAGAAGCTTTCCAAACCTATCATTTTCAGACAGCAATGTTGTCCAAGTGGTATGTGTCCCTGCATCTGATAGGAAATATCCTCCCTTAAATGCATGAACAATCTTATTTATTGCATAAGGAGGTCTCAATGGATTGAAATTACCTTCAATCTCTTCAATTCCATCAACCACCAATCCTTTATAATTAGAATAGATTTCATTGATCCAATCGGAATACCTGATAAACTCCTTTTCCCTATAATCCTTATCTTCAATTTCATGCAATAGCAAATCCAAAAAGTCAAATCCATCCATGCAAAGATTAATGCCTCCTTTAAGGCAATCCCCATCAATATTCACATGAATGATCTTATCCCTAACAGATTCCATGTCACAAGATGCAACAGTCCTTTCAGACAATCTTGCACCTAAAACCAAAATGCAATCGGAATTTTGATAAGCGTAATTTGCAAGTGAAGTTCCTCGAAGCCCTACAATTCCAAGGTTCAATTTATCATACTCACTAATGATTCCTTTAGAGTGAAAAGTTGTGGCGATAGGAACCCATGTTTTACTTACAAAAGTGCTTAATTTTTCGATAGCTTTACCCCAAACTATGCCATTTCCTACAATGATTAATGGTTTTTCTGAAAGCTTGATTTTTTCAATAGATAAGTTGATATTAGTATCTACATCACACAGTATATTTTTTGTAAAGTCATCGGAATTCCCATATAATCCTTCATCAAAAATTAGCTTGCCATTTAGATAAACAAAATATTGGCTAAAAACATTAATCAAATCGTAAAAATCAGAATGATTGGAAATTTTCCGGTTAAAGCAATCCAAATCACAATCAATATCGCTGAAGATATCTTGATTAAAATAGCTGACTGCATCACTTAAGCTAAGTCCTTCCAATTCCAAATCAATATCCTCTTGTAAAACATCTTTAGAAAGGTTTATGTGAACAGGGCCATTAGGTCTTTTATGCAGTATGATCAATGATTGAATCAAATCAAAAATAGCGGATTTGCCAGATGATGGATGAAAGCTGGCAACAGTGATATTCTCAAAAACACCATTGATTGGAGAGTTTTGAAAAATATCCTCATCTTTTTTAGAGTAGTCATTGTCTCCAGTGATTACTAAAAGGGGCACTGAATCCTTAAATGCAGTTGCTACCCCCATAACTAAATTCATGGCACCAGGACCTGCAGTGGAAATGCACAATCCATAATTTCCTGATGAACGAGCATAGGCGTCTGCAGCATGAGCTGCTCCCTGTTCATGTCTTGTAAGAATATGCTTGATTGAAGAATCCTTTAAAGCCTTATAAAAAGGAAGTATCTGTTCCCCAGGGTGTCCAAATACATATTTTACACCATCTTCTTCAAGCAATTTAATCAATACTTCTGCAGCATCCATATTATCCCATAAAAATTAAAATAAATGAATAAATAAGTTCTTAAATACTCTAAATAAACCATCAAATAATCTAAATAAACCATCAAATAATCTAAATTATTAAATAAATGAATCTAAATGATAATTATTAAAAAATAAAAAAATCACTAATAATAGCGAGATGTGTTATCAGAATAGTTTTCAGAGTACATATCTTGCAGTTTATCTTCATCAACAAGTATTCTGGCTTCTAAACTATTATAAACCTTATTTAAAATTGTCAAATCTTTAGAGGAAATTAAAATGTAGTTATGTGATTTTCCATCTTCAACGAAAACCGTATAAGTTCCCCGTTCATTATTTTTATAATAGGTGAAACCTTGGTCTGTCCTTTTCTCAGTACCTAAAGTTTCTTGTTTCATATTTTGCATTCTAAGAAGCCCTTGTGATGCTGTAACTGGAGATCCATTATTGAAACTTGTAATATTGAGGTCATAATCATAATCATAGTAATAATGAATATCTAAATTGTCTGTATAATTAGATACCTTGTCAGTTACTGGAACCTGAGCAGAACATGAATTGGTTAAATTAACTTGATGATAAGTGACATTTCTGCCTGGCTCGAATATTAAGTATGAACCTACACATAATAAACAAAATACAGCAATTAATAAAACAGCCATTTTTTTATCCATACTATACACCTATTAATTATAGTTATGTTTTTATCTTTATATATATTATTATAAAAAAAATTGAAAAATAAGGCCAAATATATAGCATTGTGAAAAAAATGAATAAAATTTTGAAGATAAAGAATCTTAATAAAAAAAAGGAATAAATAAAAAGAAAAGTTAAGAGGAGTGTACCTCCAGAAAAAGATTTTAATCAAACTATTTCTAAAAGTTCACAAAGACTATTAATCAAATTTTTCCTAATTCAGAAAGACTTTTAATCAAACTTTTTCTAAAAGTTTGGAAATAGTTTTAATCAAACTTTTCCTAATTCAGAAAGACTTTTAATCAAACTTTTTCTAAAAGTTTGATGGACAGAATGGTGAGTCATTCATCCAAATTAAAAACTGAATCTGCTCCCTTATCTTCATAATCGTAATATTTATCTTCACCATCCACTTGTCTCTTAAGAGATTTAGGGCTTTTTGAAGATTTGGATTTATTGGATTTGGAAGACTTTTTAGCTTTGGCCTTTGGCTTAGGCTCTTCATAATCATCTAAAAGGGATTCGTATCCTTCATCTCCAAAGACACCATCATCAAAGAAATCATCACTGAATTCTTCATATTCTATTTCTTCAACAGGCTCTTCCACTTCAGGCTTTTTAGGAGCTGGTTCGGCTTTGGATTTTTTAGTTTTAGCCTTTGGTTTAGCTTTTGGTTTAGACTTTTGTTTAGCCTTTGGCTTAGGACTTTCAGCATACTCATCCAAATTATCAAAAATGTCTGCTTCCTTAGCACCTTTGAATTTGTGATTTGATTTGGAAGCCTTTTGATCATCTTCTCTGATAGGAGCGATATAATCACCTTCACCGAAATCCTCATCAAATTCTATATCATCATCAAAGCCATCATCTGGATTATCATCCTCTTTATCCTTATTGAACATGTTTATCTTATCAAATAAGGATTTGGATTTCTTCTTATTCTGTGAAGATGAATCAGACTTAGAGTCTTCTTCAATATAATCATCATAATCCCTATTGTATTTGTCATCGAAATCATCATCATATGGAGAATCAAACTCATCAGAGGACATATCCACATTTCTTAAGACATTCTTGCCTGATTTGGATTTGGAACTGGCAAATCTGCATAAGCCAGATTTGGATTTAGGTTCCTCATCAGAACCCTCTTCATTGCTTTCTTCCTTAACCCTTTTAGACCTGTTCTTAAAGTAGGTATATAGATTGACAAAAGACCCATCCTTATTGAAGAGAAGCTTATTGCCTTCTTCCTCTGCATAATCATCAATGGTCTTTTCAACATATTCCTTTTCCTTAAAGTAATTTACTCCACCGCCATTGCTGCTTAAGTCAAGAGAATAATCCTCATCAAATGGAATAAGAGTCAATGCTAAAGGAACAATTACAAAGATGGAAGCTATGATTGACTGGACAAGCAAGCTTTGCCTATCTCCAGCAAGAATTAGATTATAGACACCTACAATCCAAATGATAGCCAATATGATTGGAAGTATAAACTTGATTGTTATTATCCAAGACTTATCCACATGAATATGTGAGTTTTCATTCAAGACATAACAAATCTCTTCTATGTCAAAGACCCATCCCAAAACAATAAGTTCCAAAAGAACTCCTAAAATAATTGCAAATTGAGTTATGAATGAGTCAGTTATTCTCAAGAGATACTCTCCCATACCTGTTGCAAAAATGAATGAAAGGAACAATCCTACTAAAACAAGCTGTCTTACAGCTCTATCTCTAGTCCATCCGAATTTTTCGCTTATTGCATTGGATAAAGGTTCAATCAAAGCTAAAATTGTGCTTAAGCTTCCAACCAATAAAAGCAAGAAGAATGCTGGAGCAACCATATAAACCCATGGATCCATTATATTGAAAACATTTGGGAAAACAACGAAGATTATTGAAAATCCATCACTGACTAAGCTGGTGATAGGAATGTTTCTGCCTAATGCCATATAACCCATAAGGGAAAACAAAAGAACTGAAACCAATACTTCAAATACCAAACTCACTAAAACAATTATCCATGCATTGTCAATTAATTTAGCATTTTCCGGCAAATAAGAGGAATATATGCTTGCAATTGCATAGCCTAATCCATAGGAGAATACAAGCTGTCCAAATGCAGCTAGCCAAACATTTACATTCAAGAGCACTGACCAATCAGGATTGAATAATGCCATTATTCCAGTACGGGACCCAGGAAGCTGAAGGGAAAATATAAGTATGCCTAAAAGCAAGACAAATGACAGCAATAGTGATACTTTGCTGACATTCAATATTCCCTTGTTGATTTCCTTTCGAGACATGAAATAAATAAAGCCCCATATCAATACCAATGCAACACCTATAGGAACCACAAGATAAGTAAGACCATATGGATTAGATGTGCTGTGCAATAGGGTGGTTGTAAAGAAAACACTAGGATTGCTACCCCATCCCTTAAATAAACTAAGGATAACATAGATAAGGTCCCAAGACATTATGCAGGTATAATAGATTAAGACTATGAAAATCAGCACCATTATAAACCAAGCTATAATCTCAAACTCAGATTTGATATTATAAAATACCTTAGGCAGACTTGACTTGAATCTAAAACCTATTCCAAACTCTAATGCCAAAATAGGAATAGCCATGATTACAATAGCTAAAATATACGGTATTATAAATGTTCCTCCACCATTTTCATACATAAGATAAGAAAATTTCCAAATACCAGACAATCCAATGATAGCCCCTATCATAGCTATTAAAAAGCCAGTTGAATTATCCCATCTGTTTTCCATAATTTCATCCCCTATATTATCAATATTAAATTTTATCGAATATTCTTAAAACATCTCATAATAAGGTGTTAATTAAATTCTTATAGTTATTATATTATATATTAAAGTTTTAATTATTTAAAAAAGTTTCTTATTTCAGTAAATTTAGGGTTAAAATCAAGGATAAAAATTAAAGATTAAAATAGGAATTAATAGGAATTAAAATTAGAAATTAAAAAAATAGAAACAAAAAAGAAAAGTTAAGAGAAAATACTCCTAACTAATGAAAATATTTTAATCAAACTTTTTCTAAAAGTTTGGAAATATTTTGATCAAACTTTTACACGTGAGAAGGCGAGTGAAAGTTTGGTCGCAATATGGGAGTTATTCTGTCTCAATAGGCTTGTAGTAATCCTTGTTTTTAGCCGGCAATTTAGCAAATATAATAGGGACTATAAAAATAATGATAGACAAGCAAAGCATAACCAACCGACTAGTGAAATCTGCATCCATCATTGTGGTGTAAACTCCTTGAACCCATAAACATAAAATACATACCGGCAAAATGTATTTGATAATGATTTTCCAGAAAGGATCCATTTGAATTCTTGAATTATTATTCAAGACTTCAACAAGCTTGTCAAAGTTGTATAACCAACCAAAGATTATGCATTCAAGCAAAACTCCAAAGAGCAATGCGAAATTGTTTAAGAATGCATCAAAGATTCCTAAAAGATAACTTCCTGCAGAAGTTGCAAATATTGTAGATATGCAAAATCCTACAATGCACACTAAAGTTGCAGATTTCTTTCTTGAAAATCCGAATTTTTCATGAATAGCAAAGGAAACCACTTCTGATAAAGCCATTACAGAGGTAATTCCTGCAAAGAAAATACACAAGAAAAACAATGGCCCAATAATATAGGACCAAGGATGCATAACATTAAATACATTTGGGAAAACAACAAATGCTAAACCGGTTCCTTCAGTTACCAATTGATTAAATGGAATGCCACTGGTGAAAGTCATGAAACCTAAAATGGAGAAGATTCCAATTGCATTGAAGACTTCAAATCCAGAATTGGAAAATGCTACAACCAATGCATTATCAGTTAATTTAGAGGTATCAGGAAGATAGCTTGCATATGTAAGAGCAATTGACATACCTAAACTGAGTGAGAATACAATCTGACCAAATGCAGCAAGCCACACATTCAAATCAGTCAATGCAGACCAATCAGGAGTGAATATTTGAGTATAGCCTATTGAAGCACCTGGCAAAGTCACTGAAAATGCTACAATGACCAAAACGATTATAAACAATACAGGCAATAGAATTTTACTTACTTTACCTATACCTGCATTCAAATCCTTTTGACCGATAAACCAAGCAATGAGCCAAATAACAAAGACAGATACAAAAACCCATGGAACAATGGTAAAAATACCTGAAAGAGAATCAGATGCATTCAAAACACTTGTAGTGAAGAATACATCAGGATTTGCACCCCAGCCTTGGAAGAAACTTAAGACAAGGTATATTAAATCCCAACCTACTACACAAACATAATAGGTTGTAATCAAGAATACAACAAATATAATGAACCATGCTACTGCTTCCAAACTAGGTTTAATGCTGTAGAATATCTTAGATAAAGATGTTTTAAATTTAAAGCCAACCGCATATTCCACAAGAACAAAGGAGATTCCCAAGAAAAATATTGAAATTATATAAGGAATCATAAATGATCCTCCACCATTGGAATAAAGAACATTTGGAAAACGCCAAATATTACCTAAACCAACAGCAGAACCTATCATTGCCAAAATAAATGCAATATTGCTATCCCACTTAGACTTTTCACTAGACGCCATAAAATCACACTAAAATAATAACTAAATAAAGAACATATTACCTTAAACTAAATCACACTAAAATAATAACTAAATAAAGAACATATTACCTTAAACTAAAAGAACATATTACCTTAAACTAAATCACACTAAAATAATAACTAAATAAAGAACATATTACCTTAAACTATATTGCACTAAAATAATAACTAAGTTAAGAATATATTACTTTAAACTAGTAGATAAAAGTTAATTAAAGAATCATAAGATTATCTAAAAAAATAAAATAAAAAAAGAAAAAAGGCTTAAATAGATTTTGACTATTCAAGCATTATTTAACTTTTCAACTTATTTGCTAAATTTAAGCTGCCTCTTCAAAAGGCACTTTTTCACCAATTACTCTTAATCCGATGTACATCACTACAATAGCTATAGGGATTGAGATGTACCATTGAATACCGAATCCTGCTGGAATGTAACCGAATACAATAGCAATGATTGCAACAAACATTGCATAGTATATCTGAGTACTTACGTGTGCAATGTGGTTACAGCTTGTACCCATAGAGGACAGGATTGTGGTATCTGAAATTGGTGAACAGTGGTCACCAAAGATAGCACCAGTCAATACACCACTTGTACAAACGATTACAAAGCCCATTTCAGGGTTTACTGCCCAAGCAAGAGGAATTGTTAATGGCATTAAAATACTCATTGTACCATAGGAGGTACCTGTTGCAAAGGAAATCAAAGCACCTAAAACAAAGATCAATGTTGGCAAGATGAATACTGGTATTGAACCTGCCAGAATACCTACCAAGTAATCAGCAGTACCTAAGTCACCAATAACTCCACCTAATGACCAAGCGAGCAATAGGATTACACCAGTGATAACGATAGTTTTCATACCGCCTACCCATTCAGCAATAGCTTCTTCAATAGTCATGATCTTTTGTAGAACTGCCATGACAATAGCTACAATGGAAGCAAGCAATGCTGCTTGGAACAATGCAACAGATGCATCGGAAGCAGATAATGCTTCAAATATACCATTGAATGACAATGGAGAAGTATGCATTAAGGTGATTAAAGCTTTGTCTTCCCCACCTAAAATAGTGGTGTATCCGCTCCAGTAGAATGCAATAAGAGCACCGATAATCAATACTCCAATAGGGATAATTGCATTCCAAACGGATAATTTAATTCCTTCAACTGGTTTAACATCATCAAAGCTGGTTGCTTCAAGAGATTCAACCGGCTCATCTTCTTTTCTTGCACGAGCTTTTTTCTCTGCTTCTTTCATTGGTCCAAATTCATAGTAAGTGATTGCAGAGATAACAATGAAAATCAAAATCAAAATGTTATAGAACCTAAATGGAATGGTTTGTAAAAATATTCCGAATCCACTAACATTCATTCCAATAGAGTGGAAACCTTGAATGATTAAACTGAGTTCTAAACCAATCCAAGTGGAAATAATAGCAATACCTGCTACAGGAGCAGCAGTTGCGTCTACTACAAATGCTAATTTTTCTCTTGATACATGAAGTTTGTCCATAACAGGTCTCATGATAGGACCTACAATTAAAGAGTTAGCGTAATCGTCAAAGAACACACATAATCCTAAAAGTTCAGTAAAGAGCTGAGCTTTCCTAGGAGTGTCAGCACGTTTAGCAAATTCATCTGCCAATGCCTTTGCACCACCCATTTTAGTTATCAGTTGGATAATACCTCCGATAAGCAAACATTGAAGGATAATACCTGCATTCCATGGATCAGCCATACTGCTGATGATTTGAGAATCCATTGCTAAAAATGCATTGATAGCAGAGTTTACAATGTTTAAGTCGTTAACAGAAATCATAAATTCTCCAACGAATACCCCAATAAACAAAGATAATATAGTTTCTTTGGTAATGAATGCTAAAGCAATAGCAACAAGAGGTGGCAAGAGAGTTAATACTCCGAAACGAACTGCATTGTCTTTACTATTTGGTGCACTTGTAATTAGCAAGGATAATACAAAAAGGACTATTACAGAAATAGCCACTATCAATCCTATTTTTAAATTTCTATTCATTTCCATAATCACACCATTTATAAAAAAAAAAAAATTAAAATAAACTCATTAAACGATTAGATAAATTATTTGGATAAAAAATCGTTTAATCTCAACCTAAGATTAATTAATAATTAATAAAATGAATATAAAATTTATTAAATTAATTATTAACCTAGTAATACTATTATATATTTATAAAATAAATATATAAAATTTACTTTATAATTCTCTAAATTTTGCTTTATAAATCTTTAAATATAATCAAATATTTTATTATTATAAAAAAAATCAGTTATGGCTTATTAATCGACTAAAAATAAAATAAACAATAAAATAAAGTAAAATATGAAATAATTAGAAAAAAATAAGATTATACAATAAAAAATAGAAAAGATAAATCAATATTAAAAAAATAAAAAAAATAAATTAAATATTAAAAAAATAAAAAATCTTAAGAGAATTACTCTTAAAGATTTAAAATATTTTTGATCAAACTTTTGCGAGCCGAAGGCGAGTAAAAGTTTGGCCGTAGGCGAGTAAAAGTTTGGTGGTTGATTAAGAGAATATTTGGTCTAACATCCAGTCAGCATCATATTCCTTAATATCATCATAGGATTGTCCCATACCTAAGAAAAGAATTGGTTTTTGAATTACATAACCAATGGAAAGTGTAGCACCACCTTTTGAATCGGCATCTGCCTTAGTGAGTATGACACCATCCAATTCAATAGCTTCATTGAATTTTCTTGCCTGTTCTGTTGCATCATTACCAGTTAATGAATCACCAACGAATACAACCAAATCAGGTTTGGAAACCCTACGAATCTTTTTCATTTCATCCATCAAGTTAGTGTTGGTTTGCATCCTTCCTGCAGTGTCTATTAAAACAAGCTCTTTGCCTTTAGCTTTAGCATGTTGAACAGCATCAAATGCTACAGCAGCAGGGTCAGATCCTTTTTCATGCTTGATTAATTTAACATCAAGGTTGTTTGCATGATATTCAACTTGTTCAATAGCTCCTGCCCTAAATGTATCAGATGCAGCTATAACTGGAGTGTAACCTTTTTTAATGTAGTAATTAGATAGCTTACCAATTGTAGTGGTTTTACCGGTACCATTGATACCTACAAGCATTACTACAAGAGGCTCTCCTTGAGCAACTTTCTCTTCAAGCATTCCAGTCATTGATTTTCCTTCAATATTGATGATGTTGTACACTGCTTTCTTAAGTGCATCATAAGTGTATTCTTCAATATCACTACTTCTTTTGATCTTTTGACCAACCAAATCGTTTTTAACAGATTCTACAACAACACTTGAAACATCCATTGCAACATCTGCTTCCAAAAGACCTAATTCCAATTCAAATAAAATGTCTTCAACATCATCTTCGGAAATTGACTTTTCTTTAATGAATGATAAGAATCCACCTGATTTTTCCTTTTTATCTTCACCAGATTTCTCTTCAGAATCATCTTTCTTCTTTCGTCTAAAGAAATCAAGTTTGGATTTTTTAGATTCCTCTTCAGAGTCTTCTTGAGTTTCTTCTTCTGCCTCTTCTGAAACTTCTTCTTCTGAAACTTCCTCTTCCGGTTCTTTTTCATCTGAAGGCTCTTCTACTGATTCCTCAGGAGTTTCATCTTTTGGAGCTTCTTCTGGAGCTTTTTCTTCCTCTTCTTCAGAAGTTTCCTCTTTAGAGTCATCTTTTTTATCTCTTCTGAAGAATGAAAAGAACCCTCCAGACTTGTCTTTTTTATCCTCTTTAGGATCTTCCTTATCAGAATCCTCCTCTAAAGAAGCATCTAACATTGCATCCAATTCCTCATCTGAAATTTCATCTTCATCACCAAAATCGTCAGAATCTTCTGCTGCTTCCTCTTCTACTTCTTCTTCTGGAGATTCTTCCGGAACTTCTTCTGGAGATTCTTCTGGAGCTTCCTCCACTTCTTCTTCTGAAACTTCCTCTTCAGAGTCTTCTTCTACTTCTTCTTGAGGCTCTTCGATTTCATCAAAAGTTTCTTCTGTAGATTCTTCGATTAATTCTACATTATTCTCTTCTTTAGCCTCATCTTCGACTTTATTCCTTAATTTACCACTTGCTTCAGCAAATTTTTTCTTTAATGAATCAAACAAGTTTATCCCTGCCTAATAATAAGTATTATTTTTAAAATTTCTTAAACAATATCAAATATTTAATAAATATTTTTATCATTATATAATTATATCTTTAAAAATTAATAAACTTACTTATTTTTTAAGTGAAATATTATGTCTTTTCATGAAAATTTAAAAAAGGATATGAAAAAATAATGTGAAAAATAGTATAAAAATACTATGGAAATAAAATGAAATAAAATAAAAGTTCAAAAATAGCAAAAAGTAAAAATAAAAAATTTAAAATAAAAATTAAAAAAAGACTAGTTAAAATAAAAATAAAAACAAGACACGTTAAATAAAAATTTAAAATAAAAATTAAAAAAAGATAATTTAAAATAAAAAAAAGAAAAAGATAAAAAACCATTATCACAAGTCTTTAAAAAAAGATTTGAACCAAGATTCTACAGACTAAAATCTGTGAAGCTTGGTGAAAATATTTTAATCAAACTTTTTTAAAAGTTGAATTATGCCATTCCTTGAGCTTGAAGCTTTTGCATTAACTGTTCAGCTTGAGGAGAAAGCTGAGCAACAATATTGGTGATTTGCTGTAAATCCTCAAATAATTTGTCTAAAGTGTTTTCAAGCTCTTTTTTCTGTTCAGCAGTAGTTGCTTTTGCTTCTTCAAAAGTTTTGGAAACTGCTACACCAGAACCAAGACTCATAATAACTTTGTCTTCATTTTTAATCTCTGCATTAATGAAGGAGCCAGCACCAAGAGGTACTAAAGTCTCAATGGTATCTTTACCACTCATATCATCTAATGTAGATTCTAAAATTTTAATTTCAGCAAGGGAAGCTTGAACTGCATCAATTTGAGTTTGGTATAATTCAGTTTGTTGTTTGTATACTTCAAGCTGTGCTAAAATTTGTTGTAATTTTTGCTGGTCTTCCATTTTAACACCCTAAGATTATTTTAAGCAATTTAGAGAATTGCTTTTACTACAGGATCTAATACTTCATCCTCAGTAATTTCTTCAATGGAATCAACTTTAATTTGATTTCTTTTTATTCCATGTTTACTTCCGAAAATGGAATAAAGTTTTTCATAAATATCTTCTTCTTTGATTGCTTTGAATTCTTTAGTGAAAACTTGTGTTTCACTACCCATTACGAAGCTACCTTTAATTCTATAAATTTTTGTCATCATAAGAATCCTTCCCTATAATACTATAATTAATCATCCATGTTATAGAGTAATCAAATATGCAATCATTAAACAATTTTGATTAGCTTCAATTATCTATAATCAAACTATAATAATTAATTTATTAATCCAATAACTTATAACCAATTATTAATAACTTAAATTAATTGCAATTAAATGATAATAAATCAATTAAACAACATATCCTAAACAATGATGAATTAAAAATCACCGAAACCCAAGAAGCCTAAAGCCTCTTCAATTCTAGCCATTTCAGGACCTGTAGTGTGCTCGCCAACCATAACACCGTTAGAGTTAGCAATGCCGCATGCACCTACAAGAGGCATTCCTTTGCATACAGTTCCAATATTGGCATCTACTTTAAAGAACTCTTCAACATGTTCAAGTTCATCAGATAAGGTATCCCTATGTAAAAGAGCACCTTGGTTTGTAACTATGCTTGCAGAACCTACGATTTTAGATTCAGCAAATTGATAAATCTCAACAGGAACCTTTAAAGTATCTTCAATGACTTTAATGGTTTCTTCCTTAATGTTTGGACCTGCCATAGCACCATGATCATTTACTGCAAGAATGTTTCCCACTGCAGTATATTTTCCAGGAAGCCTTGCGACATTAAGTCCTGCATCCTCTAATGTTTCTATTTCCCTATCAGTAGCATGTGGGGAAACAACGAAACCATTGGAATTTCCAGCAGATAAAACACCGTTTAAATTGCATCCTGCAATGGATGTTCTGATAATGTCCACTTCAAGTGCCTCTTTCATTACAGGTTCCATTTCAGTTGGAAGATTAAAAGGAACAATAGCTACTTCATCATTAACGGATATGTAAACTCCTAAATTAGGATTTCCAGTTAAATTTACTCTTTTAAGCATTTTTATTCCTTCTAAATTTTATTAAATAGATTGAAAAAGATGATTAAATATAGTGGAATCAAATTAGTTTTCAGCTAAAGTTGCTTTAACAATACCTTCCTCATCTTTTACAGCGTTTACTTTTACTTTGGATGGAATTTTTTGAATTCCTCTTTCCCAAATAAATTCGTTAATAGAAGCGTCAAGTTTAACTTCTTCAGCTTTCATATGTTTCATTAAAAAGTTTTGAACTTCTCTGATAGCTCTAGGAGCTCTAATAGTTCTTTTTACGTTTTTAACTTTTCTAAGTGGAATAACATAAGTTCTTTCTAATTCTTCTGCCATATTAAACACCCCTATATTTTAAGATCATTTCTTCTCCAATGTCTAGTTGATATTTGAAAAATAATTCATTTAATTTATGTGATTGCTTGATGGAAGTTGTTTAATTATTCTTCTTTAATCCAATTACATTGGTTTGATAATGTTCTGGGAAAATCTCAGAAGAGTTTCCTCCCTTTTCATCAATTAAACAACGAATTTCAACTTCATAATCAGAGCTTGTATCTTTATTGCTCTTTTCATGCTTCAATTCAAAAAGATTGCCAACAAGATACTTGATGGTCTTATAGCCAAAACTGTCCAAGTTCATGTATTGAATATCTTTTCTGTCTTCTAAACTCCTGATTTGATTTCTATTGAGTTTAGGAGTCTTATCATCTCTTCTTGTTCCATCTGCAACAAGATCGTAATGATTTGCAACCTCTTCAACAACAGCTTCATGGAGATATTTTATTCCATCGTTAGGAAATCCATCTTCCATAATCATATCAACAGCCTTTTCCAAAATGGAAATGTCCAAATTCAAAACCCTATGCTTCAAGCCAATGGACTTGGCAGAATTTGCTGCTGGATGAAATGAATCGTATACACCAAAGTTAGCAGTAACAAGTTCAACATCAAAACCTAATTGGTCAAGAATGATTCCCATTAAGGAACTGTCTTTGCCACCACTATAAAGAACACAAGCTTTCATTTTATCAAAACTTGATAATTGTCAATAACTTAAAAACCTATAATCCGATTATAATGAAATCAAAAATCAAAAATCAATTATCTTCTTGTAATGTTGATTTCCCTCTTTTGACCCATGAGATTTTTAAGCAATACCTTAAGTTGTTCATCAGTAACTTTTCCTCTAAGAGAACCTGCTTGAGCTGATTGGAGCAATTGAATCTCAATATTTTGAACGAGTTCAGGCTTGGTTAATCTGAGATTATCCAATCTTCCACGAGCTTCTGGAGTCAAGATTTGCTTCATAGCTTGCTTTAATTGAGCTTCCATTTCTGCTTGTTGCTGTTGAGCCATTTGTTGCTGAGCCAATTGTTGCTGAGCCAATTGCTGTTGGTCAGCATTCATAGCTGCTTGTTGTTGTAATTCAGCCATACGTCTTTTGCGTATTTCATCAAGTTCACTCATGATATAATCCCCATAAATTTAAATTATTTTCATTGAATCAATCATAAATAATCATAAAATATTCCATGATCAATTCCATTAAAAAATTTTACCTAATATTTTGAAAGTTCTGGAATATCTTTAATTAATTCAGCAGAAGTATTATCTAAGAAAGATCTACCTTGCGGAGTAATAATTCTTCCAGCATCGACTTTTTCTACGTAACCTGCATCTTCTAATTGATGTAAAGCTACTCTTACAATAGAGCCACTACCTTTTCTGAAT
>NZ_CACXNW010000016.1 GCF_902769175.1 uncultured Methanobrevibacter sp.
GCTTCAGAAGAAAATGAAGAGAGCGATAATATGACTTTATTAAAAGAAAATGATATATATTCAATGGATGATATTGATAAAGAATTTACTCAAAAATTCGTTGATGTTGGAATTGAAACTGTAGACCACTGTTTCCAATGCGGTACCTGTGGTGGAGGATGTCCTTCTGGTAGAAGAACTCCTTACAGAGTAAGACAAATTGTAAGAAAATGTTTATTAGGACTCAGAGAAGAAGTAGTATCTGACCCTGCATTATGGATGTGTACCACTTGTTACACCTGCCAAGAAAGATGTCCTAGAAGTGTAAAAATCGTAGACATCATCAAAATGGCACGTAACGAAGCAGCTAAAGCTGGATACATGGCAGACGCACACAAAGCAACCGGATCTTACGTAATCAAATTTGGTCACGGTGTACCAATCAACGACAAAACCAAAGATTTAAGAAAAGCTATTGGACTTGACGAATTACCTCCAACAGTACATTCTTACCCTGACGCTTTAGATGAAGTACAAAAAATCTGTGCAGCATGTGAATTTGATAAATTAATCGGTTTCAACATGGAAACTGGAGAATTAGAATAAACATATTGAAGGAGTTATTATTATGGAGATTGCATATTTCTTAGGTTGTATTATGAACAACCGTTATCCTGGTATCGAAAAAGCAACCAGAATCTTATTCGATAAATTAGACATTGAATTAAAAGACATGGAAGGAGCTTCCTGTTGTCCTGCACCTGGTGTATTCGGATCCTTTGACCAAACCACCTGGGCAGCTATTGCAGCACGTAACCTCGCTATTGCAGAAGAAATGGGTGCAGACATCATGACCGAATGTAACGGATGTTTCGGTTCCTTACGTGAATGTGACCACTTATTAAAAGAAAACCCAGCTAAAAAAGACGAAATTAACGCTATCTTAGCTGAAACCACTGACAAACAATACAAAGGTGAAACTAAAGTAAGACACTTTGCAGAAATTTTATACAACGACGTAGGTCTTGACAAATTATCTGAAATGTTCACCAAAGAATTAGGTATTAATGTAGCAGTACACTACGGATGCCACTTCTTAAAACCTACCGCTGAAGTAGGAATTGAAGAATCCGCAGAAAACCCAACTATCTTAGATGAATTAGTTGAAATCACTGGTGCTAAATCTGTACCTTACAAAAACAAAATGATGTGCTGTGGTGCAGGTGGAGGTTTAAGAGCTAGAGATATCGATGTAACTTTAAGTTACACCAAAGAAAAACTCGACGCTATGGCTGAAGCTGGTGTAGACGCTATCGTAGAAGTTTGTCCATTCTGTCACTTACAATTCGATGTAGGTCAAACTGAAGTAAACGCTAAATACGGAACTGAATTCGCATTCCCAGTAATGCACTTAGCTCAATTATACGGATTAGCTATGGGATTATCTGCTGACGAATTAACTTTCGACGCACAATTAATCGACGCAGCTCCTGTTTTAGAAAAAATTGAATAAGTAGGTTATCCTACTTTTCTTTTTCTTTTTTTTTTAAATCATTTTTTTTAGTTCGTAAATTTACAAACTTTTATAAGAAACCTTTTTTTCCATTATCTTGTTCAAATATTATATTGTGGTGATGTTTAATATAATCAAGGTTTTGTAACTAATATATTAACCCATTTTTCATCTTCCCTTCCTTTTCTTGCATCATTACTGATCCAAGTCTTATTTATTTCAAATCCTATTTCACTAAATAACCTTATAGCACTATCTTCAGTAAAATCATTGAAATATCTTCCATTACGCTCTCCTTCGAAATCCCCATATTTAAAGGATGCATACATTGCACCATTGCTTTTTAGTGAGTTTTTTAACTTATTTAAAACCATTTTAATCTCATTGCTTGGCACATGCAATAATGATGCTAATGCCCAAATTCCATCAAATATTGGGTCAAATTCTATTTCTTGAAATTGCAAACATAAAACTTCTTGCTTAGTATATTCACTAGCTAATTTACACATTTCTTCGGAGCCATCCATTGAAGTTACCTCATAGCCAAATGATTTAAACATCAATGTATCTCTACCAGATCCGCATCCTGCATCTAAAATATGTCCTTTTTCGGGAATCAACTTTAAAAATTCATTATAATGTGGACTCATATCTACATTAACAGTATTTTCAAAAAATTCTTTTGCATTCAAATCATAGAAATTATTAGTCATTTTATACCTTCATTTAATTAATTAATACATTATTCATTTTTTTCAAATTTATTTTTATAATAATACATGGTTTTATATTCAATTATGTCTTTAAAATGTTCTTTAAAACTATCTAAATGGATATATTTTTCTAAGTTGTCATTTAAGGATAATGCATAATCCTTTTTAAAAACAAATAATCCATTGCTTGATTTTTCAAGAAATTTAATAGGATTTCTTTTAGCTAAGGATAAGTAATCATTTCTATCCCAATTTTTGTAATCTCTTGAACTTTTATCTTTTAGCATATCTGCTCCATTAGTTCCATAATTATAAAACTCTTTCATATTTTCATAAACATCATCATCTGTAATGTTCATCTTTATATTTCCATTATTATAAAATGCTTTTAAAATTGGCATTTTATAGGATTTGGTCATGCTGGTAGTTTCGATAGTTTTTAAGAATTCATGAGCAGGAGTATTGATAAATTTTTTCTCTTCCTCATTTAATTCGTTATTTTTATCTAAAAAGCTTAGATAATCTCTAAATAAATTAAGTTGGCTATTTCTTTTCATAGCATTTATGATAATATCATCCATACCCAAGAATAATTCAACACGAGTTGGGCGATGTTCTAAATCCGCTTTCACAGTTTCATATTCTATTTTTATCCTATCTTTAACTTTCAATTCTTTCTCGGCTTGTTCTTTAAATAAATCAATTAATTGAAAATCAAAATCAATATAACAATCGTCAGGATACTCAAATTCTAAAACTGTCTCATTTAATAATGTTTTTTTATCATAGTTTTGTTCACTTAGTAAGAATGGAACTAAATTCGCTTTTTTATAATTTCCAATAAAATCTAAAATTGTTAAATATTTCTTATTTTCATATTTACGCAAACCTCTACCTAATTGTTGCAGGAATATTGTTGGGGATTGTGTTGGTCTTAAAAAAAGCACAGTATCAATTGAAGGAACATCCAAACCTTCGTTAAACATATCAACTGAGAAAATTACTCTCAATTCTCCATTTTTTAATTTTCTTAATGCTTCATCACGTTCTCCAGTATTTTCTCCTTGTTCTCCACTGTATACTGCTACAGAATGGATTCCCTGTTCATTAAAATAATTCGCCATATACTCTGCATGGTTTCTAGATGAACAGAAACCCATAGCAGATTTTGATGGATATTTCATATAATGTCTATAGATTAACTCTGCACGATGATGGATCATTAGTTTTTCTTCCAAATCTTTCTCATCATATCTGCCGTTTCGCATATTAACTGTTGAATAATCTATTGTATCATCAAAGATTCCATAGTATCTGAATGGAACCAGCCAACCTTTAGCTATGGCTTCTTTTAATCTAACTTCGTAAACATTATTGTAATCACATAATGCAAACACATCTTTATTATCTAAACGGTCAGGTGTTGCTGTAAGTCCTAATAAAAATTTAGGCTTAAAATAGCCTATAATTTTTTTATAATTATTAGCAACAGCATGATGGAATTCATCTATGATAATATAATCAAAGTAATCCTTATCAAAATAGTTTTCATTAAGATAGGTTTCTTTCCCTAATGTTTGCACAAGTGCAAAAATGAAATCAGCATCAGTGTCTTTATATTTATTATAGAAGAATCCTATTTGTTTATCAGGATATACATTTTTAAAACTTTCAGCAGATTGTTTTATGATTTCTTCTCTATGTGCTACAAATAAAACTTTATCATAATTTTTACAGTCGAAAGCAGCTAAATATGTCTTTCCTATTCCTGTGGCGGCTACAACCAGACCTTTGTCAAATCCTTCTTCACGACACCGGTCTAAAGCATATAATGCTTCTATTTGTGCTCCTCTAGGTTCAAAAGTTTCTATTGGGGATGTTTCATCAACTTCTTTCGGTTCTTCATCTTCATTTTTAAGAGTTTGTTTAGTAAATTTTGGTTTTTTCCAGGACTTTGAATATTCTCTTAAAATATTGTCATTGACCTCGATTGCAAAATTATAAAAAAGATCTTCAAAATTATTGAAGAAGTGGTCAAAATCTTTTTCATTGTCTGATTTTTTAAAATGATAATTCCATTCTATAGAATCAGTCAATGCTCCTTTGGATAAATTAGAGGATCCTATGTAAATTTCACTATCTTCCTTATTATGGAAAATGTAAGCTTTTGGATGGAAACTTTTATTAGGTACATTGTAAAATCTCAAATCAATTTTATCCCCTAATTCCTTACGTAATAAATAAAGTGCATGTGGTTGTGTTATATTTAAATAATTACCAGTTAAAATACGTATTTTAACTCCTTTTTTCATAGCAAGTTTTAAATCTTCAATAATAAGTTTAACTCCAGATTCCATAAGGAATGAAACAATTATGTCAATTTGATTAGCATTATGGATACTTATTTTAAGTCTATCATAAAGGATAGAATTGTCTCCGGTTAATGCATTAAATTCATAAATTACATTATTTTGTTCCATTTTCTATCTCCTGTGAATCTTGGTTTTTAATTTTTAATTCAAATATCCTTAATTTAAATTATTTATATCATTATTTTTAATTTTTTTTAGAAAATAATTGTTTTATGGATTTTATAAATGGATTGACATTATGTTATCTTGTCTGATTAGTTCCTAATGCTTTTAAACATTTAATAAAAAATTTCATTTCAATATTAACAAATGTTTTTATACTTTAAAAATAAATTTATAATTATTAATATAATATAGAATAATTTGTATATTATTTAACAAATTTAAAGAAATTAAATTATTCAGGTATATAAAAATTATTTGTATAATAATAAACTATATTAATATTAAATTAAAGATATAATCATATAATTGATATTATATAAAATTTATATTGGTTTGGATATTGATTAAACTAGTTTGCTGGATATTCTGGTTTGCTGGTTTTAAGTTTTATTTAATTATATAGGAGAAATAATATGTTTATTGCAATATTAGGTGGAATATTTAGATTCAAAGACCTTCCTGAAGAATATGGTCCTTATGTACAATTCAAAGCTGCTATTGAAGGCAGAGATGAAATTAAAGATCAAGACGAAATCGCTATTTTAGATATTACCGGTACTGGTAGTCATCACGTTCTCTTTTTAGACAGATACAACAATCTCAATGAAATCAAAAGAGAATTAAGGGAAGCAGATGCAAAAGTTAATGTTACTACCTTAAAAATATTGGAAGGACATTTATGAGTACTTTGCCTATAGAACAATCTTGGTTGGTTATTGCTAACCTTTCTACTGAATTGCACAAGAAAGGAATTCCAATTCCAAGTGAAATCAATAAGGATTTAGGATTAGTCAAATCTCAAATCGGTTTTTATAAGAAAGACCCTTCTCATCCAGATATGATCAATGAGATGGCTAAAGCAGATATGTCCTTAAACGAGATTCAAGGAATCCTATTGTCATTAGCGGAAGCTTATGATGAGTCTTTCTATGAAGAATGGTTAGATAAACTCCAAAGAGCGAATAAAGGGGAGGAAATCTATAAGATTTCAGATACCCAATCAAAATTCATATTGAATGCTCCTCCAGGATTTTCCTATGCAAAAATTACATTAAGAAATCCAATTGCAGAAGATAGGGTGCAAGAGATAGCTGAATATTACGGTCTTATAATAGAATTTGATTCTGATTTGACAATTGCATTGTATGGTGAAAAGCCTAAAATCCAATCAGCTCTAAAAGAGATGGCACCGTTCTTCTCTGAATAAACACAAAGGAAGAATAAACATTAAGCTATTCTTCTATTTTCTTTATTTTTATGCTTTTAGAATATCATAGTTTAGCTTATCTTAGGCATCATAATTATCCTTGATAATTTTAGTTTTTAGTGCGTATTTTTAATAAAAACATTATTGAATTAAAAAAATTTGTAGGTCGTTATCATGAAAATTTTAGCAATTAGTGACGTACACGGTAAAAAAAGTGAAAAATTAATTAATTACTTAAAAAAAGAAGATATTTCCTTAGTATTGATTGCTGGAGATATTACTGATTTTTGCATTACAGACTTTGAACCATTAAGTTTTGTAAAGCCATTCATTGATGAATTGGTTGAAGAATGTGACGTTGATGTATTTGCAATTCCAGGAAACTGTGACCCTGCAGGAATCTGCAATGCAATTAAGGAAAGCGGTCCTGATGAAAGACCTGCATTATGCTTACACAATCAAATGGTAGCATATGAAAACGTAATTATTATGGGTTATGGAGGTTCTAACCCTACTCCTTTCAACACTCCTGGAGAAGTGGATGACGATAAGATTTATCTCAATGTATATGAGCTTTTAGCTGAATATGACTACATTGGAAACACTGAAGCTGAAAGAGTAGTTATCTTGCTTACTCATGCACCTCCTTATGACACTAAAGCAGACATGATTCCAGATGGATCCCATGTAGGCAGTCAAGGAGTTAAAAAGCCTATTCATGAATTCCAGCCTGACATAAACATTTGTGGCCATATTCATGAGGCATGCTCTATAGATGAAATAGGAAAAACCAAAGTTGCAAACCCTGGTATGCTTGAAATGGGTCATGCTATTTTAATCGATGTAGCAGAAGATGCTAAGTTCACTATTGAAATAGTTGAATTGGAATAAATTTATTCCTCTCTTTTTCTTTTTTTTCTATTATTTATTTTTATAAAAGTTTTTTTCATTTTTTTCTGTTTTTTTTTGTTTATTATTTTAAAAGATTTTTTTTTCATTTTTTTCTATTTTTGTTTATTATTTTAAAAGATTTTTTTCTCTTTTTTTATTTATTATTTTAAAAGATTTTTTCATTTTTTTCTATTTTTTCATTATTCTTTTCAAAATATTCTCACTTTTTTCTATTTTCATTCATTATTTTAATAATTTTTTTCACTTTTTTTCTGTTTTTGTTAATTTAGTTAATAAAAATTTAAAAGATTATATAAAATTATATAAATACCTTTTTAAATAAATATAAAATGTTAATTAAATTTAACAGATTCTTAATATAAAGGGGAAAATATGAAACAAAGAAAATATATTGGCATACTGCTAATATTTATTATTTGTATGTTAACTATCTCTGCAGTAAGTGCTGCAGATGATGCTTCAAATGATATTAGCAGTATAAATGATAATGAGGAACTCATTTTAGAGGAAAACCATGTGGCAAACAATCTAAATGAAGCGAATGAAGAACTTATTTTAGAAGAAAGTCCCAATAAAGTGAATTTGAATGTTGAAAAAGAAAAGAATCCATTAACTGATACTACTGGAAACTTTACAGAATTAAATAATTTAATTAATGACAATACAGACCCAGTAATAAACTTGGATAAAAACTATGTTTATTCAACTGGGGATAATATGATTGAAGGAATTACCATAAATCGTGAAGTTACCATCAACGGAAATGGATATACAATTAACTGAGACCTAAAAGCAAGAATTTTCCATGTAACCAATAGCAATGTTGTATTTAAAAACATTAACTTCCTCGGAGGAAAAGCTCCATCTGAAACTGAAGGGGGAACAATATATGGAAAATCCACAGCAATAAACTGTACATTTAGAGATACTAGTGCACATGCTGGTGGAGCAACCTTTGAGGTAGATGCAATAAACTGTACCTTCCATAATAACAGAGCAGTTGGAGAATATGATGCATATGGTGGAGCAATGTATAGGGGAACTGCAATAAACTGTACATTTACCAATAACAAAGGGTTACTTGGTGGAGCCGGATATGATATTAAAGCTATTAACTGTACCTTCATAGCCAATACTGCAGAATATGGTGGAGGAGCAATATACAAAAATATTGCAGTAACTAGTCATTTCGAAAACAACTCCATAATAAATCCTGATGGCTACGATGACCCAAACAATGCAATTTATGAGGTATTTGCAGTAAACTGTACCTTTGTCAATAATGGTTGGGAAGATTCTCAGGTTGTCAGCGAATCTCATTTGCTTGCTGATGATTACACAGCATACGCCATCAAACCAGGAAATGCAAATATACATTTAATTGGAGATGGAACCGAAATTTATGATATTGGAATTACCATTGGCATCTATAAGGATGGAGAATTGATCAAAACTGAAAATTTTGTAAGCGGTAGATCTTGGACTCCTCGTTTAGCTCCAGGGGACTACACAGCTACTGCATATATCAATGGAATCCCTGAAATAAGAAGTGCAAACTTTAGCATAAAAATCAAGAAGACACCTTCTGAAGTTTATGCAAATGACATTAATATCCATTACAATGCTACAGACCCAACCTTAGCTATTAGATTGGTGGAAAATGTTACAGGTAGCTATTTACCTATAATTGCACAATTAATTATTGATTTAGATGGCAATATAAGCAACTATACAACAAACTCAGATGGATACATCTACCTGCCTCTCAATAATTTAAGTATTGATACACACATTGCAACAATCAGATTTGCAGGAAATGAACTCTATGAGGCTTCAAACAAAACTGTAAGAATAACAGTTACAAAGATTCCAATAAGAGTTGAATGTGAAGATCCGATTATTATCAAATATAAGGGCACAGACCCTATAATGGTCAGATTGGTAAGTATAGATGGAGTTCCTGTAAGTGCTGCAGGCATATGGATGGATTTGATTGATGAAGACTATTTCATAACCAATAGTAATGGATATGCTAGGATAGACCCAAGATACTTGCAAAAATTGGCAGCAGGCAATTACACAACAAGAATCTATTTTGAAGGATTTACATATGATGTTTTCGGGCCAGGAGAAAAAACCGTAACTTTAGTTGTGGAAAAACAAAATACAACATTGTCTTCAAATGATGTGGTCACAGTTTTCAATTCAGATGATAAAATTGTTGCAACCATAACAAACGAACAAGGAAATCCTGTAAGCGGTGTAGAATTGACAATTGATCTTTTCCCTGGAGAAACTTTCACTACCAATGCAAAGGGACAAGTGGAAATCCCTACCAACACTTTAGCTGCAGGAGAATATGACGTAAAATTTGATTTTGCTGGAAATGAAAACTACACAGCATCAAACTCTAAAGCACATATAATAATCAATAAAGCTTACACTATATTGTATGCAGACAATATAACAACAAGCCTTGATGATGAAGGGTATTTAACCATTTCCTTGAAAGACAGTCAAAAACGTCCAATAGCAAATGAAAAGATTTTAGTATTGCTAAAAGGAATTGAAGAAAAGACTACCGATGAAAACGGACAAGTTAAAATATCTACAAATGGTTTAGAAACAAACAAATACACTGTATTCATTTTATATAATGGAAACAACAACTATCTTGCTTCAAACACCACAGGAATGATAAATATAACCAAAGGAAACCCTAACATATATGTGGAAAATTCTGGAGTTGCTATGGGTGAAACAGCTACTATAAACATTACAGCAGAGGACAAGAATGGAAATCCAATTTCAGGCATTGCCAAAATATCCGTTGATGGATTATTTGAATATTATACAAAAATTGGTGAAAATGGAAAAGGACAGCTTACTTTAACAGCTGATTTTTATCCAGGAGCCTACAGATTGAATGCAATCTTTTTAGCTAATGACAATTTCAATGAAGCTCATGACGATAGCGTATTTGTTGTCTACGAACCTAGAAAAATAAATCTGAACATAACTGCAAATGATGCAATCTATGGAGAAGACACAATTCTCAACATAAGAGTTACAGATAGCAGAGGAGTGCCAGTAAGCATAAGGAGAGTGAATATAGCTGTCGGAGATAAGGAAGCTCAAGAGTATGAAATCATATGGAATGAAGTAAACCTTGGAAAAGTAGATGTTGGTTCAACTCTCATCCAAGTTAGTTATACAGGATATTATGACCCAACAACAGCTAATATAATAGCAACTGTCAAACCTGCAACTCCAAATCTCATAGTAACCGGATCTACAGTGGAGTTAGGAAATGAAGCTATCGTAACAATTCAATCAAAGGATAAGGACAATAATCCAATTAAAGGCACAGTTCTTGTTACAGTTGATTGGGTTGGAGGTGTTGCAAAAGACTTTGTTGAACTTGATGAAGAAGGCAAAGGAATAGCAAAACTCCAAAATATTGCAATTCCAGGAAACTACTCTATAATCGCAAAATTCATCGGAAATGGAAACTACACCTCAAATGTCAACGATACTGAGAAAATAAGGGTAACAGAACCTAGCAGCATCACATTTGAAGCAGAAGTTAATGCTGATTTTACAGGAATCATTATTACAGATGCTAAAAAGGCAGATACTGGTGAAACAGTAAGCGGTACAATAAATGGAGTTCTCATCAAAGGACAAGATATTGAAGAATTGCCAACCATTACACTAGTAAATGGACAAGGAATAATTCCTCTTCCTGCAGACTTGACTTCTGGATATTATAATGTAAAGCTTATCTTGGAAACAGATGATGGAGATTATGCATTCAATAGTCTTGATTTCACTAAATCAATCAAAGACACTATAATCAATGTCACAACAATGGATATTAAATATGGTGAAGAATCCGTCATAAACTTCATTTTAAGTGACATAGACGGAAACAAACTAAATGGAACTATCTTTGCATTAATAGGAAATCAAAACCAAACTGTTGAAGTGATAAATGGTGCAGGAACCTTTAGAACAAATTTAACTGCAGGAAATTATACTGTTATAGCAGCTTATCTAGGAAATGAAAAATACGCTGCATCATCTGCAGTCTCCAATTTCAATGTAGCTAAACTCGGCACCCAAATCCTATATGAAAACATGGAAACCACTGCAGTAAGCTCAGCAGATCCTAAAACTGGTGAGTGGTTCACATGGACATTAACAGACTCTGATGGAAAACCAATGGCAAATGTTCCAATGCAAATAGGATTTAATGGTGTAGTCTATACTTATGAGAAAGATGGAATCATTACTGATGAAAACGGTACTGCAAGACTCCAAATCAACCTTGGATACAAAGGAGTATACACTTTTGCTATATGTTTCTTAGGTGATGAAAACTACAATGCTTCATTTGTTCTATCTAAAATTACTGTAAAAGAGCAAACTCCTACTTTAACTGTTCCTAACAAGGCTTACGATGCATCTGCAAAAACCAAATCCTTAACTGCAACATTCAAGTCTGATAAAGGAACTCCAATTGCAGGAAAATGGGTCAGCTTCACTGTAAACGGCAAAGTCTATAAGGCAAAAACCGATGACAAGGGAGTGGCAACTGTAAATATAAGCATCAGTGCTAAAGGATCCTACTCATTCACAGCTAAATTTGCAGGAGACAGCACATACAAAGCAGTAACAAAATCAGCTACACTAAAAATAAACTAAAAACAAAAGAAAAATAATTTAAATTAAGAATAGTCAAAAGACTATTCTTTTAACTTTTTTTGTAGTGTTGTTTTTTTTAAGTTTTTTTTATTTTTCTTTTTTTTGTATTGTTTTTAAGAAATTATTGTTTTATTTTGTTGTTTTTTTTATTTTTCTTTTTTTGTATTGTTTTTAAGAAATTATTGTTTTATTTTGTTGTTTTTTTTTATTTTTCTTTTTTGTATTGTTTTTAAGAAATATTTGTTTTATTTTGTTGTTTTTTTTTTATTTTTCTTTTTTTTGTATTGTTTTTAAGAAATATTTGTTTTATTTTTCTATTTTTTTTGTATTGTTTTAAAGTAATAATTTTTCTATTTTAGCTTATTTTATTCAACTTTTAACTTATTTTTTCGATTTTTATCTTATTTTTTCTTTTTTTTTCAATTTTCATTTATTCCATCTCTTTTTAAAAAATTTCAAGTGAATTTTTAAAAAAATCAAATATAAAAATTTATAAAATGTAAACAGTAAATATTATTAATAGTATGAAACAAATATATAGTTTCTAAAATTTTAACTTGCCAATTATAGCTTAAAAAATTATTTAAAGTTATTTAATCAATTTTTGGCAAAAACGGTTAAAATTAAAAAATCTCAAACTATCTCGCTAGTCTGAAGGTTGTGATTTTATGATTTTAGTTCGCAGAGAATTAAAAGGCAAATCTTATACTGAGCCTTTTTCAAAAGGGATTTTATCAAGGTCCCTTATTCGTGCTGAATTAGACCCTAGTAAAGCCTATGAAATAGCTAATAAAATTGAATCAGATTTGGTGGAAAATGAAATCTCTTCAATTTCTACTGAAGACTTAGTTGAAAGAATTATTGAGTTATTGGAAGAGGAAAGTCCTCTTCATGCTGAAAACTATTTAAATTGGATGAAAATACGAAAAATAGATGAGCCATTGATTATTTTAATCGGTGGAGTATCTGGTGTCGGTACATCGTCTATTTCATATGAGATATCTAGAAAATTAGGTATTAAAAGTATGATAAATACTGATATGATTAGACAAGTAATGAGGAAAATTGTATCAAAAGAATTAAGTCCTGTTATTCATGAATCTTCATTTATTGCTCATAAAGCTTTAAGAGTAACTCCTCCACTTGAATCAGACATTGTTTTGGCAGGTTTTAAAGACCATGTTGGAACAGTGAGCCTTGGAGTGGAAGCTGTTATTGAAAGAGCATTGACTGAAGGAATAAGCATCATTATCGAAGGAGTGCATATAGTTCCAGGCTTTATTCGCAAGGATTTGCTGGAAAAGGATAATGTATTGATGTTTACATTGACTCTTGATGGTGAGGAAGCCCATAAGAATCGACTGTATTCTCGAAGTAGGGATGGTTGGGCTAATAGGCCATTACAAAAGTACTTGGACAATTTCGATTCCATTAGGAAGATTCAAAAATATTTTATAGATCAATCAAAGATAGAGGGAATACCTAATATAAATAATGTAGATAGGTTAACCACAATAGAATTTATAATTAATTCAATCGCTGAACAATATGGAGGTTTGAATAAATGTTAGAAAAGACAAAAGTTAAAGACTTAATGACAAAAGACGTTTTAACAGTTGATTGTGAAGAAGCAACTGTTTTCGCTTTTGAAAAATTAATGAAACATAAAATAAGCGCAATGCCTGTAGTTAATGAAGGAAAAATGGTTGGTATCGTTACCGCTACCGATTTAGGACACAACTTGATTTTAGACAAGTATCAATATGGTACTAAAGTAAAATCAGTTATGGTCAAGGATGTTGCTACTGTCAGTTCTGAAGACACTGTTAAAGATGCAATTGCTCAAATGTTTAATGAAGCTCCTGGAGACAATATCATTAACCAATTGCCTGTAGTTGACGATGGTGAACTTGTAGGTATAATATCTGATGGAGATATTATTAAATTCATTAAGAAGAATTCAATCATTTAGAAAAATTTTGAAAATAAATTCTAGACTTTTAGAATCAGCTTGATCAAAATTTTTCTTCCGTTATATTTTCCAAACTTTTTAAAGAAGTTTTTATAAAATCTTTTAAATTGTTTCCATCTTTTGGAAGTTTTACAAAAGTTTTTAATATCCCTTTTTCAAACTTTTTAAAAAAGTTTGATTAAAATCTTTTTTTTATTGTGTTCTTTTTTATCGTTTTGTCAAATCTTTTTTTATTATTTTATTAATCGATAATTTTTATATTTAAATACCTTTTTTTAAATTAGACTTTTTTTACTAATAAACTTTATATAAGATTAGTAAGATATATTATAATTGGCTAGACTGGAGGGTTAGGAGTCCTCTGTAAGCACAAATCTCCTTTGGTGCGGTCGAAATAAAGGAGGCGGCATTTGGATTCAATCAGGGCCTGCGGAGCTAATATAGAAGCCCCGTCCTGCAGGATCAATGGTGTCAAGGATATTACTGGAGGGTAATATTTAATTGGCTTTATTGTGGGAACGTGTCAGGCCTGGAAAGGAGCAGCTCTACCGCTTACAGCTGATGCTTGTAGAACAGCGGGGTGGAGTTAGTTTTTCAGATCACCTTGGTTGATGAAAGGTGTCCACTCCTTTATGTGCCATTTGATGATTATTAACTTATTTTCTAACTTTCAATAATTTTTAAAAATTCATTAATGAGTTTTTTTCAATTATTTTTAAGAATGAATGAAATTGTTCTAAAAAGAAAAAGTTTATATAATAAGTAAATATAAAGTAATAATAGTTGTATTATATACAATAAGTTTTTTAACTTTTTTTCATTTGTAAGTCGGGATGGCCCAGCCTGGTACGGCGTCGGACTGCTAATCCGATGATCATTAGATCGCCGGGGTTCAAATCCCCGTCCCGGCGCTTTTTACAATTTTTCTAATTTTTATCAGTTTTATCTATTTTTAATTGGTTTTTTTTTTAATTATTTTTATCAGTTTTATCTATTTCTTATTGGGTTTTTTTTAATTATTTTTATCAGTTTTATCTATTGAGAAAAGAAAAGTTTTAATTAGTTTTAATTCAAAAGCGAAATAATTATTTTTAAAAAAAGAAAAGTTTTAGTTAGTTTTAATTCCAAAGAGCAAATTAATTTTAAAAAAAGAAAAGTTTTAATTAATTATTATTCTAAAGAAAATAATTAATCAAAACTAAAAAAGATTTTTTTTTTTTTTACATGAAATCTACTTAAAAGCTTATGGAACTGTACTCTCCATAGTGTGTATAGCTTTTTGTATTCCAATTTTTTATTTTCCCCAAGCTGTTTCTATAGCTTGTAGTGTCAGCAACTACCCATTTGTTCTTGATATACAACTGTGCCCATACATGTCCAGATACGTAACCTCTGGTGAATTTGCAGTTTCCTCCGTTTACATATCTTGCAGGGATTCCAGCTGCCCTTGACAATGCAATCAGCAAATGGCTTTGATCAACACAGTTTCCTTTCCTGGACTTAAGGGTTTTTAAGGCACCTCTTAGGGTATTTGAATACTTTTTGTATGTTATGTGGTCACGAACCCAAGTGAATATCTTTTTTGCTTTTTGATAATCTGTTTTAAGAGATTTAGTCAAGGATTTTGCAAATGCTTTAATCTGTTTATTGTTCACTTGACAGTTTTTAGAGCTGACCAAGTATTTTTTCAATGCTTTTGCAATGCTATTTGCAGTTGTTTTTTTAGTGCTGTTTGTAGTTTTCTTTGCTGTTGTTTTAGTGCTGCTTGTAGTGGTTTTCTTAGCACTGCTTGTAGTTGCATTCTTCTTGCTTGAGCTTGTTTTTGATTTGCTTGAAACCAATTTTATAGTCTTTGGAGAAATCTTCAAACTGATAGTGGATTTTCCATTCATATCAACTTTGGCTTTACTGATATTGAATTTGACATTTGCTTCAGCAGATCTGCTTGCTTCAAGTTTATATTTGCTTGGGTCCAATTTGTCTAAAATGCTGTTTAGTACATTATAGACATAATCAATCGACTTTTCAAGCAAGCTGCGATTATTGGCTGCATTTCCATTTGTTCCTGCAGTTTTTTTGCTTGTTGTTGTGCTGGTTTTAACAGTCTTTGTAGTGTTTGTTTTCTTAGTACTGCTTGCTTTTGCTGTAGTTTTTGTTGCATTTGCTTTTTTAGTGCTGCTTGCTTTTGCTGTAGTTTTTGTAGCATTTGCTTTTTTAGTGCTGCTTGCATTTGTTTTCTTCACTAAAGTTGCCTTAGCGCTATTTACCTTACTATTGATCTTATCCAAATCCAAATCATCAAGCTTTATGGAAGCCGGTAAATTATTGGTCTTATTGTAGTTGTCTAAACATTTGCTGAACATTAAGATCAATTGGTTGTATGGAATATTGCCTTTTGAAGAGGAAGCCCAATTAGGAGCTCTTTTATTCTGTTCAATAAATTTTCTGGTTTTTCCAGCAATCTTCACATACTCTGTCTTATTTATGGTTCCTTTCACACACTTGCTTTTAGTGTTTGTATAAGGCTTAACCAATTTGTTCTTAATCTCAATCTTTGATTTGGACTCATTCTCAACTGATTTTGAAATTAGATACAGATACTCAGTATGTGAATAGTTCCTATTGCTGATTTTAACCTTTGGAAGTTTTCCGTTTTTCTCCACAGACTTCATAAAGCTTGTAGATGTCTTTGCCAATGTTTTCTTGTTTACTGTTGTTGTTTTAGTACTTGTTACCTTTGTCGCATTAGTTTTAACTTTAGAGCTATCAGTTGTTTTGCTAGTTGATTTAACTAGCTTAACATCGCTTGTATTATTGACAACAACTGATGAAACACTGCTGATGATAAATATAAGCACTACCAATAAAGCTAAAATTATCATTTTATTTTTAATAGTAACCCCTCATTTTTCTTGATTTTTTCCTCCATTTATTTCATTCACTACCTTTAAAACAATTTTCATTTTAATTGGAATATTTTAATCAAGCAATAATATTAATTTTACTTATAATATTGTCTCAATTTGAAAAATACTAATTAAAATGTAATTTTTCTTATTTTAAAGATGGGTAACTTCTTATTTTATTTTAATAATTTAAATATCTTTTCTAATTGTGATTTTGTGTAAAATCACAGTTTATTTTTAATAACAAAGCTTATATATAACTGATACTTTGATTTGAATATTATAATCATATTGCAAAATCTAAAATCTAAATGTTCACATTAGTAAAATTTATTATATTTGTATAAACAAATTTTAAAAATAGCAAATAAAAATTAAAAAGGAATAAAGCATGTTTAAAGAAAAGAATATAATTATAAAAAACCCCTTAAAGGCAGATATCAGATTTGGATTGGTTTATCCAAATGTATACAAGACTGCCATGAGCTCATTGGGATATCAGATAATTTATAATTATATCAACGAAAGAGATGACTGCTATGCAGAGAGAATAATCTACCCTTCAATATGCAGTCTTGAAACCAATAGTCCTCTTGCTGACTTTGACATTATCTCTTTTTCCTTACAGTATGAACAGGACTATTTCCATGTTTTAGAGCTTTTAAGAGAAGCAAATATTCCTTTAAGAAGAGAAGACAGAACAATAAATGGCCCTCTTATAATTGCTGGAGGTCCATGTGCAAGCTCTAATCCTTTGCCTTTATCTGATTTTATAGACATTTTTGTTGTTGGAGAAGCGGAATCCAATCTTTACGACTTTCTTGACATCTATTCTAAAGAAAATCTCTCAAAGGGAAAGGGTAAAAATAATGAAAGCATAAAAAGGGATCTCTCTCCATTTTTAGATGTGGAAGGATTATACATATCTGAATTCAACAACAATACAAAAATTGCCCTTTTGGATGAAATGGCTGAGGCTTATCATTTGACCTATCCAATAGTTACAGAAACTGACGATAAGGACTTGATGCCTGCATTTTCCAATTCCATTTTCCTCAATGTTTCAAGGGCATGTACAAGGGGATGCAGATTCTGCATGTCAAGCTATATGTATAGGCCTCTTAGGCAAACAGACTTGAATCATCTTCTATCAATTGCTGAAGAGTCTAGAGCAAACACAGGATTGAATAAGATAACATTGATTGGTGCAGCAGTTTCCGATTACTCCCATATCGATGAATTGACAAAATCATTAAGGGAAAGGGGATTTTTAGTCTCAACTCCTTCAATGAGAATTGAGTCAATAACAAGGGAAACCTTGGTTTCACTAAAGTCAAGCGGTTTGAAGACATTGACAATAGCTCCAGAATCCATTTATTCATTGCGTCGAAGAATCAATAAGGACATTAGTGATGAGGATGTCTATAGGGTGATAAGTGATGCTGTTGATTTAGGTTTTAATATTAAATTGTACTTTTTAATCGGTTTGCCCTATGAGACAGAAGAAGATATTTGTGAACTTGCTGATATGATGAAGCAGATTGATTCCATGAAGTATAATATTGATTCAAATTTTGTATCTTCAAATAAATTAAGCGACAAATCAAGGAAATTGATATCAAATTCACGATCAAAAAATGAAGTTGATGAGAATGGGAAAAAATCCAATTTTTCAACAAAAGGAAGTGGAAAAAAATCAAAGTCTCATAAAAAGCCTAAGGTTTCTATCAGCTTTAGTGTCAATCCGGTTATTCCAAAGCCTCACACTCCACTTCAATGGGAATCATATGACATGAAGGCAATCAAGTCAAAGATCAAATATCTTAAAAAGAACCTAAAGGGTTTGGACATTAAGTTTGATAGCGCTAAGATGGGGCTTATACAATTTGTATTGTCCTGTGGAGATAAGGATATTGGAAATCTGATAGAAAGGTCCTTAAATCAAAAGATAAGCATTAAGGAATGGGCTGAAAATGCTCCAAGCTATGAGTTGGGAGATGCTTTGCCATGGAATCCTATTGATATAAGCGTAAGCAAGGAGTTTTTAGTTTCAGAGTATGAAAAGATAAGAAGCAGTGAACAGACTCCTTGGTGTGAGGATGGGCTATGCTATAATTGTGGTGCTTGCAATTAGTTTTTACAAATCTCCATTTTTCAAAATTTTATAAAAAATATTTAAATATTAAATTTAATATATTAATTGTAGTTATAAGAATTATTTTAAGAATATTTAAGAATATTTTAAGAATATTTTAAAGAAATTTTTTAAAGAAATTTTTAAGAATATTTTAAAGAATTTTTAAAAGCTTTATCTTTTATAAAAAATTTTATTTTTTAAATTTCTTTTTAAATTATTATTTTCAAAAATATGATTATTTCTTATTTATTATTTTATTTTAGGTGTTATCATGTTAAATTCTGCTAAAAGAGTTGAAACTATAGAATTGTCTCTAATTAGAAAAATGTTTGAAGTCACAAATCCAGATGCAATTAATCTCGGAATTGGAGAACCTGATTTTGATGTTCCGGAAAACATCAAGACTGCTATGAAAGAAGCTATTGATGACGGATATACTAAATACACTTCAAATAAGGGTTTGATTGAACTTAGAGAAGCAATTGTAGACAAATTGGCAAAGGACAACAACATTAAAACCGATGCTGAAAACATCATAGTGACTTCAGGTGCAAGTGAAGCATTATACGACTGTGCTCAAGCATTATTTGAAAAGGGAGACAATGTATTGGTTCCAAATCCTGGATTTCTATCCTATTCCGCTTGCATTCAATTAGCAGAAGCAAATGTTGTGGAAGTAAGCACTCCTATGGAAAATGAGTTTAAGATGAAAGTGGAAGATGTACAGGAGAAGATTGACAAGAACACCAAAGGATTGATCATCAACTCTCCTTCCAATCCAACTGGTGCAGTAATGGATAAGGAAGACATTAAGGGAATAGCAGATTTGGCAACAGACCATGATTTCTATATAATTTCAGATGAAATCTATGAAAAGATCATTTATGGAACTAAAAACCACTCTCCTGCAGAGTACTCTGCCAATGTAATTACAATCAACGGTTTCTCAAAATCCTATGCAATGACTGGCCTTAGGGTAGGTTATATGGTTGCAAATGAAAACATTACCGAGAACTTATTGAAGGTTCACCAATACTGTACTGCAAATGCAAGTTCAGTTTCTCAAGTTGGAGCTATTGAAGCTCTCACTGGACCACAAGACTCTGTTGAAATGATGGTAAGCGAGTTTTCAAAAAGACGTGATTTAATCGTTTCCAGCTTAAATGACATGGGATATGAAACAGTGGACTGTAAAGGTGCATTCTATGTGTTCCCTAAAGTTGAAAGACCTATGGAATTTGTTAAGGCAGCTGCTGAAGCAGGTGTGATTTCAGTTCCTGGTTCTCCATTTGGTAGCATTGGAGAAGACCATGTAAGGATGTCCTATGCAAATTCATATGAAAACATTGAAAAAGCAATGGATATATTGAAGGATTTGGATTACTGAATATTTCAATTAGCTTTTTCAATATTCTTGAAAGTTTGATTATTATTTTAATATTATTCTCAATGAATGGAAAGTAAATAGAAAGATTTTTAATTCTTAACTTACTTAATATTGTATATGGAAAATCATATGGGAATTTATTTATATGAAAAATAATATAGGTATATTAAGTAATAACTATTTTGGTATTTGTAATATTTAAGATCAGATAAAAACCATTTTTTTAAAATATTTGTGGGTAATATGAAAATTAAAGATCGTGAAAAGTATGGAAAGCGTGCATTTTATGTTGCTGTTATTGGTAATTTATTCTTGACTATCTTTAACATTACAGTTGGTGTAATATCAGGTAGTTTTGCACTTGTATCTGAAGGTGCACATACAGTATCAGATTTAATTACTTCAATAATAGCCTATGCTGGTTTTAAGATAGCTAATAAGCCTGCAGATGCTGACCACCCATATGGTCATGGAAGAGCTGAAGCAATTGCCGGTTTAGTTATTGTGATCTTTTTGGTCGTTGTTGCCTATCAGATTTTGGTAGGTGCATTCCTTAGATTGTTCGTTAAAAAAAGCCTTGCTGTTCCTGATTCTATAGCTGTTGTAATGGCGATATTAGGCATATTCATAAACTTAGCAATGAGCCAACGCATTATTAATCGTGGTCATAGTGCAAACAGTCCCGCTATTGTTGCTGATGGTAAGCATCAGAGGGTTGATATTTTCTCATCATTAGCTATTTTATTAGGTCTTTTAGTGTGTGAATATGGTTATCCACAATTGGATTCAATCATTGGGCTATTCATTGCTTTATTGATTGGAAAAACCGCTTTTAATATTGCACGTGAAAATATAAATGCAATTATGGGAAAGGTTCCATCTCAAGAGTTGGTTGATGATATTGAAAGGGCTGCCAATTCTGTAGAGGGAGTTTATGGAACTCATAATATTAGGGTGAATTATTTAGGATCCTATGCAACTGTAACATTGCATATTGACCTTCCTGGTGATATGACTGTAGAGAAATCCCATGAAATCTCTCATAAGGTTCAAGATAAAATCGTTGAAGAGGTTGAGGTTATTCGTGGAGTAACTGTCCATGCATGTCCTCTTGGAGTGGAATATGATCACAATCAGGATATTGACATAATTGAATAAATGGACATAAATGATTATTTCTCTTTTTTCACTTTTTTTATAAATTTTAATTTACTTCTTATTTTTTTAAATTATCATCTCAATTTTCATTATAAATTTTAATTTATTTTCCTTGATTTTTTTATAAAAATTTTCTTAATTTCTCCATAAAATCCTTAACTAATTTAAGATTTATCATTATTTTTCTAAAAGTGGTTTAATCTTGCTTATTTTTTATATAAACTTTAATTAATGGAGCATAAATGATATAAATCTTTAATATTATTAGTTTTTTTTTATTATTAGGCTTATTATTATTAATTTAATATATAACTTTATATAATTAAGATTAATTTATTTATTTAGTTAAATCATTGTTCTTTTATAAGTTAAATAAGAATTTTTATTTATATTTTAATTATTCAATTATTATCCTATTAAATTTTAATAAAATAATTAATTATAAGTGGTTATTTAACTTAATTCGAATTATTTGCCTTTTTTAATAATTATTTATTTTTATTGCTTATTTTCTTTTTTAACTAAATCATTATTCTATATTATTAAATATTTTAATAATTAAGTTTTATTTTATAAAATTAATAATTTTTTGACCTATATATTAAAATTAAACCATTCATCACTCTTATTTTTTAAAATTTTTATGGGAAAGATTTATATGTTATTAATCATTTAATTATACATAACATTAAAAAAATATTATCTAAAAATTGTTGAATTATCTTTATTTTAAATATTTCGATGAATAAATTTTTATAAAATATAAATAGTTTTTATTTTGATTTTATAAAGATTTTTTTGAAATATTTTAAAATTTTAATTATTCAGATAATTTTAAAATTTTTTTAATTTTTATTAAAGAATTCATATTTTTTATTGCATTAGCCTTAGTAAAAAATTTGATTTTTCAATAAAAATCTAAAGATATTTGACTAAGAGTTATTTTTTTAAAAACTTTTAATTCGTATTTTTTTAGTGTATTGAGGTGAAAAAATTTCGTTAGAGAGAAGAACATTGCTTTTGGCAATATTCTGCTTATTCTTTTTAGTAATAGGTGGAGTTTCTGCTAGCGATATCTCAGATATGTCGAATAATCCAGATAACAATAATCTTGTTAGTGATTCTTATGACTTATCTAATGGAGATGTTTCCAGTTTAAATAATGGAGATCTTCTTGGCTCTTACAGTGATTTGGATAATGGTGATGGTTCATTAGCATCCAGTTCAGAATCTTCTAAACTTGCAGCTACCAATGCCACTGGCACTAAGACTGCAACAAAAACTGATACTGCAAAGGCTGCTACAACTAATAGCAATGCAAAGGCTGCTTCCAGTACCACTGCTTCCAAAACTGCTGCAAGCACTAAAAATGCTACAAGCATTAGTGTTGCCAATAAGACTGTCTATTCTGGAACTCATTTGATTCTTACATTAAAAGATAAGAATGGCAAATTATTAAAGGGTAAGAAAGTTCTATTTGATATAAATGGAATTAGTAAATACACCGGCTCAACCAATTCATACGGTCAAGTAAAATTGGTTTTAAATCTCGTAGGATCTCGTAAGGCTATATTTAGCTTTGCAGGTGACAGCAATTATGAGGCTTGTAAAGTAGAGACAACAATTAAGATCATAAAGTCAAATACTAAATTAAAGGTCTTGAATCGTACTGTTCAGAGAACTACCTACTTAACTGCTACATTAACAAATGGCCAATCAGGAAGAGCATTAGTTAACCAAAAGGTTATTTTCACAGTTCCTAAATGGCATAATAAAAAGTATACCGTTAAGACAGATGCAAATGGTCAGGCAAAACTTAAGATCAATACCTGGCAAAAGGTTAATATAGTTATTAGCTATGCCGGAAATGGAAACTTAAATAAGACTAATGCATCATTAAAGATTAATCCTATACCATGTGACACTAAATTTGCAAACTATGTCACTTTCCAATATGGGAAAAAGTTTGTTGTAGCTTTAAGGTCACTTACAACTAATGAAGCAATTGCTGGCAGAAAGATTATCGTCAACCTTGTTCAATTGAACAAGACTTATAGGCTGACAACCAATAAGAATGGTAAAGTAAGCATTCCTATAAGTTATTTCGGTGATTTCAAAGCTAGAATGAGATTTGTCGGTGACGATATATTCAACCCATCCTATAAGCAACAGATTTGTCATGTAGTGAAAGGAGCTACTTCCATCACTGCACCTAAGGAAGTTGCAATAGGATATCAGTTTACTATTACCTTAAAGAACTCAGCAGGAGCTGTTTTAGCTAATAAGAACTTAGCTATAAAAATCAATAATAAGCTTTACAATAGAACCACTGACTCTAAAGGGCAAGTGACTTTTAAAATTAACTTGAAAAAGGCCACTTATCCATTGGTAGTAAGTTTTGCTGGAAATAAATATTACAATTCATCAAAAATCAGTCAAAGCTTCAAGGTAGTTGACCCTTATCTTACCTTATCTCAGATCATTTCTGCAGCTAAGGAATTAAAGACTCGTGTAGAGTACATCAATCTCTTGAACAAGTCTTACAGTGTCACTGTCATTAATAAGAAGTTTACCATGGATGAATTTGCATATCTTATGGCTGGCGCTATATCACATATTAATGCTGGTTCAAAAGCAAGTGTTACAATCAAGGATTTATCAAATAATTATAAATCTACTGGTTCAAAAATAAATGGTAAGTTGTCTAAAGCGGAATATCTTAAGATAGCTACTTATCTAACTAAATTTGTAGGAACAAACAAACGTATACCTAACTATAAAACTGTTAGCTTAGGTAAAATGGAAGCGGACCTTTATATTTATGCTTTCACTTGTGTATTGGATTCCTACAATAAAAATAAAAAATTGCCTGCATCTATTAGTGTCAAAACTAATAATGTCAGGGGAGGATATTCATATTCTCTAAGTCAAGGTGGAAAGATCTTAAACTGCAGAGAGATTTTTGATTCAACCACTTTTGCAAAATATTTAAAAACATCTGGAAAGGCTGCAGTAAATGATGCAATTAAAAATAAGGCTAAAGCACTTACTAAAGGTTTAACAAATCCTTTAGCTAAAGCAATTGCTATCTTTAGATATGTTAGGGACAGCATTCAATACAGTTTCTATTCAAACTCATTGAAAGGAGCAACAGGCACTTTCAGCAGTAAATCTGGTAATTGCTGTGATAAGGCTAATTTAATTGTAGCTATGTGCAGATCTGTAGGTGTTTATGCAAGATATTCTCATGCTCAAGGATGTAAGTTCCAAAGTGGATTATACACTGGGCATGTATGGGCACAAGTTTATGATACAAATACACAAACTTGGTACACAGCTGATGCAACAAGCTATAGAAATGAAGTAGGTAATATTAAGAATTGGAATACTGGATCACACTATCGTGATACAAACTATGTACAAATTCCATTCTAATATATGAAATATTTAATTATTTGAATTATATAGAATAATCTTTTTTAAGATTTATTCTATAAAATTTTATTTTTTAGTTTTTAGTTATTATTTTAACTATTTAAATTCTTTTTTTAGTATTTTTATCTATTATTTTTAGTTTTTAGTTATTTTTAAGATTTTTAATTTTTTTTAGTATTTTTATCTATTTTTTGTTTATTTTTCTTCAGAATTTTGATTTTTATTATTTTTAGTATTTTTATCATTTTTTGATTTTAGTTTCATTTTATTCAATTTTTAACGGTTTTAGTCCAAATTTTCCTACTTGTTTTCATTAAGTTTATATAATTTTAAATTTAAAATTAATTATATAATTTTTAAAAATATTTGAAGGATTGTTATGAAAAAATATAAACGAGTTGCTGTAGGGGGAACATTTGACAAATTTCATTATGGTCATAGAAGCCTAATTGCTAAGGCTTTTGAAATTGGGGAAAGCGTTGAAATAGGAGTTACTTCCAATGTTTTTGCAGAAAAAAAGGAAGGGGATGTTGACTCTTGTGATGTTCGTATGGCTAATTTAAATCAGTTTTTAGCTACAGAGCATAATAATTTTCATATTTCTCGTTTAGATGATCCTTATGGTCCAACCATTTATGATGAAAGTTTTGATGCAATTGTTGTAAGTGAGGAAACTGAACCTAATGCTGTTAAGATTAATGGGATTAGAGTCAGCAAAGGCATGAAGCCATTAGACATTGTTGTAGTGAGTTTTGTATTGGCAGATGATGGAATACCTATTTCTTCCACACGTATACGCCAAGGGAAAATCAATCAGAAGGGAGAGTTAATTTAGACTTTTAGGTTGATATTTATTTTATCTATTTTTCTTAATTTCGATTTAATCTATTTTTAATGCTTTTTTATGAATATTTAGCTGATTTACCACTTTTCTTATTGGATTTTGATTATTATTTCGATTTAATCTACTTTTCTTATAGTCTATTTTATATAAAATTTTAACTAATTTTTCATTATGATTTTTTTAATTTAAAACAAAATATTTTGATTTAAATATTTTTAATTATTTTTATTCAATATTATTCTAAAATTCAGAATAATCAACTAAATTTTTAGGCATACCTTAAGATTAAATCGTTATGTTTATATATTCATATCTATAAAGATATTATTAATTCTATAAAAATAGTTGGTATATTTTATTTAAGTATTAATTTTTTATGCTTAAGTATGAATATTTTTTAGCAATTTAAGTATTTTTTAAAAATTATTCAGTATACTTTATATTATATGAAAATAAGACTATTAAATGTGGGATTGTTATGATTTTTATTCAAAGAGATGGTAGTGAATCAAGAAAATTATCGTATGATAATAATGTTTGTTTAGCATGTGGAATATGTGCTGGTTCCTGTCCAACCAGCTCCTTAGCTTTAGGGGATGTTTTGGGGATTGCAAGAGGCCAAGCAGAAGGAAATTATATAACACTTGATGATAATACTTGTGTTTTATGTGGTTTATGTGCTTCAGCTTGTTCATTTGGTGCTTTAGACTTTGAAATAGAAGGTGAAAGTTCTAAAGACATTGCTAATTATCCAACTTGGACTCATGAATCTGCAATTGATGATGAAGCTTGTGAATTCTGTGGAAGATGTACTGTAGCATGTCCTCAAGATGCAATCTTATTCAAAAGGGAATTACCTAATAGAAATGACTTATTGGTTGGTGAAATTTCCATCAATGATGAGAACTGTATCTACTGTAGCATTTGTGCAGAATTATGTCCTGCAGATGCAATTACTGTTGTAAACACAGCTGATGCATGTTCCATTGAAGTTGATGAGGATAAGTGTGTATACTGTGGAGTCTGTAAAAGAGCATGTCCTCAAGAAGCAATTAAGACTGTATGCAGTACCTGTATGTACAGTGAAGAGATTGAAAAGGTTAAAATTACCGGTGACATCTTCATAGGATCAGATTGTATCAATTGTGGATGGTGTAAGGAAATCTGTCCAGTTGATGCAGCAGAAGTTACAAAACCATTTGAAGGAGAAATTTCCACTACTGATGAAGACTGTGTAGGATGCGGATCTTGTGTAGACCTTTGTGCATGTAATGCAATTGTCCTTGAAGACAATGCTGCAAAATTCAATCAGGAATACTGTGTATTATGTGGTGCATGCACTAAAGTATGTCCTCAAGAAAGAATTGTTGTTAATAGAAATGCAATGAAATTAACCAACATTTCATCTTCTTCTTGGAAAGCAGCTTTAGAAAAACTGCTTGATTAGAAAATTAAATAATTTAATTTTCTAAATTTTTTTATTTCTTCCTTTAATTATATTTATGTGATTATCTTCAATTAACCAATAGTTTACGGGGGTTTTCTATTTGTTAATTGATCATTAATCCTTTTTTTAGTTTTTTTTTTTAGATGTTAATTGGTTCTTAATCCTTTTTTATTTAGTTTTTATAGATAATTATTATTTTTCTATTTATTTAATCTATTATTTATTCGAATTTTGCCAGGATTTAAGGAATCATTGCTTATTTTAGCTTATTAAATAAACACAAGCGTCCTTTATTCAATGTTTGATTATATAAGTCATTAATCTCTGTATTGATTTTATAGACATAGCTTCCGCATATAATGGTTATGACTAATATTGAACCTATCAACAATATCACTTCAACGCTTGTTTGACCTCTTTCATCATTTTTCAAACAGTTTAACATATTTTGATTACCTTTTTCATAAAGACATTTTCCTTTCAATCAATCAGATTAATAAAGACTGGTCATATTGTTTCTTATGGAATTGATGTCTTCAGTTGCATTCAATCCGCTTGCAGTATTGCTGAAGTAGGATCTGTAAATCAAAAGCCCTGCTAAGGCTATTACAATAACTCCTCCAAACAATAGGATATATTCTGCAGCTCCTTGACCTGAACTGTCCTTTGAAATCTCTTTCATTGATTTTACACATCTTTTCTTAAGTTGACAATTTATCAAACCCTTTGATTTGAATCTCATTTTCTTATTTTTCAAATTTTCAAAAATCATAATTTCACCTTATGTATTTTTGATATTATTTTCGCCAACTTATTATTTATATTTTGCCTTTTTTTCATTATTAAAGGATTATCTAATCTTAATTTTTCAAATAAATTATAATTTGATTGAATTATTATAATTTAAGATTATTTTCAAATTTTTTACTCTTTTTGAATATTTTCATTTGATTTTATTTTTTGACCTTTTTCAAATATTATGATATTTCCAATTATTGCATTGCAAATTTAATATCCAAATCTTTTCATGATTTTATCCGGTTGATTTTTTATATAATTTGCCTATTTTTTTAAAATTTTAATTTTTGATGCTTTTATTTATTTTCAATAAAATTTCATCTTATTTTTTAAGATTTCATACATTGTTTATTAATTTTTTGATTTTTAACTAATTTTTAATCATTATTTTTATAAATAAAAACAAAATTATATAAATGATTAAGATTATAAATAAATATTAATTATGGATAATTTTTTAAAAATATGCTTAAAAAAACTATATTTTAAATTTTCATTATAAAATGAATGAAATTTTAGAATTTAAAAAAGAATTTTAAAAAAATTAAAATATTAAGAATTTTTAGGAATTTTATAATGTTTACAGATTCATAATTATCAATTAAGTATTTTCATAAAAGGTGGGTATCCGTGGCAGAATCGTTAGATGTATTTACTGGTATTTTATTAACAGTCATTGGTTTAGTTCTTGTTTATGGAAGTATTGTTTATCGTTTGATTGACTTGGTTTTAATCTTAGGGGTTTTAATCACAATATTCGGTTTATACAAATTGCTTCCAGCTTTCATATATAGGATTTTAGATTTACAATCTCCTAAAAAAGGATCAAATACTAAGAAGAGGTTAAATGAATCAAAAAATGACACTCTTTCTATGGTTAAGGAAGGTGCAAAAGAGGTTGAAAATTTAGTAAACACTAAATTGGACAACACATCTAATCCAAAAGCAAAATTAACAACTCATGATTCATATTATGAGGACAGCAGTTTAGATGAGCCAACAGCCACTCTTGATGATTTCCTAAGTGCCACTAAACCTAAAGAACCTGCACCAAAATTCGAAACTCCAATCGATGAAAGCAAGCAGGTCCTTAGAACAAAGCCAGTAAAAGAAGAAAAGCCTAAATTCAAACTCCCATCCATTAGAAAATCAAATAAGCCTAAGAAAAGAAGCTATGGCTATTTGAAAGATGACCAAAAGGAATCAAGCCCAGATACCTTTTACTTTACACCTAATTATGAAAAGCCTATGAAAGTTACTCGCAGACCTAGAAAGAGATCTGTGGAAAGAATTGATTTGAGAGAGACTCCTAAAAGGTCTCAAGAGATTTCAAAAGCTTTGGCAAGTGTTGGAGAAGCTGAAACAATTTATGATAATGAAGTTACAGATGATAGCTACAGCTTGATTCCTAAAACCATTGATGAGGAAATCATTTTGCCTATCAATGAGATAGATATTGATGAGATTGTTGAAGAGCCGATTTATGACTTGTCCCAATCTGAAAACACTCTCTACAATAATGTGATTTATGATGACTCTGGTGCAGATGATGTTATCACTCCAATTTATGCAGATGAGGCATATAAGGAAGAGCATGGCATTGGAGATGTTATTTATCCTGAATATGAGGATGAAACTGCAGCAGTTGAGGACAGATTAGATTATATAACTCCTGAAGCAGAGATTGATGTAGAGGAATTGCCAAGACCAACATCAATTGCATCTACAAACCCTATTGCTTCCAAAAGGGATATCAATTCCTATTTGACTAGGCCACACAGAAAGTCTGAAGTGCTTAGTGCACCTAAGCCAAGACCAAAACCTAATGAAGGAGCAGTTCTTCAAAGGGAAGTTCCTAAACCAACTCCTGTAACTGCTGAGCCTGAAGTGGCAGTTGTTGAAGAGGATATTCCAAGCCCTAGTCCAATAGCTCAAACTCCAGAGCCTGAAGATGATGTTCCATCCATCTCTGAACTTTTAGATGGTGATGACGAAACCATTCATATTGACCCTAATGATCCAGAATCATTGCCTATTCCAAGATTATTGAATAGTTATGTCATATGCGATAAGGGAATATTGACTTCACAAGAGGCATTTGAAGAGGTTGCAAGTCACTCTAAAGAGGAAATTCTATTGGAGGCACCTTCAGTTAAGGATATGGGAGACAGGTTCTTGTCAAGCCTTTCCAAAATCAAGTCAAGAGTCATAATCGAAGAGGTTGATTTAGATGACCTATCATATGTTCTTTTATTAAGCTCTCTCATTAAGAAGGGAGTTGAAATCAAGACATTGCCTTCAGTAAATTCATTTAACTTGATAGGAGACACTTCTCATGCATTGATTATATCCAACAGTGTTGATGAAAATGATTTTGAATATGGTGCTGTTTATGATGATGTTGAGTCTGTAGAAAACATCAAGGAATTATTTGAATCCTCATGGGCTATGGCAAAGGATTTGGATATCAATGCGATTATTGGTGATGAATAATTGGAATTATGCTTATATTACATTTATATTAAATTTTTGATGTCTTTCTGATAAGGAAAGATATTTTTTTTATTTTTTAAAAGAAATGTGAATTATTGAAAATTAAAAATTTCTTAAAAAAGTGAATTATTGAAATGAAATATTTTCTAAAATTAAGTGCATTAGTGAAATGAAAGATTTTCTAAAATTAAGTGCATTAGTGAAATGAAAGATTTTCTAAAATAAACTGAATTATTGAAATGAAAAATTTCTTAAAAGACAAAGGTGAAATTATGGAAATTAGATATTTAGGCCATTCAGCATTTGAATTAATTAGTGATGAAGGAGTAAAGATATTGGTTGATCCATTCATTAGCAATAATCCTTCCTGTCCCCTTCCAGTTGAAGAATTGGAAGCAAACATTATCTGCATTACCCATGGTCATTCAGACCACTTTGGGGATGCAATGGAAATAGCTAACAATACTAATGCAACTCTTGTTGCAAACCATGAGATTTCATTGTTTTTAGGAGAGCAAGGATTGGATTGCGTTAGCATGAACACTGGCGGTTCAGTATCAATTCAAGGAATCAAAATCACTATGCTTGATGCAAAGCACTCTTCTTCCATTGATTTTACTGATGAAGTTCGCCCAGGAGGAAACCCTGGAAGCTTCCTGTTCACTTTCCCAGATGGAACTAAAGTCTTCCATGCAGGAGACACTGGATTGTTCTCTGATATGGAAAATGTTATTGGAAGAATCTACAAGCCGGATATTGCTATGGTGCCTATTGGAGACAAGTTTACCATTGGACCATTTGAAGGTGCACTTGCTGCTATGTGGTTAAATCCAAAGGCAGTTATTCCAATGCATTACAACACTTTCCCAGTAATAGAACAGGATCCTGCTGTATTTTCCAATTTCGTAAACCAACTCAATCCTAAGATTGATGTTGTTATCATGAATCCATTGGAATATTACAAGCCAGATTTTGAAAAAGAGGAATAATTTTATTCAATTAAATTAAAAAAGAATTTTTCTTTTTTATTTTTTATTTTTATTATTTTTTAGATTTTTATAAATTATTTAGCTATTTTTTTAAAGATTTTTTTTAGATTTTTATAACTTATTTAGCTATTTTTTTAAAGATTTTTTTTAGATTTTTATAACTTATTTAGATATTCTTTTATTATAAAAAAGATTAGATTCTATTAATTAAACTATTTTTATTTTTTTTATTTTTAAAAAGAGTTTCATTATTTTAAATTTTTATTAAACAGTAAATTTTATTTATTTTTCTAAAAAGAGTATTTTAATTATTTTATTTTTAAAAATGTTTTATTATTGTTAATTGTTATTAAAACAATAAATTTTATTATTTTTCTAAAAAGAGCCATTTATTTTAAAAGAGTTTAATTGAAATTAAAAAAAAGAAAATAGAAAATGGATTTAAACAAAATCACATTTTCCACTTGGCAATACTCTTACAACATCATCTAAAGTCAATAAGCCATCCTCATTGATTCTAGACAATATCTCTTTAGCTATCTTTTCCTTTTTGGTAAAGCCAGGTTTTATTGTAACAAATTTATTGGTAAATTTTTTCATAGCATCTGTAGGTCCAGCCATAATTCTTTTCTCTCCATCATAGTCAACAAGACCTATGGATATTTCAAGCTTACAACCTCTAATATAATTTCTACATCCACGAACGATAAATGCCCCTTTTTTCACATACTCTCCTGAAGAAGGGGTTTTTGAAACTTGGTCTGGCTCCACCCAAAAGACGTCTTGAGATGTGAAGTTTTTCCTCCAAGCACTTGAAAAGGAAGCGGCGAACTCACCTAATTCTTTAAGCAAATTATCATTTAATGCATCTGATGATACTTTAGCTACAACTGAAGGAGCACCATGTATATCTGCATGTAAATAAATATTATTTTGGTCTAAATATTTCTTCACAACAGCTTCATTGGAACCTGCATCCTTTCCGCCAACAACCAGTATTCCATCACTTGAGACAAACCATCTCAATTTTTCATACCATTTGAGATTCTTTTGGACCCTTTTCTGTGGAACCATAACATTTTGCATGGCCTTATCCTTTTTGGCTTCAATGTCTGCAAGTTGCCTTTTAGTGTTTTCAATAGCTATTAAAGCACCTTTGATTTTTCGCTTAGCCTTTTTAGCCTTTTCATAATAGACTTCAGCATTGTCTGGTATTGACTTTTTGCTGTCCATCTGTATGCTTATGTCATCAATTTTCAATGTGATGTTTCCAAGAGGATCCATGGATTCGAATATTTGGGCGTCTTCCATTCCAGACTTTTTAGCATCCTTTAAGGTTTGGCCTATTTCCTTCCATCCATAGTCCTTTTCCCTTGCGTCTTTTATTACATTAAGGATATTGTCAACTTGAACATAGTTTGTAAAGAGAAACTCTCCCTTCTTTTGTGAGTCTTCAATTGTCTTTTCAAAGTTGTGAAGGGTTTCTTCCTGATTTTCAAGCCTTTTGGAGAATTTTCCAACTTTCTTATTCCATGCAGCTTCCTGAATGTTTGTTATTTCATTTTTGACCTTTGAGGAGTAGAACTCATCACATGCTTCATTGAAGCTATCGAATTTCTCTTCTTCAAAACCTTCGTATTGCTTGATTCTTATTGGAATGACATCTTCCTTGGCTTTGTAGCTTTTATCAGGATTTTCAGATTTGAGCCTTTCGATTTCCTTTTTGTTGTTTACAATCATAGGAGTGAACTCTCTTTTTTCCAAAGGTTCAAAGACAGCTTTCAATGCATCGAAAACAGTTTTTATCTCTTCTGCAGTTAATTGGGAACATGGAGTCTTCTTGCTTATTTCAGCATTTAGCAGGACCTCTTCAGCATATACGCTTCCAAGCCCATTTCTAGCAAGGGTTCTAACGACTTCATGGTCCTCTCCACCTGAAATCACTTCCTTGAATTCATCTATTGTAATTGTGAATGGGTTCATTCCATTTGCCTTAGGGAAAACATATTCCTTTTTAGAGCTTATGTCCCTTTGGTTCCAATGCCTTCTTTTCAATGGCAGGATGATTTCATTTGCTTCATTCAATAGAATTATGTTTCCTGCTGAAAAGAGTTCAACAATAAGGGTGTAATATTCTTCCTTCTTCATTTTAATTTCTAAAACCCTGTCAAAGTTATGCTGTGTAACGCTAACTACATTAGCTCCTTTCACCCTTTTTCTTAGAAGCATTGGAAAGCTAGGTGGGTTTTGAGGATTTGTCAATGGGTATTGGCTTATGTGGATTCTTGTTCCTGCTTGGATTACAAGGTCCAATCTTCCAGTACCTGCCTTATGGAATCTCATAACAACTGTATCTTTGGTAGGCTGGAATGATTTGTCCACTCTTGCACCGACTAGCAAATCATTTAATTCTTGACATATTGTGTATATGTCTATATTAGACATTGATTTCATATTTCTCACTTTGATTTTAATTAAAAATTAAGATTATCTGTTTTTTCTAAATTGCTTATTTGAACTATTAAATTTTAGTTTAATTTTTTCTAAATAATTAATTTAAACTAATTATTTTATAAATTTTATGCAATATTTTATATATTATATCAACTTATATAATTATAGTTATAGTTATAATTATAGTTTTTATATGATTTATTTTATTTTATCATTATATTAAACTGACTATTTACTTAATTAAATTTTAAAATCAAATCAATTTATATTTATTTTTATTATTGGAGGAAAAATTAATGGATTCTACTGTTAAAATCGTATCAATTCAGATTGTTGCTGCAATAGTTGCAGCTATTTTAGCCACTGTATTTACAACAGGTATGCTAGGATTTAAAAACCATGTATTCGCTTTCGTTATAGGTATAGTGATTCTTTATTTCGTTGGACAATTCTGTCAAAAAGCATTTGAAGGTGAAATTGAAGGATTTTCCGCATGGTTATGGGATGGAATTCTTCCATTCGGTTTCTGTTGGTTCATTTTATGGACTATTTTAACTAATTATTTATAACAAACTTTTACTCGCCTTCGGCTCTCAAAAGTTTGATCAAAACATTTTCACTGGTTGGGAGTATATGCTCTTTAACTAGTTCTTTTTTTTAATTTTTTTTAATATCTTTTATTACACTTTTTCTAATTTTCTTTAATTTAACAACTTATTTCATATTAGTAATTTTAACTTAAGTTTAAATCAATAATTTATCAATTTATTAAATGTTAAAAAATAGATTTTTCATGTTTATAATAAAATTAGATTATTAGATTGAGTTAAATTGTTAAAAAGAGATGATTTAAGTGTTAATATTTAATTTTATTATTTAGTTAAGTTCAATTGTTAAAAAAAAGATAATTTAAGTGTTATAATAAAAAGTAAAAAAAAAAGAAAAAAGTTTTAAAAAACTTTAGAAAAATTCATCATCTTCATCAGATCCACCTAAATCTGGACTGTCAGAAAGGTCAGATCCACAGTTTTCACAAGTTATTCTTCCATCAGGATTTAAATGTCCACATACATTACAATTAATCATATTATCACCCTTAATATTTTTTAATCTAATTTAAGATTTGCAATATATAAATCTATTGAAAAAACTAATGGATTAGAATAGGAATATCCAAATCAATACAAATAGGATTGCTACAATGAAGATTAAAGGAGCTATAATCTTACTTACAGCTACAATTGAACTGATAGTGGAAATGAGCTCAGTTGAATTGTTTGGACCAAATGTTTTAAGTCCGATTATCCTTTCTGTATTGGTTCCTGCTTCAACAGGTTCCAAATCATTGATTGCTTCCTTAATTGAAAGCTTTACATAATCAATGATCTTTTCTTTCTCTACAGTTCCTACAGGGTTGTATCCTGCAGACAATGTATTTACTGTGTGGGTGTCTGTTGTCATGACTTCAATTGCATCAATTTCCAACTCTTCCACAGCTTTGAATATGGTTTCTCTAAATCCAAGCTCCATATTGTTTGAATCAAATAGGACATAAGCAGTTCTTTGTCCATTGACTTCAATAACCATGGTTTTTAAGCCGCTTTCTCCAATTCCTTGATGCTTATCGAATCCGCCAAGGTCTGTATGGTGGCATCCCACTTGAATCTCATATTCCAACTCTTTCTTTTCAATCAATTTGATGGTGTCAAGCAATTGGAACATCTCTGGATTTCCAGGGAGAACTCCACCTTTTTCTTCATTGAATGAATTATGGCAATCTACAAGGATATTGTTTCTAGTCCCTAAGACCTTTTGCCCTTCAATCATTGTTGCAAGTCCAACAGCATATTCAATGTCATCACTTCCTGAAGGAGCAAGTGTAGAGAGCATTATGGTTCCATTATTAAAGAATTGTACACCAATATTCGCTTTTTTATAGGAATATCTTACAAATTCACTTGCTTTTGGAGAGTATTCAATACCACGCAATGCTTTTCTCACTGACTCTTCGATTTTAACGATTTCATCACTTGAAACTGGGTTGAAGTCGTGGGTGGAAGGTCCATGAGCAACCATTGTAAATGCATCAAAGCTGTTTGCAAGTATTGTAGGCATATTGGAACCTCCAATATCTCCAAGAGGTCCTGGATGCACGCAAGGGCTTAAGAACAATGCCTTAATGGTGCCGTCTAATTTTCTAAAGCTTGCAACACCTACAAGTGTATCTATAGCTTCTCCAGCGTTATCAAATAAGTCTTCAATGCTGTTTGAACCTTCATTCATATGTGAAATAAAGTAACTGAGTATTTCCAATGCTCCAAATCCTAAGTTCTTTTTCATTGGAGATTCCACTACGCTGATGAATGAATAGATGGCAAGCAAAAAGATCATACTTGCTATAATGACCTTGAATATTGTTCCAAGGAATCCGAGTTCAAACATTCCTTCAATATCATTTAGGAAACTTGTAATAATCAGCATTCCAATCATAAGCAATGGCTGAATCAAAGCGATAAGGAAAGAATTGATTATCTTTATTCTGGTTGTACCCCAGAGCACAAGAATATTGAATGCAAATGCCAATACTGATCCTAAGAGGATTGAATTGAAGAATAGGTCCCAATGGAATATTTGCCCAACTAAAGTTCCAAGTATACTGATGACTCCTGCTATGGTCATTGAAACCAATGAAAGGAACATGGAATGTTTGGTCTTAAGGTTTATTCCCTTAAGGGAATCCACCCAGAATTGATCTGTAGAACCGGTTATGATTGCTGGCAATCCAAATACAACAAAACCGAATGCCCCACCATAAATGAAGTTTTCCAATCCATTTCCAAAGCTCATTGTCTTAACTGTAAAAAGCAAGAAACCTATTATGAAACTCATTACAATTATACATAGCAATGAAGTCATAGCTTTAGGCAATGTTCTTATATATTTTGATAATCCCGCTACACTACTCATACTGGACATTGATAATCATACCCTTTTGTTTTCCTCAATATTAAAGTCTAATCAATTTTTTATGAATATCTGTAAGAATCCATTTGGCTTATCAAAAATTTTTTAAGCCAATTTAAAATTTCTATAAAAAAATTATATAAATCGTTATATATTATAATAAAAAAATATATTAATACAATTATAATATATGATAGTTTTTTATATAAAACTTAATACTATTTGATTTTGTTTAATATTATTATTTGGTGACTTCATGATAGAGTTAAAAACACCGATTACTGATGAGGATATTGATAAACTAAAAGCAGGAGATGTAATTGCAATCTCCGGCCAGATATTGACTGCAAGAGACCAAGCACATAAGAGAATTTTGGAACAGGGAGCTCCTTGTGATATAGAAGGGGCAGTTTTATTCCATGCAGGACCTATAATTCAAGAGGAAAGATCAGACAGTGATGAACCTAAATATAATATGGTTGCAGTTGGTCCAACAACTTCCATGAGAATGAATCCATATCAGGCAGATGTTTTGGATATGGGTGCAAAGATTGTAATTGGAAAAGGAGGCATGGATGATTCTGTTAGGGAAGCCCTAAAGAGAAACAATGCCGTTTATGTGGTGGCAACTGGTGGCTGTGCAGCATTGTATGTAGATAAGGTAAATGGAATCAAAGGAGTAAATTGGCTTGATTTAGGAATGCCTGAAGCCATTTGGGACTTGGATGTAGATTCCTTTGGTCCTTTGATTGTAGCAATGGACAGCCATGGAAACAGTCTTTATGACTAATTATATTTATTTAATTATTATTGAAAAAACTTGAAACTAGAATTAAATTCATATTTATTTAATAATTTGAATGAATTTGAAACTGAAATTCAAATTCAATCATTAAAAAACTTGAAACTTAAAATTTAATGGGGAAAATGAAATTTGAAAAGAATATAATTATCATTTTATTGTTATTAGCCTTGATTACAATTCCAATAAGCTTTGCAAGTGATTTGGATGCAAATCAATTGTCTGATGATAGTAATATGTTAATTGATCAGGATTTGGATGAGAACATCCATACAGATTCCAATTCAGATGAAAATCCTAATGGAAATATCTTGGAATCTGACAATGGAAATGATGATAGTAGTCTATATGAGGCATCATCAGATAATCTGCAATCTAATCTTGAATCAAATTCTAGTCTTCCTAATTTAGATACTGATTTTGCTAATGTCAAAATAAACATCACTGATGAGAACACTGTTTTTGTAAATGCTTCATACACTGGAACTGAAGAGGATGGAACTCAATTAAAGCCATTTAAATCTATTGAAGCTGGATTATCAGAGTTAAGTGGACAATATAAAAAAACAAATCTGTTTTTAGCTAAAGGAACCTATAATATTTCAAGAAAATTATATATTCAAAAATCCATGAACTTGATAGGTGAAAATCCACAAAAAACAATTATAAACGGTTTAAACTCCACTCAATTAATTTATATGGTTAACCAGAAATTGGTCAATATTATCAATTTAACATTATCTAATGGTTCCTACGTCAATGGAAGTGCCATTTATGCTTTCAAATCTTATTTAAACATCATTAATGTTATTTTCACTGGCAATCATGCTTATAATAATGCTGTAGGTGGCGTTATATATAGTAAATCAAGTTTTATAAAAATATATAATTCCACTTTCTCAAAGAATTCCTCATCTGGAGGCACTGATTCATATGGAGGAGTAATCTACACTCATTTAGGAGAATTGTCCATATTCAATTCCAAATTCATAAGCAATACCCTTCAGGGAAAATTCGCTTCTGGAGGAGCTATCTACAGTTCTAATGGATTTTTAACTTTGGTCAACTCTTCAATAGCAAACACCACCATTCCATCATCCCGTGGATTAGGTGGAGCTATTTGCATTTGGAATGGCCGTAATACTTATATTATCAATTCCACTATTTCCGGAAATGCTATGAGTGAGAACTATACATTTGGATCAGCTATTGCACATAAAGGTGTTTTGCTTGAAATAATCAATTCAACCATTGCGAATAATTATGCAAATGGAATAGCTGTTGAAAACAGCACTGTTTTTAACATCAATGGTAATTATCGCTTTGAAAATATCGTTTTTGAAAACAACACCATAAAAACTGTAAAGTCAGACTTGATATTCTGTCTTGAAGACCAGCTGATCATCTCAGATGCATTTGACATCAGTTTAATCGGTGATTTGCCTTCAAGCTATGACTTAAGGGATTACGGTTGGGTCACAAGCGTCAAAAACCAGAAGCCTGGCGGTGATTGCTGGACCTTTGCAATTTATGCTGCTTTAGAGTCCTATCTATTGAAATATGAAAACATCACTTATGACTTTTCTGAAAACAATATGAAAAATGCAATGTATGAAAATGGAACAAACGGTACTGGATGGAACACTGGAGGTAACCATATCATGGCATTTGCATACCTATTGCGAGGCAGCGGACCAGTGGATGAAAGCTTGGATCCTTTTGACCCTTATTCAACTTGGTCTCCTGAAGATTTGGATATTTTAAAATATGTTACAGGATTTAAATACATTCCATTGAGATTGGACTATTTGGACAATGAACAAATAAAATATGCAATTATGCAGTATGGCGCATTGTACACTTCAATATATTCTTCTATTTTAATCTCCAATGGAACTGGATATTCTAATGTTTCAACCACCAATCAGCATGCTGTAGCCATCGTCGGTTGGGATGACAATTATTCAAGATTCAATTTTGCATCCACACCTCCTGGAGATGGTGCATGGATCATTAAAAACAGTTGGGGAAACACCTCTGGACAAGGAGGATACTACTATGTTTCATATTATGATGCAACATTCCCCGGTGTTACAGACCAGTTTGCAGCTATTGCAATCAGTTCTGTAGAGAACTTAACAGAATATAAAAATATCTACTAATATGATATAGTTGGAAACAGCTTTGAATCTGTAGGATACAATTGCGAAACCGCATGGCTTGCAAATCAGTTCACTGCAGAATCAAACAATCCTCTTAAGGCATTTGGATTATACACCTTTGGCTCTTCAAGCTATTTGGTAAACGTTACAGTCAATGGAATTTCCAAACTTGTACAGGAAGGAGCCTTAATCGGTGCAGGTTATCATACAGTGAAATTAAACAGCATGGTTGACTTATCTAAAGGAGACATATTTAAGATAATTGTAAAGTTAACCACTCCCGGCTCTTTATTCCCTATAGCAATCGAATCCAAACGTTCTGACTATAGTGATAAGGTCAGTGCACAAGCAAACCAGTCATTCATAAGTCCAAATGGTGTAAATTGGATTGACACATCTAAGAATACAGCTGTAATTAAATTGTATGAAAACCTTATGAGAATCAATTTAGTGGAAACAAATGTATGCCTTAAGGCTTATACCGATTTTGCAGATGATTTGGCATTAGACCTTAAATCCAATGCATCTTATTATATTGAAGAGGATTTAATAGAGTTTAATCTTACTATTTCAAACAATGGTGACTTTTCCAAAGAAGTCAATGTCAGTTCAATTTTTGATGACAGCATAGATGTTATATACAGCTATGTAACAAAAGGGTTCTTTGATGAGACATCTAAAATCTGGACAATGGATAGCTTAGACAATGGAGAAACCCAAACCTTGAATTTAATCTTAAGGTTTAATGAAGACAAATCATCTATGAATCTCTCATTTATTGCAAACAGCTTAACTTACAGTTTCAATAAGAACATGATGGCTTCATCTGTTGTCAATTATGTCAGTTTTACAGAATTCTTGAAGATAGCAGATGTGACAACTAATTTCAAATCCAATAAGATTGTTTCAATTGGATTGCTTGATGCATATAAAAAGCTTATTCCAAATAGGAACATAAGTATTTCATTGAAAAGTTCAAACAACAATTATTCCATGAACCCTATTACTTTAAATACAAATGATGCTTACGCTAAATTCACTTTGAATTTGCTTCCAGGAAAATGTGTGTTCATGGCTTTGTTTGATGGTGAAGATGGACGTTATGACCCATCTAACACTACATTTACTGTAACTGTTGTAAAGAACAGCACTCAAGTCATTGCAAATAACTTAACAACTTATTCAGTAGTTGTTTCCGTTGACGGAAAATCAGGCAAAAATCTTACAATGACTTTAAAGGATAAGAATGGAAAGGCATTAGCTGGCAAAAAGGTCACATTCACAGTTAAGAACACTACCTATACCAGAACAACCGACAAGTCTGGTGTTGCTAGATTGCAGATCAATATAGCAGCTGCTGGAACCTATACCTTTAAAATCAGTTTTGCAGGAGATGCAAATTACACTGGTTCATCCAAAACAGTTAAGGTAATTGTCAAAAAGCAATCATTGAGATTAACAGCTCCTAACAGAACATATAGGGTAGGAAATAAGAACAAGTATCTAACAGCAACATTGAAAAACAGCAAAGGAAAGGCAATCAAGAATAAGAAGATTACTTTCACAATCAATGGAAAAAGATATGTTGCAACAACAAATTCAAAGGGACTTGCTAAAGTCAAAGTAAGCTTGTCAAGCAAAAAGACATATAAGTTTACAGCTAAGTTTGCAGGAGACAAATCATATAATGCCATATCAAGAACTGCTAAAGTTGTTGTAAAAAGGTAACCATTCCCATTTGATGTTTTAATTGACTAAAAAGTTCATGATATTTCAATAAATATCTTTCAAAACTTCATTATCAAAATAAAATATTTTTCAAAATTTAAATAGTAAAACTTTAAATACCAATCATTTTAAATATGATAATAAATTTATATTAATATAGTTTTTATAATTAAATTAATTAAAAAAATTTTATGATTATTTGGTGATTATTATGGCTGATATTGCAGAAGCAGCAGAAAAGAAATTAAAATCAAGAATTAGAAAATTAAAGAAGTGCAATAAGGATGAGGAAGAAAAAGAAAAATTCTTCAATCAATTAGGTCTTTCTTTCACTATAAGTTTACCTAATAAAAATCCAGAAAAGCAAGATGACATGATTACATTATACACTGGTCCAGACGGAAACATTGTATTTGCTGAATACGGATATTCTGAAGAAGACCAATTCAGTCAAATGGATATTCCTGAAAAAGACTTAAAAGTAATCATTGAAGCATTTAAAGACTTCGAATTAAAGCTTTTAGAATAAATATTTATTCTAATTCTAATTTTTTTATTTTCTCTATTTTTAAAATTTTTTTATTTACCTATCAACTATTTTTATTTATATTGACTTTTTAAAGGGTTTTATCATGATTGTCAACAATTCATTGGATGAAGTTAGGAAAAGGGAATCCTCTCTAAAGATTATAAAGGAAATCATCAACGAAAAAGGAAGAGATTCATTATATGATGTTACAGGACTCTCTGGTGGATTTATAGCAAGTGATGAAGAGTTGAATCTCTTGGAAACTTATGTAGGTCCTGCGGTATTTGAAGATGAACTTCAAATTGTAGGAAAGGAGCATCTCGGTGGAGAAAAGGTTTTAGCAGTCAATAGGACAAGTTCCGGTATTTTGGCAAGCATTTTAGCATTGGTAAAAAAAGGAGACCATGTAAGTCATTTCTTAGCCGAATTTCCTGCACATCCCTCAATTCCACGTTCCTGTAAAATAGTGGGGGCAAGCTATGATGAGTTTGTTGATATCGATAAGTTCACAATCCCTGAAATCACATCATTGGTTGTTGTAACAGGCTCTACAATGGACCATAAGGTCATTGATGAAGGCTTGTTTAAGAAGGTCATTGTTATGGCTCATGAAAGGGATATTCCTGTCCTTGTTGATGACGCTTCAGGTGCAAGGCTTCGTACTGCTGTATTCAAGCAAAAAAAGGCTACAGAGCTTGGAGCAGATTTGGTTGTTACAAGCACTGACAAGTTGATGCCAGGTCCAAGAGGAGGATTGATGGCAGGCAGAGAAGACCTGATCAATGAGGTAAAGATTAAAGCCAATCAATTTGGCCTTGAAGCTCAGCCGCCATTGATTTTAGCTATGGTCAATGGAATAAAGAATTACACCGAGGAAAACCTGGTTACAGCCATTTCAAGAAAGGATGAATTTTATAATCTCCTAAGCAAAAAGTATGAAATGTTTGAAAAAACTCCAACTGGTGTTAATGTAAGCGAAAGTTCACTTGAGAATCAGTTGGACAGTTTAAATATTGAGACAGAGCTTTCACAAAAGGACTGTTGTTTCTTATGGGCGATGATTTTATTAAGGGATTTTGGCATTATTACAATACCTGCAGTAGGCATGCCAGGAGCTTCTGCTTCAATACGCTTTGACTTATCCACTCAAGATGTTATTGATATGGATTTGAATGAACTCTATGAAAAGATAGATTCATCATTTGAAGAATTCATAGAGATTTCTCAAGATGTGGAAAAATCAAAAGAGATTATTTTTTATTAAATGAATTCTTTATGAAAATTTTTTTAAAGAGATTATTTTTTTATTAAATAAATTATACTATTTTTTTTTAAAAAAAGAGTAATAAAATGAAAAATTAAAAATCTTTCATTTTATTTTTTTATTTTTTTTAAAGTACTGTTTTTGTTTGTTTTTTAATTAAGTCAAAAAATCTGTTTTTTTAATTTAATATTTAATTTTACTTAATTTAACTTAATTTACTTATTCAACTGTCCTAAGTTCACCGGAAATGATCTTTTCAAGTGTGCCGTCTTGTCTTTCAATGATTAAGCTTCCTTCATGATTGATTCCAACAACATATCCTTGAGTGATCTTACCTCCAGTTTGGGTAATGTTCACATATTTTCCAATGGTATCTGAAAGGCTTCTCCAGTCTGTAAGAATGGTTTCAACTTCACCTTCTTTGTATAGGTCATAAACCTCTTCAAATTCATTTAGGAATTTTGCAATAAGTGAATTTGCATCAGTATCGCTTGGCAATTCTTCGGTAAGGGTGGTTGTACCATTCCTTACATCTTCAGAAAGGGCATCCAATTTGAAGTTGCTGTCAATTCCTATTCCTACAACAATCCAATCGATTTCATTTAAGGTTGCATTGACTTCAGTTAAAACTCCAGAGATTTTGTCTCCATGAATCAATACGTCATTAGGCCATTTGATTTTAGCGTCAAGACCTAAAGTCTTAATGGTTTTAGCTATTGCTACACCTGTTGTCAATGTAATCAAGCCTATTCTTGCAGGAGGTATATGTGGTCTTAGGAGAAGGGACATCCATACTCCACCTTCAGGAGCTTCCCATTTTTTACCTGATCTGCCTCTTGCATTTGTTTGAATTTCAGAAATCAATACTGTGCCTTCCTTTGTACCATGGTTTGCTAAAAATTTAGCAATGGAATTGGTTGAAAACACTTTTCTAAAACAAAGGATTTCTCTGCCCATATATTCTGTTTCTAAGTTTTCAGTAATATTTTCTTTTGTAATGTGTTCAGTTTTTCCAAATCCTAAGTCTTTAATGTATTCTTCAATTTTTTCGTCATTGATGGAGTCTAATTTTTTAGCATCTTCCTCAGAAATTAGATCATGGCTAACCAAGAGCTTTATCATTTCTTTTCTCATAATAATCACTCGAATAATTAGTGTAATTCAATCCTATTAAAAATCAATATAGATTCTTATTTTTTCATATGATAAGTTTAATTTATTTTTTAAGTTGCTGTGCTTGAGCAGCATTGAAATAAGTTCCAACAGCTCCAGATATTGCAGCAATTTTCTTTCCAGGCATAAAAGTGGATTTCATACGATTTACTCTTTCTAAATATTCTTCTATTACCTTTTCCATTTCTGCATCAATCCATTTCTTGTGTTCATCTACAAAGTGAGTATGCAAATCACCTTCAAGGAATGATTCATTTCTTAATATTGCCTTATGGAATGGAATAGTGGTTTTAACACCTAAAATAATATATTCGCTTAATGCCCTTTTCATTCTATTGATTGCGTCGTTTCTTGTACGGCCGCTTGTAACCAATTTGGAAATCATAGAGTCGTAGAATGTTGGAATTGTATAATTCATGTAAACTCCACTGTCTAAACGTACACCAGGTCCTCCAGGTGATCTGTAACCAGTGATCTTACCAGGGTTTGGTGCAAAGTCAGCAAGTGGGTTTTCAGCATTGATACGACATTCAATAGCATGTCCTGTAATCTTAATGTCATTTTGTCTGTATTCCAATTCTTCACCGCAAGCGATCTTGATTTGCTCTTTGATTAAATCAGTATTGGTAACGATTTCAGTGATTGGGTGTTCCACTTGAATACGTGTGTTCATTTCAAGGAAGTAGTATTCTCCATTTTCATATAAGAATTCTACAGTTCCTGCACTGTTGTATCCGATGGATTCAGCAGCCTTTACTGCACTTTCACCCATTCTTTCCCTTAGCTCTTCAGTCATAATTGGTGAAGGAGCTTCTTCCAATAGCTTTTGATGTCTTCTTTGGATGGAACATTCCCTGTCTCCTACATGGATTGTGTTTCCATGCTCATCAGCTAAAACCTGGAATTCGATATGTCTTGGCTTTTCCAAGTATTTTTCAATGAATACGGTTGCATCACCAAAGTTTTTCAATGCTACAGATTGTGTTGCTTCAAGTGCACGTACAAGTTCATCCTCTTCATAAACTGCACGCATACCGATTCCTCCACCACCTGCTGATGCTTTGATGATTACAGGGTATCCGATAGCTTCAGCAATTTCTTTTGCCTCTTCAACATCAGTGATTCCGTCAGGTGTACCTTCAATAACAGGAACTCCTGCGTCTTTCATTATTTGCTTGGAAGTGATTTTATCTCCCATTTTTTCAATATGCTCTCCTTTAGGACCGATTAGTTTGATTCCATTCTTATCACATTGTCTTCCAAGTTCTGGATTTTCTGCTAAAAATCCATATCCTGGGTGAATTGCATCTGCTCCAGTTTCAACTGCAGCATTAATGATCTTTTCAATGTTTAAATAAGACTGGATTGGAGAAGGATTTCCTAAAGGAACGCTTTCATCTGCATAATTAGTATAAAGAGAAGTTTTATCCGCATCTGAATAGACTGCTACACTTTTCATGTCCAATTCACGACATGCTCTCATGACACGTATAGCAATCTCTCCTCTATTTGCAATAAGTACTTTTTCAAACATATAATACCTCTTTTTATAATTTTAATAATTCATATGATAATAAAATCTGATTTTATTTTCAAATCTTAATTTATCAATCATTAATATTATATATTAATAATTATTAATATTAAATTTTATCATTATTTAGATGTTTGTTCCATATAAATTTTTTTAATGACTTTCATGAGCTTATGCCAATCTTTATAAATTTTGATTATGAGAATATAAAAAATAACTTATAATATAATATAGCATATTTTTAAAATTTTGATTTTGGTGATTCTATAAAAAATAATTATTTTAATATAGTTTAAAAATTATGATGATGTTTATTGTATAAAAAATTATTATTTTAATATATTTTTAAAATCTTGATTCTGTTTATTGTATAAAAAATTATTATTTTAATAGAATTTTAAAATTATGATGATGTTGTTTGTATAAAAATATTTATTTTAATATAATTATAATTATGATGATGTTGTTTGTATAAAAAATTATTATTTTAATATAATTATAATTATGATGAATTAATTGTGTAAAAATAATTATTATAATAATAGAGAGGATTATGATTCTGTAGGAATGTATAAAAAAAATAACTAATAATATAATATATAATAATTATATTTTTTAATTTAGAATTTTATTATTGAATTTTTTATTTAGGGTTTTATTTAGAATTTTATTATTGAATTTTTATTGAATTTCTCTCAGTGATTTTTATGAAGATTTCAAAAAAGAAACATCTTGAAATGATTTTGGAAAATGTTCCTAAACATCCAAATCCAAAGGTTGATCTTGAACAGTATTCCACTCCTGCAACAATTGCTGCAGATTTGATATGGAATGCATATGGCCTAGGGGATATTGATGGCATGAATATTTTAGACCTTGGATGTGGAACTGGAATATTTGCAATTGCATCTTCACTTATGGGTGCAAGTCATTCATTAGGTGTGGACATTGATGATGAGTCTATAGCTTTAGCAAAAATCACTCAAAATCATATATCTGAAGAACATGATATGGATATGTCTAATGCAAATTTCATAGTTGGTGACATTAATTCATTAAATTCAATAATCGACTTATTAAATGCAAGCAATCCTAATGACCTCAATCCTGATTTAATCTCAATAAATAAATTTGACACTCTTATCATGAACCCTCCTTTTGGCTCTCAAGAGAAGGGGTCAAGACATGCAGACAGGAAATTTATGGAATTTGCAGTAAACAGTGCTGAAGTGATCTATTCATTTCATATGAAAAATACTGAAGAGTTTGTAATTGATTACTATAGGGACTTAGGTGCTGATGTGAGCCACAAGCTTGTATACAAATTTCCAATTCCAAAGATTTATGATTTCCATAAAGAGGAATCTCGTGATGTAAAGGTTGTTGTCTTGAGGGTGGAAAATTTTGAATCTTGATGTCATAAGAATGATTTATGTCAAAATTTTGTAAATCAATGTTACCTGACTATCATTTCAATTCAAAATTTTGTAAATCAATAAAATTTTTATTATCCTGACTATTATTTCAATTTAAAATTTTGTAAATCAATAAATTTTTTAAATGATAAGCATAAAATAATATAATAATTGTTATTACATTTGAAGATCAGTTGATTTTCAAAAAAAATCTACTTTTTTTAGCAAAACCTTTATATACTAGAAATAACTTAAATATTACTAATCTATATGTATACATTATGTAATTTATAAGAAATTTTTAAATTTTTTATTTATTTTTCATGATTTTTGGTATGAAACATCTGTCTAATGTGGAATATCAGTGTAAAAATCGAATTTAATAGGTTTTTAATGGTTTAGCTAGGGCTATGTTTTATAGCTATTTAAATCGTGAAGTCATGAATATATTTTTATTTTTCTTATTTTACTTTAGATTATAGCAGTTAGTTCATTGCTAGATGCTTTTCAATCTTGTGTTGCATATAGATAAAACTAAAAAAAATGATAATATGCAAAATAAAAAAGTGTCAGTCTTTATACCGAATTCATTCTTGGCAGAAACTAAGGACTTAAAATTAAAAACTTCAAAAGTTGGATTAATTGGAAGAGCCTTAGCTTTGTTTGAAGTGGATGAAGTCGTGATTTATAAAGATCTTTCAATTCCAGACAGTGAACAGAATGATGATGGAGATTTCATTGCTGAAGTTCTCAAATATATGGATACTCCACAATACCTTAGAAAAAAGGCAATTCCTATCAAGCCTGAATTAAGACATGTTGGAATATTGCCTCCTTTAAGAGTACCTCATCACCCTGTTGGAAAACCTGAATTATGTGATTACAGACAAGGATTCACTGTTAAGAGGAACAAGAAAGGTACCTTTGTAGATATAGGTATGGATAACTTGGCATTTTGCAAAGAGCAACTTACAGTGAATAAAATATTTTCATTTAAAATCACTAAGTTTGCTAAAGAGGTAATAGTCACACCTGATGAACCAGATGACATTTACTGGGGATTTAAGACATTA
>NZ_CACXNW010000017.1 GCF_902769175.1 uncultured Methanobrevibacter sp.
ATTTAATAATGGTTCTGCTTCGTCGCAATCTGCTAGCATGGTTTCGTAAAAGTTTTCTGCTTTGGTGTATTCTTTGGTTTTTTGTATTTCTTGATTGAATGCGGCTACTTTTAAGAATGAATCGTCTACATTTGGAGTTTTGCCTTCTAAGAGTTGTTGCAAATCACGTTTGAATGTAGAGTCTGATAAGGCGTCGAAGATGATGTGGTGGAATCTAGCATATAATATGTTGCTGTCTTCTTTTTCATGAATCAGGAATCTGCATAGTGATTCTTTTAAGTTGAATGGTTTGGTTAGGAATTCTGTGATGCAGTCCTCATCAACATTATCTTCTACTGTAATCTTTGGTTCTGATCCTTTTATTAGGTGAGGTATTTCATACTCATCGCTTATGCACATGCCTAGGATAGGGTGAGCATTGAACATATTCTTTAAGTTTTTGATTATATGTTCGTTGGCATATTTTTTTGGTATTTTCATGGTTAATAGTATGATATATGAATCCTTCTTGTCATTTGCAATGATGTCTAAGTATACATTTAGCTGAGGCTCATTTAATGGACATGGTTCTTCAAGTGTATATATGTTTAAATCAAGGGTTTCGTCTTTTATGTTTGCTGCTATTGCTATTGGTGTGCGTAGGCTTAGCACGTCTGCAGCTGCAATGTTGTAGTCTTCGAGGTGGGATAATAATCTTATGGCTGTTAGGGAATCCCCACCAAGGCGGATGAAATCATCGTATATGCCTATTTTGTCGTTGCGGAATACTTTTTCAAAGGCTTTTACGATTGCTTTTTCGTTTTCGGTTCTTGGAGCAATGTAATCTGCATGTAGGCTGTCTGTATCGACTTGAGGTAAAGCACGCTTATCCACTTTGCCGTTTACAGTTAAAGGAATGCTTTCTAGTCTAATAACAAATGAAGGGACTATATAATCAGGTTTACGTTCGCTTACATATTCACGAACATGGTCAATCAAATCATTGTCATTTAAATAATTATTATATGAATAATTGTCATCTGAATCGTTATTATCTAAATCATTGGATACAACGACATAGGCTACTAATTCGTTGTTGCCGTTATTATTGGCTGTTTGGACTGTAACATCTTCAATGAATTCAATGTTTCTTATTACTGATTCGACTTCTGTGAGTTCGACACGATTTCCTCGGATTTTAACTTGGCTGTCATTACGGCCAACAATGCCGATTGTTCCATCAGGCAGCAATCTTGCCATATCTCCTGTGCGATACAATATATCATAATTGCAATCGCTGTTAAATGGATTCTTAATGAATGCTTTTTCTGTCTCTTCTTCACGGTTTAGGTATCCTGCAGACAGTTGATAGCCTGCAATGCATAATTCTCCTACTGCACCGAAAGGTACACGGCGATGTTCCTTATCTAAGATATAAACTTTTGAATTATAATTCAAGGCACCTACTGATGAAGGGTCCAATTTATCTGCATTATTGGTTGATGTGATAAATGCAAATGTTTCTGTAGGTCCAAAACTATCAAACAATTCATAATCCTTAGGGTTTGTGATTTCCCCTAGCTTTTCTCCACCAACGGTTAAAGCATTTAAAGTTGAATCATGGACATTTTCAATAAAGAGCTTTCCTATTTGGGTGGTCATCATAGTATGGGTAACTGATTGTTTGCAGAAATATTCATTTAAATCGCCCATATTCAATTTGATGTCTTCTGGAACTATGGATAAGCAAGCGCCGCTATAGAAAGTTTGACATATTGCTTGAGATGCTGCATCAAAACCGATTGAGGAATAGAGGGTGTAAACATCATCATTGCTTAATCCGCTTTGGTCAATGTAAGCTTCGATAAGATTAAGGATAGCTTTTCTTGTGATTTTTACACCTTTTGGAACTCCGGTAGTTCCGCTTGTGTACAGTATGCAAGCTAAATCATTATAATTTACTGATAAATTATTTAAACTGCCAATGCCCTCATTAGCAATGTCTGAAACGTTTATAAGAACAATATCCTCTCTAATGCTTCCATAGATATCATTACTGCTAGCATTTCTGCCATCATCACTGCTAGCATTACTGTTATCACCACTGTTATTCTCGCGAATATTATCAATTATCTCTTTAGCTCGGATATAAGTTTCATCACTTACAAGAATTGCTTTGGCATCTGTATCCTTAATCATAAACTCTATTCGTTCATTAGGGTAGTTGTCATCTAAAGGAACATAAATTGCTCCTAGGGATAAAATTCCTAAAGTAGAGAACATATAGTGCTCTGATCTTTCAGTGAAAAATCCTACGCAATCGCTAGGGGCAATGCCTTCATCTTTTAAGCGTTTGGCGATTTTATCTGCAATATAAGCTCCTTCGCCATAGGTATAGGACTTATCATTCATAGTCACAAGCTTCTTATCCTGGCCTTTTGCAAGATTGTCATTAAAGGCATCTAATATATCATCATATCCTAAAGTGTGCTCGGTTATATTTAAATCATTAAATATATGAACATCATCATCAGAAACATAATCAATATCCTTTAATTCATTTTTATCCAAGAATCCAAATAAAACTTCTTTAAATACATTAACAAATCTTTCTGCAGTATCCTGACTGAACATATCTAAATGACTGACACTGACAGCAAAGCCGTCATTCAAGTCATTAACTACACATAAAAAATCAGAAATGCGATCAGCATCATCACTAAATGTTATTTCATCACTAATCTCTTGAGTATCATTTAAATCATAATTATATTCAAAGGAAACGTTATTAATCAAATCAAATTCCCTTGCAAGAAGTCTAAATGGATAAGTGCTATTGGACATAGCCTCTAGAATCAAATCAGAAACATCACAAACATAATCTGTGATAAAATTATTTTTACAATCAACAATAATTGGTATGGTGCGAACAAACATGCCTAAGGCATTCTGATTGTATGCTTCATGACGGCCATGTTCTGTGAAAGTGAAATAAACTTTATTTCCTCCAGTAAACCGTGAATAAGTATATGCAAAAACGGCATTTAAAAAACCGCCAATGCTGATACCATTTTTCTCAATAAATGAATCTACTCTATCACGAACATGAGGAATAGGGAGAGTGACACTGCCTGTGGCGCCTTCAACATCTTTCAATATATGCTGAACATCATCATTATCTGCAAACAGATCTTTAAAGAATTCATAAGCGGTTTCATACCTTAATTCAAATTGGGAATTAAAGGAATCAATGCTGCTTTGAACAAAACCTAAATCAATATGATCATCTAATTTCCCTTCAAATGCTTTACTAAACTCATTATCCAAAATTGCACGGGAAGTTGCATCACTAATTATGTGATGCATCTCATAAAATACAAATCGGCTATCATCTCCGTCAACAATGAAAAATCTCGCCATAGATTTATTTAAATCAAAGGGCTGAATAAAATTAGCATAATCTTCAGATTCTACAATTTCAATTGAAGGAAAACTGTCACAAACTAAAATAGGCATGTCATCTGTGTCTAAAATTCGACCTTTCAATATTGGGTGCTTATCGATTATGGAGCAAATGACATTTTTAATTTCATCTACTGAATGATCTAATCCACAATCAACAAAACCTGGCACAGAGTAAGCAGTACTTTTATCATTAACCTTTTCATCCAGATAAACACCTAATTGGGATTCAGATAAACAACAAACAGTATTGTCTTCTTTAAATTCATAATTGGCAATGAATTTCATTTCAGATTCGATAGTTTCAATAAATAAATCAAACCTTTTCGCTAAATATGTGTCCATTGCATAATTTCCACCGAAAAGATAGGAATCTTCTAATGGTATTGCATTGAGAGTGATTCCATAAGACTCTGAATCCAACAAATTAAAATTAATCTCATTGCCTTGAGTCAAATAATAATTTATTGATTCAAATAACTTATTTTTAAATATAAATTCTGTACTTAAAAAGTTAAATGTAACTGGGCAATGCCTATATTCAAATTCCTTATTGTAAAAATCAAAGATGCATAATTTAGACCTAGATGATTAACATCTTTAAATGAGGTTTTAAGACTATAAACATCTTTTATTAAGGAAATATTATCATATTCACAATTCACATCAACAGCAACTGGATATTGGCTAGTGAACCATCCAACTGTTCTATTAAGATTGGCTATGCTCTCATCACGACCATAAGATTCACGATTGAAAATAATGTTTGAATCATAAACTTTCTTATACGCTCGTGAAATTGCTAAAGCTAAAAATTCATCTTCGGATAATCCTAATAAGTTATTAGCATCAAAATTTGAATCGACTTTAAATGAAAAAACATTAGATGGTCCTTTAATTTCGGAATTATCCAATAAACTATGAACCTCTTTCCAATGTTGTTTTTCCTCAATGGAAATGTCTTTAACTAATTCTTTTACATCCTTTATCCAATTTTTATAAGGGTATGGTCTTGATATGTCTATTTCTTTTCCCGCTTTTAGACGATAGTAAATATAAGTCAAGTCACTAAGCAAAATATTCCAACTCACTCCATCAACAATCAAATGATGAATAACAATCATAAGATAAGAAATGCCCTCATAATGAATCAAACTAACATCAATTAGTTTATTCTCAAGGTTAATTGAGTATGATGAATCAATAAAGATATCCCAAATTGCTTTTTCAAAATTCTCTAAAATGGAATATTCATTAATTTCAACAATGTGAGTATTTAAAGGCAATATCTCTTGAATTTGCTTTCCATCTTTATTATTATATCTTACACGCAAGATATCATGGATATTAGTCAATTCATCAAAACTTTTCTGTAAAATATCCTTATCTAAGTTTTCTTTAGCCTTTACTATAAACTGCTGTATGAAGATATTGCTATTGATTTGATCAAAGAAATACTCTTGAATAGGCAATAAATCAATAAGGCCTTCAGTTGATTCATAATGGACAGCTTCCTTATTTTCCTCTAAGTTTTGTGCAATTAAATAAGGGGGCCTATGATTTAAAATATTGCCTGCAGTGCAAAAAATATCCTTTTCTTGAAGCATGGAAATAAGACGAATGGCCTTAATTGAATCTCCGCCAAGACGAACAAAATCATCAAACAGACTGATATTCTTCTGTTCAAATACTGTTTCAAAAGCATCAATTATATGTTTTTCAGTTTCATTAGTTGCTTTGACATAATCAACGTGCAAACTATCCAAATCGACATCAGGTAATGCTTGACGGTCAACTTTGCCATTTACATTTAATGGAATATGGTCTAATGGAATAACAAATAATGGAACCATATAGCTTGGTTTATGTTCCCCTACATATTCGCGAACACGATCGGCTAATTCATTGCTGTCCAAATCATTAGACACAACAACATAAGCAACCAATTCATTGTTTCCTTCATTTAAGATTGTTTGAACAGTAGCATCAAGAACAAAATCAATTTCACGGATTACAGATTCTATTTCTTGCAATTCAACACGATTGCCTCTCACTTTTATCTGGCTATCACGACGGCCAACAATACCTAATGAGCCATCAGGCAGAATTCTTGCCATATCTCCTGTACGGTATAATGTGCCATATTCTGGATTATCATCAAATGGATTTTCGATAAATGCTTTATTTGTTTCTTCTTCTCGATTTAAATAGCCTTTAGCGACTTGATAGCCTGCCAAATACAATTCTCCAACAGCACCATTTGGAACGATTCTAAATTCATCATCTAAAATATATGCTTTAGTGTTATTGTTTAATAGACCAACAGAGGACTCATTGATCTTTAAGGAATTATTGATAGATGATACAAATGCGAAAGCTTCAGTTGGTCCATAAGCATCTATTAACTGGTAGTTGTGGGGACTGTCAACTTTACCTAACTTTTCGCCTGCTGCAAGCAAAACATCTAATGAAGTTTTCTCAATGCTTTGCATAAATAGCTTTGCAACTTGGGTTGTGATGAATGTGTGAGTCACGCCATGATTCATGAAATAGTCATTCATTTTTATCATATTGGACCTTAATTCTTCAGGAATTACACATAAGCAAGCTCTGGAATAGATGACAGCAGATATTACAAAACTGGATACATCAAAACCGATAGATGAGTATAGTCCAAAGATATCTGCGCTGCTTAAGTCATAAATATCGACGTAAGACTGTGAAACATTTAAAAGAGATTTTCTAGTGAATTTAACTCCTTTAGGGATGCCAGTGGTACCGCTAGTGTATAATATGCAAGCCAATTCACCGTATTCAATAGGCAATTTATTCAAAGAGCCGATATCCTCATTAAGGATATCTGAAAGATTTAAGATGCTTAAATCATCATTTTTAAGGTTTTCTACACGTTCAAGAGTTTCATTGGAAACTATGATGATTTTAGATTGGCTATCTTTTATTATGAAATCTATACGTTCCTCTGGCAATTTATCATCTAAAGGAACATAAGTTGCACCTGCAGATAAGATACCTAAAACACAGAACATGTATAATTCTGAACGATCCACTAAGAATGAGACATTATCTTGGAGTTTGATGCCTAAATCAACTAATTTTTTGGCTATTTTGTCTGCAATAAATGCTCTTTCGGCATAAGTGTAATTAGTATCTTTAAAGGAAACCAAATTATTGTTTTGATTCTTAATGAGGCAATCATTGAAGGCATCTAAAATATCATTGTAATTCAATTTAGTTTCAGTAGAGTTATATTGATTTATAATGTCTAAATCAGATGCTAATGTGTAATTAATGTCTCCTAATTTGTTGGCGTTGAGCATTCCATTTAAGATTAGTTCATAAGAAGATGCAAAGGATTTTATGAATTCGTTGGAATATTTGTCTGAGTATGTAATGGATAAATTATAATTGTCTCCTCTTTGAATGACTTCCACTGTTAAATCAGCAATCATGTCACTCATTTCTTGAATTATGCTGCTGTCAGTCTTAAGGATTTCATCTTCTTTTATCCAGTCTGGCATAAATTGGAATAGGATGTTTGAATTGATGTTATATTCATTTGCAAGTAATCTGAAAGGATAATAATTATATTTCATTACATCATAAACTCTATTTGAAATATAATCCATAAATGAATCAATATCTTGGTTTTTACAATCAATAATTATTGGCAGGGTATTTGCAAACATTCCTATTGAATCAAAATTATTAAATCTGCTGCGTCCATTTTCTATAATGTTAAACAATGCCTTTTCACTGCCAGTGAATCTGGACAAGGTATATGCAAATACACTAGTGAATAATGCATTCTCACTAATCTTATTTCTTGAAAAAAAGTCAGTTAAGTCTATATCTAATTCACTGGAATAATATCCGGAACTTTCACCGCCAATAAGATCTATCAAGTCATTAGTTTCATCAATATCTATTAGCATATTGTCATAAAATGATTTGGCTTCAGAATATTCCTGTGTTTTTTGAATTTGTTGGTTAAATGCAGATACCTTTAAAAATGAATTTTCAGGAGGGATATATAATCCTTCAAGAATAGTTGATAAGTCCCATGTGAATACTGTTTTAGATAATGCATCAAATATGATATGATGGAATACCTCATATAAGCTATAATCCTCATCATTTAAAACAATCAGGAACCTGCATAATCCTTCATGCAAATCAAATGGTTTGGTTAGGAATTCTTTCAAATAATCATCATTGCATCTGATTCAATGACAATAGGAGGTTTAGATCCTTTTACTAAATATGGAACTTCAAATTCATCACTGACGCACATGCCTAAAATCGGGTGAATAATTAGGATTTCCTCTAAAGCATTTTTGATTGCATCGATATCATATTCCTTTGAAATTCTCATATGCAAAGGAAGGATATTAGTGTCAAATTTATTGTTTGCAACAATATCCAAATAAACATTTAATTGGGATTCATTTAAAGGACAGCCTTCATCTAAGGAATAAACATCAGAATCAAATAGATTCTCAACAATATGATTTGCAATAGACTGTGGAGTGCGTAAACTCAATATATCTGCAGCAGCAATATTATAATCCTCAAGATAAGGCAATAGCTTAATTGCAGTTAATGAATCCCCACCTAAACGAACGAAATCATCATAAATACCAATATTTTCCTGATTGAAAACATTTTCAAAGGCTTTCACAATTGCTTTTTCGTTTTCGGTTCTTGGAGCAACATATTCTGCATGTAGACTGTCTATATCGACTTTAGGTAAAGCACGCTTATCCACTTTACCATTTACATTCAGAGGAATGGAATTCATTTTAATAACAAATGATGGAATCATATAATCTGGTTTACGTTCGCTCACATATTTGCGAACATAGTCAAGCAACTCATTGTCGTTTAAATCATTATTATCTAAATTATCTAAATTATCTAAATTATCTAAATTATCTAAATTATCTAAATTATCTAAATTTTCTAAATTATTTTCTAAATTATTTTCTAAATTATTTTCTAAATTATTTTCTAAATTATTTTCTAAATTATTATTGTCTAAATCATTGGATATGACTACATAGGCTACCAATTCGTTGTTGCCATTATTTTGGACTGTTTGGACAGTAACATCTTCAATGAAATCAATAGTTCTTATTACTGATTCGACTTCTGTAAGTTCTACTCTATTTCCTCGAATCTTAACTTGGTTGTCACGACGGCCAACGATGCTTAATGTGCCGTCACTTAAGAATCTAACCATATCTCCAGTGCTGTAGATGCGGCTATAATTTTCATCGTCATCGAAGGGATTTGCATGAAATGCTTTGCTGTTTTCCTCTTTTCGGTTCAAGTAGCCTGGTGTTAATTGATGACCTGCAAGGTGTAACTCCCCTACTGCACCAATAGGTACACGGCGGTGTTCCTTATCTAAAACATAACCTTTTACATTGCTGATAAAGTGTCCTATGCTGGAGTGATGAATACGTTTATTTGCAAAGATGCTGGTGGACACTGCAAGGTTTTCTGAAGGGCCATAAGTTTCAAATGGGCCGATGGAATCTGGTGCATTCAATTCACCAAGTTTCATTCCGCCGAAGCATAATAATTTGATTGTAGTGTCCATACCACTTTCAGCAAACAACTTACCTACTTGACTTGTGATATATGTATGGGTACAGCCATGCTCAACATAATAATCATTTAAGGCCTTTAAATCTAGTCTAATATCATCTGGAACAACATATAATGAACCTCCAGTTATGACCGGTGAATAAACTGCATGTGTATGCATATCAAAGACATAAGAGCAATGCATTCCGTAGATATCCTTAGATGTGAATTCAGTTTCATTAACCTACCATGAAACAAAGTTATTTAAAGCTTTTCTAGTTGTTAAAGAACCTTTTGGGGTTCCGGTAGTACCGCTGGTGTAGAGAAGAATTGCAATGTCGTTTTCATCAACATCTGCATGATCCAAATGATTTAAACTACCAATATTCTTGTTGATATAATCTGAAACATTTAAAATGCTTATATCCAAATTATTTTCAGTAATGATTTCATTCATGCGCTGTTTGCTTTCATCAACAGCAATAACGACTTCACATCCACTGTCCTCAAGCATTAGCAAAATACGTTCATCAGGATAAGAGGTATCAATAGGAACATAAACTGCACCAAGAGACAAAACACCCATGCTAGCTAAGAGGAACCATGCAGAGCGAGGAACAAACAAAGCTACAAAATCCTGTTTGCTGGTGCCTAGGCCTTTAAGGCCTTCAGCAACTTCATTAATTATAAATGCACTTTCTCCAAAGGTGTAAGCCTTATCCTTATAACCAACCAATATATTGTCTTCATATTTAATCAAATTATCATTAAATGCATCTAAAATGTCATCATATTCAAATTCATGTTCTGTTTGATTATATTTATCTAAAAGACTTATATCCTCATTTAATGTATAATTAATATCTGATAACTTATCTTTATGGGTCATATCCTGTAAAATCAACTTATATGAATCAACAAAATGTTTAACATAGTCTTTTGAATATTTATCAGAGTATAAAACTCTAATTGTAAATCTATTCTTATCAGAATCATATATGAAAAACTGATAATTCTGCATTCAAATCATGATTTAATTCATCAACAGAATAACCAAACTTCTCCTTATCCAACAAATTACTAAAAAGATCATGTGAATATTGGAATAAGATATTAGAATTCAAATCAAATGCATTGGCTAAAAGACGGAATGGATATAAATCATATTTCATCACAGAATTGATCACATTTGAAGAAACATCTAAAAAGGAACTAATGTCCTGATTTGAACAATCCAATAAAACAGGCAATGTGCGAACGAACATACCTACAGATTGGGATAAATCAATATGGCCTCTACCATTTTCAACCAAATTAAATAAGACTTTCTCGGAACCTGCAAATCTGGATAAAGTATAAGCAAAAACAGATGAGAAAAATTGATTGTAAGTTATTGAATTATTTTGCAAAAATGAATCAAGATATTCTTGGTCAATATCAAATGTATCAATAAATTCAAAATCAGAGCTGTCATAGGATAAATCCACCAATTCACCTGCATCATCCCTATCAGCCAATATTTCCTCAAAAAACTCTTGAGCATTTGCCATATAATCTGAACTGATATTTTCTTCAAATGAAATTGCTCTTAAAACACCATTGTCAATAAAATCATCATCATATTCATTATTCAAAATAGAGAATAATTTATTTAATAAAATGTTCAAGGAGGTACCGTCAAAAATCATGTGATGAATATCTATACATAAAAAAGAAGAATCATTATTTTTCACAAATAGAAATCTGGATAAGGATTCATCAAAATTAAAAGGCTGTACAAAGGAATGCAAATCACTTGGGAGACCTTTATCTATTTTTGGCTCGGCGTCAAAACTAAATGACAAAATACCATTATCATTTATTATGCGAGCTTTCAATATAGGGAAACAATCAAACAAACTGCTTAAAGCTTTTTTTATATCAGCAAATGAGTAATCATTTTTAAATTCAATTTTAAATGGATTATTATATGCTGTGTTCATTTCCTTAACAGTTTCATCAAGATAAACATTTAATTGAGATTCAGAGAGAGGACATAAATCCTCAAATGAATAACTGACAGTATTGGATAAATGACTTTCCAAATTATATTTGATATGATTTGCTATATTAACCGGTGTGGAAAGCTCAATTATGTCACTGGAAGATAAACTAACACCTAAGTTTTGATTTAACAGCATCTGCAGATTCATTGCAGACAAGGAATTGCCTCCCCACTCTACAAAATCACTGTCAATTAAAATAAAATCATTATTCAAAACTTCTCTAAAAGCCTCTAAAACAATGTTGAGGGTCTCGTCATCAACAATATGTATTTCAGTAGTTTCTCTGATATTTTTCAATGCAAACTTATCAATCTTACCATTTGCATTTAAAGGCATCTCCTCTAATTCAATAAAAAGAGAAGGAATCATATAGTCAGGTAATTCAAGCTTCAAAGCCTTTTTAACTTTCATGATATCGAAATCAGCATTGGTGGTATAATATGCAACAAGATTATCATGATCCACATCCAAATAAATATCTCTAATCTCATCAAAACCTTTCATGATGTTTAAAATCTCGTTGGATTCAATACGAAATCCCCTAACAGACAATTGATCATCTTCACGACCCATGATTTCAATTTCGCCATTGAAATTATAAAATCCAATATCCCCTGTTCTATACATTCTCTTATTATCTTCACAGGTACTGTAAGGATTGTCCACAAATTTTTCATTTGTCATTTCTGGATTATTGTAATATCCTGGACTTATGTAATCACTTGATATGCATATTTCTCCCGGAACACCAATAGGCATTTGATTTCCCTGTTTATCTAAAATATAAGCCCAAGCATTAGTGACAGGCTTACCAATTGGCACATGATTATCCTTAATGTCATTTAAATCATAAATTTTTGTAATGCCATAATTGATTTCTGTTGTACCATAAAAATTAACAATTTTAGTATGTCTTTCCTTTTTACTTAGTTCGTTTAATTTTTGCCCCTGCTAAGATAAGATAATCAAGTTTCAAATCTTCATTTTCAAAAATAGGAACACCTACGCTCGGAGGCAAAACTAAACTATTCATATGATTTTCTTTAAGTTCTTTAATTAACAGTAAACTATCTTTTCGCTCTTTTTCATTGAATATCCTGAACATCCTCCGAAGAATAGTGCATAAAATATTACAGATGAAGCAATAAAACTAAAACTGAGATAAGAGCCAACAACATCACCATAAGAAAAATTAAAAATATCCTTAAAAGAATAAGACAACAATGTAATCTGTTTATTTAAAACTTTCACTCCTTTAGGAAGGCCTGTTGTTCCTGATGTGAACATGATTGAAAATAAATCCTCACCATTTCCAATAATTTCCAATTCAACATCTTCGCTGTCATTTAAATCATCTATACAAATTACATTAATTTTAAAATCATATGATTGTGCAAATTCTTTTGTTGTAATTATGCTTTTAGCTTCACTAATATTTAACATATGTTCAATCCGCTTGATAGGATATAGTGGATCAACTGGAATAAAGCAAGCGCCTATTTTATTCAATGCCAATACTAACTCTGGAAAGTGATAAGTTCTTGGAAGCATTAAAGCAATATTATCCTTTAAAGATATGCCATGGTTTTCTTTCAAATCATAAGCAATGGAATTACTTGATTTTTCCAACTCTCCATAACTTATCTGTTCTAATCCATCATCTACTGCAATGGCATCAGGATGAATAATTGCATGCTCACGAAAACCTATTGACAATGTTTTATCTTTATTGACTTTTCTTGTTTTTCCTTTGCAGAAATCAGAAAGCAACAATTGCTCTTCTCTTGAAATAATGTTTATGTCTTTTAAAAGTTGATCATGGCAATTGGAAAGATTATCGATTAGTGATTTGAGATTATTCCCCATATGTTGGATGTAAATGTCTGAAAATATATCAGAATTATAAACCAAATCTAAATAATCATCATAAATGTTTAATGTTAAAGCTGAACCCTCTCCATTTAAAATATCAATATTATCAAATCCGCTAAAGTCATAAATGGAATAGGAAGTCAAAGTATCATCAATATAATAATCAATATCTACTTTAGTGTGTTCTACTGCAAGGTCAAAATAGATTTAAATTCAGATAAATATTCAGTAAAGGAATTATTTTTTAGAAATTCAATTTTTAGTAATGCATCTTTTTCACATATCTTTACATCATCATTTTCATAAGGAATGCTTGTTTTTAAAAGACAGCCTTTAGTTCTATCTATTTTAGACAGGTATAATGAAAATATTGAAGCAATAAAATCAAACTTTGAAGTTTCATTATTCATTAAAAAGGAATCAATACTTTTTTTATCTAAATCAAATTTTAATTTTTTATAATTTTTTGATTTGAGATTATAGAATTTAACATAATCTCCCCCATCCAAAAGATATTCTTTCCAGTAAGCAGATTCATTTTCAAAATCAGATGAATTTAAATAATCAGTTATTTTATCTTTATGTGCTAAAAGCTTATTTTCAATGGAACTTTCATTTGAATTATTAAAAAGCTTATAAATTTTTTTCATGATTGAATAATTAAAAATTGATGAATGTATATTGGCTAAAATTATCAGATTTTCTTTATTTTTTAAAACGAGAAATTTATAAAGTGGAACATTAACAATGCTGTCAAAAGAGAAATTAAAAAAATCATTGGTAATTTTATCAATATTTTCCTGTGTTTGATTTGAAATATCCTCATATTGATAAATATCTTGATTAACTGCAATATACGGATTAAGCTTTTCATCAAACTGAAGATTTAAAAAACTTCCAATATCTTTAAAGACCAAATCCAATTGGCTTTTATTAAATAATCTAGAAATAAATGTAAATTTCACTGCATAATTTCTCATTTTAATCATACCTAAAAATTTAGTATTTTAACACTTCATAATTTCTCATATTAGTCATACCTAAAAATTTAGTATTTTAACACTTCATAATTTCTCATATTAGTCATACCTAAAAATTTAGTATTTTAACACTTCATAATTTCTCATATTAGCCATACCTAAAATAAATTTAGTATTATAATAAATAATTATAGTGTCTTAATAATTTATATATTTACATATATTCTTAAATTAAATTAAATAATTTTTTAAAAATAGCATGTTTTTGAAATTAAAAATAAAAAAATTAAAAAAATTAAAAAATACTTTAAGAAAAAAATAAAATAATTTTGCAAGAAATCTTCAAATAATAAAGGTATATGACTTAAGTAAAATCAATATAATTTAATTATTTTTCAAATTTCATAAAGGACTTAATGATTTCTTCAAAGCCTTTTCCTTCTGATGAAGCTTCAATTACTTGTTTGACTACATCAAAAAGATTGTGTTTGTTTTCAGCAGGTGCTTCAACAGTTTTTGCACTGCCAAGAGCTAATGCAATATCTTCTTATTTAACAGTTTGTCTTTTCGCAGCTTTTGCGTTTTTAACTGCTTCTTTAGCAACTGCATCTGCTTTGTCTTCTAAGTATGCTACTAATGCATCTACTGCATCAGCACTTACTCTTTCAGCACCTTCTTCTTGAATAATCCTTTTTACAGGAGCTTTAGGAATAGCCATATTTTTCATCTCGTTATAATTGTATAATTCTATTATATCTTAATTATTATTAAAGTTTTTCCATCTTACTTACATTTATTAAGTTTTTATTTGATTAAAAGAATGCAAATTTGAAGAAAGTAAAATAGATTAATGGGAGTATTTACTTCAAATAAAATAACTTCCCTAGAACAAGATAGAAAAGTTTCAGTAACATCCTTTCATGTGATTTCTTGAATTTTTCCATTTTTAAAACATAACTTATTATATTATATGGGATATAAATAGTATTAATTAGTTTAGTTAACTCTAAATCTGTTAATTATTAAACCGACTATAATAATTTTGTAAAAAATTATTGTTTTTTTCTAATAGGGCTTTATAAGGAATTTTTTATGTGAAATAATCATTGTTTTTTTCTAATAGTGCTTTATAAGGAATTTTTTATGTGTAATATCTTATTGTTTTTTTCAATAAGGGCAGTGAAATGAATTTTTTATGTGAATAATATTATTGTTTTTTCTAATAGAGCAATAAAAGGAATTTTTTATGGTAGATATTGTTTTTATATTAAATCTAATTGACAGCGTCATGTATTATCCTGTCCTGATTATTGTTATGGCAATAGCAGGATTGTATTTCACCATTAGGACAAGAGGTGTCCAGATTAGGCTGTTTGAGGAATCCCTTAGAATAATTAAGGAGCCTCCTGAAGATGATTCTGATGTTTCTTCATTGCAGGCGATGCTGGTTTCAACAGCTTCACGGGTAGGGACAGGTAACATTATCGGAGTTTCAACAGCAATCTGTCTTGGTGGTCCTGGAGCTTGTTTCTGGATGTGGGTTATGTGCATTATAGGTGCTGCATCTGCATTCACTGAAAGTACACTTGCTCAAATCTATAAAAGAAAGGATTCTGAAGGGCATGCTTACGGAGGTCCTGCATATTATATTGAAGAGGCTTTGCATAAGCATAAGTTGGCAATGCTTTTCTGCATATTTTTAATTGCTACATATGCAGTAGGATTTAACCTATTGTGCTCTTATAACCTTCAGTCAACATTTATGGATTATTACTTTTATCATCCAACATATACTCCAATAATTATAGGTGCTCTCCTTGCCATATTTACCGCTTACTGTTTATTTGGTGGAGGCAGTAGAATCATTAGGATTACCAGTACAGTTGTGCCATTAATGGGGGTTTCATATGTGATGATCTGTTTGATGGTTATAATTTACAATATACAAAACGTTCCTGCAATGTTTCTTTTAATATTTCAAGATGCTTTTGATTTCCATTCTATCTTAGGAGGAGTTGCTGGTTCCTGTATGGTATATGGGATAAAAAGAGGTTTGTATTCAAATGAAGCAGGGGTAGGTTCTGCACCAAACGCTTCAGCATCTGCAAATGTTTCACACCCTGCAAAGCAAGGCTTAGCTCAGACATTATCTGTTTATATTGATACATTACTTTTGTGTACTGCTAATGCATTGATGTGCTTGTCTACTGGTGTTGCAAGGGATGCAGTTGTTTCAGGTGCACCATATGTGCAAAATGCGATTTCTACAGTCTTAGGTCCTTCAGGTCCTATATTTATCACTGTTGCAATGGTGCTTTTTGCATTTACTACGTTGATAGGAAATCTTTATTATATTGACAATGCCCTGATTTTCTTGAATAATAAGAAGGTTCCTTCAGAGAGATTCATGAATATGTTCTATGTATTTGCAACATTGATTGTTTTTGTAGGGGCTATCATACCAATGGATGCAGCATGGGCTATGGCTGATATTACTATGGGTGGAATGACATTAATCAACCTGCCTTGTTGTGTTATGCTTGCTAAAGTTGCCGTAGACTGTCTAAAAGATTATGAAAAGCAGAAAAAAGCAGGTCAAACTCCTGTTTTTAAAGCAGACTCTATTGGGTTGAATACTGATGAAATAGATTTCTGGAAATGATTGGATTTTGGTCTAATCTAATCTTCTTTTTTTTATTTGCTTTTATATTTTAAGTTTGGCTTTTGGTTTTTTCACTTCAAGTAATTTTTTAATAGAAAAAAATAAACTTACTTTAACTTGTAATAATTTTCATTAATCATTTACAAGGTTTCACCAAACATTATCAAGTTTTCCTCAGGAATTCCAGTAATGATCTTATTGTTCCAGTCTCTAAAAATGACAAGCAATTCTTCACATAGGTCCTGTCCTTTTTCAGTTAAGTACAATATGTTTTTTCTATTGTTTGAGTATCTATCTCTTTCTCAATCAATTCTTTTTTCAATAGCTTTTTTGTTACTTGGCTGATATTTGCTTCTGTGATATGATATCTTTTAGTAATATCAATTTGATTAATGCCCTCATTATGATAAATCTCTATTAAAATAAGGATTTCATTAGTGTTTACTCCAAGTGATTTAGCCTTTTTCCCAAAAGTTGATTCATAATTTTTAGTTAAATTGTAAAAATATATTAAATGGTGTGGTATTTCTACTGTTGGTTCAATCATCTCAATACTCCTAACATAAATTTTTTATAATAATATTTTGTTCTTTAAAATATAAAAACTTTTTATTTTCAATAATTGAAAAATTGTATGATTGATTAAAATTTTAATCTATTTGTTGACAATTTGGTAACATTTGTTAAATTTTATTTAATTATTCTTTATTTTATTAATTATTTTCTATTTATTCTTAATTTGTTAATCATTAATCTATTTACTCTTAATTTGTTAATCATTAATCTATTAACTCTTAAATTGTTAAGATTTGCTTTATTTGATGTTTTTTGCTTATTTTCGTCCTTTTTCTTCTTTTTAATTTTCTAATGTGTTTTTTATTTTTTTCTTCTTTTTAATGATTTTAGATTTTTAATAAATTTTTATATTTTATAAAATCCAAATATATTTTCATGTTAGAATTGAATGAATTACTTGATATATTTAATGCTGGCGATACATTAGTTATGGATATTGAGGCTGTAGAAGCTTGTAACTATTATAGTATTGAAGCTCAAAAAATTACTTGTGGAATGAATTATAATTTCCATGATCTGGATGAAAGAAGGAAATTGTTCTCTGAATTGATTTCTCAGGAACTTGATGATGAATTTAGGATTTTCACACCTTTCTTCACTGATTTTGGAAAGAATATTCATCTTGGCAAAAATGTATTTATCAATGCAGGATGCAAATTTCAGGATCAAGGTGGAATTTATATCGGGGATGATGTATTGATTGGCCATAATGTTGTTATGGCTACTTTAAATCATGAAGAAAATCCAAATAATAGGGCTAATTTGATTGCTTTTCCAATAAACATTGGAAATAAGGTTTGGATAGGCTCAAATGCAACTATTTTACCTGGTGTCACAATAGGTGATGGTGCAATTATTGCAGCAGGTGCAGTTGTAACAAAGGATGTTGAGGAAAATTCTATAGTTGCTGGAGTTCCTGCTAAATTCATTAGAAAAGTTAAAACCGAGGAATAAACTTATTTATTATTCTAAAATTTTAATGAAGAATCGTTTTTTTATTTAAAATCATAAAACAGATGTTTTTTTATTCAAATCATAAAGATTAATGTTTTTGTATTTAAAATCATAAAACAGATGTTTTTTTTTTTATTCAAATCATAAATATTAATGTTTTTGTATTTAAAATCATAAAGCTGATGTTTTTTTTTAAATCATAAAACTAATGTTATTTTTTTTTATTTAAATATGAATAGGATGATTTTTTCATTATCCTAAACCTTATTAAGTAGAATAGTCTTTTTAATGATTTTGAATAGAATAATATTATATGAAATTTAGGTGATTATTTTGGCTACTTTTGAATCAATAGATGAAGCAAGAGAATTTTTTAAAGGAGATAAATTTGCAACAAACATTGGAGTAAAATTAGATGAGCTTGAAGAGGATTCATGTGTATGCAGCTTAGAGCTCTGTGATGACTTTAAGAATGCATATGGTGCTGTAATGGGTGGAGCTATCTTTACCCTTGGGGATTTTGCATTTGCAGTCTTATCTAATCAATTGCACAGACCAACAGTTGGTCTTCAAGTAAGCATAAATTATTTAAGCGGTTCTAAAGGTGAAAAGCTCATAGCAAAAGCTACAGTTCGCAAAGATGGAAGAACAACTTCTGTATTAAATGTAGACATTACAGATGACACAGGGCGAGATATTGCTCAGTTTGTTGGAACTGGTTACAAAATGTAATTTTTTCATTCTTTTTTTAAATAATGGTTCATTTAGCAAAACTTAAAATTGATTAAATATTTTTTAGAAATTATGATTAAAGTGTAAATTATTTTAATTAATAATTACAAATAATCATATAATTAAAATTTTTATTAATTAATGAGGTATTAACGGTGATTAAATGGCAAAGGAAAAAAGAAGTAGTTTAAATCCATTTACAGGTAAAAGTCATTTTGATATTGTTAATGATGACCAGTTTTTAGAGGATTCATACAGACAGTACTATGGAATGATTCAAAAGGCTCAAGTCTTGGATAATACTCCTGATGGCCAAGTAGTTAGAAATGTAACTATTCGACTGATTCAAGCTGTTGAAAACTATTTAACACAAATAGGCCGAATGGATTACATTGAAAACTATTATGATTGGGATGTGCATTTATTGGCTGATCAAACCGTAAATGTCTTTTGTATGCCTGGTGGAAAAATAGTGATGTTTTCAGGTATTCTTAATATAGCAAATACTGAAGAGCGTGTAGCTTTTATATTAGGTCACGAAATGGCACATGCATTGCTTGACCATTCAAGAACCCGTGCAAGTGTTGAAAGTGCAAAGAATACACTTGCAACTGCAGGATATTTTGGAAGCTTTATTTTAGACATATTCGGTATGGGTGCAGTGGGAGACATTACAAGAGCATCTATTAATGCTGCAAATATTGGAGCAGACTTCTTATTTGTAAAGCCATTTGGTAGAGACCAAGAATTGGAAGCAGATAGATTAGGAATGCTTATTATTCATTGGGCTGGCTATGACATTAATCAGATTCCTGCATTTTGGGAAAGCATGAGTCAAAGAGGAGGAAATGACTTTGACTTCCTGTCTACTCACCCATCTGATGATAAAAGAATTGCAAATATGAGAGCATTGATTGAGGAGATTAACAGCGGTAAGGATTTCACTGCAGGACCTGTCATTGGTGATGCAAAACCAGTTAAAGAGTATGGTAAATCTGCAAGTCCTGCTCCACAAGCTTCTCAAGGCACTGTTGGTCCTAAGTGTGGTGAAAAAGCAGATCTTGATGATAATTTCTGTACAAACTGCGGTCAAAAGCTAAAATAAATTCTCTTAATTTTTAATTTAATTTGATAAAGGTTTTTTAAACTTTTATTCATTTTATTCTTTTTTTTATCTTTTTTTTTTTACTGTTTTTTGGGGGTTATTCGTTTTATTCTTTTTTTTATCTTTTTTTTTACTGTTTTTTGGGGTTATTCGTTTTATTCTTTTTTTATCTTTTTTGCACGTTTTTGGATTATACAAAATTGCAGTGAAAAAGTAGAAGAAATTCCTTTTTCAGTATGGCTTGTTTTCATAAAATATATATTAATTAATTAATTAATAAATATTGGATTATATTTTTTATATAAATATAATAAATATGGGGGATGCTTGATGAAATATAAAGGGAAATTATATTTTTTATTAATACTCTTATTTTTATCAATAACGGTTGTTTCGGCAGCTGATTTAAATGACCTTGCTGTTGATGGGCCGTTAATTGTTGATGAGGAAAATTATTTACAAATAGATGAGAGCTCTATTGTTGATGAGGAAGATTCGGAAATTGATGAAAACTCAATTTCTCAAAATAATGATGATGGCAAACTATTGGCCGATGATCCGGAACCTGGAACATTCGATGACCTTCAAATTGAGATAAATGAAGCTCCTGTCGGATCTACTTTAGATTTGTATAGGGATTATACAGGACATTACGGTTCAAGAATCCAGTTTAATAAAAATTTAACCATTGATGGACATGGTCATAAACTTGACTGTTTAAATCAAGATGGTTGCTTTGCATTTTATTCAAGCAGTGGATCAATAGTATTAAAAAACCTTATAATTTGTAATGGTAATAATGACTTTACAAAAAATGGTGGTGCCATTTCTATTGTAGGCTCTGCAAAATACACAATCATCAATTGTACATTTCGCGATAATGTGGCAACTGAGAATGGTGGTGCAATATATTGTGAAGTATCTGATTCACTTGTTGTTTGGAATTCCACATTTATAAACAATAATGTGAAAGAAAGAGATGGTGGAGCTATATTTTTCTTTGAAAAAATTTCTATATATGGTTCCTATTTCGCTTCAAATTATGCGAAAAAAAATGGTGGTGCAATTTGTGGTAAAAAAACACAGTATGGAAGTAATATATTTATAGGCGGTTAGGATAATCCCATTCCTTTAACTCTTCTTGTTAAAAGAGTATGGAAGTAATATATTTATAGGCGGTTCTACATTTGAAGGAAATACTGCAGATTTGAATGGTGGTGCTGTTTATAATGATTATGGAATTACTGTTTGGAACTCAACTTTCAAGTCCAATACTGCAAATGAATATGGTGGAGCAATATATGGCAGTGATGCAATTTATATCAATGATAAGCATCAGTCTAGTGAACCTATTTCATTCTTTATTGACAACAAAGCAAAGGAATATGGTGGCGGAGCCATATATTCTAATGGCAATGCAAATATATATAGTGCATATTTTTATGGAAACAAAGCATGTACAGATGGTGGAGCAGTTGATACCTCTTCACATTGTTATGTGTATGATTCAATATTTGATTCAAATAGGGCAGAAGGTGCCAAAGTTCAAAGATGTTGGGGTGGAGCCATAAACTCTTGGGAAGAAGCAAATGTTTATAGTTGTAAATTTGTAAATAACTTTGCAGAAAATAGTGGTGGAGCAATACATGCGAAAACTGCTGCATTATATGGTAACCCTTCATATTTTGAGAATAATGTAGCATATAAGTCTCAAGGTGGTGCAATATATGCTGGTTCATTTAAGGATGATATTCTTAGTGGAATATTCATAGGCAATAAGGCTGGTGAAGGTGCAGTTTCCAGTGATGATGGAGGTGCAATTTACATTTCTAATGAACAAATGGATGTTCTTACCATTTCAGGATGTGTTTTCATAAATAATTATTGTACTGATGAAGGAGGAGCAATTTATGTGGACACAAGTGATGACCGTATAAAATTAATCTATAATGTTTTCAGTGGCAATAGAGCTGGCGATAAGGGTCAAATTGTATATAACTGTGGTGATTATGATGCAGTTGAATACAATTGGTACGGATTAAACGATCCTAGTTTTTCAGACCAATTTAAGGAATATCATGCATTGCGTAGTGGCACTGACTATTCCGTTTCTAACTATGCAAAGCTAAATGTAAAATTAGATGCAACTGAGATTTATAAAAACAGCCCATATAGTGCATCAATTTATTACACTGATAACAATAATAATCCGTTATCAAATCAAATTCCTATATATGGTCTTGAATTTACCGAATATGGTGCAAATTACTTAGATCTTCAAGAAGGAAGCAATCAGGTTATTTTTGAGGTAGTTTTCCTTGAAAATGATGGAAAATTAAAAATACATCTTAATAGTCAGGACTTATATATAGCACCATCCGATATAAAGGATAAAAATGTCACATCTGTCATAATCTACTCCTGGACGATATTGCGGATATTGAAGATTTGTATGTATATTTCAATATTGACGGCATTACCGACCCAGTCTATGTGATTAAGGATAATGAAGGCAACATTGTTAAACAAGGAAATATTATTGGCAAAAATGATTTTACTGTAAGCGGCTTATCTTCAGGATTTTATTCATTAACTATTATAAATCCTGAAGGTCAGACTTCTCTTTCAAGCAGTGCAACAGTAAAATTTGTTGTATATACTGATGTAAACGCAAAAATTTCTGCAGACAACAGGATTTATGGTCAACCTACAACATTTAACATGACCCGTGATGTTGATGGAATATACATAATTGATATTGTAGGTTATGGCAAAATCCAAATTAACGTCATAAACGGAACCGGTACAAAACAGGCTTACCTTCCTGCTGGAGAATATCGAACCGTCACCTCAGCTGAATGTGGTTATTATAGGTTAGACTGTAAGGAAGCATCATTTGAAGTTGAACCTTCTGAGATTAGCATATACTTTGAGGAGCTTTATGATGTGGTTTATCCGAATAATATTCACGGATATATTTTAACTGATATTTCAGGGGGTTATGAATTAACTATAGGAACAAAGACACAGAAGATTTATTTGGATGAGGAGTTCTTTTACATAATTGATGAAAGTTTGGATGCTGTAACATATAATATAATTGTTAAAAGTCTTTGTGGTGAAGATTATTATCCTACAGTTGCAACAGCTGTTGTACATGTTTTAAAACAGAATGTCACACTTTCACTATCCCTACTTGATGGTGATTTTGGAAGCCCTACTATGGTTATGGCACACTCAAGTGTTGATGGGGAATACACAATAAGGATAGGTGAAATCGAAAAGTCAGTAAACATCACAAATAACTTTGGAGTAGTTGATTTCGGTATTTTAGATGTAGGAACCTATAATGCATCAATCACATATGCCAGAGACAGGAACCATAATTCTGCTTCAAACGAAACTACATTTACAATCAGTCAATCAGACTATTCATTTAAGTTGTATGTATCTGATGATAAGTTCATTTATGGTGATGAAGTCGAGATAAAACACAATTTGCCAGATTCAGCAGAAGGATACATTTTATACTCTCTAGCTGATGGAACTTTCCTTGCTAACTTGACAGTAGGTGAAACCCTTAAGATATCCACATTGAATGCTGGGGAAAACTATATAACCGGAGTGTATTCAGGGGATTCCAATCTCAAATCCTCATCATGTATCTTAAATCTGACAATCGATAAAGCGCCAAATAATGTTGTTGTTGATGTTGCAAATGTAACTTATGGTAATTCATCCATAATCAATGTCACTGCGGATGTTGATGGAGATTATATTGTAAACATCAATGGAAAAGAGACTGTTGTTAATGTTAGGGATGGTGTTGGAAATTCACCTGTTGATTTGAACGCTGGTGAATACACTACAAGCACAAGATTTGACAATGGCAATTATGATACTGAAATCAGTGAATCTGTTTTCAAAGTTTATAATGCAATAAACAATGTAATAGTGAATGTTGAAGATGTCATTTATGGGGAACAGTCCCTAATTATTATTATTGCAGATGCTGACGGCAATTATATAGTTAATATTAATGGAAAGAGAGTTACTGTTAATGTTGCAGGAGGCAAAGGAAACGCAAGTGTGGCATTGGATGCAAATAATTATACAACAAGCACAACATTTTCCTGCGAGGATTATGATACAATTATCACTGAAGCTGAATTTGAGGTTAAAAAAGCAGTTAACAATGTATCTGTATTTGTTGGTGATGTTGATTATGGGGAAGCTGCTTCAATTAATATAATTGCTGATGTAGATGGTGATTATACTGTCAATGTAGGTTCAAAAAGTCTTGTTGTTACTGTTGAAAATGGTAAGGGCTCAAATTCAATCAGTTTGGATCCAGGAAGCTATGAAACTCAAATAAGTTTTTCCAATTCTAATTATGTTTCTAATTATAATGAAGCAACATTCAATGTTTTTAAAGCGAAAGTTAGTTTAATGATTACTGTATCCGCCTGCACTTATCCTAATGAGGTTAGTGGAGCGGTATTTGCAACTGTTGATGGTGATTATACCATAACAATTGGAAACTACACTGAAATTGTGTCAGTTAAAAATGGCGCTGGAAATTTCAATGCTGGAATATTTGATGCAGGAACATACATTGCAACAGTTTCATTTGAAGGGGATGACACTTATGATGCAATTGAAAATATGACCTCATTTGAAGTTAAAAAGCAAAAAATCTCCTTTAATATAATTGTCAATGATAGCGACATTTATTATGGTGAAAGTGTTAAACTCACTCCAATATTTGAAGGGGATGCCAACGGCACAATTAAATATTCATTAAATGAAGGAACTTTAATTGATGAACTTCCTGTTAGCGAATCCTTAATCTTGCCTCATTTGGATGCAGGATTCTATTTGATATGGGCTGATTATAGTGGAAATGAAAATTGTGAATCTCTAACAACCATATTAATGATAAGAGTAAATCAGTTACCAAACGAGGCACACATAAGTGTTGAGAATGTAAGTTATGGAACATCTGCTGTTATTAAGATTAGTGCTGATGTTGATGGTAATTATACTGTAAACATTAATGGAACAACTATCAATGTCAACGTTTTAAACGGTCAGGGTAATGCTTCAATTTTATTGGATGCAGGTATGTATTCCACTATCACTGACTTTAACAATAGAAATTATGTCACTGTATTCTATGACTCTAATTTCGAAGTTAAAAAAGCTGATGTAAATTTAAGGGTTGTTATTGAAGATAAAGTTTATTCAGAGGAGATTGGTGGTACTGTTTATGCAGATGTTGATGGTGAATATACATTAACAGTTGGCAGTATTGAGACCGTTGTCAATGTTGAAAATGGTATTGGTGAATTTAACCTCGGAATATTGGATGCCGATACTTATGAAGCCACCATATCATATATTGGTGACAATAATTATAATCTGACTTCAAATACAACAAGATTCACTGTTAATAAGGCTGATACTGAGTTAGCGGTTTTCGTTGCAGATGCAATCTATCCAAATGAAGTCACTGGTGCAATTATAACCAATTGTAACGATGATATTGAAGTATATATAAACGGCACATTTTTCGAAAAAATCGGTATTGGAGATTTAGCAAGCTTTAGTCTTGGTAAACTGGATGTTGGCGAATACAATATCACAGTTAAATTTGATGGAAATAAAAACTTCAATGGCGCTTCAAATAGCTCAAAATTCAATGTGGCTGAAGGCAATCTTACATTTGTAATCGACACTAATGTTAGCTCATTTGATTATGGGGACAGCATTGTAATTAACCATACAATTAATGATGATGCAACTGGAACAATCAAATACTACCTAAGTGATGGCACATTATTAGGAGAGGCTGACGTAAGGGAGAACTTTACATTGCCTCGTTTGGATTCTGGGGAATACCTGATTATCGCTAACTACACTGGTGACCATAATTATCTCTCTGCAGTGAGTATGCTGAAAATTAAAATCAATACTCCAACAGGTAATGTTGTTGTTAGTGTCGAAGATGTAAGCTATGGAACTCCTTCTGTTATCAATATTGTTGCAGAAGTTGATGGAACCTACACTGTAAAAATCAATGGAAAAACAGTTACTGTTAATGTTTTTAATGGTGTCGGTAGCAATTCAATCAGTTTAGATGCAGGATCATATTCCACAGAAACTTCATTTTTAGGCAATTATGATTTGAATGTTACTGAAGCTGATTTTGAAGTCAAAAAGGCTGAAATGTCATTAAACATAAGTGTGGCTAATGTCACTTACTTGGAAAACGTTGAATATGTAGTTTATGCCAGTGTTGACGGCATGTATAATGTAACTGTCGGAAGCGCTTCCATGACTGTCAATGTTATAAATGGTATCTGCAAGTTTGATGTAGGTGTATTGGATGCTGGAGATTATAATGCAACTGTAAGATTCAGCGGATCTAAAAACTATAACAACAATACAAATGCTACCAACTTCACTGTTGAAAAAGCAGACATATTCTTGTTAATTTCTGTATTAAACTATACTTATCCTGATGATATTGAAGTATATGTTCATTCAAACTATGATGGGGAATATGAAGTAGATCTCGGTGTTTGCAATACAACTGTCGTTGTTGCTGGTGGTTTTGGCAGTACAAACATCGGAAAATTAAATGCAGGAGATTATACTGCAGTCATTACTTTTGATGGAGATAAAAACACCAAAAACCAGACAGTTTTAACTGAATTCCTTGTTAGTAAGGCACTTCCTGAATTTAAGATAGCAGTAAATGACACTGAGTTTGATTATAGGGATATTATTTCAATTACTCACACATTGCCAGAGGATGCAACTGGAACAATCACCTATTTCTTAACTGACACAACAGAGCTTGGTCGTCTGACAGTTTCTTCAAACTTTACTCTCCCTAGATTGGATATTGGAGAATATTCAATTGTTGCAATATACAGTGGGGATGCTAATTATGAGGCTAATCTAGATTATGCCGACTTTGTAATCAAGGGTGCTCTAAACAATGTCGCTGTCTCTGTTGAAAACATCACTTATGGTGAAGAATCAGTTATTGAACTTTCAGCTGATGTTAACGGATTATATCACATTGACATTAATGGAACCATCTATAATGTCACTGTTGAAAACAATATTGGAAGCATATCAATTGCTTTGGATGCTGGCGAATACTATGCTAATGTATCATCTGCAAATGATAATTACAATATAAAATCCCAAAACGCCACATTTGAAGTTAAAAAAGCTGTAAATGAAGTGGTGATATTGGCAGATGATGTAGATTATGGCCAAGTGTCCCTTTTCTTGATTGCAGCGGATGTTGATGCAACATATACTCTGGATATTGGCCGAACTGTAATTGATATTGTTGTTGAAAATAAGATAGGATATGCATCTCTCTATTTGGATGCAGGTTCATATTCCACAAAAACCACATTTATCCATGATAATTATGAAACAATAGTAAATGAAGTTGGATTCATTGTCAATAAGATAGATAATGACTTCAGAATCCTTGTAAACGATATTGTTTTAGGATCTTCTTCAATTATTAATTTAATAAGCACTATTGATGGCATCTATGAAATATCCATAAACGATACTGTAGGAAATATCACTGTTAAGAATGGTGTAGGAAGTTATGATGCAGGAATTCTTGATTCTGGTGTTTATGATCTAACATTAAAAGTATCGGTAACAATAATGTCAATCCATGGAGTGGAACAGCCACTTTCACAGTATTCGTAGCAGAAAACTATGTAGTTGTCTCTGTTGATGATGTTTCTTATGGTGAAGATGCAGTGATTGTTGTTTCTGCTGATGTTGACGGCACTTATGTGGTTGATGTCAATGGCACCAACGTAACTGTTGAAGTGATTGGTGGTAAAGGCAATACCAGTTTGTCTTTACCTGCTGGATCTTATTATGCTAATGCGACATTTGATAATGGTGAGTATCTGTCCATTATTACCAATGCTACCTTCAAGGTCCTTGGAGAAAACAAAAAGACAGCCAAAGACCTTCAGGATTTAATTGATAATGCTGTTGAAGGATCAGTTGTTGATTTAGGCAATTTTGAATATGAAAATGTTTCAAACATAAACATTACCAAAGACATTACCCTAAAAGGTGAGGTACAACCATTACTGGAGCTGGTGATGGCAGCCCTATATTCAACATCATTCCTAAATCTCAGGATGGGCCTAATGAGGTAAACATCACAGATATCTCATTTAAGTTGAATAATGGGGACACTGTCTTTAAGGCAATTGCAGATAATAGCACAAGCAAAACTTCCATTGATGTTGCTAATATTAACATTAAGGACAACACATTCTCTACAATTGACGATAATGTAGTTCCAGAATCTGTCACAATATTCGTGCTTGAATCTGAAAGAGGAATTCTATCTCCTACAGGCACAATAAACATTACAGGAAACACAATTGATGCAGGTGTAGATCCATTTAGATTTGAAGTAACAACCATTAATTCTGGAGAGGATATCAATATCGTTCCTCAAAACATCACTCCTGAAAGAAAAGCTACTGTGATTGTTTATGAAAATATGAACACTACTGCTGTCTCTCAAGCTGATGGGGGGGAAACCGGTGAATACTTCACTTGGAGATTAACAGATGATGATGGAAATCCAATTGCTAACACTCCAATGGAAATCGGTTTCAACGGTGTTGTATACACCTACGAAAAAGATGGAATCATTACTGATGATAATGGATATGCTAAATTACAAATCAACCTCGGATACAAAGGTGTTTATACTTTTGCTATCTGTTTCCTCGGCAATGACGAATACAATGCTTCATTCGTAGTGGCTAAGATTACTGTAGACACTCAAAAACCAACTCTATCTGTTCCTAACAAATCTTACGCAGCTTCTGCTAAGACTAAAACATTAACTGCAACATTTAAGACTGCAAACGGAAACCCAATTGCAGACAAATGGATTACTTTCACAGTTAATGGAAAAACCTATAAGTCAAAAACTAATGCTAAAGGTGTAGCAAGCGTTAGTGTAAGTTTGAATAAGAAAGGAACCTACAGTTTCGTAGCTAAATTCGCTGGTGACAGTACTTACACTGCAATCAACAAAACAGCAAAATTAACAATTAAATAAGAAATTTGTTTTTAATAAAAAAGAATAGTTTATACGATTCTTTTACTTTTTTTTTAATTTTTGATATTTTTCTAGTTTTTATTTAATATTTCCTAATTCTTTCTAAAACTTAATCGAATAACTCTTTATCAAATATCTGCTTTTTTCAGCACTGTTCATATTCTGGATTTTATAATAGTTTAGGAATCCCTCTTGAATGTCATAGATAAAAAACATTTTTCCATTTAATATTCCAATATCGACTCCCTTAAAGAAGACATGCTTTAAATAAAGGTTAACCAATTCTTTAGCTTCAAATTCCCCTTCAAGATTTGAATATAGGTCAGATACAAACATGTCATGTGCTGTAAATGTGTCAAAGCGATAATAGTTTTGACATGCCCTTTCTGCATTGTTTAAATTAACCTCTAGAATATGGAATAACTTTTCAAATAAATCCTCATTGATGGTTGAATATTTCTCTTTCAATTCTCCATTTATTTTCTCTTCATCTAAAAAGCTCATTATTCCATCTTTTTTAATTCTTTCTGTATATTCCATGACTTCTCTATTAATGGTGTATGGAGAATCTTTGATTTGCTCGCAGCTTACATTTATTCCATTGACTTCTCTTTTTTCTTCATATTTCTTGTTTCTATAGTTCAGCTGTCTAGGATTTGTTTCCCTTGTTGACTTTCTGATTTTTATTGGAGGTATGACTTTCTTAAAAAAGTCTATCTTAAAGCTGTACTCTGTATAATAGTCATAGTCCCTTTCCATATATTCATTGTAATTTTCCTTATTCTCAAGGCAATTGTTTAGTTTGATTATCTTTCCAACGATTATTCCAAACAGTATTCCTTCCTTAAACACTTCATCATAAGCTTGCTTTATATTTTCCTGAAGCTCTTCATAGTCATATTTGATTAGATCATTGGATTCAAGCAATATCTCTAAATCTATGTTTATGTCAATAAGATATTTGTGTATGTCATCTTCTACTCCCATATCCTTTAAAACAGGTTCTGTAATTTCCAAATGCTTTTCATAAAGCTCAAAGATTTCATTAATCAGATAACTCATATTTTCACCTTTTAGCTATTTCTTTAACTATTTTCACATTTTAGCTACTTCGCCTTTTTTTTAGCTGTTTTCCTTTTAATATGGTGTTTTCAGCTATTTTACCTTTTTTTTTTTTTAACTGTTCTCCTTAGCAGTTATTGTTTTTAGCTATTTTACCTTTTTTTTTTTTTTTTTTCTTAGCAGCTATTGTTTTTAGCTATTTTCTGTGTTTTTATACTTTTTTAAAATATATTCGCTGTGCTCCTTTTGAATGTACATCATTATTTCAGTTTCACTAAGGTACTTCAATAGTTCAAAGTTAATTCTTCCATTCTGAATGTCTTCAATGACTATCCTAAAACCTACCTTTATTCCTATATTCATCCCAGTATCTATCATAAGGTCAAAATACTCATCAATGATTTCCTTGATTTTGTATTTTCCTGTTCTATCCTTAAAAAATCGAGATCTTATTTGTGGGTTTAGGTTTTTTGAATCTAATTTGATTGATTTTTTAAATCCGTATCTTGCCTTTTTTCTATCAATTTCAAATCCATCTAAAAATCCTTCAAAAAGAATCTTCTTTATTTCCTTATGGTTTTTGTCAATGATTTTGGAGATTAGGTGAACTTGCTTCACTTCCTTTTCAAGGTCGCTTATATCATCTTCCATTACGATTTTGGCTCTATTCATTCCATCCTCTTTCCATTCATTGAAAGTGGACTTTGACTCATCGAATTTAGGGAAAAGCTTATTATATTCATCTAAATTTATTCTAAGTATTTCATCTTTAGTCATCGGCATTTCCAGGACCTTTTTGATCATATGGGCTTTTCCAAAACCTAAGCCTAATAAAATTCCTTCCTTAACTGTTTTTTCATAAAAGTCATCAATCAGCTTAAAGGAATCTGCGTCTTCATTTAAAAGATTTACGCTATCTAAAATCACTATCAAATCATGATTAGCATTAGGTTTTGAAATAAATTCACTTTCAAGCCTAAAATGTTTTCCCATCAGTTTAAAATTTTCATTTTGCTGCTTTTCAAAATTATTAAAAATTTCATCAATCATTATTTCACCTTAATTATACTTAATATTCGTTAATTTTTTATTTAACTTTATTATATAAATTATTATCGGTTATAAACTATTTTTAGAATATTATAACAAGATTAAAGCAATTTAACAACTTTATTTTAATATGGATTTCATTTTGTAATTTTTCAACAAAATTAAAAATTAGCAATGTATCTTTTTTGGGTTTTATTTTAAAAAAATAAGTAAAAATAGGGATTTATAATTTTTTTTTTTAAAATTGTGTTGTTGAAAAAAAGTTATTTTTTTTTAAATATTTTTTTAAATATTTTTGGTGTTTTTGATTTTGGTGTTTTTTGGTTTTTTAAGAAAAGATTGATATTTGTGGGAAGATATGTAGATAGGCAATTATTTATTTTTCAAAAAAAGTTTGGATTTAAAATAATTAATTATTTAATTAATTAAATGATAGTTTGGATGAGTAACTATTTGAAATATTATGTGTATTTTTAATTAAATTAATTGAATTTTCTTATCATTATTTTGCTTTTATGAATTTGTGCTTTTGCACTTTTTTTCGTTGAACTTTATTGGGGATTTTTTTTTTTTTTTTTTTTTTTTTTTTTTTTTTTTTTGTTCACTTCTCATGTAAGCCATAGTCAATGTATTGGCTGATGATTTCCATTTTTATCAACTTCATTTCAATCTATTTCCACTTGGAGCTGGTCTGGCCTTGGGTTCTTTTCCTGAACAATAACTGAAAATGAAGAATAGCTATTCTTATCGATTACTGGAGAGATTCCTCTAAAAATACAGTCGAAGTCCCCTGTATTGCTGATGTTGAATTGAATGTCTTCTCCTAAGTTAAACTCTTCAAAGTATTGTATTGTTTTATTTGACTCTTCAATAGGGACTATTATATTGATTATCAGGGATTCATTCTTTTCATAGATCTTAACGCCATTTAAGTTAATGAACAATTCCTTTATTTTAGGTCGTTTAATATTTCCATATTGTTTTTTAAATACTACATAATTGCTTTCATCCATAACATCACCTTGATAGTTATGTATATAAATTTTGATTAATATATAGTTATAAGGAATTAAAGTTTCTGATAATTAGAAAATAGTTAGATTATTTAAGTTTTAAATAATTGGACTTTTTTCACATGGGATTTTAAGAAATGGGAATATAAAACTAATCTTTTTTAATTTATTATTTTAAGAAGGATGGATAAAAAATTAATTTTTTAAATTAATTATTTTTTTTAGAATGGATAAAAAACTAATCTTTTTAAATTAACTATTTTAGAAAAAATGGAAAAAAATTCATTTTTTTAAAATTTGGATTTTAAATTTAAGAAAAATTTAAAGATTTTGTGATAAAATGAAAGGAAATATTGAAAATTCGGAAGGAGTAGACTCTATTTTGGGAGATCCTAAGGCAGCTTTATGGAAAATGTCTATTCCATTAATTATTTCATTGTTTATTACAAGTCTTTATAGTGTAATCGATGCAATTTGGGTCTCTGGCTTAGGGGCTGATGCATTAGCTGGTGTTGGCTTTGTAAGTCCTATTTTTATAGCTTTAATGGGAATTGGAAATGGTCTTGGTGCAGGTTCTGCTTCTGCCTTATCAAAATATATTGGTGAGGGAAATAATGACAAGGCAAATAATGGTGCTGTTCATACAATTTTCATTACTGTAATTATTTCAATAATCACTACAATTCTCTTATTGCTGTTTTTAAAGGACATTCTCCTTGCAATGGGTGCAGGGGCTACAATTGATTATGCAATGGATTATGGTGTGATTCTTTCTATTGGTTCAATTCTTGTTATCTTATCTAACTCATTATATGGTGTTTTAAGAGGTGAAGGAGATGCAAACAGGACCATGTATGCTATGCTTTTCTCTTCAATTCTCAATATGATTTTAGATCCTATATTTATTTATGTTCTTGATTTAGGGGTTCGAGGAGCAGCTATTGCTACATTGCTTTCATTGCTCTTTGTAAATCTGATATTGTTTTACTGGTTCTACATTAGAAAGAACACTTACTTGAAACCATTTTTATCCAATTATAAGTTTAATAAGGGCATTGCCTTAGATATTTTAAAAGTGGGATTGCCTGCAAGTTTGGAATTGATAAACAATGCCTTATTTGCAGCATTATTTTCACTTCTTCTTGTTGTTGTGGCTTCAACTGATGCTGTAGCGGTTTATTCAACTGGGTGGAGAGTTGTAACAATTGCAACAACTCCTATTCTTGCTATAGCCACTGCTTTGATTTCTGTTGTCGGTGCAAATTATGGTGCTAAAAGGTATGAGGAAATATTGGTTGCTCATAGGTATTCCATGAAAATAGCCATTTTATTTGGATTCATTGCTGCAATTATTGTTTACCTATTTGCTCCACAAATAGTTTCAATATTTGCATATGCCGGCACAAGTACAAGATTAGAGCCTCAGCTTGTTGCCTTTTTGTCTGTTATAGTCATTTATTTCCCAACTATGGGATATGGATGCACATCAACCTTTGTTTTCCAGGGAACTGGAAATGGAATAACTGCAATGTTTCAGATAATTTTAAGGGAAACTGTTTTCACTCTCTTCTTTGCCATACTTTTAGCTATTGTTTTAGGTTATGGTGAGTATGGAGCTTGGTGGGGAATCATTCTTGGGGAAGTGGTTGTAAATACAATAACTATGGTTTGGGCTGATTGGCATATTAAAAAGTTGATTAAGTCTAATGCTTAAAATCTAAAAATCAGCTTTAATTTTAAAATGAGTTCAAAAAAGGTTTTATATATTTAATTGATTTATTTTAATAATTTAAAAGTAAAAAAAGTTAATAAATTCTAATAATAGAATTTATTAATTAAAAATTTTATTTTATTTATGAATTAACTGGAAACTTGTTACAGTTAATAATAGATTTTATTAATTGAAAATTTTATTTTATTTATGAATTAACTGGAAACTTGTTATAGTTTTCAGTTCTATTTTTAATTTCTTCAAAGCTATCATCAATCAATAATTCTCCATCCTTAAATACGGTTCTTAATTGATCTTCACCTTCAGCATCTTTTGGAACAGTTGTAAATTCAAAATCATCATTTCTTAACAATTTGAATCTTCCTTTTTTGGATTTTTTACTGCTGTCCAATGGCTTTTTGAATATGTTAATCCATTCCCCATTTCTAAGTTGGGCAGAACATTTGAATGCATTCCTTTGGGTGTCTCTGTTTACTGCAGTATGCAATCCTCCACCCATTCCAAAGATAAGGTTTTCAGCAGCCCCTCCTTGAGCCTTTATGCCAAAGAGTATGTCTCTGATTTTATGATAATCCAAACCGTCTCCCCAAAGAAGACCTATATTTGCTTTGAATGTTTTATATCCTTTGGAATTTTCTTGGCTTCCAAATCCTCTTTCAATTGTTTCAAGACATTCGATTGTAGTTGAGTTAGGTTCTCCGCTATCTGGCCTGAACACTACCTTGTTTCCTTCAGTTTTATTTAGGAAGCTAATGATTTCATCATTTAGTTCATGTCCTTTAATGCATGCATTTTCCAGGAAATTCTTATAGTTGTAGCTGTCTATTACAATTGACAATATTCCATCATGGGCATTTTGGACAACGTTTATTGCCTGATCCATTTCACCTTCCGGACCCATTGCAGTCATTACGCTATGCTCAGTTGCCTGAACTGAAAATCCTTGAATCTCATTGCTGTTGTAATAGTTTGCAGGTATTGCAAGTGCTGGTACAGTATCTGTACCTGAAAAGCTTAATAAATGAGCTGAACCTGCCAATCTTGATGATTCAGTTGAACTTGCTCCACGATAACCGAAATCATGCAACATAAAGTTAAGATTGTCTTTAGATGATCCCGTTATATCTAAATAGAAATTGCAAAGCTTTTTAACTTCTGCAGATAATGTTGCAATAGTTGATGGGTACCATACTTGAAGAAGGAGTGATTCGAGATAATTAGGCAACCAGTATGCATGCTTGTCTGTATTTTCTATAGTCATTAATGCATTGCCTACATTAACTGGTGTTCCTTCTGGAACCGCTTTTATTTCAACAGGGAGTTTTCCATCAAGTTCCTGTGCAATGTACATCCAGTCATCAGTGTTGAAGATTCCTGATGCAATATGTGCATCTACGATTTTCTCTGCTTCCAATACTTTTTCTTCATTTACTACACTGCCTTCAAGGTATTTCTTGAGGATGTATTGCAGTCCATAAAAAATTGTTTTGTTAAACTCTGCACCACTTCTGCTTTCAAGGTAGGAATAAATCCTTTCAGTGCCTTTTGGGTATAAGTAGTGGTGGGTGAGTTTATAGCTGTCTGTCAATAGGCATATATTATTCTCAATCATATTATCGCCCTTTTATAAATGTTGTTTTCAACTATTTATAAAGTTTTTGGTGATATTTTGGTTTGATTATTAATTGAAAAATTTCATAGATATTTTCATTGTTTTGATTTTCATGTTCTATTAATGAAATATCTTATATTTACACTGTTTTCTTTTCATTAAAATTCTATAGTAAATTTTCTTTAATATTAGTTATATGAGAACATATCAAAAAATAGGTAAATATTATTATTAATTGTTTATAGTTATTTTTTTAAAAAAAAGAAAGGTGGAAAATAAAGAATTTACTTTCCTAAAATAAATTTGTAAAGAGGAGGTTCCTCAAAAATCTATGGCATAATTTAGAGTACTGTCATTTCAATTGCTTCTGCTTCGTCATATACTAGACTAAGAATGCCTTTATTAGCGGCATTTTCAGCAATACGAGCTCCATTTGTTGATGTTGGGGTGAGGGATGATCCAATGTAACCTCCAACGATTCCTCCAACGATTCCTGCTGCTACTGATCCTCCAATACAAATCAATGCATGCTTTAATCTATTGAAATGAACATCATAATGGGAGTTTATTACTACTGAAGCACAAAGTCCTCCTACAGCAAGACCGAAAACACCACCGACAGTTGCACCAATTAAAGGGTTTGCAGTTGCAATTCCTGCAATAGTACCTACAAGTAAACTTCCAACAATACATGCTGTTTCTATTAAAGTAGTTTCTGCAAGAGACATACTTTTAGCAACGGTAACATGGAGTTCATTGTTGCTTATATTTGATGGGATGTTTTGACCATCATATATTAATTCTCCATTGTCTCCAATGCAGATGTCATCACCTTCACCGTTTTCTGCATCGTTGTTTACAAATGAACAATTATCCAAATGCAAATATCCTTGGTTGAAGATTGCGCCTCCATGCTTTGCTTCATTGTTTTCAAAATGACAGTTATAGCACATGGTAATACCTACATTAAGCATTGCTCCGCCCCAGTCCCTATCAAAAATGTAATCCTTTTGATTGTCTTTAAATGTTACACGGTTAAATATGCAGGTTCCTGCCATGTTTTCTAATCCAGTATTGAATCCAGTGACAGTCAAGTTATTTGCTGAGAATGTTATGCCATCATTTTCCATTTTAACCCATGTGTTCTCATCTCTATCATCGGAACTGGTTTTAATTATTGCTCCATTACCTGCTACATTGAATACATGGAATCCAGGGAATCTGGTTTGATTGTGTTTTTGCAATCAATTGTCATTCCTTTCTTTAAATTAATAGTCAATACTTTGGTCTTGATATTTTCTAAGCCATCTTGTTTAGCATACTTCATTACAGGCTCCAAACATGATTCAGTGGTTATTATTGCAGTCTTATAACTGTCGATGTCATTAACATAAAGGTTTTTTGTAATGTCAATGTCTAATGAATAACTGTTGTTTAACATTAAAGGGAATACCTCTGCAATTTCTTTTAAATTCTTGAAATTGTATCCCTTTGAATATAGTATTCCATTGTCAGTGAAGTTTCTGTATATGGTAAATATTAAATCTTCAGTATCATTGAAATATTCAGAGTAATACCCAGTATCATTATCCAAATAGAATATTCCTCCAATTGCAATGGATTTATATAATAATGGGATAATGTCAAGTTTCTTATCTGCTACAGCAGTCAGATAGGAATTATGGAACAGTTCTGGATCCAAATTGGATTTCTTACCATCATACCATCCTTTGATATCAGTGGATAAACAATTAACGAAAGATATTTTTTTACGGTCATCAGCGAAATATACTGCTTCTCCACTAAGTCCGCTATCACAATTTATAATTAAGGAATTGATGACCTTATTATGGTATCCTCCCATAAAAATCGCACCACCAAAGGCACTTGCAGAACTGTTTAGAAATGTGCATGATTCTATTTTTCCCATGTTTCCATTCCAATATAGTGATCCTCCATTAACTGCACTGGTTCCAATGAAAATACAGTTGCTTAGTTCATTATAATCTCCACTAACTGTAACAGGGCTATAAGCACTGTTATGTCCTAAAATGTACTTTCCTTTAGGAGTATGAGATTGTGTATTTTCAAGACTAAAATTTGGATTTTTGAAGGTTATGTTACTGATTGACACTTCATCGGCAGTTACATTAAAGATTCTGGAATCATACATGTTTCCATATAATGTATGATTATTACCGTTAATTGTAACTCCTTCCACATCAAATAAAAATGGTTGGTAATTATTTGAAGAGAAGTCATAATCTCTATTTAATTCGATTACAGAACCTGGACTTAATTCGCCTATATCATTAATAAAGTCTTCATAAGTTCCAGGGGAATTATTTTTTGGTGTAGAATCATCATCACCAGAAAATAATTCTCCAGGAGCATTTTCGCTTTTATTTAGGTTTTCATCATCTTTTGGTTCATTAAAACTACTTAGTTCATTATCAAGGTTTTCATCATTTATCTTCATTTCATTCATGTTTGAGGTTTCTTCAAGAATATTTCCATTAGCTAATGTTGCATTGTTAATGTCGCTTGCAGCAGATGCACAGGAAATTCCTATTAAAAAACGAAAACAAAATAGTAAATAAAATTGTTCTTTTTAAAATATTTTCATTTTTTTCATTTTCATTCATCCTTTTGAAATAAAACTTTCATACGTTAACTATACTTATGGTGTTAAACACATATAAAGATTTTCGAGTGTAAGTGCTTACTTACATGAATAATCTAATAATTTTGCCTTATTTTTAATTTTGCATTGATTTGAAAGGTTTAAATGAAAATTAAGCTATTTTTAGCTTTAAAAAATAAAAATAAAAATAATGAAGTCAAAAATAAACAATGTTTATAGAAATAGTGATTTTGAATTTTTTTTCAAAGAAATAGACTATTTTTATATTTAATTAAATGATTCATAATTTTATTCTGAACATATTTCATAAAAAAATAAATTAATAAAAATTTTATTTTCCTAAAAAATTAGTGAAAATAAATTTTAATATTCATTATTAAGCAATCAGAAATTTTAATATTCATTATTAGGCAATCAGAAATTTTAATATTCATTATTAGGCAATCAGAAATTTTAATATTCATTATTAAGCAATTAGAAATTTTAATATTCATTATTAAGCAATCTGGTTAAATTTTATTTTTAATTAAAAACGGACTTCTGCCCTATCCTTTTTTTAATGTAGGATTAGGAATATCTAAATTAGATGACCTAATGTCATGTCTATATCTTCATTGAAAGGAATGTATCTCTCTTTAATATCTGAAGATACATATTTGTCCAGTTCGTTTTCGGGTACTAAATAATAGTTACCATTATGCTTTACAGTCATTTCCAAATGGCTTCTATTGAATCTTGCAAGATAAACATTTTCATAGGATTTGACAATGTCATCAAATGGGAATCGAATTATTATTGGTGTGTTAAAGCCTATTCCAAATTCCAAAAGAAGTAATTTTCCATTTAATGCTTTTTTTCTAAAATCGACATAATTTTGATTTTGCTCATGCCACTGTGGTCTTCAACAAAATAACTGTCTTTTCTTAAGTTCAAATCCATTTCCTCTCCACAAACTGGGCATTTTGGAACAAGTTCGCTTGGTATCTTCAAGTCTTCATCAGTTTCTTCAATCATTTCCAATATCAGTTCCTCATCATCATACAATTTGTTGTGACAGGCTTTTGAGCATTGTATTTTGCTGTATGTTCCCTGTGTTCTAAAGAATCGGTTTTCATCAAATCCAGACTTAAGGAATTGGTCATCTGTGTTTGTTGTAATGACAAAGTAATCCTTATCCTTTACAATATTGAATAATCTTTTATAAAGATCAGTTCTTTCCATTCCAATATTGTTTACAAAAACATGCTTTGCAAAGTATGCCCACCTTTCTTCTGAAGACTTAAATGGATAGAACATAGATGAATACATGTCTTGAAACCCATATTTTTCAATGAATTCTGGAAAATTGTCTGTAAATCTTTTCCCAGCATATTCAACTCCTGCAGCTGTTGATAGTCCTGCTCCCGCTCCTATTAATATGTAATCAGCATCATTAATCTTTTCTTTTAATTTTTCAACTCTTTCATTATAGCTTTCCATAAGGTTTGCTCCTATTTTTTTTATCTGTATGCTTATTTACCTATTTTTCTAGTTTTTTATTTTCTATTTTTTTTTATCTGTATGCTTATTTGCCTATTTTTCTAGTTTTTTATTTTTATTCTTTTTATTTATTTGCTTATTTGCCTATTTTTCTATTTTTTTACATATTTTTTTAAATATCTAATTTTTCTTTAATTTTTTAGGTTTTTCCTATAGGTTTCAGTTGCTTCATCTGAAAATGTATTGAAGATTATCTTTTCAAGGCTTGTGTTTGGATTATTCTTTAAGTATTCCCTTACAGTCTTAATTGCTAATTTGGACGCTTGGTCTTTTGGGAAATTGAATACTCCTGTTGATATGGAACAAAATGCTATTGATTTTAGATTGTACTCATCTGCAAGTTCCAAACAGGATTTATAGCAATTTTCAAGTTCTATTATCTCCCTATCGTTAGGTTCCTCTCTATAGGCAATGGCAGGTCCTACAGTATGTATTACATATTTTGAAGAAAGATTATATGCAGATGTGATTTTCGCTTTTCCATTTTCCTCTTCATGGCCTTGCTTTGTCATGATGTCATAACAATCCATTCTTAACTGAAATCCTGCAGCTGAATGGATCTGATTGTCTATGCAGTTGTGGAGTGGTATGAAGCATCCTAACATTTGGCTGTTTGCAGCATTTACGATTGCATCGGCTTGAAGGCAAGTGATGTCTCCTTGCCATAATGCTATTTTTGAGTCTATTTCATCTGTGTTTTGATTGATTGATTGATTCTATATCTGTATCTAAAACCAATTCCTTATTAGCAGTTTCTTCACTAAGGATTCTGTCTTGAATTTCATAGAACTCATTACTTAATTGCACTGGAGTTTGTGTATTCATCAATGCCCTTAGCAATTTTCTCTTTTCATCATAGTCATTAGGAATTTCCATATTATTGTCTATTCTTTCATTTGAGGAAATCAATTCCTTTATAAGAAAATCTATTTCAATATTTTTATCAAATTCTTTCATCTTTAACCTCATGATTTGCAATTCATTATTATATTAATATTGTTCGTGTATATATAAATCTTTTTTGTAACTGAGAAGTAACTGTTTGTTTGCATTTGTAATTTTTTTTGTAACTGAGAAGTGACTGTTTGTTTGCATTTGTAATTTTTTTTATTAAAAAGTACTTGGATTATAATTCTACTTTGGTTGGTTTTTTTATTTTTTTTATTCATTTAAATACTTGATTTAGTTAATAACTATTGCTTTTCCTTTAAATAGTAAAATCTTTATATTTTATTCAATAAATCTAAAATCAATTAAATATTAAGGGTTGTTTTTAATGGAGTTCAATATTGTAAAAGAGTTAAACGGACAGTTTGATCCTATTGTATTGATTAAATCTGATGAAAAGCCAGAAGATGCATTGGCACCTAAAGTAGGTAGAGGAGGTTGTGTGATGTCTTTTGTAGGCCAAACAATTGCAAAGAGAAAAGTTACTGCTTTTGGCCGTGAAAACATTACTTGTGGAGGAGTCTCTGCCGGCTTTGGTTGGGGAACTGGATTCAAGACAGATGAAGATAGGGAATTTCAAGCCACCTTCTTATCCTTGGGAACGGAATCTGCAAAGGATAAGGATGCATTTCTCCATAGGTTAAGCTTTATGCCAAAGCCTACTCAGGAAATGTTTAAGAAAGGTGAAAGAATCTTTTCAGATTTTGATACAGCTTATGAAAACATAAGCAATAGGCCATTATATGATGAAGGTGAATATGTAATCTTTAAGCCAATTGAGTTGCTTGAAGAAGGTGAAATTCCAGATTCTGTAGTCTTTACATTAAACACTATGGAATTATCTGCTATTTTACAATTGAATGGTTCATTTAGAACTGAAAGTGCACATATCATGACTCCTCAAGCATCTGCATGTCAAGCTATAGGTGCATTCACTTTTGAGCAAAATGACAGTGATAATCCTGTTCCAGTTTTAAGTCCTGTTGACTTTGTAGCAAGGGCTCATATACGAAGATTGATTCCAGATGAATATATGAATTTATCTATGCCTTGGAGCTTATTCCTAAAATTAGAGGAACTTAGTAAAAATAGTGTTTTCCAAACTCACTTTTGGGATGATTTTGGAAATAAATAATAATTTATATTATTTTTTTATATAATTTTTTTATATAATTTTTTTATATTAATTTTAATATTTTTTTATTTTTTTTAGATTAGGTTTTTTGTTTATTTTTTAATATTTATTTTATTATTTTTTTTTATTTTTTTTAGATTAGGTTTTTTAGTTTATTTTTTGTATTTATCTTATTATTTTTTGTTTATTTTTAAAAATTAGGATTTTTCGATATTATTTTTATTTTATATAATTATAATCTTTTAAATATTTTTTTAAGATAAAAAAAGAATTATGGATTAATTTTATTAAAATCATGTAAAAAAAAGCATTGAATTGAAAAAATAGATAATATAAATTAATTAGAAATAAAAAAAGAAAAAAGAAGTAAGTAAATTTAGCTTAATTGATTTACTTTAATTAATGATTCAACTGGGACTCCATCTACTTCTTCGAGTCCAGATTTGTCGATTAAAACAGTTACTACGACTGGATCTCCACCATGGTCTTTAACTACTTTAATAACGTCTTTTATTGTGTCTCCACTTGTAATTACGTCATCAACAACAACAATCCTTTTTCCTTCAACAGTTCCGAAATTGCTGCTTATTGCACCTTCATCACTGTTTGTTGGATTGGTTCTGTGTTTTTTAGGGTGGAAAATAGATATGCATGTAGTGGTTCCAGTTAACTCTTCAATTACATCTGCCATCATAGTTGCAAATGGAACTCCACTTGTTGCAATTCCTAAAACAAGGTCAAGATCTCCATGTTTTAATGCAATTTCACTTAAGGCTGCTGAAACATATCTGAGTCTGGTTGCGCTTCCTCCTAAACTGTTCCAGTTAATTGCAATGTCTACAGGTGCGTCACTTTCGTCACTTGTTTCAGGTTTTTGTAAAGTTAACCATTGTGCAGTATCCATTGATACATTAAGCTCATCTGCTATTTCACCAGTGGTGAATCCATGATTTCTAAGTTCCTGAGCTCTGTTAATAAGGTCTTGGTTCATTTTTATACCTCGTTATCTTTAAGTTGATTTTAGTAAATATTTTTAGGATATCTTTGAATTTTTGTTTTGTGTTGTTTTTATAATATTTTAAAATAAAATTAAAAAGTTAAATTTCAATTATTTAAAATTGATTGGACTATGTTCTTTAGATGATTTGTTTGCTGCGAGAACCATCTTAAGAGCTTTAAGACCATCTTCTCCAGTGATTTCAGGTTCTTCATCTGCATCAATCTTGCAGAGGAATGAATTTAATTCTTCACTTAATGGTTCTACTGGAGTGATTTGAATGTCTTGTGCAAATTTACCGAAGACTTCAATGCTTTGGTCTATGTAGTCAATGGTAATGATTCCATCGGTACCGGTAATTTCAATTTGTCGACGTTTGTATGGAGTTAACCAATTTGCTTCTAAAATACCTGTAATGTCTTCTTCAAAGCTTAACATAATTTCTGCATGGTCTTCAAAGTCAGATTGATCTAATCTGCTGCTCATGGTAGCATAGATTTGTTTGACAGGTTCCTTAATCAAGAAGTTCATTACATCTAAATCGTGAATTGCAAGGTCGATTGCCACTCCTACATCCTTGATTCTTGGTGGGAAAGGACCTACTCTTTTAGCGGAAATGGTTACCAAGTCACCGATTACTTCGTTTTCAATTAATTCCTTAGCTTTTTGAACAGCAGGATTGAATCTTTCCACATGTCCAGTAGCAAGCTTAACTCCTGCTTCCTTAGCTGCTTGAATCATTTCTTCAGCTTCTTCTGCAGTGAAAGCTATTGGCTTTTCCACTAAAACATGTTTGCCGTATTTTATTGCTTGCATAACAACTTCGTGGTGGAAGGTTGTTGGCACACATACGTTTACTGCTTCAATTTCAGGATTTTTTAATAAGTCTTCAATTTCAGAGTAACCTTTAGTGTTATATTTCTTACATACTTTGTCTAAGGTTGGTTTAACTACGTCTGCCACTGCTACAAGATTGGCATTATCTAATTTTGAATATACACGTGCATGGTTATAACCCATTGCACCTACACCTATAACTCCAACATTTATGGTTCTCAAAGATATTCCTCCAATTATTCAACTATATTTTTGTGGTTTATAACTTATAAATATTATTAAAATTTTATATAAATTAATATAATTTTTTCTTAATAATTATGTTAAATAGATTTAAATTGCTTGAAATTAAAAACAAGATAATTTAAAGGTTTATTTTTATAAATAAAATAAAATATGTAATCTAAATTAAAATATATTGGATTTTTGTCTTTTTTATAATTTTGACCATTTTTTGATTTCATGAAAATTCAAGTTTTTTCATGAAATGAAATTTTTTTATAAAAATCCAATTAGATTTACATATTTTTCATAAAAATTATAGAATTAATTCATTTTTTTTTAAATTAATATTTTTTTAAATTAGATTTTAGAATTAATTCATTTTTTTTTTAAATTAATATTTTTTTAAATTAGATTTTAGAATTAATTCATTTTTATTTTAATTACTATTTTTTTCAAAAAGGTAAATTAAGTAATTAATTTTTTTAAATAAATTCAAGCATATCTCTGCCTATTTTTCTTCCCATAGTTTCAGCTTCCTTTATGCTTCCGCTAAGGGTTTCCTTATATAGTATTTCACCATTTTTATCAAGCAAAATAGAATTAAGAACTAATTTATTGTCTTTTATTTGAGATATTGCTCCAATTGGCCATTGACAGCCAACACCAATCTCTTCAAGAATGGTTTTTTCTGCTAAGACTTCCTGGAATGAGAAATAGTGGTTTAGTTTTCTGATTGTTTCCTTGTATTCGGAATCTTTTCTGGTAATGACTGCTAAAGCCCCTTGACCTGCTGCAGGCATTATGTAATCTGTTGGGAACTTGGTTTTTATGTATTCTTGTAGGCCTAATCTATTTAATCCTGCTTCTGCCATGATGGTAGCATCAACTTCTCCATCCATGACCTTTTTGATTCTTGTTTCTACATTTCCACGAATAGGCTTCAATTCAAAATCCTTATCATGAAGCTTGCAGAATGCTTCTCTACGTAAACTGCTTGTTCCAAGTGTTGAACCTTCTTCAAGTTCCTTCCAACTGTAGTTTGAAATCAAGACTTCATTAGGGCTTTCTCTTGGAGGGACTGCTACAATTTCCAAATCTTCATCCAATTCGGTTGGCACATCCTTTAAGCTGTGGACTGCAAAGTCCACTTCCTCTTCAAGAAGTGCATTGTCAAGTTCTCTTGTAAAAAGTCCTTTGGAATCCATATTATATAATTGGGAGTTAGTGATCTTGTCTCCCTTTGTTTTTATAATATTCTTTTCCACTTCTTCTCCAGTGATATTGTATAAACAGGTTCTGATATAGTCTGTTTGTACAAGTGCCAGTTTACTTCCTCTAGTTCCAACAATCATCTAATCAGCCTTAGCTATTTATTTAAATATTTTTAGATTTTTTAAGATTTCTTTCAAATCTCTTAAAAATATTTATCATAATAATTTTGTAAATTATTCTTAATAAAATTAATCATATAATTATTATCTTTAATATTTTTTTATCGAAATATATATTTTTGAATTTTTATTTTCTTTAATTATTTTTATTTTGAAATGGTTTTTTTTATTTTTATTTTCTTTGAATTATAATATCTTGAATTATAATTTTTGTATTTCTTTTCTAATCTATATTCAATGAGATTAACGTTTGCTAACTTGTGAATAATTAGACCTGTAAATGAATAGGATATTTTTATTGTTTTTAATTGCAAAATCTTGAGCTTCTTGGTAATCATCTATAAATCTAATTTTAAAATTGTCTTTTTCTTTTATTTGTTCATATAGGCTTTTTCCTACATCATCAGTTAAGATTAGGTTTGTATTTGGATTTTCGGATAGGTATTCATACAGGAAATCGGATAATTTCTCTTCATCTATCTCTTCACATGTAACTCCATACTTACCGCCAATGATGATGAAGTAATCATCAATGTCCTTTATCATCCTTATTGAACTTTCAATAGCCTTTGTATTTATTCCTGGATTGATCTCTTCAATGATTCTTAAATTATCTATTTGTCTCACATTTGTTCGACCATCGATTCCTTTAAATTTTGATAAAGCATTTTGAATGGTTTCACCATCTATGCCTAATGCTAATGCAGTTGTTGCAGATGCTAAAACATTCAGTACATGATGAGGTCCTGGCGCAAAGACAGATAGGGTCAGTTTACCATTTATTAATTTTTCATCATTTGTCTTTAAGTCATGATATGCAATTCTGACATTGGTCTTATCGATATCATAGTCTGTTTCTTCACAATAGACATTCGCTTTACTGTTTTTTAATGAATATGAATTTATCTTATTCTTATACATTTCCTTTTCTTCACTGTAGAATTCATTTAATGTTTCATGTTCAATAGTGACTAATGGGGAGTTGAAAACCTGCTTTTTAGCTTTCCTTGCATTAGATTGTCCTTTTGCAATGGAATAGTTTTCAACAAGGTTAGTTAGGATTCCAATATCTCCCAATCCACATATTCCTAATGAATTTTCAAAAATGCACATATCATAATTTAGATTTTTATATGGATGGTCGTTAAAGTCTTTAACCAAGTCATTCTCTTCAATCTTTTCGTCTAAATTCAGTTTTGCATCACATATTGGAAATGTGCTGCATTTTGGGTTTGCTATTTTCTTAGCAAGCTGAATTGTGTTTATGATGTTTGCTGGAGTTATGCTTATGTTCTTTTGTAAAATGAGCTTTTGTTCACTGTCTTGGTTTTTTCTAAATAAATAAGCTCCTAAGCTTGACAGCAATAGGGTGTTTTTATTGTTTTCCATGAAAATTTCTTTTAATAGGAATGCAGTGCTTGTTTTTCCTTTAACTCCAGTTATTTCTATAGTTTTAATGTTTTGATTTATTGTCTCCTTTTTCCAATCGGATAAAACCAATGCAGTTGCTTGGTGGTGATTGATGATATCATATTGGTTTAGGATATCCTCATCATTTGCATTGATTAAATCCGCTATTTCAAGGAGCAAATCTTGGATGTTTAAGGATGAATGTATAGGGTTGATAATCAAGTCTTTTTCAGTTTTGTTTTCATTTATTATCTTTAGTGAATTGGATTTCAGTTCATTTTTAAAATCATCTAAATCCTTGATTAGATTCACATTATAAGTGTTTAAAAGAGTTTCATCCTCTTCCTTTAATGTATTGTATAAGTCATAGGCAAATACTTTTTCGTATTGTTTTGATTTAGAAAGTTCAGAGGATATCTTTACTCCTCCGTGTGTTAAATCAACTAAAAAAACATTCATTCTTTCACTCTTTTAACTTTTTATAATTTTTTAACTTGATTATTAAAATATAGTTTATTAGATTATATTATTTAATAAAATATGAAGATTTAATTTTCCATTTGATTTTTTCTATTAAATTATTTAATGAAATTTTGATGATTTAATTTTTAATTTATTTTTTCTATTAAATTATTTAATGAAATTTTGATGTTTTAATTTTTAATTTGATTATCCCATTAAATTATCTAATTAATTATTGGAATCTTTTTTTGATTTTTTTTCCATTAAATAGTCTAAAACTAAAAATTCTTTGAAAAAAAAAGAAAAATTAGAGTATTTTATAATACTCTATTTATGGTGCTTATTCCACCTTCATTTAATTTGTCCTTAACTTTCTTGTAGAAGTACTTATTGTTGATTCTCATAAAGTAAACGTCTTTTTTAGACTTTTTGATTACGAGCTCTTCCATGTAGTTCACTTCTTTTTGGATTTGTCCATCCATTACGAAAATAGCTTTTTTACCTCTTTTAAGAAGTTTTATTCTGATTTCACTTGTATCAGAAACTACAAATGGTCTTACTCCTAACTTGTATGGACAAATTGGTATAATGATAAATGCACCTACCTTTGGATCTACAATAGGTCCTCCAGCAGACATTGAATATGCTGTAGAACCACTTGGTGTGGATATGATCAATCCGTCTGCCCTTAGCTCTTCCACAACTTCTCCGTCAACTGAAATCTCATAATGGAGCATTTTCGCAGGTCTTGCAGTCATTATTACAACTTCATTCAATGCACGGAAGCTTTGGTTTTCATGGGAAATGATAATCTGTGTTCTTTTCTCTTTAGACCATTCCCCATCTAAGATTGCATCAAGAGCTTCGAAGGTGTTTTCCACTTCAATCTCAGTTAGGAATCCTACTGTACCCATATTGATTCCGAATATTGGAATCTCTTTGGTTAATTGGTTTTGTGTCCTAAGAAGTGTACCGTCTCCACCGAGAATGATTGCCATATCACTTCTAAGCTCATTCAATTCCTTAGCATAATCTCTAAAATTGTAATTGAAGTTTAGGCTTTCGATATGCATTGCAATTTCTGGAGTTTCATTCATTGTTTTTGCAATGATCTTATGCAATTCTGGGTTTTGCTTTATCTCTTCCAATTTCTCAGCAAGGGATGATTCAATAACAGTTTCCATGTTCTTTTTTAGCAAGGTTTCAAATATCTTAAGTGAGAACAATACTGATTTGTATTCATCCACTCTACTTACAATTGCAACGCTTTTAATCATGTCCAATTCGTCGTTGTTTATGATTTTGATGATTTGATTGTGCAAGTCTTCATTTCCTGCACTAACGACCACTGCCTTTTCATAGATGCTTAATCTGCTGTTTAGCTTTTCACCGTATTTATTGGTTACAATAGCACCAGCCTCTTCTACAATGAGCTTTGAAGCTGCTATGTCTATGATTCTACTTCCCCTTAAATCGAGGAAAGCATCATATTTTCCGCTTGCTACATAGGCAAGCTCCAATACTACTGAACCTAATACTCTCATTCTTCTTGCAGTGTCTACTAATTTGGATACGGATAATGTTTTGCTTTTGGTGAACCCTCCTAAGCTGATTTTTGTTAAATCGCTTTGACTGCTTGGAGTCATTGGCTCTCCATTTCTCTTGGCACCATTTCCTTTAATTGCTTCGTAATAGTTTCCATTAGCATAATTTTTAACAAAACCAAGTTGCACATCATCTAAGGTAGCTTCCCTTCCTTCAGGAACATTAGCTACAGCAATGGACATACCATATGCAGGAATGTTCTTTATTGCATTGCTTGTTCCATCAAGTGGATCGATTAAAAATAAGAAACGAGGTTTTTCTTCATTTTCCCTTTCTTTTTTAGTTTTTGGTACATTATTAAGCAATTCTTCACTAAGGCTGATGGATTCCTGTTTTCTTTTTCCCAGTTTAAGCTCTCCTATCTCTTCACTGATTAAGTAAGATTCAAAATCAGCTTCTTTAAGGAGCTTAATTACTTCATCTTCTGCAATAATGTCAATATAAGATGTAGGAGTGCCATCTGCACCTATTTTCACAAATTCTCCTGCCTTAGGATTTCCAACTTGACCTTCAAGGAGCTTTTCAACTTTTTCAAAAACTGTGGTTGCAATATTTCTACAGATGTCTATATCTTCTTGATTCATTCTATCCCTCCTAATCATATTTTTTTTTATTTATTTGATTATTCTGAAGTTTTCACTGTTTTTTTAGTAATTCATTTTTTTGTGTTTGAATTTGATTATTCTAAGATGTCATCTCTTATGTAGATTACTGCTGCAATTGCAGATCCAATTTCTTCAACAGTATGATGAGCCTCTTCTACAATCAATTCATTTATCTTAACATTGCGCTTGTTCATCATGTATTTGACCATTTCCATTGCTTCATTTTTAACATCTTCAGGGTTTTGATTTATGCCGTTTGTTTCAACAACACAACCTAATTCCTCACCTATAGCTACAGCAATGCAAGCAGTTAGCTTATCTCCTTTTTTATTTGAAGTCAGGCTTGATAGTACGCAATTTACCATAGATCCTGCCTTTAGCTTTGGCAATTTTTCAACTTTAGTATTGGCTTCAAGCATGCTTGATACCTTTATTAAGTTCACATCACCAATTTCCGCTTCATATAGTGCATTGTCAAAAGCATTTAGTTCGGTTGGTCCTTCTGAATTTCCTGAAACAATAGCTATTCTCATTATACCACACATTTATTTATCTTATAAAAATATTTATTTCTTATAATATATTAATTCTATCAATAATAATTATTTATTCAGGATTGATTTCATATTTTTTTAAATTTTTATCTGCAAATCCAATTTTTCATACGAAAGTTTATATATAATTTTAAATTAATATATTAATAATCTATATTTTAATTAGGTTAACCGTATTTAATTTTGATTAAATATAAATAAATTATTAATTTAAGGCAATTAAATTATTAATTTAAAAATTATTATTTTTTTAATTATTATTGTGAGGTTATTTTAATGTCAACAAAAGTTGTAGAACTTAAAACCGTAAAAGTCGGAAAATATATTGTATTAGATGGAGAAGCTTCTAAAGTAACTAGCTTAACCACTTCATCTCCTGGTAAGCATGGAGCTGCAAAAGCAAGATTAGAAGCTGTCGGTATTTTTGATGGTCAAAAAAGAAGTTTAGTAAAACCTGTAGATACTAAAGTTGAAGTACCTATTCTTGACAAAAGAATCGGTCAAATTTTAGCTATTATGGGTGACCAAGTTCAAATCATGGACTTAGAAACTTTTGAAACTTTTGAATTACCTATACCTGCTGAATTCGATGACGAAATCAGAGGCGCTGTTGGTACTGACTTAGGTGTAGAATATATCATCGCGTTAGGTAATATGAAAATCATGAGAACTAAAAAAGTATAATTTTTTAGTTTTTTTACCTTTTTCAAGGATTTTAGTAAAAATCCTATTTCAATCTTTTTTCAAATCAAATCTAAAATCAAATCAAACTTTTTTTATTTTTTATATTTTTCTATTTTTAATTAATTACTTGATTAACTAATAGTTTTTAATTAATCAAATAATTAATTATGAATTAATTTAATATAATTTTAAAAATATATTTGATATATTAATTAAATTTTAAATTCTAAATTTTAAATTATAAATTAATTTAATATAATTTTAAAAATATATTTGATATATTAATTAAATTTTAAATTCTAAATTTTAAATTCTAAAAATTAAAATTATTAATTTATTAATGTGATAAAATGCTTTTTAATACTTATGAACCGTGGAAATTTGCTTTTTCAAGTGCATCTGATGACTTGTCCAATTTAGGTAATGGAGAATCTGTAGATGATTTTGCAAAATCTAAAAAGTGGGGGATCATTGGAGTTCCTTTTGACAGCACTTGCTCTTATCATCATGGTTCAAGGTATGGTCCAACAATTATAAGAGAGGCATCATTTGGCTTTGAACAATACAATTCCACCTTTGAAAAGATTCTGGATGGTGAATTCTATGATTGCGGTGACTTGAATGTTGTTCATGGAAACTGCAGCAAGACCTGTGATGCTTTAGAGGATTCTGTAAATGAATTGATTGAATCTGGTATTAAGCCAATCATAATTGGTGGAGAGCATAGCGTAAGCATTGGACCTATTAAGGCATTAGCTAAGTTGGAAGAATCTAAAGACTTAAGCAATATCACTGTAATTCATTTGGATTCTCATAGAGATATCATTGATGAGTATATCGGCGAAAAGGATTCTCATGCAACAATCATGAAAAGGGTTCATGACTTGAATCCAAAGGAATTGATTCAAATAGGAATAAGGTCCTTTTCCCTTGAAGAAAAGGAATTTGTAGAAGAGCAGGATAATATCAGCAGCTTTTTGGCAAAGGATCTTTATGATTCTTTTGAGATTCTTTTAGAAAAATTCGATTCAATTGAAGGAAAAGTCTATGTCTCTATTGATATGGATGCATTTGACCCTGCTTTTGCACCATCAGTTGGAAACCCAACTCCTAATGGATTGCACCCTGTAGATGTTGAAAATATTTTTGATGCATTGGCAAGCAATGAAAAGATAGATGTTATTGGTTTTGACCTTGTAGAAGTAGCAAGTGATAGATTAGGTGATGTAACTGCAGTCCTTGCAGCTAAAATGATTTATGACTTTTTGACTTTATTTGCTTGAATATTTTTTATTTTTTCAATATCATTTGTTTTTATTTGCTATTTTCAATTTTTAAGTTTTTGGGTTTGAAATAATTTATTTTTCATTGTTCAATTTTTTAATATTAATTTTGAAATAATTTTGAAATAATTTATTTTTCATTATTCAATATTTTTTACAAATAATATAAATAGTACTTAAACACATATTTTAATTATAATTTATTATTTAGTATGATTATAATCAATAATCAAAATGGTTATTTTATTAAATAAAGAATTATTTTAATCATATTTACAAAATTAAAAAAAATTAAGGAGATTTTTAATGTATAAAAGAGAAATAGAATTATCTGGTCATATCATTGATTCTTTAACTCTTCCTAAAACCATGGACATTATCATGGATAAGGGTGGAGACTTTGATATACTAGAGTTTGATATAGGAAAACGCAAATCTGATACTAGTAAAGCTAAGATAATGGTTTCAGCTGAATCTCCCGATATTTTAAATTCTATTCTTGATGAACTTAACTTTATTGGGGTTTCAATATCTGAAATTGAAGAGGTCAATTTAGTCCCTTCTCCAAAAGATCAAGTAGCTCCAGAAGGTTTTTATTCAACAAGCCATCATGTAACTCATATTTTTTATAAAGATGAATGGATTCTTGTAGATGAAATTGAAATGGATTGTTTGATTGTTATTGATGAAGAGAAGAAAACTGCAAGATGCAAGCCAATTGCGGATATTAAAAAAGGCGATTTGATTGTAGTTGGCAGAGAAGGAGTAAAAATCACACCACCTCAAAGGTCAAGAGGTAAGCAAGGTGTATTTGAATTCATGAACAGTGATGTTTCTTCTGAAAAGCCAATGATGAGCATTATTAATGATGTTGCTGCAGAAATTAAGAATGTAAAGGCTAATGGCGGTAAGATAGCACTTGTTGGAGGTCCAGCTATTGTTCACACAGGATCTGCAGGAATCGTTGCACAGCTTGTAAAGGATGGCATTATTGATGTTATTTTTGCAGGAAATGCTTTAGCTACCCACGATATTGAATGCGATCAATTCGGAACTTCCCTTGGTGTAAACGTTAAGACAGGTGAAGTTGTTGCTCATGGTCATACCCACCATATGAGGGCAATCAATAGAATCAATAGGTCTGGTTCAATTAGGGAAGCTGTAGAAGACGGAACATTAAAAAGCGGTATAATGTATGAATGTATTAAGAATGATGTTCCTTATGTTTTAGCAGGTTCCATTCGTGATGATGGTCCACTTCCAGATGTAATTACAGATACTGCTGAATCTCAGAAGCTTATGCGTAAGTATGCTCAAGAAGTTGACATGGTTATTATGATTTCAACTATGTTGCATTCAATTGCAACTGGTAATCTCTTGCCTTCAAGAGTTAAAAGTATTTGTGTAGACATTAACCCATCTACTGTAACTAAACTTGCAGATAGAGGCAGTGCTCAAGTTGTAGGTATTGTAACTGATGTAGGAGCATTCTTGCCAGTTTTATATGATGCTTTACAAAAATAACTCCAAACTTTAACTCCAAACTTTTACTCGCCTTCGGCTCGCAAAAGTTTGATTAAAATATTTTTAATTGTTAGGAGTATTTCCTAATTTTTACTTTTTTTATTTTTTTATATTTTTTGACTATTTTCATTATTTTTACTATTTTTATTTTTTAACTATTTTTATTTTTTAACTATTTTCAACTATTTGTTGCCTTATTTAATTTTCATATTTTTCAGCTATTTTTTTTTTAAGAATTTTAAAAAATTTCACTTATACTTAATTTTATTAAGTTTTTTTTTAGAAAATTTTTTTATTAAGTTTTAATAGATTTTTATTTGGATAAAATTTATTTTAATAATTTATTAAAATTAGGTTTTGAAATTAAAAAAGTTTTAATATATTTTTTGGATAAGATTTATTTTAATAATTTATTAAAATTGATTCTTAAAAAAAGTATTAGATTTTTTCGTGGTGTTTAAATGGGTGAAAAAATTATTAACGTAGAAGGCAATGAGATTATAGTCTCTGCTGAAGGCATTGATGACTTTGAAGTGTCTGATATTACCTTGGAAGATGCACAGGAACCTGAAGGCGACCTTGTCATGACTGTAAAGATTTTAGAAGTGGAATTAGGTGAGGTTTATCCTGCTGTTTTAGTAATTGAAGATGGATACTTTAAAGAGGTCATTCCAATTATCACTGATGACGATGATGCTCTTGATTATGATTATGAAGGTGTAATGATACCTGGTTTTATTGATTCACATTGTCATGTTGAAAGTTCAAAGATATCTCCTGCTAATTTTGCCAAGGCTGTTATTCCTTTTGGAACTACTTCAGTTATAACAGACCCTCATGAAATAGCAAATGTTCTTGGAGTTGAAGGAATTGACTTTATGGTGAATGATGGTAAAAAAGTTCCTTTTGACTTTTATTATGATGTTCCTTCTTGTGTCCCTGCTACTCCTTTTGAAACTTCTGGTGCTGTATTAGACAGTTCTGTTGTGGAAGAGTTATTAAAGAGGGATGAAATGGTTGCTCTTGGTGAAATGATGAATTTCCCAGGTGTGATAAATGATGATGAGGAAGTAATGAAAAAGATTGAAGCGGCTAAAAAATTAAATAAGGCAATAGATGGTCATGCACCTCTCCTTACTGGTGAAGATTTAGTTAAATATGTTTCTGCAGGCATAAGCACAGACCATGAATGCAGCACATTTGAAGATGCCATTGAAAAGAAGAAATTAGGCATGAAAATCATGGTTCGTGAAGGGTCATCTGCTAAGGATATGGACAAGCTATTGGACATTGATAAAAGGCTCAATTACTTGATTGAAGAGGAAATGGCAGGAAATCTTGAAGTGGACAATATTGATGAAGCATTGGCTATTCCTTCATTTGACTTCCTGGTTTGTGATGACATCAATGCAAGTGACTTGATGAAAGGCCATTTGGATCAATTGGTTAAAAAAGCAATTTCATTAAAGATAAATCCAAAAGAAGCTATTAAAATGGTAACCTTTAATCCTGCTAAACATTATGGTTTGGATGGAGGTATAATAGAAACTGGAAGGGTTGCTAATTTCGTTTTAGTGGATGATTTGAGAAACTTAAATGTAAGCAAGGTTTGGATTCATGGTGAGCTTGTTTATGAAGATGGTGAAGTTCTGTTTGATGTAGAGCCATATGATGCAAAGAACACCTTTGATTTAGATGAGGTCATTCCTGAAGACTTTGATGTAATAATGGAAATGGATTATGTAAGTTCCCTAATGGATGAAACCACTAATGTCTTTGTTAGGGTGGCTAATGATGGAGAGTTGGTCACTGGAAAATCAGAAGAAACCCTTTTGATAAAAAATAAGGTCATTCAGCCTGACTTGAAAAAGGACATCATCAAGATAGCTGTTGTTAACAGATATGGTGGAAATAATATAACAAATGGTTTCATTAAAGGATTTGGTCTTAAAAGAGGAGCTTTTGCATCTTCTGTTGCACATGATTCCCATAATATTGTAGTTGTAGGTACAAATTCTGAGGATATGGCAGCTGCAGTCAATTTGATTAGGGAAAAGAAGGGCGGACTTTCTATTGTGTCTCAAGAAGACAATATTAAAGAGATTCTTGAATTGCCAATTGCAGGTTTAATGTCTGATAAGGATGTTCAATATGTTGGACCTAAATTAAAGAAGTTGATTGATATAACTCATGAATTAGGATGCACTATGTCTTCTCCATTCATGACTTTGTCCTTTATGGCATTGGTAGTTATTCCAAGCTTTAAAATAAGCGATCAAGGAATGTTTGACTTTGAAAGCTTTGGATTTATAGATTTAATTAAGCAGTATTTGGTTTAATTTTGAATATTGAATTAACGCATTTAAAAAACAGTATTTAGTTTAATCTTGAATAATTTTTTTAGATTAATTCAAGATTAATATTCTTTTTTTATTTTTTTAGATTAATTCAAGATTAATATTCTTTTTTTATTTTTTTAGATTAATTCAAGATTAATATTCTTTTTTTATTTTTTTAGATTAATTTAATATTAATATTTCTTTTTTTTAGATTAATTCAAGATTAATATTTTTTTATTTTTTTAAAAATAGTTTTAAGCATTGTTATTTGAAAAGAGTTTGATAGTTACTCTAAATTATCTTTTTTCAGTAATACCTTAATCAAACTCTTCCAATACTTGTGTTAGGTCCATGCCTATTCCAATTAGTTCCCATGCTATTATAGAAACAGTTTATGCTGTTTATCTTTGATTGGCTTAAAGTGTAGTTTAATCTGATGACTATACTGTCATCGAAATGACCGAATTTTTTATTCATATAAGCTAACTGAAAGCCATTTAGTTGGAATTCCATCATAGCTGCCATAGGAATTGCTTACAAGCACTTTTTTGCCATCTTTGCTAATGTCTAAAATGCTTACATAATGGTTTTGTGCATGGAATACTAAGGCACATCCTCCTTTTTTAAGTTCATTTAAACCAATGGAGAATGAATCCCTATAGAAAGTAGTGCATGTGAAATTATGCTTCTTCAATCCTTTTATCAGATCTTGAATTCTAGTTCCATCCCTATTTGTATTGGCAATATATGCTATGCGCTTTTCACAAACGTAATTTCTTAGGACTTGACTACAGACACTTGCAGATGTTGGACCACAGGTATAGATAGTATTCTGAACGTCTCTAACTTCTGAATACTTGTATGCCTTTCCCTTTAAAGACACTGTTATTTTTCCTGGCCAGTATCCATGCTTATTTGCCTTAACCAATTTTTTATTGATTTCCCTTTCAATAACATTCCATTTTTCACGTATGATTATATGATACCTATTCGGATGGCTTTTTGTTTTGAATAAAACGTATTTGGTCAGCTTATTGTTTAGGAATAGGCAATAACTGTCTCTTTGAAGCACTTCCAAATATTGTGACCTTTTTAGAGTGTATGTTGCACTGCCATCTCCCATAACATAGCTTCTAGGCATGTAATCAAGGTTTGGAACTCCATGGAAACTGATATTATGTTTAAATGGGTCCTTTAAAGTCTTGTTTACACAGGCAAGCTTCTTCTTTAGATAATATTTTCCATATTTAACATATACAGTATAATTTCCAACTATAAGGTTAGGTCTTATGATAATGATTCCCTCAGAATCGGTTTTTTGAGTAAATGATTTACGGCCAATTTTTATTTTCATTTTCTTATGGACAATGTCTTTTTTTGCAGCGGCCTTTAAGTAAATTCTCAAATATCCATTTGTTAATATTTTGTAGTTTCCTATTTTGAAGTGAAGGGATCTTGTAACATAGAAATGGAAATTTTTATAAGATACATAAAAGTATTTGTCTCCTTTGAATTTAGCCTTAATGTAATATCTGCCTGGGCTTTCCTTAATCTTTAATTTTACATAACCCAGTTTGTTTGTTGTTTTTATGTAAGTTTTCTTTTTGAATTTTAGGATGACTTTTCTTCCAGCAATCTGTTTTTCATCTGCACCGAATAAATAGATGTGCAGTTTGTTTTTTCTCACAACAAAGTTTTTAAATTTTTTTATTTTTGTTTTTAATTTTGAAACTTTTATTGTGATGTTTCTGGAAACAGGATTGAACTCATCATCCCCATTAAAGTTAAGGGTGATATTATAATAATTTGGAGTATAGAACATGTTTATAGTTGATATACCCTTGTAATTGGTAGTGGCAGTAACCTTTTTATTATTTATACACATGGTTATTTTCTTATTTTTTAAAGATGCATTATTTTTATCTTTTAAATAAATGACTAAGACATCTCTGGATTTAAGTCTGGATGTTTCTATGGTGATTTTAGGATTAGTCTTAACAATTTCAGCAACTTCTTTTTCTGAATTGTCTTGGATATTATCTTCGTTAGTGTCTAGATTATTTTCTTGAGTTATGTCGTTGTTTAAACTACTGTCTACACTAGGACTGTTTGTATCCTCATCGTTATCTAGATTTGAATTATCTTCGGTTTCTGTGTTGCTGTCTAGATTGTTGGCATCTTGGGTTTCTGTGTTGCTGTCTAGATTTGAATTGTCATCAGTTTCTGTGCTGATATCTTGATTGTTATTGTCCTCATTTTCTGAACTTGAATCGCATAATTCATTATTTTCCAAATTTATATTAATTTCTCTCAAATTTTCAATGTTTGAGTTGCCAGCATCTTCATTTAAATCCTCATCATTTAAATTAATGTCGATAGCATTAACTGTAGAAATTGTTAAAACAGATAAAATTATAAGAAAAATTAATATTTTTCTTAAACAAATTTTCATAATTTTCCCCTTTCGATATAAAATATTTTTATTTTTTAGTTATTTATATATTTCTAAAAAATTTTTTTAGATGTTAGAATTATGAATTTTTCACTGTGTTTTTAATTGTTGTTCATCTTAATTTTTTGTTTTTAAAGAATGTTTCAAATATTTTAAATATGATGAATTAGATATCTTTTTTTAATTACAAATTTTTATAACTGTAAAAAGGTGATAAATATGGCATTAGAAGGTGCAGAAAGAGTAGAAGAATTTATGACTGAAGCACAAGTATTTTTCTTAGCAACTGTAGATGGGGACAAGCCAAAAAATAGGCCACTTGGATTCCACTTATTGAAAGATGGCAAAATCTATTTCGGTGTAGGTGACCATAAGGATGTATATAATCAAATGGATGAAAATCCAAATGTTGAAATTGTAGCTCTTGTAGAAACAGATTTCCTTAGATACTATGGAAAAGCAGTATTTGAAGAAACAGATGATTTTGCAAATGCTGTAGTTGCAGAAAGTGAATTCCTACAAAGTATCTACAATGATGAAACTGGTTTTAAATTAGCTATTTTCCATTTAGAAGAAGCTACTGCAGAAATTCGTGATATAACTGGTAAAATAAATGAATCTTATAATTTCTAATTATAAGTTCATTTAATTTTTTTTCTTTTTTTAGTATTTTTTCAAGAATCAGCTATTTTTATTTTCTATTTTTTTTTTTGAGACGTAAAATTTTATAGGCTTATTTTAATTTTTTAGGTTTCTTTATAATAAAAAATTAATATTATAATTAAAGCCTAAACTTTTTTACAAACTCTTTTTTTTAATATTCTTTCAAAAATCAACATTTAATATTAAATATAATTATAAAAAATAATTTATTATTCAAAATAAATTATTTCTTTTCCAATTCAAATCCTTGGCTTAGCAAATCTTCCCTTAAGATTTGAATCGCTTCCTTTTCCTCACTATTTCCAACTCTTTTAACTATTCTTTCAGATTCTAAAAACCTGTTTAGGAATTCATGTTGTGTTTCATCATCTACAATATTTATTCTGGAATAATTAACCAATGATTCAATCAATGCATGGATTGCCCTATTAAGTGGCTTGACACATTTGTTTTTTATATTAAGCTCAACAACTTTCCCTTTGATGAAATTGATTCCAGTATCCTTAATAGGATCATTTTCCCTATAGATTGATTTTAACTCTTTGACTTCACATATGAAATAAGCGTCAGCATTTGTTAAAAAAGGCAATTCATTATTGCTTTTGGTTTTAGAGGTTTTAGACAAATGTTTTTCAGGGATTGTATCTATTGAAGAGAGAGTAAACATCAATGGATCATCTGTGACATTTACAATAAATTCCCTTTTGTCCTTTATGTTTTGGATTGTCATTCCTCCATCAAAAATTCTTAGGAATATTTCATCATTTTCCAAAACCCTTAGTCCAAAAGGTGCTGCATTGCTATTTCCCTCCTTATCTATGGAAGTGATGATAATTTCGTATTGTTGGCCTTTATGCATTCCTATTTCACTTAAATCAATTTCCATTTTCTCCCCTCAAAATTAAAATGCCCTTTGTTTTTTAAATAATTTTTACTTGATTCACTATGATTTTTATTATTTATTTGTTTTATAATTTTTGTGATTTTAATAATAATTATTTCTCTATTGCCTTTTTAAAGATTTATAAACTTTTTTATATAATAAATGATATAATTTATAATATTATTTAACAGGTTAAGAATTAAATTTTAAAAAAGTTAAAAAAGTGATTTTATGAAATATCAAATGTATTATGAAATGATGGAACAGCCTGATGATTTAAGAAGAACTTTTGCTGCAGAATTGGATAATATGGCAGAAATCTCTAAAGTGGCAGAGTCTGTTGATAATATTTACTTGATTGGTTGTGGAAGTTCTATTTCAACTTGTTACTCAGTTAGGGATGCATTAGCACCTGTTTCAGACTTGAATATACAAGTTTACACAGGTTATGAATTTGCATACAATAAAAAATTGCATGAAGGTGAAAACTCTTTAGTTATTGCAACTTCTCAATCTGGAGAAACTGCTGACACATTAACAGCATTAAGAAGAGCAAACGAGTTTAAAATTGATACTGTAGCTATTTCCAATGAAGGAGAAAGTTCCATGATTAAAGAGGCAAAATATCCTATTGCAACTTTAGGAAATACTGAAACAGCTATTTTAGGAACAAAAACCTACATTACACAATTAGCATGCCTTTATCAAATCCTATTTGCTGCTTCAGGATATGAAAAAGCTGATGAAATATTGGAACAGTTAGCAGCTATGCCTGATTTAATCGAAGAGCTTTTGAAAACCACTGAAGAGGATAACAAGAAATTGGCGGAAGAGCTTAAGGATGAATTGATCTTCTACTGTTTAGGAAGTGGAGTCAACTATGGTCTTGCTTATAAGTTAGCTATGACTATGTTGATGGAAGGAGCTATTAAGCATGCATGTCCTCTTTACTCATCAGAATACAGACACGGTCTTATAGAAAGAGCTGAAAAAGATGTTCCTTTAATATTCATCGATTCTGATATGCCTGGTGATGAGTTGACTAAAATTGCAATCAGAAACTCCAGAGATGAATTAGGTGCAAAAGCAATCATCTTTAATCTTAAGGATTATGCAGACATTGATCCATTGCTTTCACCATTTGCTCTTGTCATACCTTTAGAATGGTTTGTATACTATTTAGCACACTTCAATGGTGAAGATCCAGGCAGTACAAGACATATTGGTAAAGTAAGATATGAATAAATAGTTTTGTTTATTCTATTTTCTTTTATTTTTTTATTTTTTTTTATTTTTCATCTTTTTGAGATTATTGATTATCTTTTTTTAATTTTTTGCCATTAATTGATTTTTGTAATTAATTCATTCTACAGTTAATTTTGCAATTAATTGATTTTTGTAATTAATTCATTTTACACTTAATTAATATTTATATTTATTATTTAAAAGGGAGGATTATATGGAATTTTATATTGTTAACGGCGGTCCAAGAAAGAAGTTTAACACCGCTCAATTATTGGAAAAGGCAAGTGAAGGCATTTTAGATGAGTTAAAGAAAAGCCATGGTGAAGATGATATTAATATTCATCACATTCATTTATATGACTTAAACTTTAAAGGCTGCAAATCCTGTTTCCATTGTAAACGGATTGGGGGAAAATATTATGCGCAATGCCCTATCAAGGATGACCTATTGGATTTGATTCCTAAAATGGAGGATGCAGATGGAATCGTATTTGGCAGTCCAATTTACTTTGGTGAAATAACTGGAGAAATCAGGTCATTCTTTGAAAGATTCCTGTTTTCATCTTTTGTTTATGGAGGAGAATCTAATGCTCCTAAAAGAATGCCTATTGGAATGATTTATACAATGAATGTTACTGAAGAGGTATTTAATCAAGTTTATGGCAGTAAATTTGATATTTTAGAAAATGTTTTTGAAGATGTCTATTCAAAGCCTCATTCCTTAAAGGTTTATGATACTTATCAATTTTCAGATTATTCAAAATATGAAAATTATGCATTTGATCCTGAATTGAAAGCAAAAAGAAAAGAGGAACATTTCCATATAGATTTAGATGATGCTTATGATTTAGGTGTAAAAATAGCTCAAGAAAGTTTGAAATTATAAATTTTATTAATGATTTTTAATTCTTTATTATTTTTGTTCTTTATTTTTCTTTTTATTCTTTTTTCTTATTCCTTTTTCTTTAATTTTATTTCTTTTTTTAATATAATTTATTATAATGTTATTTTAATATCTAATTTTTAATCAATCTATAAAATACGCTTCATTTTATCAAAACTTTTAGTAACTTTTATTTACTAAAATCGAAAAGTTTATATGTGATGAGTAACAAGTATACAATGTAAACAAAAAGTATACTAAAAATATGAAATTTTTTTTAGAAATTTTAAATTTTCCAATGAAGATCCTAAAAACACTAAAAAAATACTATTTTTTGGTATACACTTTTAAAAAATTGTATACATAAATCGAAATATTTATAAGTCATGAAAAATAAAGTATACATCAGGAAGATGTGTACACTAAGTTTTATAAAATGTCTATTAAATTCTTTGATCTATAAAACGTAGGTACAAAAGCAAAAAAACTTGAAAAAATATATACCCAATTTTTTGAAAACTCAATTAAAATATTAATGTAAAGGAGATTTTAAAATGCCTGAAGATGTAAAAGAAAATATTGAAGAGGACATCGAAGTAGAATTCGAAGAAGTCGAAGGTACTAATAAATCTGATGAAATTAAAGAAAAAGCTGAAAAATTCATAGATGATTTCAAAACTAAAGCTGAAGCAAGAAATGAAGCTAACAAAGAAAAACTCGATGAAACTCTCAACAAAAGTAAAGACATGGCAGGCAAAGTTGGTGAAAACCTTAGTAAAACTATTGACGACACCATCATTGCTATGAAAGCTCTTCAAAAGAATTTCGACAGCAGATATCAAGGCTACAAAGAAACTGTAGGTGCAAATAAAATCAATGTTGATTTAGCTGAAACCAAAGATTTCTACTACTTACAAGCTTATTTAGCAGGTATTGAAAAAGAAGATATTTCTATTGAAGCTACCAACAACGCAATCACCATTAAAGCATGCTTTGACAATGTTCTCAAAAAGATTGAAAGCAGCGAAGATGATCCTGCTAACTTAATCATTAGCGGAGTCAAAGCTGGTGAAGCAGAAAGAAGCATTAGCTTAGCAGCAGACATCGTAAAAGAAGAAATCACTGCTAAACACATTAATGGAACTTTATTTGTAACAATTCCTAAAAAAATAATTCCTAAAACAAAAATAGACATCGAATAAATTAATTTAAAATATTTATTCAGACACAGATAAATATATCTCAACTATAAAAAAAGATTAAAGTTAATTTTTTAATCTTTTTTATTTTTATTTCATAATAAACACCTTAAAAAAATTCATAATAAACACATTTGAAAAAAATATTTTTTGATTTTTGCAAGATTTTCTGCAAAAATTTTTTTTTATTTTTTTCTTTTTTTCTTTTTTTTTACTAATTTAATCTATTTTATTTAGCGAGTTTTGATTTTTTATTTTTTTTACTAATTTAATCTATTTTATTTAGCGAGTTTTGATTTTTTATTTTTTTTACTAATTTGATTAATTTTTTTTAGATCTATGCTCTTAAAATAGGAAAATTTTAAATTATTCAATATTTTTTCAGATTTTTTAGTTTTTTTTCAAATATTTCATTAATTTTTTTTTAAAAAAATAAAATTTTATTTAAAAATTATTACTCTTTTATGAAAATATTTAAAATTTTATTACTAATTTATTAAATAATTTATTTATCAAGTGTATTTGAAAAAATCAGTATTTTGCTACAAATATATGCAAATTTAAGTAAAATTAACCAAAAAAAGGGAAAAGCTTTAATACTAAGTAATTATATAATAATTATATACTATTATAACGGAGGTGAAAAATATGGCAATTCCTAAAGCTCCTGTAAATAGGATTATCAAAGAAGCTGGTGCTGAAAGAGTTAGTGATGCAGCAGTAGTTGCATTAGTTGAATACTTAGAAGCTGACGCAGCAGCAGTCGCTAAAAAAGCAATTGAATACGCAAAAATTGCAAAAAGACAAACTGTAAAAGCAGATGATATTGCATTAGCTATTGACAAAGAATAAGTTTCTTTAACTTTATTGTCAACTTTTACATTTTAAAAAATAAAATTCATATTTTATTTTTTTTTAAATTTTTTTACATTTTTTATTATTTTTTTATAGAATAACTATTTTTGACTATTTTTAACTATTTTAAATTATTTTCACTCTTTTTAAATTACTTTATATCTATTTTTTTGAATTTTTAATCTCTAAAATGAATATTAGTTTGTATATAAAAAAAGTGTGCTCTTAATTTAATTTTTAAAAAAGAGTATTTATTGTTATGTTATGGATGTTGTTAATCTAATTTTTAAAAAAGAGTATTTATTGTTATGTTATGGATGTTGTAAATTATATTTTTAAAAAAGAGTATTTTTAGCATTTGAAAAAAAGTTCCACTTAAATTATTAAAAAATAAGAATCAGTTTAAATTTTTTAAAAAAAGAAAAATAGATGAGAAAAAGATTAGGTTAAATCGAAGTAATTCTCATCATCTTCATATTCATCTTCTTCAGTTTCTCTTTCTCTTTTTTCAACTTTCATAATTAATTTGATGATTTCATCAATACCTTCACCTTCTGCTGCTGAGATGAGCAATGGATCTTCAGTCTTATCAATATACTGTTGTATATAGTCATGTCTTATTCCATCATATTCAGCAATATCCATTTTATTGAATAAATAGATAATAGGAGCATCAAAGATATTTCTGATTTCCTCTAAGAGATTGTATTGGTTTTCAAGAAGGTAACCGCAAGTTTCTGAACTGTCAAAAATGAACAATATTGCATCTGCCAAGTGTTCAAGAGCAACCATAGCATTCAATTCAATATCATTCATGTCTCCTATTGGCCTGTCAAGTAAACCTGGAGTGTCAATGATTTGGTAATGCTTCCATTTTTTCTCAAAGTGTCCGATTTGAATACCTTTGGTTGTAAATGGATAGTTTGCAACTTGAGGTTCAGCATCAGTGATGTGGGTAAGCAAAGTTGACTTTCCTACATTTGGGAATCCTGCAATTACAATGCTTATTGCATCAAAATCAACAGTAGGCATATTTCTTAAGTTCTGTTTTGCAAAATCCAAAAAGTCCAAGTCCTTTTCAATCTTATGCACAACAGATGAGATTCTACCATAAGCTTGTTTTCTAAGTCCAGTAGCTCTTTCAGAAGATGATTTTCTTATTTTTGCACCATATTCCTTTTCTAATTGGGTAATGATACCATAAGCCCAATTTAGTGCACCTAAAGCTTGCTTGAAATCATCTACACCTACAGTAATATCTATATAATCTTGATAAAATTCAGGAAGTTCTTCGATTTCAAGAGTACGATCCAAAATCATTTTAAGCCTATCCTTAATAACTTGGCATGCAGTAATTACTCTTGTTTCTTCAATACGTTTGCCTTTCAAATGTTTAGGTATCTTTTCTCCCCTTCTTAAATCTGCTGCCTTTTTCCCTCTTCTAAAACCTTTATCTAATAATTCATCTGGAGTTGGAATAGTTGGTAACATCATTTTTTATCACCATGTAATCATAATTTTTTTTTATTTTATTTTGAATTTAATAAGCATAATTAATAATTTTAATAATGATTATAATCTAATTTTATTCTGATTCTATTTTTAATTCAATATATTTAAATAATTCAATAATATTCAATATATTCAAATAAAATTCTAATCATAATTCTATTGTTTAAGTTAATACTTTTATAAAAGACATTATTTAAATATTTGCCCTTGGAATTTGTATACTTTTGTATTTTCGTCTAACCAAGCATCTGGCCTTAAGCCTGCTTTCATGCATGTGTGAGATATGAACTCTTCCTTATCCATATTATGTTCTGGAGCTACTTGAGGCAATAACAATTCTCTGTAAAATCCTTTCTCAACAATCAATCCGTCTTCACCGATTATGATGTTATCCAAATAATCTATTGGCTTTTCCACTTCAATCAGTTGTGGTTTTGTCAAGACAGTGATTTCATATTCAAGTTCATCTAATTCGCTTATTCCAACACTTGGAAAACGAGGATCTTTCATTGCAGCTGAAATAGCAGAATCAATCACTGCATTAACTAATGGAAAAACAGGTTCTGGATAACCTATGCATCCTCTAAGGTTATTGTGTTTGTTTAAGGTTACAAACACTCCAAGCTCTTCATGCATATAGTCAGGACAATCTGAAGGTGTGTCAATTTTTCTATTTTCCTTAACATATGTTTCAATAGCATTCTTTGCTAGGTCTAACAAATATTTTCCATCATCTTCACTTAACATATTTTTTCACCTTCAAATTTTTTTTATTTATTTTATAATTTTTTGAGTTTGACTTTTTTTAAATATTTTGATTTTTCGATTTTTTTCAAATTATAAATTGCATTGTTTTATTTTTATTTTATTTTAAAATTATAAGTTTCATAATTTCTTTCTTCTATTTTCATTTTTTTTTTAAAATTATAAATTTTATAATTTCATTGTTCTTTTTTTCTATTTTTTATTTTTTAAAAATTTAAAAAATTTTTTTCATATTTTCATTTCAAAAATATGAAATTTAATTAAAATAGCATTTTTTAACTACATCATACACATCTCTTTTTATCAATTTGTTAACTATTCATTACAAATCGTTTATATTAAATACTTTTCAATAAATCAATAGTTAAAATATAATGCCATTAAAATAATAGTGATAGATTCTAATAAAACATAGGTTTTTCCAGTATCTAATTTTTAATTATTTTTCTTTGATAATTTTTAATTATAATATTTTTGAAAGCAGACTTAACTGCTTCCACCAACCATAGCATTCAATATTCTGGTATGTGGCCCACCATCTCTAACTGGTACACTCTGTCCACCTTTACCACAGAATCCAACACTAAGCTTAAAGTCGGAACCTATTGCATCAACACATTTAAGTGTTTCAAGAATATTGCCTGATAATGAAACATCTCTGTAATGGTCTTTAAGTTCACCATTTTCAATCTTGTATGCTTCAGTTGCATTGAATTGGAAAATGCCCTTTCCTGTATCCACTTGACCTCCTCTTGAACCTTTGAGATAAATTCCATCCTTTATGTCTTCAATAAGCTCTTCGAAACTTAAGTCTCCTGGTTGAAGATAGGTGTTGCTCATTCTTACAATAGGTTGGTCGCTAATTGAAGATCTTGCATTTCCAGTTAAAGGAATTCCTAATTTTCCTGCACTTTCTCTTGATGAGAGGAATGATACAAGCTCTCCATTTTTGACAAGCTGATTCTTTTGGGTTTTCACTCCCTCTGCATCATAAGGGTAATAGCCGAATCCATCCTTATTGCTTGAGTCATCAAAGATGTTTACAATGTCAGAACCGATTTTCTTATTCATTTGATCATGCAATATTGAATCGTCCTGCAAGACCAAGTCTGCCTCTACAGCATGTCCTACTGCTTCATGAATGAATACTCCTGTGAGAAGGTTGTCTGCTACAATTGGGAAACGTCCGGAAGGAGCAGGTTTGGCATCTAATAGTTCAGTTGCCTTTTCTCCGATTTTTCTTCCAAATGATTCTAAATCTGCATTCTTTATAATTTCGAAACCTTTCACTCCACCTAAGCTTCCGTGATTGAACTGCATTATTTTGCCATTTGATGCAACAGCATTTAATGACATTCTAACGTTTGAACTTTCTGTTATGATAGTGCTTCCTTCAGTGCTTACAAAAATGCTTTCGCTTTCTCCATCAGAATAGCCTACAGTTGTGCTTACAACTTTGCCAACATTGCTTGCATCGTTTGCTTCCTGAATAAGGGCTTTCTTATCTTCAATGCTTACCTCACTTACAGGAATCTTTCTATCTGTCCTGACTTTGTCTTCTATGATTTCACATTCTGCAAGCTCAATGTCTCCAGTTAATGAGTTTGAAATTTTAATGGCCTTTTCACTGATTTCCTCAAGTTTTGAAAAGTCATTTGTTGAGGCAAAACCCCATGCTCCATTGTTCAAGACCCTTATTCTTGCAACAGTGGAAAGACCTGTGTTGATTTCTTGAATTTGATTATCCTTCATGATTATGCCTGTATTGTTTCCTTTTCCAGCTCTAATGTCTGCATAATCAACTTTATCTTCAATTTTAGTTAATATTTTTTTAAATAAGTCTATATTTTCTTCCATTTTAAGACTCCTTTTGGATTATATTTTTTTTAATAAAGTTTAATCATTATTAGTTTTATTGTTTTTAATAAATATAACTATTTATAAATATAGTATATTGAAAATATTATGGTCTTGAAATGAAGTTTTAACTTAGATATGAAGATAAAAAACTTGTTTTTTTAGTGGGTGTATTAATATAATAAATTTTATATAAAATTTAAAAGATATTATTATTCATGACTAAACCAGAATTAAAAGTTAAGCCTATTGAAAATGGTACAGTGATTGACCATATTCCTGCAAACAAATCCCTTCAGGTATTGAAGATATTAGGTCTTCCAGAAGAGGGAATCAATGTAACCCTTGCTATGAATGTTCATTCAAAATTAGGTTTTAAGGATATTTTAAAATTTGAAAACAGGGAAGTGGATCATGAGGAAATCGATAAGATTTCTTTAATTGCTCCTGATGCCACTATCAATATTATTAGGGATTTTGAAATAGTTTCAAAAAAGAAAGTTCAATTGGTAGAGGAATTAAAGGGTGTTGTAAAATGCACTAATCCTAAATGCATTTCCAATACTGATGAACCTATTGAAAGCAAGTTTTATCTTGTTGAACATGACCCAATCACTCTCAGATGTCATTACTGTGAAAGGTTAGTTCAAGCTGATGAGGTATCTAAGCAATTCTAATGGCTTTATTTTTAATTAATTAAATTCAATACTTTTCAATTTTTTTATTCAATTTTTAGGTGTGAACTTATGTGGGAAATGCTTTGGCCATTTTTAGTTGTAGTGATTTCAAGTACCTTTTATAACATCTGCGCTAAGTCTACACCTTCAAATGTCAATGCCTTTGGTGCATTGATGATTACTTATTTTACTGCAACTTTGCTAACTGGAATTATTTTCTTAGCTATTGTAAAGCCTGAAAATGCAGTTGCTGAACTTTCAAAAATAAATTGGACTTCATTTCTTTTTGCAGTAGCTATTGTTGGCTTGGAAGTAGGTTATATCTTTATGTATCGTGCTGGTTGGAATGTCAGTTCAGGTCCATTAATTGCTAATATATGTATAGCTATTTCATTAATATTCGTTGGAGCAATATTATTTAGCGAGAATATCTCTATAAAACAAGTTTTAGGGATTTTTGTTTGTATTATTGGTTTAGTTTTAATTAATATTGGTTAAACATAACTTTTTTTTTAAATTATTAATTTTAATTATTTTTATTTAATTTTTTAGCTATTTTTTTAAAATGAGACTATTTTTTAATTTTTTACAAAGTTATTTTTTCAAATGAGAATATTATAATTTTTAAAAAAAAGAGGCTGTAAAATTTTATAGGCTTATTTAAATTTTATTAGATTTTTTTAAAATTAAAAATCAAGATTATTATTTTAAGATAAACTTTTTTACAAACTCAAAAAAAAAAAGAAAAATTAAAGAACTTAAAAAACCTCTTCAATTAAATGATTAGCAAGTCTTTCTGCTAATGCTAAAATTAATAATATTGGTGGTTTTCCAGGGGATACTGGTATGACACTTGCATCTCCTACATAGAGTCCATCAATCTGAGTCTTTAAGTTTTTATCAACTACTTCTCCAATTGCTGCTGTTCCTCCTGGATGAGCACCTCTAAATACTGTTGAAGTCATGGTTGTTGCATCGACTCCTGCCTTTTCAAGTATTGATCCTGCAGCAGCTGCTCCTTGAGCTAGTCTTCTGATATCATCAATGGTGTTAAATTTCTTAACATTTCCATCAATGTCAACAGAACCTACCATATCATCCTGAACTTTAACCATTATGCTTAAGATATCCTTATCTTCAACATCTGGATTGGATTCCTTAATGTATTTAGCAATAAATGATGAAAAGTGAGGTGCTAAAATATATTCTTTGCCAACAGCAAGTCCATTCATTTGAACTTCAGTATTGTAGTTAATGTCTTTCAAATAGCCTCCTACAGATACGAATGGGTCAAAGAATAATTTATTTCCTGCATCAGTTCCAGTTTTTTGTAAGATGACTGCTGAATCAATTGCTCCTGCTGCTAAGATTACTAAATCTGTTTTTATGGTTTTGGTTTCTCCATCCTGTACATATTCTACAGCTGAAACTTTTTTATCTTCAGTCAATATTTTTTGGACTTCAGCATTTTCTATTAACTCTGCACCATTTTCAATTGCAATATCTATAAAGTCTTTTCCACTCCATTTTGCATTACGAGGACAACCGAATGAACATTTACCACATGGCTTGCAGTCTTCATCTCTAATGAATTTAGGCATTCTGATTACATCAAATCCACATTCACGTGCTGCATCCAAGAATTTTTGTGTTCCTTCGCCAATATGTTCATCATCCATTTGGTGAATTCCAGTCAATTCTTCTATTGTTTCATATTCTTTGCTAAGGTCGATTCCAAGTTCTTCTCTAAATTCATCTTCAAGAACCCTTACTCCATTACCTGCAGCAACTATTGTGGATCCTCCAACACATGTGGTTTTCAATAAGTCTAAACTGTTTTCGTTTTCAAATCTTTTATCATAGTATTTCATGTCATATGTGCCATATGCATCTTTACTATGCATATACGGACCTCTTTCTATTATGGTAACTGGTATATTAGCTTTTGCAAGTTTCATAGCTATTATTGCTCCTCCAGCACCGGTTCCGATAACTATAACCATTTTTTATCTCCATTTTTTTATTCAAATTTTTTAAAAAGATAATAATTAATTATGTTTTTGCTAATTAATTACTTTTCTTATAATAATATAGATTTTTATTATATAAATACTTAACAATTGTTATATTTTTATTTAGTTCTATATAATTTCCATTTAATCATTTATAAAAAAAATAAAAATAGTAAAGAATAGGTAACTTAAAAGTTACTTATTCTAGTCTTAAGAAATTTCAATTAATATTAAAAGTTACTTATTCTAGTCTTAAGAAATTTCAATTAATTTTAAAAGTTTCTTTTTCTAGTCTTAAGAAACAAAAATTTCAATAAATTTAGCATAAGCTGGTCTTGTGATGAATACACCAATTAATACCCCTATGATTGTGGTAAATGCGAAACCTGCGATTGTACCAATACCACTACTTCCTCTTACAAATCCAACATAAGCGAGAGGTAACATAGCAGCGATTAAAGTACCTGCAGATGCGAAGATAATGAACAATGCATTTTTAACATTCATTTGGGTTCTGGTTCTTCTATGTCTTGTGGTTTCATCATCGTGGTGCAATACCTCATCCGTAATAATGATCTGGTCGTCTACCCCAGTACCTACAGATGCAATTAAACCAGCAATTGCTGCAAGGTCAATATTCCAATGGATAATTGAAGCAACACCTAAAATAATGATTATCTCAGAAATTGTTGTAATCAAAATTGGAATTGCCAAGAATGCTCTTCTGTATCTGATGTATACAACTAAGGAAATACCTAATATTGCAAGCAATCCAGCAATCAATGCACCTGTTGAGAATTGTTGACCTAATTCTGGGGAAACAGTGTTTGAACCAATGGTGTGGATTTTTACAGGTAATGAACCGGTTTTCAATACAGTGAAAACAGTATTGGATTCAGATTTTGCAGTTTCCACATCATCTGCACCACCAGTAACTTCAACTTCAGTTACAGGTTCTCCACTTGCAAGTTCATCAGACAATGCTGGAGGGTGGTCATCAATCTGCTTTCCGTCAAGGTACATGATTACTTCATGTCCACCTTTTCCTTTAGCTAAGTCTGCGAATTTTTTAGCACCTTCAGTTGTTAATGTAAATGGCACATGCCATTCTCCAGAATCTCCTACGATTGGAGATTGAACAGTAGCTACATCACTACCTACAAGAACGGTTTTGTTATCTATCTTAGCTTCAAAAATACCTGGATTTCCAATCAGCCGTTCTACTTCTTCGGGGCTCTTTCCAGCCATCTCCACAATAACCATTTGGTCTCCACTTGATCTGACTTTTACGTCACTTACACCATATAAGTTAAGCCTTTTATCTAAAACAGATGTTACGACTTTCATTGTAGTGTCGTTAACTGGATGTTCCAATTGCAATTGAATTGAAGATCCACCCTTTAAGTCAAGACCTTGTTCTACACCAAGTACGCTAATGCTTAAAATACTTATTATAAGGAATACCAAGAGGATAATTACTTGTCTATCTCTGAAAAATTTAGATAAATCGCTTGCCATAATTACTCGCCTCCTTTTCCTTTTTGCTTTTTAGCTTGACGTTTGTTACCTTTTTTAGTGGTTTTTTGTTTTTTAGGCTTTTTAGCAGAAGGTTCTTCTTTTTCTAGATTGTCTATTTTTTCTAGTTCTTCTTCGATTTTAGACATTATTTCATCGTCTTCAACTTCAATTTTCTTCTTTAATTTGTCTGCAAATCCGAATTTGGATTTTTTCTCTGAAGTCTCTTCTTTTGAAGGTTCAGATTTTTTATCAGCTTTTGTTGAAGTTGCTGATGTAGTTGATGGGCTTATATTGTATTTTTCTTGCTTTTTAGATTGTCTCCAATCGATATAAGTTTTAAGAATTCCTAAGTTCATCAACCAAGTTGAAAGAATGTCCCCAATTAAACCGATTACTAGAACTGCAGAAATATTACTTAATGTAGTTGCTTCAGGCATGATGATTATAGTTACTAAATATAATATTCCCATTGCAGCTATTGCAGCAAAGGACATGGTTAAACCAGTATACATAGCATTTTTAGCCCTTTGTTCTACAGTTCCTTCCCTTCTTTTCAAAAGTCTAGTGGTAAGCAGAATATCTGTGTCCACACTGTACCCAATAAGCATTAATAATGCACCTACAGATGCTATTGACAGCGGAATCTTCAATAGTGACATTCCACCAAGTGCAATGAGTATATCACACAATGCTGCCAATATGATTGCAATAGATGGGACAGGTTCTCTAAATACAATAAATACTGTTACTGCCATAAACAGGAATGCAAAAATCATAGCCACATAGATTTGGCCCATTGCTTCTTCACTTAAGACAGGACCGATTTCATTATAACTGATTACCTTGGCCTTTCCACTTATGGCATTCGTAAATGTACTTGAATTAACATTATTTTCTAGTTCCACAGTAACCTTTTTGTTTCCATTATTTGTCACTTTTATGTTGTTTGTGTTTAATTTGGAGTCAAGGGTTTGCTCTAATTCAGTAGGAGTTACAGATCCTAAGAGCTGTAGTTCTGCTTGAGAACCTCCTTTTAGGTCAACACCTTGTTCTAGTCCATTAAACGCAACAAGACATAATGATAAAAGTGCAAGAATAATTGGAATTGCAATTAAGATTTTGTGGTTTTCCATCATCTTCTCTAACATTTTTCTTTTGCACCTATAAACAATTGTTTTAATTCAGTAGTAATTATTATATAAATTTAATTATTATATAAAAAATATACATTAATAAATATCTTATTTATGTATTAAATAGTTTCCTTTAATTTCATGAAAAATTAGTTTATTTTTTGAAGATGGTACTGTTTTTTAAAAAATTAGTTTATTAAAATTAGAAAAGATAAATTTGATAAAATTTATTTTAAAATTATATGCAATACCTTATTTTAATTTGTAAAAATTTGTTTATTAAATTTAGAAAAGATAAATTTGATAAATTTTATTTTAAAATTATATTTAATATCTTATTTTAATTTGTAAAAATTTGTTTATTAAATTTAGAAAAGATAAATTTGATAAAATTTATTTTAAAAAAAGAAAAAAGAATAGATTTAGTATAATTCTAAATCTAATGATTTGAATAGTCTTTCAGTATCTTTTTGTAGTTTAGCATCATTCTTGTCTTTGGTTTTAACATTGAATTGTTGAACTACTCTTGCCCCTCTTGCTCTTACTTTCATTTCCATTTTTTCTAAAGCTGATTCTCCATCAGAATTGGTTGATGTAGTGAATAGGACAATATCCTTTCCACGTAAGTCTACGCTGTCGATTAAGGTAATGATTGCAGGAGTAGGATTATTTATCCAAGTAGGTGTACCGATATAAACTGTATCATATTCTTCAAGGTCAAGAGTAGGAGGATAAATTTCTGTTTTGCTTTCTCTAAACGCATCAATGCTGGAACCAAATAAGTTTCTGAATCCGCCACGTTTTTTCATATCTCTAATTTGACAGATATCACATCTTAAATTAAGTGCTAAAGTTTCCGCTACTACTTTAGTCTTTCCTCCATCTGAATAGTATAAAATTATTCTTTCCATCATATCGCCTTGAATTATTTTATTAAAAAGTATCTATTTAAAATTTTCTATAGTATACCTATTTAAGCACACATAATTTTTATAATGAATATTATGGGTGCATTCCAAAGAAGTCTAAACCTGCCTTTTCATCAAATCCACACATGATGTTCATATTGTGAACCGCTTGACCAGATGCTCCTTTAACTAAATTGTCAATAGCTGAAATAATAACCAATCTTCCGGTTTCATCTATTTCAAAGCATCCGATTTGAGCATAATTGGATCCTCTTACACTGCTTAAGCGAGGATTTTCTCCATCTTCCAATATTTGGATGAATGGCTCTCCTTTATAGGTTTCCTTATATATGTTCAATACATCTTCGCTTGTAATGTCTGCATCATCAACTAAGAAGCAATGGTTAGTGGTTAGGATTCCTCTAATCACTGGTACTAAATGAGGGGTGAAGGAAACTTTGACATCTGAAAATGCACCAAGTTCCTGTTGAATCTCAGGCATATGTCTATGTTGGGTTACCTTATAAGGATTGACATTGTCCCCAATGTTTGGATAATGGGTTGATACAGTTGGATTAACTCCAGCACCGCTTACTCCAGTTTTTGAATCAAAAATCATTCTATCTGCAAGTTTTGCTTTTGATAATGGATATCCTGAAAGGATAGCTCCAGTTACAAAGCATCCTGGGTTTGCAAGCAAGTTTGTCTTTTTGATTTCCTCTCTGTGAATTTCTGGAAGTCCAAAGACTCCTTTTAAATCTGAAGTGTGTTCTAATCCATACCATTTTTCATATACTTCAATATCATTGAATCTGTAATCTCCACTTAAGTCAATTACCTTTGCTCCAGTTTCAATCAAGTCTGGAACTATTTTCATTGAAGCTCCATGTGGAGTTGCTGTAAATATGATGTCTGCATCCAATTCACTTGGATTTTTGTTTCTAAATACCAAATCGATTCCTCTTATATGTGGGTGAATCTTATGAACAGGAGTTCCTTCAAATTGTCTTGATGTTATCTCTGCTATTTCAACTTCTGGGTGAGCAGAGAGAAGTCTGATTAATTCTCCACCAGTATATCCACTTCCACCTACAATTGCTACATTTACCATTTTAACACCTTTTTATCTCGTTTATTTAATAATTATTATATTTTTTTTTTTTTTTTTTTTTTTAATTGATTTATTATCTTAAATAATCATTCCGCATTGATTAGATTTGTGCAATTTATTTTTTTTTAAATTTTTAATTTTATTCGTCATTGATTACATTTGTGCAATCCAAGTTTTTCTCTTCCAATTCAGAGTGCTTGATTCTATTGATTATCTTACAGGTACTGTCGAGTTCTCCTCTTCTGTAATCTTTAACTCTTTTAGCTACAGCTTTGATTCCTCTTTTATCTAACTGTTCCTGAAGCTTTGCAATATCATGATTTTGATCTGAACCGATAGCTATGATGTCAGGCTGTATTTCCTCTACAATCTTAAACATATCTCCATCATAACCAATATAAGCTTCATCAACGGGCTTTAGATATTTAATCATTTCTAATCTTTGATTTTCATCAATAACAGGGATTCTCTTTTTCTTTTTAACAGTTGAATCTCTTGCTATTACAACTACAAGGACGGCATCTTCTCCACCTAATTCCTTTGCCTTTTCAAGATACAATCCGTGTCCTGGATGCAATAGATCGAATGCTCCTGTTGCCATTACTTTCATATTTCAATTCTCCATTCTATAATAAAATATATGATTATAATTTTTTTATTTTTTATAAATAATCAGGTTTTTCTAATGTTTCTTTAGACTTATTTAGTTATTTAATCTTTTTTTAATGTGTCTTTAGACTTATTTAGTTATTTAATCTTTTTTTAATGTGTCTTTAGACTTATTTAGTTATTTAATCTTTTTTTAATGTGTCTTTAGTTTTATTTAGTTAATCTGATTTTTTTAATGTGTCTTTAGTTTTATTTAGTTAATCGGATCTTTCTAAATTTTTAAGATTTATTTAATGTCTTGGTATTTCAATGCATCTTCAAGATTTATTTTGTCTTTGTATAATGCTGACCCGATTACAACTCCCTTTGCACCTGTTGTTTGCAATTGCTTTAAGTCATCTAAGCTTGTTACTCCTCCAGAGTATACAACTGGAATGTCTACAGAGTTTACAAGGTCAATTACAGGGTCTACATAGAACCCTCCAAGCAATCCTTCCACATCAACATTTGTAAACAATATGCTTCCTGCACCAAGATCTTGGAATTCTTTGCTTATTTCAGTTGCAGACTTGTCTATCTTTTCCTGCCAACCCTTTATGACAACCTTATTGTCTTTGCTGTCAAGGGAAATCATTACTCTTTCACTGCCATATTCCTCAGAGAGTTTGCTTATTGTCTCAGGGTTCTTGATTCCCATGGTACCAATAATCAATCTATCAATATCAAGGTTTAGGAGTTCCTCTGCATATTCAATGCTTCTTATGCCTCCGCCAAGCTGAATGGGAACGCTTACTTCATCAAGTACCTTTTTAATGGTTTCAATGTTTGTTGTGCTTTCAAGTGCACCATCAAGGTCGATAACATGAACAACTTCTGCACCTAAATCTTCCCATTTTTTAGCTACTTTTTCAGGATTTTCAATAATCACCTGTTCAGTTCCAGGTTCTCCTTGCACTAACTGTACGCATTTTCCGTTTTTAATGTCTACAGCAGGCATAATTAACATTTTATTATCTTGAAATGACATTTTGATTCCTTTTTAAATCTTTTTTTACTCAATTGATGAAATTTTATATTGAAAAATTTCTTAAACAAATATAATATTATAATATATATTTTTTTATAGTATTAATTATTTCTTATTTCAATTGATTTTTTTAGCTTAATTATTTCCAATTTTCTTTAAATTTTTTTTGAATTTATTTCAATTTTTTCTCAAATTTTTTCTGATTTTAATGGATTTCACCGAAATATTTATATATGATGTAAACTAATTATTACATATGTAAAGTATTTTTTACAAAAGTAACTAATTTTTTACAAAAGTAAAAAATTCATTACATGCTTTCTTTCCTCCATAGATAATTATGTTCGTATAATTTTCAAGAAATTTAGAAAGAGTGCATTGGTTTGAATTTCACTGAAAAGGGGGTATTCCTTTAAAACGTATTTTAATAAACTGAAAGGGATCTCCTTCTCTTTAATCATATTTATAATACTAAGAAAGATGTTTCTCTAAAATTATCCCTGTTAAAATCTAAAAAAACTTATCTCACAAATTCATTCTCAACATTTTTCACAACATCTTTTTTAGTATTTATTTTTTTTTTTTTTTTTTTTTTAACTAATTCCCATATTTTTTAAATCTTTGAATGGGATGTTTTGTGGTATTTTTTTGTTTTTGTACTTTTTCAGGTCTTTGTTATGTGGGGTTTAGGGGAATTTATTTTATTTTTATTTTCAAATTTTGAAAAAATAATAAATTTTAAATATTATTTATTACTTAATAAAAAAATGTAGTACTAATTCATAAAAAAGTATTACTAACATTAACTTTTTATAAAAAAATGTAATAACTTTTCTGGTATGATAATATGAATGTCAATATTAAAGAGTTAGGTAATGATTCAAATGAAATAGAAAATGTTCAAAAATTCTTATTCAAAATGATTAAAAAAGAATTTGGCTATGATTATGTTCCTGAGTGGCATCAAGATATAGTCAATATGGACGAATATTACATTAATCCAAAAAGAAATGCCTTTTTTGTTGCATATTCTGAAGATGGAGAAATCATAGGAACAATAGGCATAAGGGCTTACGATAAAAACTTTGGTCAATTCAAAGGTTTATATTCAAATGAAACCACCTCAAGCATTTGGAGATTATTTGTAGATGAAAGATACAGACGCTGTGGTTTGGCATCTAAAATATATGCCATAGCTGAAAATTTTGCAAAGGAAAATGGATTTGAAAATATTTATTTGCATACTCATAGAACTTTGGATGGTGCCCTTAAGTATTGGACAAAAATGGGTTTTCTTATCCGATTGGATGAACAGGATGAACTTGAAACTGTTCATATGGATAAGCATATTAAAAAATTAGAAATTTCACCACAAGCAAGCATTTTAACTTATGCAATTAAGTTATAAAAATTAAAAATAAAAAAAAAAAAAAAAAGTGAATCATAATCAATTATGGGAACTTTTTTTTTTTATAAATTTCTGTGTATATGGGCATGCATAAATGCATTTTCCACATACAGTATCTGGTTTTCCCAAGTTTTCTTCAGAAACTATCAATGCATACCTTTCACACTTTTTATCATCATAAAAATCGTTTCTTTTCAGCTTATAACTCCAGTTGATTCCACTTATTGCACCACCTGGGCAAGCATCTCTGCAAATCATGCATTTTCCACATTTTGACTTAAGAACCGGTTCCCCAAAATCCAAAGGTGCATTTGTTAAAACTGATGATAGCCTTAATGCTGATCCATGCTTTAATGTTGTAAAGAGGGCTGACTTTCCAATCCAGCCAAGTCCTGCACGAGTGGCTATTGTCTTATGAGGCAATTCAAATGAGTTGAATTCGCCAAAATCAGTTCCCAATCTCTTTTTAGTCTGAGCATAAGCTTTGTATCCATTATCTATTAGATATTCCTCACAAAGCATTCCAAGAGCATCCAATCTAGTATTCAAATCTATCAATTCATAAAGATATTCCTTAGTTGGAGCATTTCCCATATTTCTAATAATTTCCTTAGGGTAAGTGATGTAAAAGACAACACCTGAATTCAATCCTTTCTTTGTTGTAAAATTAGTTATATCTGCAAAGCCTACTTCTGTTGCACCATTTCTTTGCAGATGTTTTTTCAATTCAATAGATAATGGCATGGTCGAATATTTGCATTTAATGATATTTAAACCTATTTTAAGTATTATTTTTAGTCATGCCTTAACATTGAAAAAAATCATATTTTTTTTTAAAAAATTTATTAAATGTTTGAAAAAAATTAATTTTAATTTATTATTCCTATTTTTATCTAGATTTTTTTATATAATGTTATAGTTTATCAAGTATGCTTGAAAAGTAATAAATATCTTTTTATATTTATTATTTCATAATTTTATACAGTATTAAAATAATTGAAGAAAGTATTACTAATCTGTCATTTTTTTGCAATAAAGTAATACTTTTTTTATTTAAAGAGGTAATTCTCATTATTTTAATAGTAATTATTTAAGGTGAAAAATTATGGATAAAAAATTAATTATAGGTGCGGTAGCTGCTATTGTCATTATAGCTATTGCTGCTTTTGCTCTTTCAGGAGGAAGCCATGATGACGATCCTACACATTTGACTGTAGCTGCTCACAGTAACATTAAAGAGCCGGAATCAGGTTTCAACCCACTTACTGGTTGGGGTTGCGGACACCAAAACTATAACCCATTGGTACAAAGCTGTTTATTCAAAACAGATAAAAAGGGAGACATAGTTCCTGATCTTGCAACCGACTATAAGATTAGTGGTGATGGTTTAACTTGGACTGTAAATGTTAGGGATGATGTAAAATTCTCAGACAACTCTACTTTTGATGCAAAGGATGTAGCATTTACATTTAATACTGCAAAAGAGACTGAGACTGATTTGGATTTAACTAACCTTAAGAAAGCCACTGCTAAAAATGCTACTTGTGTTGAATTTACTTTGGAAGAACCAAGATCTACCTTTATTTATGACTTAAGGTATGTAGGTATTGTACCTGAAGAGTATGACAATGCTACTTATGGAGAACATCCAATAGGTACTGGACCATATGTATTAGACCACTGGGATAAAGGTCAACAAGCAATTTTCAAAGTTAATGATAATTTCTATGGTGACAAACCTTACTTCACACAAATTACCCTGTTATTCCCTGAAGAAGCTACATGGTTAGAACTTGCAAAATCTGGTGATGTGGATGTAGTTCCTGTAGCAACTTCCGCTTTAAACCAAACTGTAGACGGATATCAATTCTATGAAGTATCTGCAGGTAGAGCACAAGGTGTATCCTTCCCTTATCTTGAAGATAATGGTCAAACCACTGAAAGCGGCTGGAAAATAGGTAATAATGTAACTGCAGATAAAGCAATCAGACAAGCATTGAATGTCGGTGTAAACCGTCAAAAAATGTGTGATGAAGTATTTGCAGGTCATGCTAAACCTGAATTTACCAGTGTAGATACTAGGGAATACGCAAATGAAGCAGCTAAAGGTACAGATAGTGATGTTGCTAAAGCTAAACAAATCCTTAAAGAAGGTGGATGGGAAGACACCGATGGTGATGGTATCGTTGAAAAAGATGGTGTAAAAGCATCCTTTGACTTATACTACCCTCCAGATTACCTTGACAGACAATCCTTAGCAACTGTATTTGCAGAACAAGCTAAAGAAATAGGCATTGATGTAAAACTCCAAGGTGCTGATTGGGATACCATTTATGCAAACATGTACTCTTCAGCTGCATTGATGCAACAAACTTCCCCTGACCCATATAAATCCATCTATCAGCAATACCACAGTAAGGCTCCAGATGAATTCTATATGAACCCTGGTTTATACAACAATACCTCTTCTGATGCATTAATGGAACAAGCTATGCATGCAAATGACTTCAAAGCCACTGATTCCTTATGGTCTCAATCTGCACTTGTCGGTGATGGCGGTTGGGGTCCTGCTGGTGACGCTCCATTTGCATGGTTAGTCAACTATGACTACAACTATTTCATAAAGAATGATGTCGATATTGGTGATCAGCCAGACGGTTTAGGAAATGATGTTTTAATTAATATCTGTGATTGGAAACGTACCAATTCCACAGCTTAATTTTTCATTTCCTTTTTTATTTTTTTATTAATTTATTCTTTTAACTTTTAATTGGGAATAGAAAAAATTTTATTAATTTTATTTGGAAATGATTTTCTTTTCAAATAAGGTTTATTTATTTTAGAAGGGAGTTTTCTTCTTATAATAAGGTTCTTTTATTTTAGAAGGGAGTTTTCTTCTTATAATAAGGTTCTTTTATTTTAGAAGTGATTTTCTTCTTATATTAAAGTTCTTTTATTTTAGAAGGGAGTTTTCTTCTTATATTAAAGTTCTTTTATTTTAGAAGTGATTTTCTTCTTTAATAAGGTTCTTTTATTTTAGAAGTGATTTTCTTCTTATAATAAGGTTCTTTTATTTTAGAAGTGTTTTCTTCTTTAATAAATTCCTTCTTTTAAAATTTAAAGGAATATTTTAGAATTTAAAAAATATGGGGGTTTATTTTCAATGAATAAACAAAAGGTAGCAAAATATTTTGGTTGGAAATTGGTACGTTTTATCGTATTGATGATTGCAGTTGCAATTTTTAGTTTTGTATTATTAGATTTATCCCCTATTGACCCAGTTAATGCTTATTTACATGGTGCTGCAGTATCAGAAGCTCAAAGACAAATTTTACAACAGTATTTCGGTACAAATGTTCCATTGCCTGAAAAGATTTTCCATTGGCTTATGGATTTGATTCAAGGAAATTTGGGAACTTCCTTAATATATCGTAGACCTGTTATGGATGTAATAATCGATAAATTTACCGCTTCTCTTGCTTTAATGGCAATATCATGGATATTAAGTGGTGTCATTGGCTTTGCTTTAGGAGTGGTTTCAGGTAAAAACAAAGGGTCTTGGATTGATAAGGCTGTAAAGGTTTACTGTTATGCAATTCAATCTGCACCATCCTTTTGGGTAGGTATGCTTGTATTGATGGTATTTTCAGTTTATCTTGGATTGTTCCCTATTGGATTCGGTGTTCCTATTGGAGTTAGAAGTACTGATGCAACATTTTTAGAGTGGGCTACTAGGCTTGTCCTTCCTACATTAACATTAATCCTTGTTGGTCTTGCGCCAATTGCTATGTACACACGTAATGAGTTGATTCAAGTTTTATCCTCTGATTATGTATTGTTTGCAAAATCAAGAGGTGAGAAAGGTTGGAATTTAGTGAAAGATCATGGTTTAAGAAATATATTGCTTCCTGCAATTACATTGCAATTCCTCTCCTTCAGTGAATTGTTCGGTGGAGCAGTAATGATAGAGCAGGTTTTCTCATATCCTGGAATTGGACAGACTGCAGTTGCTGCAGGTCTTCAGAATGATGTTCCACTGTTTTTAGGAATTGTAGTCATCAGTGCAATATTTGTATTTGTAGGTAACTTGCTTGCGGATATTTCCTATTACTTTATAGATCCAAGAATTAAGGAGAATGAGTTCAATGATTAAGAAAAAAGATAATGATAAAGAGCAATGGTTCATATACCATGCAAATCTCAGAACAAAAACTCTTGTAATTATTGGACTCTCCATATTGATTATCCTAAGCATTTTCATATGTGGTTATTTCATTAGAGATATTCCAACTAACTTTGCAAATGCTAGTCAAATGCCATCATTGGAACATCTTTTCGGAACTGATTGGATGGGAAGAGATATGTTCCAAAGAACAATTGCTGGACTTGGATTAAGTATAATGGTAGGTTTCATTGCATCTGTTGTCAGTACAATAATTTCCATTATTTTAGGATTATTCTCAAGCTTCAACAAGTTTACTGATGAATGTGTTGCAGGAATAATAGACCTGTTCGGATCAATTCCACACATCCTTTTAATCATTCTTGTTTCAATAATGTTTGGAGGAGGAGTATTAGGTGTAATCATGGGTGTCGGTTTGACACATTGGACACCTCTTGCAAGGGTTTTAAGATCTGAAGTTAAGGAAATTATGACAAAAGAGTACATATCTTTGGCAGAAAATCTTGGAAGAAGTAAAGTTTGGATAGCAATCAAACACATTTTCCCATTGATCATTTCTCAAATTATTGTGGGAGTCATCTTAATGTTCCCTCATGCTATTATGCACGAAGCGGCAATAACATTTTTAGGATTCGGTTTGCCTCCTCATGAACCTGCAATTGGGGTAATATTAGCTGAATCAATGCACTACTTATCCTCTGGATATTGGTGGTTGGCATTCTATCCAGGTCTATCCTTGCTATTAGTTGTATTGCTATTTGACTTGATTGGAGAAAATGTTGAAAAATTACTCAATCCTGAAACTGCACAAGAATAAGAGAAATTTTTATAATTTCTCTTTTTTTTTAATTTTAGGAGGATTATATGGATATAGAGATTAAAGAGATTCAAAATGATGCAGATGAAATAGAAAGGGTTAAAAAATTTTTATATGAGCAAATTAGAATAGTGTATGATATTGGTCCCACTCCTAAATTTCACTATGATATTGAAGGACTGGATGAATATTATGTTTTGCCTAAGAGAAGTTGCTTTTTTGCAGCCTATGATGGGGATAAGATAGTTGCAACGGCAGGAATTAGGGCATATGATATGGATTTTGAATTCTTTAGAGGAGAGTATACTGAAGACAACACTGCAAGCATTTGGAGATTAATGGTTGATGAAAATTATAGGAGAAAGGGTATTGCACGAATTCTTGTAAAACATACCGAAGAGTTCGCTAAAAAAGTAGGTTATAAACAAATTTATCTGCATACTCATAGGTATCTTGAGTCTGGATTGCCCTTTTGGAAGTCCCAAGGATTTGTTATAACTGTAGAAGAAGATGACTATGATGAAACAAGTCATATGATAAAGATTATTTAATTATAGGTTGTTAAATTTGAAATTAAAACAATTTAGGTGGTTTAATGGACAAATTATTAGATGTTGAAAATGTTTCAATTTCATTTACACAATATACGAAGGGATTAAATCAAAGAGATTTGAAAGTCATAACTGATTTGACTTTAGATATAGCTGAAGGTGAAATTTTAGCGGTATTAGGTTCAAGTGGGTCTGGAAAAAGTTTGCTTGCCCATGCAATATTTGGAATTTTACCTGAAAATGCAAATCTTAATGGAAAAATCAAATTCAAAGGCAAGGAATTGTCTCAAGAGGATAAAGAGGAGATTAGAGGAAAAGGCATCGTTCTTGTGCCTCAGTCCGTTAACTTCTTGGATCCTTTAATGAAAATATCAGACATTGCAATTGGACATTGCGATAGCGAGGAAGAGAAAAAGGCAAAGAAAATCAAGCAAAGGAAAATCTTTGAACATTATAATTTAGGTCCGGAAGTGGATGACATGTATCCTTTCCAATTGTCTGGAGGGATGGCAAGAAGAGTGCTTGTTTCAACTGCACTCCTTGCAGATCCTGACCTTGTTGTAGCAGATGAACCTACTCCTGGACTTGATGAAAAGACTGTTGAAGAGACATTAAATCACTTTAAGCATATGAAAGAAGATGGAATTGGTGTTCTTTTAATTACACATGATATTCATGCTGCATTGGAAGTGGCAGATAGGATTGAAATATTCTATTCAGGATATGTAATTGAAATTGCACGCCAAGAAGATTTCGCAGGTAATGGAGAAAACCTGTTGCATCCATATACAAAGTCATTATACAAGGCATTGCCTGCTAATGGATTTGAAGTGGTGAAAGGGTATCAGCCATTGCATGGTGAAATAATTAATGGCTGTCCATTTTATGATAGATGTGAAATGAAATTTGATAGATGTAAGGAAGAAAGACCTGAATTGATTGATGTTGGCAATAATAAAAAGGTCAGATGTTTCAAATATGAAGAAGGTGCATAAAATGGAGCTTATAGCGAAAAACATTTCCTTTAAATATCCATCAGCTAAAAAATACTTATTGCAGGATGTTAATCTGGAATTGGACAATAAGAAAATCATGGGATTGATTGGAGATAGTGGAAGTGGAAAATCTACATTATGCAAAATCTTATCAGGATATGTTACCAAATATCAAGGTGAAGTAATATTTGATGGCAAGCCATTTCCAAAAAAAGGATTCAGGCCAGTTCAACTAATTTATCAACATCCTGAAAAGGTAATGAATCCTAAATGGAGAATGAAACAGGTATTGGAAGAGTCATGGGATGTTCAGGATGGGGATTTGGCTCAATTTGGTATTCAAAAATCATGGCTAACCAGATTCCCACAGGAATTGTCTGGAGGAGAACTGCAAAGGTTTTCCGTATTGAGATCAATGAATCCGAATACAAAATTCCTGATTGCTGATGAAATGACTACAATGCTTGATGCAATTACCCAAGCACAAATCTTGGATACTGTTTTAAAAATAGTTAAAGATAGAAAAATGGGATTCTTATTGGTCAGTCACGATATGGATTTAGTTGATACAATCTGTGATGATAAGATATACTTAAAGGATATCAATGCTGCTATGAAGTAGTTAATTTAAAGCTCATCAATGCTGCTGGGAAGTAGTTAATTTAAGGCTTATCGATGCTCTGTGAAGTAGAGTAATTTATAGGATATCAATGTGCTATGAAGTAGCATATTTTAAATTTATTTTTTATTTTTATATTTTATTTTTTTAAACCACCTATTTTTTTATTTTTATTATAATCGAACAATCTTTTTTTATAGTTTTTATTTTCTTTTTTATGGGATTTGTTCTAAATTTTTAAATAAAAAAGTAATGATTTTAAGCAGTTTTTTTTTTTAAAATTTTTTAATATAAAAGTAGTGATTTTAAGCAGTTTTTTTTTTAAATTTTTAATAAAAAATAGTAAAAATTTAATTTCATGTAATTTCATGTAATTAAAAGAATCAATTAAAATCGGTTTTTAGTAATTTTCTATGAAATTCTTTAGCAATCTGGCAAATATGGAAATATCTGATGGCGGTTGTTCGATTTCCTCTTTTTTAAACCATTTTGCTTTGGTGATTTCGTTTTCATCCACCTTGATTTCACCAGACTTGTATTTGCAGATGCAGCCTATCATCAATGAGTTTGGAAATGGCCAAGTTTGGCTTCAGAAGTATTCAATATCCTCTACTTCAATTCCTACTTCTTCCATAACCTCTCTTTTGACTGCCTCTTCTATAGATTCTCCCGCTTCCAAGAATCCTGCAATCAAGGCGTATCTTGGATATTCATGATATGAATGCCTTGCCATCAAAATCTTTTTGGTTGGGTTTCCATTTTCATCAAGGTCATCTTCATCTTCCTTGATGATAGTTGTGATTATTGCAGGGCAAATCCTTGTAAAGCTTGTAAATCCACATTCAGGACATACTTTAGCCATTTCTATATCGGAGGTAACAGTTTTTGCACCGCATCTTCCACAATATTGGTGGTTGTTTTCCCAATCTATAATTTGAATGGCCCTTCCTCCAAGGTAATATGTTTCTTCGTTAATGTCATAGACTTCATAGAGATTAATGAATTCCATATTGATCTCTTCATTTTCCTCTTTAAATTCTTCAACATTAAATTCTTCAGAGAGTTCCACTGCATAAGCATCCTTTAGATAGAAGTCTCCAAAGTAAATACAGTTATTAACATCCTCTTCATTGAGGTTAAGCTCATTTAATTCCTTTAATAATGGAAGCTGATGGTCAATCAATAAAAGATTTCTTTCATGGAATATAAAATAAAATTTTTCATCAGTTCCTTTAGCTTTAAGATTTATTTTATAATTATCATAAAGGCTTATGGATTCATTTGTATCGTGTTGTGTTTTCATAATTAATAATATGTTATTTTAGTTTATATTTTTAATTATTAATCATTGATTTTTTTAATTTTATAATTCATATTCCTATTTTTTTATATTGTTTCTTTGATTTTTTTAATTTAATAGTTCATTATTCCTATTTTTTTATATTGTTTCTTTGATTTTTTTTAATTTTATAGCTAAATATTTATATTTTTAATAAAAAAATTAATATTAAAAATCATTTTAAAAAATTATTATCAAATCAAAATTTTAAAAATCATATTAAAAAATTATTATCAAATCAAAATTATTATTTTTGTGATTCTTATGAAACGAACTGCTTTAAAGATTGCTTACATTGGAACTCATTTTCACGGATTTCAAAGACAGCCTGATGTAAGAACCGTTGAAGAGGAACTGATCTATCACCTTAGAAAGTTAGGCTACATAGATGATTTAAAGGCTTCAAGGTTTAGAATTGCTGGAAGAACCGATGCAGGAGTTCATAGTCTTGGAAATGTAATAAGTTTCCAAAGCGAAAAGGAAGTTCGCATCAATCAGATAAACAACAGCTTGCCTGATGATATTCAAATAATCGCTTGGGCGCCAGTAAGATTTGGATTCAAGCCAAGATATGCTCAGATGAGATGGTATCGATATATACTGTTTGAAGAGGATTTGGATATGGATCTCTTGAGGCAAACTGCTGAAGTCTTTAAGGGAACCCATAACTTCACAAATTTCACAAAAAGAAAACAAAAGACAACTGAAAGAACAATTGAAGATATTGTCATATCCAAGCCAATTATTGATGAGAAAGAAAAGAATAAGAACAATGATTTTGCTCATTTGAATAAAACTTACAATCCTATTTTTGTAGATATCTGTGGAGAAAGCTTCTTATGGAATATGGTCCGTAAGATGATGCGTGTTTTTCTGGATGTAAATTACGGCAAGATGACTCTTGAGGATGTGGAAAGATTGCTTGACCCAAAAGAGGATGAGCCAAGAGCATACATTAAGGTTGTAGAGCCTGAAAACCTTATACTTATGGATATTAAATATGATGGAATTAGGTTCAGATATGATGATTATGCCTGTGAAAGATTTAGAAGATATTTAGTTGACAATCTTTATGATTTGCAGAAGACCTATTCTGTTACAGAGTCTATGCTAAATTGTTTAGATGATTTAAAATAAGCTATTTTTATCTTCCAACTTTTTCTTATAAACATTTATCTAAAACTCTTTTTTCTATTTTATTCTCAATAGGTTATTATCTATAATTCTTTTTTTTATTTTTTTCAATAGGTTATTTATCCATAATTCTTTTTTTTATTTTATTTTCAATAGATTATTTATCTAAAATTCTTTTTTTCTAATCAAGATAATCGTGATTTTCCCTCATCTCATCCATTATGATTTTCATGGATTTCTTTTCAGACTCATTTCCCACTTTATGGCAAACCCTATTCAGCTCTTTCATGTGGATCCAAATCATATCTTGCTTGTCCTTGTATTTATGGTCGAATCTGCAATAATAAACAAGACTTTCTATAATTGCATTCATAGCTCTGTTTAGAGGAATGATTTCATTATATTCACTTATATAAATGTCTTCCACTTCACAGGTCACTATGTGTCCAATTCCCTCGTTATAATCATTTTCTCTCTTTTTTTCTCTTATCTGAATGACATGTGCCTTAAAGAATTCTATGGTATTTTTTATCATAGGGAAGCTATTGAATTCCTCAAAATATTCTTCGTCAAGCTCTCCAATAGTGGAATAAGTAAAAATAAGCGGGTCTTTTATGATGTTTACAATCAGTTCTCCATTTTCCAAAATATTCAAGTGAGTATGTACGCAGTTATCTAAATGAATTACTATCTGGTTTGAATCCTTGCAAATAACTCCGATAGGTGCTGCATTTTTTACAGATTCATCGCTTTGTGTTGTGACAATGGTTTCATACAACTGTCCTTTAAACATATTTAATGATTCTAAATTGTCTGCCTTTTTATAATAGGTATTGTTAATTTTTAACTTAGCTGTCATGATATCTAATAATTATTTTTAATATCTGAATTATTATACTTTCTTATTTTAATTTATCCAATTTATAATGTGTTCATATTTTTTATAATTTTTTATTATATTTTTTCGGATTTGTCTAATTTATAATGTGTTCATATTTTTTTATTGTTATTTTTTTCTGATTTGTCTAAGTTGTTATTGTGTTCATATTTTTTTTTTTATTGTTTTTCATTCTTTTTTTCTTATTTAAAATCATAAAATTTTTTTATTTTTTTATTTTGGAGTTTAACATTCTATTAAATTTAAAATAAGGTAAGATTATTAAGTTATGGTCCTGTAAGTAAGTGCTTGCAGTCGAAAATATTTAAATGTCTTTTATTAGAAATATAATATCACAGAAAGAAAGGTTATTTCTTTAAATATGAGGGATGAACAAAATGATAAAAAGGTATGATTACTTAAGAAATATCCTTTTAGTTATGGTTTGTTTTTGTTTTATATTTGCTATGTCTTCTGCATGTGTTGCAAGTGATGTTGACAATGGAACAGTATGTTATGAAAATTCTATTAAAGCAAGAACAAACTATAATGAAAGGGGATTGGACTCAGAAACATTAATGGATGAATATTCCATTGATGCAAACACAATTGATACTGAAATAGAAATTGGTGATGTAAGAAATAATGGTGATAAGTCTAATGCTAATATGCTTAATGCCAATGGGTTTGGTGCTAATGGGCTTAATTCTAATGGGCTTAATTCTAATGGGCTTGATGCTAATGAGCTTAATGTTATTAAGTTTAATGCTGATAAAACTAATTTAAAAAGTAATAATGCTATTGGAACTTATGATGATTTTGTAACTTTTTTTAGGAATTTAACTCCAGGTAGCGTTATTGAATTGGATAAGGATTATAATTTCTCTTCTAAAAATTATAAGCCTCTTGTTTTAGATGTTGATGATCTTTTAATTAATGGTAATAATCATACAATCTACGGTAACAGCCATGATTCAAGGATATTCAATATAACTGCTGATGGTGTGTTAATTACTGATTTGTGTTTTAGAAATTTGGATTTTACTTTTGAAAACACAGAATCTTTTATAGATAAAGGAAGTTATGTTCTTGGTTATAATGGTGCTTACAGTCCTGTTACAGTTTGTGGAGATTATAATGAGATAAGTTCTTGCAAGTTCATTGGGACTGGGGCTGTTAATGGAGGAGCAATCTTTTGGAGTGGAGATATGGGAAAAATCGATTCCTGTGTATTTTTAAATTGTACTGCAAAAGCTTTTGGTGGTGCGATTTATATGAGAGGATTCCATAATACGGTCATTGATTCCATATTTTATAAAAGCATTAGTGAATTGTCTCAAGATGCAATCTATTTCGCAAGTGATCGTAAAAAGATTACTATAAAAAATTGTATTGTTGATAACTCTACTGGTATGTTTGATGCTAAGGCAGCAAATTTTGATTCTGAATTATTCCATTATTCCTACATGTCCAAGGTGGCAGATAAGGAGATTGAACTAAATCATTTATTATATTATTCAATGCTTGATGGGGGCATACATTACTTGGATAAGGACACTTGGTATTACAGTGAATATTACAACGATTCAATGGATTTTATTCTTACTGTTTTTAGAAACATCACTAGCGATGGAATAACCTATTCAAAAGGATATCATTTCAACAATGTGCATAATATAAATGATATATTTTCTTTAGGGCTTAACAACAGCTTTTACTTGGATATTGGCATTGTAAAAAACGTGTATGTATATGATATTGATAGCTATAGATCCGCGATAAAAACCACTTTCAATTCTTTGGATTCTATTAAGATATATTGAAGAGGATGGTTCATACAATATTCGAAGCAAAGCATTGGATATTTTTCTTTCCAAGAAACTAACAATTGTTTGTAGGGATACAATAAAACCATCTTCATTAGGCTTTGATTCTGTCAATATTGTAGGTAATGGTGGAACCATTAGAACCAGCTCTAGTGATAGGGATGAAAATACCTGGTTAAAATTAGATAAATCTGTGACTTTCTCTGCAAGCAACTTGACTGTTAGCGGATTTAACACTAGTGGAAAACTTACAAGGAACCTGCATTTTCAGCCGTGTAAATTTCACTGACAATCATAAGAAATACTATCTGAAAGGGACTGGGGCGCTGCAATACTTAATCTAGGTACTGTTTTATGCTTTAACTGTCATTTTGAAAACAATAGGGCACATCATGGTGGTGCAATATTTAATCAAGGATTTTTGGACTTGGAGAACTGTTCATTTGTAAACAACCATGCAGAAAAATTGGGAGATGATATCTGTGTTTCAGATGGAGGTCAATTAATAACTGAAAATGAGGGGGAAAATAATAGGATTGGCAAAGATATTTCAGATTCTGGCATAGATTGTTTTGCTCCTGCCCAAGGTGGTCCGTTCAATATTGCCTTTGTTGAAAGTATTTCTGAATCAGATATTGGAAATATTCAAACAGCGTGCATTGTTGGAAGTTTCGTTGTAGGTATGATTGCAGGATCATAACCTGTAACCCTGTTGCAGGTGCTGCTTTAGGCGGTGCTTTAGGTGCTACTATCGGTGTTGGTGGGACTGTATATGTATTTACTAATAGTTTTGATTATAGATTAAATAGATTCGCCCATGCTTTTATTTTGATTGGAGGATCAACAGTAGCAGGAATATGGGGAGGAATCATTGGAGGTTTAATAGGCTATATGTTAGAACCTGAACCGTTTGTTCCACTTGAGGAAGTACCTGGAGCTGAATTTGATTTTGAGGCAGTAGAAGTGGGAGTTAGAGGTCCTGGTAGTGAGTTAGCTGATGAATTTTCTGTGTATGAAGGTATCATATTGTCATAGCCTGTAACTGTACAAGAATTTTGATAGGGATTGAGGCGCTGAGATGCTTAATATAAGCGTTTCTTTCGCTAATTCATTTTTTTGATTTTTGATTTAATCAACAAATTTTAGATGCTATTTTTATTTTAATTAATGTTCTCTTTCGCTAATTTTTTTTTGGAAAATAAACTTTTTATTTCCCATTCTTTTTTTTGATTGTTTGCCTTAAATTTGAAAATTATAATTCATTTATTAAATTTTTTGGATATTTGATTGAATGAACAAAGTTTACATGCTATTTTTATAATTCATTTATTAAATTTTTTGGATATTTGATTAAAATCAACAAATTTTACCTGCTATTTTTATTATATTCTTAAATATATAAATATAAATATTGATTAATATTATAATTTATATAAGGAAAACTTTAATGGTGAAAACTATGAAAAATAAAATAATCATTTTGCCATTATTATTATTCATTGTTTTTATATTTATCTTTTCTGTTGTTAGTGCTGCAGAATGCTCTATAAACGATGTGGGGGATGATAATAATGCAAATCTTATTTTAAACACATATGGGGAAGAAAATTTAGTTGGTGCTAATGATGATGTAAATAATTTTAATGAGATGGTATTAGATAGCACTAATGATGATAAAGATTTTTTATATGAAGAAAATATTGATGTTATTTCTGATGAAAGGATTAATGGGGAGTCAATATTAGAAGAGAATGTTGATGTTTTTTCTGATGAAAGGATTAATGGGGAGTCAATATTAGAGGAAAATGTTGATGTTTTTTCTGATGAAATGATTAATGGGGAGTCAATATTAGAGGAAAATATTGATGTTATTTCTGATGAAGGCATTAATGAAAAGTCAATATTAAAAGAAGGTGGAGCAAAATCATTTTCTGATTTAAATAATCTTATTATGGCAACACTGATTCCATTATTTATTTGGAAGATGATTATAAATATGATTCAAATACTGATTCTAACTATGCTAACGGTATTTTAATTAATCGTAATTTGGAAATTCATGGGGGAGGCCATACAATAAATGGATCAGATCTTGCCTCCGTATTTTATCAATATAGCAATACCTTTAATATTTACTTATATGATATTAATTTTGTAGATTGTCATGGTTTTTCCAGAAGTACTGTTCAACGTCTGACTGCAGCTATAAACTGTACATTCATTAGATGTAAATCCGGATTTGGTGGCGTCCTCTATTCTTGTGATGCGATTAACTGTACTTTCATTAACAACAGTGCTAGCGATTTTGGTGGAGCTATGGTATATGGTAATGCAATTAACTGTACATTCCTAAACAATGCTGGTTTTCATAGCTCAACATATCATGTTGATGCGTATGCTTGCTATTTCAATGATTATCATTTGGATGATGATTATTTTAATGCATTCATTTACGGTTGTGCAACAGCTTGTATTTTTGAAAATGACTGTTATGGGGAAGAGGTTACTATTATTCCAGGTGCAATATCCGCTCGCAATTTTAAAACTTTATATGATTCCAGCGAAAAAATGTATTTTGACATAATTGCCGATTATAAAAAATATGACGGCATAAATGTTACAATTGATGTTTATTCAAGATCAGGTTCTTTGGTTCGCACTTATCATGGCTTAACTGGTGCAGATAATGGTTGTCTTATTGATTTGGACCCGGGCAAGTATACTGCAACTTTACATTCAGATTGTGCAGGGATTGCTGATGCTAATATAACCATATCAGTTTACCTCTCTTTTCCTATAATCTCTGCCCCTGATGTCATTACAACTGATGGCAGTGATGAAACATTTTTGATTACCGTGGTGAATGAAGATAATCGACCTATAGAAAATGGCTCTGTAAAAATTGTTTTCAATGGTGACCTTGCTAATTATACTGTAAACTGTGCCACTGATGCAAATGGAGAAATCCAGGTGCCAATTAAGGAATTTGTTCCTGGCGTCTAACATGTTGATATTTACTTTTTGGAAAGTGACTATTATGAAGAGGGATATAATACCTCTACAGTTTTCATTAAATATTTTTCTGAAATAACTTATGATTATATGTATGATGATTACCATGCTATTGCTCATCAAGAGGCCCTTGTTAATTTCACTTTGCATTATTTGTATCAAGGGGAAATGAATCCATGTCCTAATGAAACATTGAATATTTTGATTCAAGAGGAGGATGGAAAGGTAATACTTAATACTACAGCAATAACTGATTCTGAGGGAAAGGCATCTGTTTCATTCACTCCACTTAGCATCAAAAATTTAATTGTCACTGCTTCATTTGATGGAAATCCTGAGGAAAACAGGTACAATGCCACAGAAAATGAATTTAATGTTCATGTTTTTCCTATTGAAACCAAGATGAATATAAGTGTTGAAAATACTCTTATTGATTATAGGCCAAACATTTCAGTAAATCTCACAGATATTAATGATAATGCTGTTGTTGGCGGCAAAATTATTTTAAGCTTTGATGATGGCACTGATCCTATTGAAATTCTTATAGATGGAAACCGCACTGTTTATGAAGCGAAATATTACAATGCAAATATTGCTAAGGATGTTAATGTCACAGCCACTTTTGTTCCAGAGCCTAATGATGGTTATTATGGGGTAAACTGTTCATATAAGTTTAAGGTGGAAAAATTGCCTAGTTCATTTTCCCGAGTAGGGTCTAGTCAAGTTATTGCCCATACTTTTAATTCTGTCCATATCCGGCTTGAAAATCTTAGGGAAAGAATTTCCAATCAAGAAGTATTTGTCTCCCTTGTTGATGAATTCGGCAATGTTTTGATTGACAACGAAAGTCGTTTCACTGATGGTTACGGTATGTTTTCTATTGATATTATTCCTCAAAACGGTGGACATATTATATTTACTTGTAGATTTGATGGAAATGACAGGTCCAATCCTAATGTAACCAACATTGATATTCCGGTTAGTTCCATTGGAGTTTTATTAAATGTCTCTGCTGAAGATACTGAGGTTTATGCTACTTCAAGAATTGCTGTTGATATTAGGGACAGAATTGGAAATGCTGTAAATGGCTCTGTTGTTTTAAGCTTTGATGATGGCACTCCTGATGTTAGCCTTGAACTTAACGGCACAACAAAAAGGGTTGAATATGTTTATGACAATGCCAATATGTCTAAGGATGTTGCTGTCACTGCATCATTCATTCCTGCAGAAAATTCAGGATATGACATTTCCAACAATGTAACCAGTTTTAATGTTGCTTTGACCAAATCATACATCGCAGTTGAAAATGATGTCTTTAAGGTTCATCAAGAAGGATATGTCCTTATGACATTATATTATTATGTTCTCGATACTGTGTCTCCAATTCCTAACGAATTATTGGGAGTCATAATTACTGATGAACTTGGAAACGAATTGCTTGATTCTGAAGTATTAACTGATTCAGAAGGAATGGTAAAAGTTACATTCACTCCGATTACTGACTCTAAAGTATTTGTCAATATTTCCTATACTGATGAAAAAAATAGGTACAAACCAACTAAAATATTTTTTGACAGTAGTGTAGATCCTATGAAAACCACTATGGATATTGGAGTTGAAGGTGCATTCATTAACCACACAGGAACTATTACAGTGAATCTCACTGATATCAATGGCAAAGCGGTTACTGGAGGCAGGATTGTCTTAAGCTTTAGTGATGGCATTGATAGTGTGGAAATCCCTGTTGATGGCAATAGGACTAGCTATTCTGCAGAATTCAAGAATCCGGATAGTGTTAAGGATCTAACAGTAACTGCTACCTTTGTTCCTTCTGTAAATAGCGGTTACATAGGTGTCAATAAGAATTATAACTTTATTGTAGACAAAATTAAAACAATGATTTCAGCAGATAACATCACTGTTCCATATGGTGAAGAGAATTACTTTGAAGTTAGTTTAAAAGATATAGATGGCAATCCATTAAGTGGTTTGAACTTATCTGCATTTGTGATTGACTTTGAAGACTACATTACTGATGCTGATGGAAAAATCCTTATCCCAACTAAGGATTTAGAGGCTTACACCTATTATGCATATATTGCTTTTGCTGGAAATGATGTCTATGAAGCTTCAAGTGCAATTTCAACAATAGCTGTTGTAAATGTCAAGCCTGATACATTTATTGACACTGTAGTTACCGTTACAGTTACAAACATTTCCTATGGTGATGTTGAAGTCATAAGCTTCACTTTAAATGATGTAAATGGCAATCCATTAACTGGAAAGATCAATGTAACTGTTGGAGATAAGACTGAAGAAGCAAATGTCACAAACGGTCATGGGTCAATTGAGATTAAGAACCTAAGTGCAGACACTTACCCTGTTGTAGCTGATTTCCAAGGAAATAAAACACATGGGGCATCAATGGCCACTAATTACTTTGTTGTCTCTAGAAATGCAACTAAAATCATATTTGAGAATATGGATACAACTGCAGTTGCTCCAAGTGATGGAAAAAGCGGAGAATGGTTTTACTTCACATTAAAGGATGCAAATGGAAGACCTTTAGCAAACACTCCAATGCAAATAGGATTTAATGGTGTAATATATACCTATGAGAAGGATGGAATCTGTACCGATGAAAATGGAACTGCAAAGCTTCAAATCAATCTTGGATACAGGGGAGACTACACATTTGCAATATGCTACTTAGGAGATGAAAACTACAATGCATCATTTGCAGTTGCTAAGATTTCTGTAAAAGAGCAAACTCCTAGTTTAAACGTTCCTAACAGGTCATATGCAGCTACTGCAAAAACCAAGATGCTGACTGCAACATTCAAGACTGAATATGGAAATCCAATTGCGGACAAGTGGGTCACTTTCACAGTAAATGGAAAAATCTACAAGGCAAAAACAAATGCAAATGGTATTGCAAGCGTAAATGTAAGCATTACAAAGAAAGGAACCTATGCTGTTGTAGCTAAATATGCAGGAGACAGTACATTCAATCCTGTCAACAAAACGGCTATATTAAAAATAAGTTAAATTAATTAGGAAAATGGATAGTTTTTAACTATTCATTATATAAAAATGAGTTAAATTTATTAGGAAAATGGAGAGTTTTTACTATTCATTATATAAAAATGAGTTAAATTTATTAGGAAAATGGAGAGTTTTTACTATTCATTATATAAAAATGAGTTAAATTTATTAGGAAAATGGATAGTTTTTAACTATTCATTATATAAAAATGAGTTAAATTTATTAGGAAAATGGATAGTTTTTAACTATTCATAAATTTTTTATATAAATATAAATAAAAAAGTAATTATTTAAAATTTTGAAAGGGGAAAACATGAAAAATGAAAAAATTATCTTTTCATTGTTATTATTTATTATTTGTATTTTTAGCATTTCTGTAGTTAGCGCAGCAGAAGGCTCTGGGGATAATCTTATTGGGGAAGATAGCAATGAAAATATTATTCTAGAAACTAATCTTGAGGAAACTGATGTATCCGTCGATAATAGTGTTCAGGATATGCTTAATGAGAATGTTTTAACAAGTGATAATGAAAAGCTTATTTTAGAGGATAACATTGGTTCTGTTGATGATGAAAGCGCCAATGAAAAGTCAGCGTTAAAAGAAGGTGGAACAAAATCCTTTACTGATTTAAATAGGACTATAAATGGCAATAATGCCTCTGTTATCTATTTGAATGATGATTACTCTTATGACCCTAACACTGATTCTAATTTTAAAAATGGAATTGTACTTAATCGTAATTTGGAAATTCATGGTGGAGACCATACCATAAACGGATCAAATACCGCTAAAGTATTGTGCAAAATAATCCTGATCTTAAGACTTACATATATGGTATTATTTTTGCAGATACTTATAATATGCTATCCCTAAATGGAGAAGGTGGTGCTGTCTCTGATGTAACTGCAGTTATAAACTGCACCTTCATTTCTTGCCATTCAATGCTTGGCGGGGCGATTGCTTATTGTGATGCAATTAACTGTAGATTTATAAACAACTCTGCAGAAGCGGTAGCTGGAGCTATGATGAAAGGTAATGCAACTAACTGTGCCTTTATAAACAATATTGGCTTTGGCGGCTCAACATATGAAGTGAATGCATATGCTTGCGTTTTCACTGACAATGTAGAAGGTGACAGGAGCAATAATATGTATGATGGTTATGCAGCTGCTTGCTATTTTGAAAATAACTGTTATGGAGAGGACGTTATCATCATACCTGCTACAATAAAGGCTCCCAATTTCAAGACTACCTATAATTCTGGCGATAAGCTATTATTTGATGTCATTGCAGATTATAAGAAATATGATGATTTGAACGTTACTGTTGATGTTTATTCAAGAGGCAGACTGATTGGCACTTATCAAGGTTTAAGCGGTGAAAATAATGGTTGTCTTATTGAATTGGATCCTGGCAAATATACCGCAACATTACATGCAGACAGTTATACTGGTGTGTCTAGCACAAATATAAATATAACTGTTTATATGGGATTTCCTATAATATCCGCTCCAGATTTTTATACAACTGTAGATAGCGATGAAACATTTTTCATAAATGTAAAAAATGAAGATGGCCTGCCTATAGTCGATGGTTCTGTAGAAATGGTTTTTAAGGGCAGTCTTGCTAATTATACTGCTGAGAGTACTAGTGATGAAAATGGTGAAATTCGTGTGCCAATTAAAGGATTTCTCCCTGGCACATACCATGTGGATATTCATTTTCTAGAAGACGAGTTTTATGAGGAGGAATACAATACTTCTACAGTTTTCATTATGTATCCTACTAAACTCAATATTGAAGTTGGAGATTTAATTGCTCATCAAGAGGGCAATGCCACTTTTGAATTGTATTATTTAGACAATGAGACATTGAATCCATGCCCTAATGAAACATTGAAAATCTTTATTATTGATGGAGAGGGAAACATATTGCTTAGTGATGTAATATCTCTTAATTCAGAGGGAAAGGCAACTGTTCCAATCACTCCAATCACTAATGCAAACATAAGCTTTTTAGGGGAATTTCTAGGTAATCCTAATGAGAACAAGTATAATGTAACTTTCAATATCACTGAAGCAATTGTTGAGGATATGGGAATCATTATTGATGTGAAAGCTGAAGACATTCTCATTAATCAAACAGCAAGGATTACAGTAAATCTCACTGATATTAATGAGAATCCTGTCATCAATGGAAAGGTTCTTTTAACCTTTGATGATGGCACAGAAGGTGTGGAAATTCCTATTGATGGAAGTGCCACTTTCTTTGAAGTGGAATTTGGCAATACAAGTCTGGCTAAGGATGTTAATGTCACAGCCATTTATCTTCCAAAAAACAAAAGCGGTTATATTACTTCAAACAGTTCATATATCTTTAAAGTGAAAAGAATAGGCACTGCATTGCATGTTGAAAATATCACTGTTCCTTATTTAAGTACTGAAAATTATTCCATATCTCTTATGGATGAATTTGGCATGCCTCTTAGTGGATTAAACTTATATCTCTCCCTTAATGAGGACATATTTGCCATGCCTACTGATAATTATGGTAAAGTGATGTTCAGGATTGGTGATTTTATGCCTAATGCATATCTTGGAACTGTTAGTTTTGGAGGCAATGATGATTATCTCCCTTCTGATGCTAACTTTAAAATAGTTATTGAAAGGCTTAAAACAGATTTGATCATTGAAGCAGATAATCTCTTTGCTCATGATGAGTGCATTGCAAAAATCCATCTTGAAAGTGACCATTCAGCTTTAGCTCATCAAGAAGTATTCGTTACAATTGCCGATGAATTAGGTAATGTATTGCTTGACAGCGAAATCTTTGAAACTGATGAAATGGGTGTTATTAATGTTCCATTCACTCCTATAATCAGTGGCCATATTTACATTACCGGCAGATACGATGGAAAGGATATTTTTGCACCTAATGTAACCAGCAGTGATGTTTTTGTTGGTTCAATAGGGGTATGACTAATACTGTTGGAATAAGAACAGGTATGGAGAGTGATGTTTTTGTTGGTTCAATAGGAGTCCTATTAAATGTCTCTGCTGAAGATACTCTTGTTCATGGCAAATCAAAAATAGTTGTGGATATTGGGGACACTAATGGCAATCCAGTTAATGGATCACTTGTCTTAAGCTTTGATGACGGCACTCCTGATGCTGTCCTTCAACTTAACGGCACTGTAAAAACTGTAGAATATGTCTATGACAATGCCAATATCTCTAAGATTGTCAATGTCACTGCAGCATTCAATTCTACAGAACATGCAGGATATGCTTACTCTGAAAATTCAACTAAGTTTAATGTAGGTAAAGTGAAGACACGGATTGGATTCCAAGCGGATTATCTTAGGGCTCATCAGGAATCTTTTATCATATTCACTTTATATTATATTGGTCGGGATTCTGCAGAGATAATTCAAAACGAATCATTGAAAATCATGATTAATGATGAAATTGGAAACATACTCTTTGATGATGAATTATTGACTGATTCTAATGGAGAGGTAAAGGTAACTTTCACTCCAATTTCTGGTGCTGATTTAAGTATTGCTGCTTCATTTGATGGAGATTCTGAGAAAATGAAGTATAATTCCACTCAAACCATTTTAGAATTAGGCGTAAATGCTATGAGTGCCGACAGTGATATGGATGTTGAAGGAGCATTCATTGACCATAATGGAAACATTACAGTGAATCTTGCAGATGCTAATGGCAATCCAGTAACTGGAGGCAAGCTTGTCTTAAACTTTAGTGATGGCACAGAAAGCATGGAAATTCCTATTGATGGCAGCAGCACCAGTTATTCTTTCGGATTCAACAACACTGATTTTGCAAAGAATGTAACTGTAACTGTAACTTTCATTCCTGAACAAAATAGCGGATATAATGGTTTCCATAAGGATTTCATTTTTATTGTAGATAGAATTAAAACAATGATTGCAGCAGATAACATTTCCGTTCAATATAATGAAGAAAATTATTTGGAAGTTACTTTAAAAGACATGGATAATAAAGCATTAAGTGGTTTAAATTTATCCGTATTTTTGATGAACCTTTCAGATTACATTACTGATGGGGATGGAAAAATATTTATCCCAACTAAGGACTTGGATGTCAATAAGTATTATCTATGGATTGATTTTAAGGGAAATGAGATGTATCAGCCTTCAAGAGCAGTAGCATCAATAAATGTTGAAGATGTCGTCCCTGTCCGCTTCATTGACACTGAACTTACTGTAACCGTTACAAACATTTCCTATGGTGATGTGGAAGTCATAAGCTTCACTTTAAGGGATAAAAAAGGGAATCCGTTAACCGGCAAGATCAATGTAACTGTTGGAGAGAGGACTGAAGAAGCAAATGTCACTAATGGTGAAGGTTCAATTGAGATTAGGAACTTAAGTGCAGACACTTATCCTGTTGTAGCTAATTTCCAAGGAAATGCAACTCATGGAGCATCAGTTGGCACAAATTACTTCAAAGTATCCAGAAATGGAACCCAAATCATATTTGAAGATATGAACACTACTGCAGTTGCTCCAAGTGATGGTAAAATTGGAGAATGGTTCTACTTCACTTTAAAGGATGCAAATGGAAGACCTTTGGCAAACACTCCAATGCAAATAGGATTCAATGGTGTTGTCTATACCTATGAGAAGGATGGAATCTGTACCGATGAAAACGGAATCGCTAAGCTTCAAATAAACCTTGGATACAGAGGAGACTACACATTTGCAATATGCTACTTAGGAGATGAAAACTATAAAGCATCATTTGCAGTTGCTAAGATAACTGTAAAAGAGCAAACTCCTACACTGACTGTTCCTGACATGTCATATGCAATTGGCGAAAAAACCAAGACATTAACTGCAACATTCAAGACTGAATATGGAAATCCAATTGCAAATAAGTGGATTACTTTCACAGTTAATGGAAAAATCTACAAAGGCAAAACAAATGAAAATGGTATTGTTAGTGTTAAGATAAGCATTGCAAAGCCAGGAACTTATGCTGTTGTAGCCAATTATGTTGGAGACAGTACTTACAATGCTGTCAATCAAACGGCGATTTTAAATATAATTTAATTGGATTAGGAAAATTGTTGTTTTAAATGGTTATTTTCCTATTTTTTTATTGTTATGAGAGGGTGTCACAAATTTTGAAAAAAAATCTAATTCATGATCCCAATTTTTTTTTTTTAATTTTTTCCAAAATCCAAAAAATTCTTTTTATTTTTTT
>NZ_CACXNW010000018.1 GCF_902769175.1 uncultured Methanobrevibacter sp.
GAAAAACTCTCGCAGGAAAAGCAACTATCAGATTATCTAAAATTAACCTTATGAAATTAGCTTTAGAAGATTGTGATAATGAGAAAGCTAACATTACTGGGCTTTCAGATTATATGGAAGGTCAACCTGCACTTGTTTGTACCGACATGAATCCTTTCAGATTGTATAAAATATTAGAAGACAGTAAAACTTCTGCTCCAGCAAAAGCTGGCGCAACTGCTCCTGCTGATATTGTTATACCTGCTGGAGACACTGGTTTCCCACCAGGTCCGTTCCTCGGTGACTTACAACAAATAGGTGTACCTGCTAAAATCGACAAAGGAAAAATTGTAGTTTCTAAAGAAACTGTAGTTATAGAAGCTGGCGAAGAAGTTTCTAAACAAGTAGCTTCTGCTTTAACCAGAATGGATATCAAACCTATGGAAGTAGGTATGGATCTTAAAGCTGTATACGAAGATGGATCTATCTTTAAAGCAGATGTATTATCTATTGATGAAGAAGAAACTCTTGCAGATATTCAAACTGCATTTACTCAAGCATTTAACTTATCTGTATTTACTGCTTACCCAACTAGCGAAACTATTTCCACTATTATCAGTTCTGCTCATACTAAAGCATACAATGTTGCTATTGAAGCAGCTGTTCCTACTGATAAGACTTCTGACATGTTAATTGCACTTGCAAATGCTAAGATGTTAGCATTAGCTGGTGAATTAGGTTCTAACGCTATCGACGACGAACTTGCTAATAAATTAGCAAATGTTGCAGTTGCTGCAGCTCCAGTCGCAGAAGAAGCAGAAGAAGCTGAAGAAGAAGTTGAAGAAGAGGAAGAAGATAAAAGTGAAGAAACTGCAGCACTTGGATTAGGTGCTTTGTTCGGTTAGATAAAATTTAAACTTTATACTTTTTAATTGTTTTAAAAAACCGTGTTTTAATTAACACAAAAGTTCAATATTAAAAAAAAAACGGAAATTGATATTGAATCATTTACAAAAAATTTATTATAATAAAATAAACGGTGATAACATGGAATACATATATGCGGCAATGATTTTGCACACCACAGAACAAGATATTAATGAAGAAAATGTAACTAAAATCTTAGAAGCAGCTGGCGCTGATGTAGACGAATCCAGAGTAAAAGCTTTAATCGCAGCATTAGAAGATGTTGATATTGAAGAAGCTATGGAAACTACCGCTATGGCAGCAGCTCCTGCAGCAGCAGCACCTGTAGCTGCAGCAGCAGAAGAAGAGGAAGAAGAAGAGGAAGAAGAAGACGAAGAACAAGCAGCTGCAGCAGCAACCGCTGGTTTAGGTGCTTTATTCGGATAGATTCTTTTCTATCCTTTATTTTTTCTTTTTTTTCATGATTAATTTGTTTATTCTTTAACTATTTTTTCAATTTCCTTGATCTATTTTTTCTTTAACTATTTTTTTTAATTTCCTTGATCTATTTTTTCTTTAACTATTTTTTTTTTTAATTTCCTTAATCTATTTTTATTTGACTATTTCTTTAATTTAACTTATTGATTGCCACTAATTTTAAAAATAATATGATAATCCATAGTTAAAATTAATTTAATTGATTTTACATTAAATTAAATTGAAACATGGACTGAATAAATCAAAAATAATGCATAGTCCCTTAATTTAAATGAAAGTTCCTAAAAAAAAAGATTGAAAAACAAAATTAAATATTAATATAATATAAATTAAATATAGTCATATTTCTTAACAAAAAGAGGGGATAAAAAATCCTAATTTCAACTGTAAATCAATAGAAAAAGAGTTAAATAAGTAGCCAACTGCAAATCAATAGAAAAAAGAGTTAAATAAATAGCGGAGTTTATTTATAAATATGCAAGAAAAAACAAACCCCGCAAATAATTTTTTGGTCTTTGATTTATTTAATTTTTTTATTATTCAATTTCACCATTAACTTTGAAGCTTGTGCTATTTTCAGAAGGTTCAGATATCTCATCTCCTTTATAGATCACCTTAACGACATATTCTCCAGGTTCTAAATGTTCATGCATTTTTATAGTCTTATATCCGCTCACTTCCTCTTCATGTCCTGTGATAATGGTGGAATTCTTATATATTTGGACTGTAACCTTTCTTGGCATTGATGAGTCTGTTTTGATAGTGAGTGTTGGAGTTTGACCTTGGTTAATGTCATTAGCATGTACATTTATTTTGGATTCAAGTCCTTTTACATTGAATTTTGCTGTTGTTTGGCTTGGTTTGAAGTCGTCATTTCCTGTGAAACTTGCTGTGATGGAATAGTCTCCTTTGGTTAGGTTTTTGATTTTAAGGGGTCCATGTCCATCAACAATGTCTACATTGTAGAGTTTGTTTAAAGTGTCTAATTTGGCTTGTACTGTGCCTGTTAATGTTTCGTTTGCATTGATTTCAATTTTTGCTTCTTCTCCATAGGTGATGTTATTGACATTTATGCTTAATTCAGGATCAACACGATATTCTGTAACATTAAAGCTTGTAGATGTTTCACAAGGATTATAATCTGCATTTCCTTCAAAACTAACTCTAACAGTATATTTTCATTCATATGAAGTTTTCGGAAGTTCTATAACATCATTTGAACCAATTTCAGCTTCTCCTTGTGTGAAAAGCCAATATCGAGGGTCACTTACTATATATTTAATTTTAATCTTTTGTGTGCAGTTGCTTGTGATTTTCAGTTTTGCTGATTCAGTAGTGCTCATATCATCAACATGCGCTTTCAACTGAATCTCCGCTTTAGGATATACTGTGAAATAGGCATCCGCTTCGTCAGGGAGGAAGTTGACATTTCCCTTAAACTTAACTGCACCATAAAATTTACTCGGCCTCAAATCATGAAAGCTTGTTTCTCCATATCCATTTTTGACCAATATATCAGTAAAGTAGGTGCCATTCAGATAAAAATCAACATAATCTGTGAAGTTTCCTCTACTTTTAACTTTAGCAATGACCTCATTGCCTTCATAAACACTGGATATTTTCAAGTTTAAATTAGGTTTAATGCGGTTTGGATTTTCTTTAACAGTAAAAGTAGTGTATCCCTGATAGTTACTTGTACCATTAAATCCTGAAACAGAAACTTTGTATGTCCCCGGTTCTAAAGTGTCAGATATCCTGAATGCTGCAGGCATCTCGTTACTTAAATATTCCTTATAGATTGGAGAAGAATATTTTTCATTGTATATATGGCAATCCACGCTTCCATAAAGATTTAAAAAATCCTCCGTATTTGGGGTGGAAACTGTAATTATTGGATGATCTCCTTCATAAAAATCATTAATTTGCACATTAAATGATCCACTAGATTCTCTAGTTTGATTTTCTCTTGTTGCATTGGTTTCCACTTCTTTAACATTCTCGCTCCGCTCTGGGCTTTTTGCGTCATCCCCTCTAATGTTTTCTGTTGCCTTTAGGCTTTTAGCCTCATTGGGGCTAATGTTTGCAGTGGCATTTTCTGTACTGATCTTATCATCAATTTCTATAATTTCATTGGTGGAATCGCTGGTCTTAATATCCGTTTGATTTAAGTCAGCTGACGACAATGGTGTCATACAAAAAATAAGTATAAAAAATATCGCAATAATTTTCAAATTTAAATTCATTAAATATCTCCCTTACATTTTTAATATTAAAAAATTGAAATCCAATTTATGAGTAAAGACTTACTGGACAATAGTTTAATATAGTATATTATGGTATATGCTATGAGTATATATAATTTTGCGAATGTAAGTGCTTGATTTCACCGATAAAACTCGAATTATTAATTTATTAAGTTTTATAAGTATGGTGATGCTTTTTTTTAATGAAAGGCTCTATTGATGTTTTCTTAAGATGTTCATTAGTTTGAATTGTTTTTGTAAATTATGGTTTAAATTAGGTTTTATAGGTATGATGATGCTTTTTTTTAATGAAAGGCTCTATTGATGTTTTCTTAAGATGTTCATTAGTTTGAATTGTTTTTGTAAATTATGGTTTAATGAATTTAATCAAACAAATTTCTTTTTATTAATTATTTGAATTTTCAAGTCATGATAAACATTTCAAGATCTATATATGTTTTTATGAATATAATATTATTAGTAATCGGGAGGTGTAATTGTGGTATTTTGTCCTAATTGTGGCTTGGAAAATAATGACTCTGCAAAGTTTTGTAAAAATTGCGGAACTCCATTAAAAGGAAGCAGCCCAATTAAAGAGGATTATGTTGCTACTGGAAATGATCCAACAGCAAGAAATTCAAATATAAATACATCTAATAATAATTTAAAATCTGACAATAAAAATTTAATAATTATATGTTTGACAATCGTTATATGCGCTATTCTAATTGCAGGAGCTTTAGTTTTATTCTCAAACAATGGTTCTGACAATAATTCTGATGCTTTATCTGATTCTGCATCATTAAATAGCTCTGGTTCTGTAGATAAATCTGCAGAGGATACTTCCACAGCTGCTTCTAGCGAACCTGCTAAGACTGCTGAGTCTAAAATGGATATTCTAAGAGGAAGCATTAGTACGGGTAGTGGAAAGAATGACAAGACTTACTGCAGTGTTTATGTTGGTGAAAAATATGCTGGTCAAAATGTTAAGATCAGTGTTTTATACAGCAGAGATGGAAATGCATTGAATAATGGTAATATTGTTCCAAAAACCGTAGACAGTTCTGGATATGTTAGTGTTCCAAGCGCTAGTGCATTTAAATATTATCCTGATGATGCATATATCACTATTTATGATAGCAGCAGCAATGTTTTAGACACTCAAGAAGTTTATTTAAGCGAAAAGAGCGGAACTCAAACATTTTAATGATTTAGAGGTTGTAAAATGATTTGTTCTCAATGTGGTATGGAAAACAAGGATTCTGCTAAGTTTTGTAAAAACTGTGGAAATCCATTAACTCCTAAACCTGCTCCAGTGAATAATGTTCAATCAAATCCTTCATATTCCAATAATGCAGGAAGTGGGGATAACAGCAATAAGAAATTGCTTCTTATTTGCGTAACCCTTATCATTTGCATCGCAATAGTTGCAGCAGCTTTTGTATTGGCTTTCAATGGTGGGAATTCTGATTCATATAATAATGCTGATTCCGGTTCAAATAGTGCTGTCTCAGATAGCTCTTCAAATGGAGCAAGTTCAAGTTCTGCTTCACAACAGACCAGTTATAAAAACACTTCTCCATCATCTGATATATACATTAAGTTTTGTGATTTCTATACAGGAAGCTCATCATCTGATAAGTCATATTGCTCTGCAAATATTGGTACTGAGCACACAGGTGAAAAATACAAGATAAGTGTTTTATACAGTGATAATGGAAGAAATTTAAATGATGGTGTAACCGCTACTAAAACAGTGGATGAAGAAGGATTTTTACATATTTATACTTCTAATGCATTTGATGTTTATCCAGATAAGGCTATAGTGGACATTTATGATGCCAATGGAAATTTCCTTACTGAAAAAACCTATCATTTGGAGGAAACCAGCGGTCAACAAAAATTTGATCATTAAATAAAAGCTCTTTTTTGAGTTTTTATTTTTTATTTAAATTTTATTCATTGAATTGGTTTTATTTAAACTCTTTATTGGGTTTTATTTTTTATTTAAACTTGTATCAATTTTATTTTTAATTATATGTTTTGAAGAAAGTTTTTTAGAATTTTTATTTTTAATATAAGCTATGAGGAAAAATTATGAAATGTCCAATTTGCGGATGTGAAAATCCTGATGATTATAAGTTTTGCCATGATTGTGGAAATCCTTTGATTGTAAATGATTTAAATAGGAGTTTTGACGATTTAAGCAATTCAGATGATTTTCCAGCCTTCAATAGCAAAAAGCTAATTATAATAGGTTATATTATAGCTATCCTATTTGGTTGGGGCAGCTTTTTGCTTAGCTTCTTATTTGGATCCTATGGATTTATCGGATTCATTGGACTTTTCTTTCCCGGTTTTATGTTAAACAGCAAGGATCCGAGTATACGAAGGCATGCTTATATTCAATTAGCCATTATGGTAATTGGAATTATAGCAACTTTATTGATTTTATTTAGATAATGTGATAATATGAATAAGAAATTAAAAATAGCATTAATAGTCATTCTTGCTTTAGTAATAGTTTTAGCAGGATATTTATTTTGGTATGGAACTAATTATGCCCATGCTGACAGCAGTGTAGATGCTCTTTTAAATGGCACTGAAAATGTGTCTGTTACTAAAATAGATGGGGGATTGTTTTTAGATGGTCCTGGAAATGAAAGCGCATTGATTTTTTATCCTGGAGCACAAATAGAATACACATCTTATCTTCCTTTGCTTATGAACTTATCCAATGATGGTGTAGATTGTTTCTTATTGGAAATGCTACTTAATGTAGCGGTTTTCAATACTGGTGCAGCAAATTCCATAATTGATAATGGCAATTACACCTATGACAAATGGTATGTTGGAGGTCATTCCTTAGGTGGATGGGCTGCTTCAGAATATATAAGCAACAATCCAAATAAAACCGATGGTTTAGTGCTTCTTGCAGCATATTCTGACAGTGATTTAGGTGACACTCCTGTTTTATCAATCTATGGAACCAAGGATGGAAATTTAAATAGGGTTACATATAATGAATCTAAGCCATTTATTGATAATAATCTAACTGAATATATAATTAAAGGTGGAAATCATGCTCAATTTGCATCATATGGTGTAGATCCAAAAAATGGAAAGGCAAGTATTTCCCCAGAACAACAAAGAAAGGAAACTGAAGAACAGATTTTAAAATTCATTAACAATTAATTTCCACTCTTTTCTTTTCTATTTTTTTATTTTTAAATGATTTTAAAATTTGTAAATGATTTTTTTACACTCTTTATTTTTCTTATTTTCCTAATTCTATTTTTTTTTGATTTTTTAAATGTTTTTATTTTTATAATTTTTTAATTATTTCTCCTATATTTTAATATTTTTCTATTTTCATACAAACTATTTAATAGATTAAAAAATATATATAAATATATTATAAAATATTTATTTCAACTATAATTAAACTAATTCAATTATTAACTAAAATATTTATTTTTAAAACAACGATTAAAACTGATTATTATGCTTAAAATATTTGAAGACTTAGGATATAAAAAACAAATTTGTAAAACTTGTGGAAATGAGTTTTACTCCCAAGTTGATAGGGATACTTGTGGAGATGCTCCATGTGACGAATATGGATTTATTGGAAATCCCGCTACTGACAAGCCTTATGATTTATATGAAATCCAAGAGACTTTCAGGACTTTTCTGGAAAAAGAAGGTCACGAACATATATCCCGTTATCCAACTTTGGCTAAAAGATGGAGAGATGACGTATTCTTAGTTGGGGCTTCAATATTTTGCTTCCAACCATGGATAACATCAGGTTTAGTTGAACCTCCAGCTAATCCTCTTGAAGTTGAACAGCCATCCATTCGTCTTAACGATGTAGACAATGTAGGAAGAACCGGCAGACACATGACCTGTTTCACTATGGGTTCACATACCGTAATAAACAAGCCTGAAAACTTTATTTATTGGGAAGATGAGACAATCCTCCTTTGCCATGAGTTCTTTAAATCCATTGGAATCAATACTGAAGAGATTACCTTCATCAAATCCTGGTGGAAAGGTGGAGGAAATGAAGGTCCATGTTATGAGGTATGTTGTCGTGGTGTAGAGCTCGCTACACTTGTTTTCATGCAATACAGAACCTTGGAAAATGGTGAAAGGGAAGAGATTCCAATTAAGGTTGTTGATACCGGTTACGGTTTAGAAAGAATCGCATGGATTTCACAAGGTACTCCAACTGCATATGATGCTTGTTTTGCTCCTGTTGTAGATAAGCTTAAGGAAATCACCAATGTTGAAGTTAATGAAGAGATATTGGCTCGTAATGCAGAAATTGCAGGTATGATGGATATTGAAGACATTGGAGATATTAGAGATCTCCGTCAGCAAGTGGCAGACAGCTTAAACATCAGCTTGGAAGAGTACTTGAAAAATGCAGAGCCTATGGAAGCTATCTATATCATTGCAGACCATACCAGATGTTTGGCATTCATGTTAGCTGATGGAATCATACCATCAAATGTAAAGGAAGGTTACCTTGCAAGGCTTGTATTGAGAAGAACAATCAGATTCATGAAAGAATTGAAGATGGAAGAGTCATTGTCTGACATTATGGAAATTCAATTGGATTTCTTGAGAAAGTTCTATCCTGAAATCGATGAGTCTCAAGCACATATCATGAATATCATCAACCTTGAAGAGGAAAGATATGCTAAAACCATTGAAAAAGGTAAAAAGACAGTTAAAAGAACTATCAAACGTCTTAAAAAAGAAGGAAAAACTTCAATGCCTTTAGAAACCTTAATTGACTTATACGATGCTCAAGGTATGCCTCCTGAAACTGTTGAGGAAATGGCAAGCGGAGACAAGGACTTTGAAGTCTTTGTTCCAGATAACTTCTTTACCATTGTAGCAGATATGCACGAAGAGGATAAGGTTGCTAAAAAGGAAATCTTAGACCTTGATGTTCCTGAAACAATCCTTGACTTCTATGATGACATTTATCAGAAGGAATCTGATGGAAAAATCATTGAAGTCATTGAAAGAGGAGAAACAGTTAATGTTATTCTCGATAGAACCATTTTCTACCCTGAAGGGGGAGGTCAGCCATCAGATGTAGGTATCATATCCATTGAAGGCAAAATATATGAAGTCACTTATGCTGAAAAATTGAATAATATTGTATTGCATCATATAGCAATTCCTAAAGATAGCGATAAGGAAACATTATTCAAGACTCTAAAAGGGTTTATTGGAACTGAAGTTCATATGGCTATCAATTGGAACAGAAGAATTACCTTGGCAAGACACCACACAGGTACTCACTTGGTGATTGCAGCTGCAAGAAAAATCTTAGGACAGCATATTTGGCAAGCAGGTGCACAGAAAGGTATTGCCCGTTCCCGTATAGACTTATCCCATTACAAACGTATCACACAGGAAGAACTTAATGAAATTGAAAAGCTTGCTAATGGGTATGTGATGATGAACATTGATTTGGATATCAATTGGCTAAGCCGTGATGATGCTGAAAAAGAATATGGATTCACTTTATACCAAGGAGGTGTAGTTCCAGGTTTAAGAATCAGAGTGGTTAAGATTCCTGGAATTGATTTACAGGCATGTGCAGGTACTCACCTTGACAGAACCGGTGAAGTCGGACCTATCAAGATCAACAAGACTGAAAGGGTTCAGGATGGTGTAGAAAGAATTGATTTCTCAGCAGGACTTGCTGCTATTGACTCTATTCAAAACGATAAGGAAATCCTAAGGGAAAGTGCAGGCATATTCAGTGTAACCAATGAGCAATTGCCTAAAACCTGTGACAGATTCTTCAGTGAATGGAAAGCCCAAAAGAATGAAATTGCAAAGCTTCAAAAGGAAATTGCTAATTTAAAGGTTTCCTCTTTAGCTGATAATGCTATTGAAATCAATGGATTTAAGGTCTTAAAAGAGATCATTGCTGGTGACATTAAGGAACTTCAAAAGATTGCTACTGACTTTACAGACAATAACAAGGCTGATGTTGTATTCATTGGTAACAATGAAGGTAAAATAGTTGGTGCAGCTACTAAAGAGTCTGGAATTCAAGTCAATGGCATTATTAAGGAAGCAGCATCTGTACTTGGGGGTGGCGGTGGTGGCCGTCCTAACTTAGCTCAAGGAGCAGGTCCAAATGCAGATAAAATGCAAGATGCTTTAGATTTAGCTGTTGAACTTTTAAATAATTAATTATGAATTTGGGATTATTGGGAGTAAATTATTCTCATTAATTTCATTTTTCTTATTTTTCTTTTTTTGAGTTTGTTTTGATTTTTTGGTTATAATAATATTATTTTTTCTTTTTTTAGAGTTTATTTTGATTATTTGAAAAAAATATTTATTTTTCTTTTTTGAATTTGTTTTGATATTTTTGATTAAAAAAAAACATTAATTTTTCTCTTTTTATAAAATGATTTAATCAATTTAATTAAGATATAAACTATGGATTATGTTTATTTTATTAAAATAACTATTTTTATATGGTATTTTATAATTTAAAGGTGCAAGTGAGTATTTACATGCGAAAACATTTATATATTGAGTCCAATAGACTTTAATTGGTGTGTTTTTCACATCAAGCAAAAAACGATAGGGAAGATAATTGATTTCATTTTTTTAATGACTATTTGTATTTTAGTTTTATTGACTATTTAGTTTAAATGACTATTTGTTATTTAGTTTTAATGACTATTTGTTATTTAGAATATTATAACAACTTAAACTTTTTTTTTCATCGTTTTTAATGATGGATTTGAAGAAAATTTTTAAACTTAAAATGAGGAAAAATGATGTTTAAAAAGATTATGATTATATCGGTTATTTTTGTTCTCTTATTCACAATTTCCACTGCTAGTGCAAGTGATGTGGATATAGATGAAGATGAATTGGATACTGTTGATATGAAATTTTATTTCAATGATTATGTTGATATTTAGCTTTCAAAAGATTTTTCTAGTTCTGATTTAGGTAGTTTGGATGATTCGAATACTGTTGTTAGTAGTGGAGATTCCATTGCTTCCAATAGTGCTTCTTCAACTATTGATTCAGCATCAAATCGTAATAATAAAGCTGAAAGTCAAGTCACTGTACCTGTAAAAAAATCCAAAACAAAAATCAATGTTGCTAAAAATAAGAAAGGATATATGACAACCTCTAACTTTATTAAGGCTACTTTATTGGATTCTAAAGGAAAAGCTGTAAAAAACAAAAAAGTTCTCTTTACTGTTGGTAAAAAGTCTTATTCTGCTAAAACAGATAGCAAAGGTGTTGCTAAGATAAGAACTCCTTATTAAAAAGGAATTTTCAATTTAAAATTCAGATTTAGCGGTGATAAAACTTATTCTGCATCATCTGCTAATGCTAAATTGAATATCAATAGGATGATCACTCTCTTAAAGGCTCCTAAAGTTAGCGTTTATGCTACTCGCAAAGCTTTATTAAAAGTTAAATTGACTAATGCTTATGGTAAGGCACTTGCTAAAAAGAGAGTATACGTTAAAGTATCTGGAAAGACTTATAGAGTAACAACCAATAGATTTGGAATAGCCAACTTAAAGTTTAAAAAAGCTGTAGGAACTTACAATTGCAGAGTTAACTTTAAAGCAAATAAAAAGTTCCATGGATCTTCTTTAGACACAAAAGTGATTTTCAAAAAGATCCCTACTTCAATTACAGCACCTTCAGTTAACTTCAAGTCAACTGATTATGCTAATTTGAAAATCAGCTTAAAGGATAAGTTTGGCAATGCTGTTAAAAATAAATCAATAACTGTTAATGTCACTGATTTAAATAAGGTTTTTAAAGTAAAAACGATTCCAAAGGAGTTGCTAGCTTTAAGTTCAATGGAGAACCGTCCTACAAGTTAGTGCTTAAATATGCTGGTGGAATAAACTACAATCCTTCTTCAGTAAAATCTGAATTAAATATAATGCTGTTAAAGTTAAGTTTGAGAATATTGCTGGAGCTTCAAAATTGGTAGCAGAGTATGTAAATAAAACTCGTGAATTGCCTTTCACTGTTGAGTATAACAACCATGTTTTTACAATTACTCAATTTTCATATTTGGCAGCTAGAGCCTTAAAGAACATATGCAATAACAATACTGATGATGTTGTTTTAATTTCAGTTCCTGAGTATTATTCATCATCTGGAGAGATTTTTGACACTGTATACAAAAAGGATTTCCTTCAAATAGCTGAAACTATTTTGGATTCAAGCTATAACTTTAAAAATAAGGATTATATAAATTATTCAGTTTATAAGGTGCTATTTGATATATACACATTCAATATTTGCTAAGATAGTGAATTATTATTATGGGAAGGAAGCATTGCCTACTTATTCACTAATGAGTACTATAGATTTCATAAACCGTGCTCCTTCCAATCAATTGACTTTCTATTTAACCAGTGATTATTTGTACCCTAATACTGAAGAGAATAAAGTTCCTTGCTTTGAAATGCTAAAAAGTTTAAGGGATACATTAAATTCTATGGGTTATGATGCATATATTGTAGGTATGGGACCAAATATCCATAATGTTGCTTATACTTATGGCTGTCAAGGAAATGATTCTTCATTGCTTTGCTGTTTCAGTGGAGTTGATGTAGGAGTTATTGAAGCTATGGCTGGTGAGCTTGGTAGAGATGTTGTTTATAACTATAAAGGAGCTCATTTCTTAGGATTATGGTATACTAAGCCATTTGGTGCTTCTTCTGATATTCGCGGATATATTCCAAGGGCACACGATGCAGATTATGGTTGGCCTTTAGATGATGCTGCAGCATATATGGAAGAACATAATATCAGTTATATTCAAGTTGGTACTGTAGAGGACGCTTGTCAAGCATTGTTGAATGGTGATATGGGCGGTCCTAAGCTATTGCCTACAAATAATTTGATTGCTGATAAAGTGGATGCTTAATCCTTCTTCTTCCATTTTATTTTATTTTTCTATTTTCTTTTTTTATTTTATTTTATTTTTTTTCTTTTCACTATTTCTATTGGTTTTTGAATTCTCTTTTTTAATTATAGCAACGTTTTTTCACTATTTCTATTGGTTTTTGAATTTTCATTTTTAATTATAACAATAGTTATATTTATAAACTATAAATTAAATATATAAAAAGATAAAGATATAATTAGAAAAAATTTATTTACTAAAACACTCATTTTATGATAATTATTCTGATTATTCTTTAAAAACATTATATTTATTGAGGTATTTTATGAAACCTGATTTGATTATAGCTCGTTATGGTGAAGTAGGATTAAAGAGCAATAGAGTTAGAAAAAGATTTGAAAATCGTTTAAAAAACAATATAAAAGCAACAATTGATGCAGAAGTTAAAATAAGTCAAGCAAGAATCTATATTTTTCCAAAGGATTATGATGATGCATTAGAAAAGTTAGAGAGAATATTTGGAATAGTGTCATATTCTCCTGCTGTTTCATCTAAAGCCACCTTTGAAGATATAGAAAGGGATGTGTCTGCATATGCTGAAAAGCTTCATGATGAAGGATTATTGGATGAAAACACTAAATTTGCAATAAGCTGCAGAAGAGTGGGAGGCCATGAGTTTTCATCTCAAGAGATGGCTGCTTTTGCAGGTGCAGTTGTAGTTAGAAAGTACTCCTCTCCTGTTGACTTGACAAATCCTGAACTTACAATATATCTTGAAGTAAGGGATAATGATGCTTATATTTTCCATGAAAAGATTCAAGGTCCTGGTGGATTGCCTCTTGGAACTCAAGGAAAGGTTGTAGCTCTTGTATCAAGTGGTATAGATTCTCCTGTAGCCACTTACCTTATGATGAAAAGAGGCTGTCAAGTTATAGCATTATACTGTGATAATGATCCATACACCAGTCCAGAAGCCCTTAAGAACTTTGAAGACTTGATAGATCAGTTGAATCTTTATGCAAGCGGTGCTCCAATCAAGAAAATAGTTGTTAAATATGGTGAGTATTTAAGCACATGCAAGGCAGATGCTCCAGACAAGATGACTTGTGTCTTATGCAAGTCTGGAATGTATAAGTTAGCTGGAAAGCTTGCTAAAAAACTTCATGCTGAAGCGGTAATTGATGGAAGCAGTTTAGGTCAAGTGGCTTCCCAAACACTTCCAAACATTCTTGCCACCCGTGAAGACTTGGATGTTCCTGTATTGTCTCCTCTTATAGGTCTTGATAAATTGGAAATCACCAGAATCGCTGAAAAGATCGGAACCTTTGAAATTTCCAAAAGGGATGATGGTGGATGTAAGGCAGTTCCAAAATATCCTGAAACAAATGTCGACTTGGAATTTGTCAAACAGGTTAAAGAAGATATAAATCAGGATGAACAGCTTGAAAAGGCATTTAAAACAATTGAATTTTAATTTGGAATATTTTTAATAAATCATTTCATTTTATGTAATTTCATGAAATGAATTTTTTATATTATTATAATATTTTGAGTTTTGTATTTTAATATGTGAAACTAGAATCATTATTTTGAGATTTGTATTTTAAAAAGTGAAACTCAAAATCTTTTAAGTTTTTTTAAAATAATTAATGAGTGAAAACATGAAATCTAGAATAGCAGGTATTGCTTTGATTATAGGAAGCCTTTGGTATATGATAGCTGAGACCATTTGTGCATTTTCATTTAATGACACATTAGCCAACACTTATCTCATTCATACCATTTCAGAATTGGGAATTCCGAATTTAAACTCTCCATATTTCTTCTTGATGAATTCTGCATTTATTCTAATCGGTTTGGCTTTGCTCTTTGCCAGCTTCTATAAATTCAAGGATTATATCATTAAATATAAGATCATCTATTATATCTTTACAGTGATTTGCACTCTTGGAGTTATAATTGTCGGTTTGGTTCATGCAGGAAATCCATTGGCATTGACTTATCATGCTGCAGGTGCCATTATGGCAATTCTTGGAGGAAATATATTGCTTGTAATCGTTTCATTGTCTATGGATAGATTTGAGGCTTATCACAAAATCACTTTAGTTTTAGGAATCATTGGACTGTTTGCATTTGGTGTAATGTTTTTAAATATGAGCGGTATTTACATGCCTGTATTCGAAAGATTGTCAGTTTATACTTTGATAATCTGGAATTTCATGACTGGAGTTTATTTGTTCACGGATAGGTTTTAATTGTTTTTTCTTTATTTATTTGGGGTTTAATTACTATAAATCCCTTTTATTTATTTTATTAATTATTTTCTTAATATTTCTTAAATTTTCTTTTTATTTTATTTTTTTTAGATATTCTTTTTATTTTATTTTTTTTAGATATTCTTTTTATTTTATTTCTTTTAGATATTCTTTTCATTTTTATTTTTTAAATTGAATTTTTTATTATAAATTAAATTATATATTAAAAAATACAAAGAATACATTATGAATACAAATAGGTTTGAAACATTTTTTGATGCAATATTGGCGATTATCATTACTGTCTTGGCATTGAAGTTAACTCAGCCTGCCGCTCCAACATTAGATGCATTCTTATCTTTGAATGCCAGATTCATAACTTATGCAATCTGCTATTTGGTGATCTTTATCATTTGGTATGACAACCATAATCTCTTTCAGGTTGTAGAGGAGATTGACAACAGAGTATTGGCAGTTTATGCTCTTCAGATATTTGCAATCAGCCTTCTTCCATATTTTGCATCATGGTTGGCTTTCAATGTAGATTCCATTCCTGCTGAAACAATGTTTGGAATAGATTTTCTCGCAATAGACATTTTATATATACTGTCCATTTACTCTGTCTATCGAGCTAATCCCTACAATTGCGGTTTGTCCAATGATAACTTTAAAAGCTTTTACAAGTACATTCCAATAGCCATCATGCTTTTAGGATTCATAATCACATATACTGGATTTCCTCAAGGAATTTATGTTTGCGTTTTGATTTCAGTAGTCATTTGGCTTATATTCTCAAGGCTTAAAAGGCCAGATAATGGTAACACTGATAGATTTGAAGCTTTCATTGATGCAATCATTGCAATCATAATAACAATCATTGTCCTTGACATTCCAATGGTTGCAAATGGAACTTGGGATGCCTTTTTTGATATAAAATTTGAGTTTATAGTTTATGCTATAAGTTTTCTGGTATGCTTTAACTTCTGGAATTTCAACAACAACATATTTAATATTGTAAATAAGATAAGCCATAGAGTAATTTGGACAATTGGTGTTGCATTGTTCTTCTTATCTTTAATTCCATATTTGACTACCTTTGTCGGATTGAATCCAGATTCATTCTTCCCATCCTTTTTATATGGTTTGAATTTTATGATTATGGCTATTTTGGCTATTGGAAATGCAAGGGAATTAAAGAACTCTGATCCAGCAAATATTGCATTGCAGGTAGCTTTGTCAGACAATAAGCCATTTGTTGTAACTATAATATGTGTTATTATTGGAATGATTATTGCTTATTTCACCTATCCATTGATTATTGTAGTTGCATGTCTAGTTTCATTGTTTTTCACATGGGCATTTACTTTTTTTAGACATTAATTGTCTTTTTTATTCATAATAATTCATTATTTTTCTTTTTTTTAGACATTAATTGTCTTTTTTATTCATAATAATTCATTATTTTTCTTTTTTTAGACATTAATTGTCTTTTTTATTCATAAAACTGAATCATTTTTCTTTTTTCTTTTTTTAAAACTTTTATTGCATTCTCAAATGTCTAAGTGTAATTTTTTAAATTTTATGTACGTTTTCAAATGTTTAAGGATAATTTTTTAAATTAATGTACATTTTCAAATGTCTAATGGAATTTTAAAATTTACGTTCATTTTATATAGATCAACAAATAATCTTTTCCACCAATACTTTCAATTGCTCTTTGGTATATGCTTAATAAAGTGGCATGTGATGATTTAGATGGAAAATTTAACTGGATTAAAACATAATTATATATACTTTATTAATCAAAGATAATAATGTATATTAAATAACTTAAGAATTATTTGTTCTGGTTATTTAGAATATTTAGTTTGATGAATAATTTAATTATTTTATATTAGCTATTAATTCAAGTAATTAATTATTATAACAATTGGTTATTAATGATATAATTATTTTTTAATGGTTAATTGCTATAATAGTTAATTATTATTCTTATTTTATGAATTAAAACTAAATATGTACTGCTATTGGCTTGTGTGATATCCCAATAGTAATTAATAACTGAGGTGTTTTAAGATGAAAACTACTGTTAGTGTAATTAAAGCTGATATCGGAAGTGTTTCAGGACACTGTGTATCTCATCCAGCATTAATGGAAAAATGTGACGAAGTATTAGAAGATGCATTAGAAACTGGCATTCTTGAAGATTACTACATAACCCGTTGTGGGGATGATATTGACTTAATCATGACTCACAGAAATGGTGAATTAAACGAAGAAGTTCACAAAACTGCATATGATGCTTTCTTGCAAGCAACTGAAATTGCAAGAGACTTAAAATTATACGGTGCAGGTCAAGACTTATTAACTGACACTTTCTCTGGAAATGTTAAAGGTATGGGTCCTGGTTGTGCAGAAATGGAATTTGAAGAAAGAGGCAGTGACCCTGTAATCGTTTACTGTATGGATAAAACCGAACCAGGTGCATTCAACTTACCTATCTTCAGAATCTTTGCAGACCCATTCAACACTGCTGGTCTTGTAATTGACCCAAGCTTACACGAAGGTTTCAGTTTTGAAGTATTTGATGTAATGGAACACAAAAAAGTTATTTTAGACTGTCCTGAAGAAATGTACGACTTACTTGCATTAATCGGTTCCACTGGTAGATACGTAATTAAAAGAGTATTCAAGAAAAACGGTGAAATTGCAGCTGCAGTAAGTACTGATAAATTAAACATGTTAGCTGGTGAATATGTAGGTAAAGACGACCCTGTAGCTATTGTAAGAGCACAATCTGGTTTCCCTGCAAACGGTGAATGTGTAGAACCATTTGCATTCCCACACATGGTAAGTGGATGGATGAGAGGATCCCACAATGGTCCTATGATGCCAACCAGTGAAGACGAAGCTAACCCAATCAGATTCGACGGACCACCTAGAGTAATCGGTTTAGGATTCCAAGTAACTGATGCTAAATTAATCGAACCTGTAGACTTATTCGATGACCCTGCATTTGATGAAACCAGAAGACAATCTGCAAACATTGCTTCCTACATCAGAAGACACGGTCCTTTCGAACCACACAGATTACCATCTGAAGAAATGGAATACACTTCATTACCTGGTGTAATGGAAAAATTAGAACCTAGATTCGAAGACATGGATGATGACTAAATCATCTATCTCTTTTTCTTTTTTTTATTTATTATTTTTTAGTTTTATTATTTTAGAACAATTATTTGTGAGGGATAATCATGACTTTTTGTCCAAGCTGTGGAGCTGAGAAAAAAGAAGGAAGCAAATTCTGTCATAACTGCGGTTATGATTTTGAAGCTGCTGGTGCTGGAGGAAATACAGAGTTCAATTCTAATCCACAAGTAAACCAAAACCCTATTCCTAATGTTCAACCTGAAAAGACTTATACTATTGCTAAGGTTTTAGGTTATCTATGTGCAATTTTAATACCTTTATTTGGGATTATATTTGGTGTCTATTTATACACTCGTCCTGAAGATGATGCTAAAAAACATGGAAAGTTAATGATTGGACTTGCTTTAGTTATATGGGCTATTTCTTTCTTAGTTTTGAGCAGGTAAAATTTGTTTAGTTTTTTTTCTATTCTTTAAATTTTAGTATTCTATTTTTTTAAATTTTATATTTTATTCTTTAAATTTTTATTATTCTATTTTTTTAAATTTTATATTTTATTCTTTGCATTTTCGTATTCTATTTTTTTTTTTTAAAAACATTGCTATTTCTCGTGTTTCATTACCAGAAAGATCTGTATTTTTCATATCACAGTAATATTTGAATCCTAATTTTTCTAAAACTCTTTTTGATTGGTGGTTTTCATATCTGCAGCATGCATGGATTTTTTTAATATTCAAATCTTCAAAAGCATGTTTTATAAGTTCTTCAGATGCTTCAGCAACTAATCCTTGACCCCAATATTCCTCTCCAATCCAATATCCTAATTCAACTCCATCATCGCCCCAGTAGTGATTGGTCTCTGGATAGAACAATAATGCGATGCATCCTATTGCATTATCCTTGATTGTAATGGCATAAGTTTCCTTTTTGGAAAAAACAGTTTTTATAATTTTTAAGCTTTCTTCAACGCTTTTATGTGGTGGCCAACCTGCAATAAGTCCAATATTTGGGTTTTTTGCAAAATGGTATAGGCATTCTGCATCACTTTCTTTCCATGGTCTTAGGATTAGTCTTTCTGTTTTTAAAATCATGTTAAAAGTTTTATTTATTTAATTATTTAAATTTAATTTTGAAAAATAGTTGATGAATTTGAAATTTATGTAAGTTATTTGGAATTTGATTTTGATTAATGGTTGTTGAATCTTGAAATTTATGTAATTTATTTAGATTTTGATTTTGAAAAATATGTTTTTTACGTTAAAATAAGCCATAAGTGGTTAGAATAAGCTATTTGAAGTGAAAAAATTTAAAAATAGTTTAATTAAGAAAAAAAGTTAATAAAAATAAGTAAATTAAAAAGTAATTAGAGAACGCCAAGTTCATCTAATTCTTCAATTACAATGTCATGAGAAATTTTAGTCATGATTTCTCTAATCAATACATTTTTTTTACCTTTATTAGTGTAACCATTTTTTTCCAAGATATTAATTAATTGTTCTTCATTGAGATCTTCTAAAACAATTCTTAATTCAGTTACATCTATATCTGCCATAATAGTCATCTCCCATTTTTAATCCAAATATATTTTTGATTTTAATATTTTTTTCGTTTTGAAAATTTTATTTTAAGTAGACAATTTTTTAAAATTTAAAATTGTTCTTATTATGTTGAATAAATATTTATTAATGAAAGTATTTAAATTTTTAGTTTTTATTCTATCAAATAGTTTGTATATATAAGAATATTTTTTATCTTTCATTTCTAACTTTTTTTTTAACTTGAAATTTTAAAAATTTTTCAAAAATTAATAAGAAATATGATAAATTTTTCATAATCACAAAAGTGTGATTATTTTTAATATTGGGTTTAATTATTCTATAGTTTACAATATAAAACTATTATTTAATCAATCGAATATTCAATTAAATTAATCCATGAATCATTCTTAATGCATCGAGTAAACCGTGGCTATATTCAATGCAACCAAAAGCTGTTCTTGTGTCTTTTTTCTCAAGGTAATATTTTGAATCATTCCAATAATCGATTGCCCTATCAAAAACTTCCTTTTCTTCACCTTCGAATTTTATGTCTTCAACTTGTTTCAAATTTCTTTCAAGTTTTGCAATGTCAATTGCAATTTTCTCTTCACTTTCTAAATCTTTCATTTTATTGTCCTCGAACAATTTTTAGTTTCTTATCTTAAATTGTTATGATCTTTTTATTCTTCTTGATTTTTGATTTCATTTTTTATATTTTTTTAATATTTTAAATTTTTAATATTATAAATTTTCAATATTCTAAACTTTTAATATTTTAGTAATTTTTTAATGTTTGCTGATGGGCTAAAAATTAAGTTTATCTTAATCTTTTTTGCCTTTGGGATTTTGGCCCATTTAATACTTTCCATACATAGAGTATTCTTTGTCCAATTGTAATGTAGGAAAGAATTACAAGTAAGTAAATGAAGTAGGTAAATATGACATTTGAATGGAATATTGCTGCGAGTACTGCACCTAACATTAAAATTATCATTCTAACTGCACGTTCAGCTATTCCTATATTGCATTCAACTCCTTGGGATTCTGCTCTTGCCCTTACATAACTGACTGTAATTGCTGAGTGAATTGCCAAAACTCCAACAAACCAGTTACAATATCCTCCAAATATTGTTCCAATGAATATGATTGCATCTGCAAAACGATCCATAGTGGAATCGAGGAATGCTCCAAATGGGCTTGCTCTATCATGGTATCTTGCAACAGCTCCATCTACAACATCTAAAAATCCGCTAAGCAAGATGAATAATGCTCCTCCAAGGAGATTTCCGTTTGCAAAGAAGTATGCAGATAGGATTGCCAAAAATGGAGAAATTACAGTTACAATATTTGGATTTACATTCAATCGACTAGCTAAAGGTTCTAAAAATTTTGTAAGATATGGTCGTAAACTATTAAGCATAATTTTAATTATATTAATTAACTAATATATATTTAATTAAGTTATGTCAGTTTCAGTGGAGTGAATAATAAAGATTTAATTAATTAACTAATATATATTTAATTAAGTAATCCAAGTAAAGTTTGGATATTTAAGCAGCATTATCTTTAAAATTCAATCATTTGGTGTATGATTTATGAAAATATTTAAAATGAGTTCTGAAAATCCTGATATGGATTTGATAAGTGAAGCTATTGACATAATGGCTGATGGAGGAATCATCCTTTATCCTACAGATACTGTTTATGGATTAGGGGCCAATATTTTCAATATTGATGCTGTAGAAAAGATTTATGAAATCAAAAAAAGAGACCAATCAAAGCCATTGTCTGTTTTGGTTGAGAATATGGAAAGTTTGGAGCTGATTGCAGATCTAAATAAAAGCTCAAGAGAAATCATCAATAAATGGCTTCCTGGTCCATTTACCTTTATTTTAAAAAAGACAAATGCTGTTTCTCCTTATGTCAGTGCAAGCACTAAAGTGGGAGTGAGAATTCCTGATTATAAAATAGCAAGGGCTCTTGCAAGCCTATTTCCAATTACCACTACAAGTGCTAACATTACTGATGAGGAAGCTTTATCAAATCCTCAAGATATTTTAAAGCAGATTGGAACTGATATAGACTTGATAATTGATGTAGGTGATTTAAATAATGCAAAGCCCTCTACAGTCATTGATTTAAGTTCATCTAAGCCTACTTTAGTTAGGAATGGATTTGATGGTGAAGATTTGAATTCCATTAAGGGAGATTTGGAAAAGCTAAATTTCTAATAAATTGGAATATTCAAATTCAACAGTTATTTGCTTTAATTCTGTTATAATATTTATCTGAATTCGTAAATTGAATGTGATAAAAAAAGTAACTTTAAATATATCCGAGTAAATACTATGTTTAGAAAAAGAAAATTTGGCAAGAACCATTTTTTTGTGAAATATTAAAAACAGTATTTTGATTATTTATATTGTTTTATTAGTTAATTGGTAATTATTTATGATTTATTATTAATTATAGATTTTTATTATTCATTATTGAATGATTATTTAATTGATTTATTATTAATTATAGATTTTTATTATTTATTATTGAAGGGAAAGACATGAAAATATTATCAAACATGGCAAATCAAGAGAAAATATCCACTAACTCTCCTTTAGATGAATTGTTAGATGGAGGAATTGATAAAAGAACTATAACTCAAGTTTATGGTCCTCCAGGTGTAGGTAAAACAAATGTTTGTCTAAATATAGCTATTAATGTTGCTAAAGGTGGAAAGAAAGTGGTTTACATTGACACTGAAGGTGGCATATCTGTAGATAGGATAAGGCAAATCTCCGGTGAAGACTTTGATGCAGTTGCAAAGAACATTATTGTATTTGAGCCAACTTCATTTAAGGAACAGGAAGAGGATTTAGGCCTTATAGAATCATGGATATCATCTAATAGTGCAGAAGTTGAACTTATTATATTGGATTCTGCTGTTGCATTGTTTAGGGTGGAAGATGATAACATAAAGTCTCACCTTTTAGGAAAACAGATGCAAATGCTTTCTGCACTTGCCATCAATCATGATCTTGCTGTTATTGTTACAAATCAGATTTATGCTTCATTTGATGAGGAAAGCGAAGAGGATTTCTCTCCTGTTGGCGGAACCATCATTCAATATAGAAGTAAGATTATTATTGAACTTAAACGTGAAGAAGGAACCAATCAAAGAATAGCTGTCTTGAAAAGGCATAAGACAAAAAGGGAAGGTTTGGCTGTTCACTTCTTGATAACCAATAATGGAATTGAATAATTCAATTCCTTTTACTATTTTTTTACTTTTTATTCCTTTTTCATCTAAAATTTACTAATTTTTAATCATTTTAAATAATTTAATCCATTTTCCTATTTTTTTATAAATAATTTTATAAGGCACTTTAGATATATAATATAATGTTGTATGTTTATTTAAACATAATTTAACTAATTTAAATCTAACTACTTAACTAAATTTATTATTTATTTTTATTTAAATATAGGATTTGTGATAAGATGATCCAAAAGAAGAAATATGCAAAGGCAGCTAAGATTATTCCAGGCGGTTATGAGTCTGCAAACCACTTTTTTGAAGCTGTTTTTAGGGATAAGGAAATGATTTGGATGGGTCAAAATACAAATGAATTGCATATTGGTCACAATGAAGAAGTCAAGCAAGCAATGGTTGATTGCATTGGAAGTGACGAATACTGCAAGTACCCACCTCCAGAAGGTTTTACAGAATTGCAATCTTTGATTTTAAAAGATTTAGAATTGGAAGGCTTAAGCATATATGTCAATGCAGGTGCAACTGAATCATTATACTTGGCCATGAATGCTGTATTGTCTCCTGAAGATAATGTAATTACTCCAGATCCAGGATATCTTATTATTGACAATTTTGCAAGCAGGTTTGCAAATGAAGTAAGACAAGTGAAGATTTACAGTGAAGAGAACAATTATAAGCTTACTCCAAAATTAGTTAGGGAAAATATGGATGAAAACACTAAAGTCATTCTTTTAATTGATCCATTAAACCCACTTGGAAGCTCCTACACTGAAGAAGAGATTAAGGAATTTGCAGAGATTGCTATAGAAAATGACTTGTTCCTTTTGCATGATGTAACCTACAGAGACTTTGCTCAAAAGCATACTCTTGCTGCAAAATATGCTCCAAACAATACAATCACCTGTTACAGTTTCTCTAAGATATTTGGTATGGCGGGATTAAGGTTAGGAGCTATCATTTCAAGCCAAGAAGTCATTGATGTTGTAAAAAGCATTATCATTAACGATGTAGGTACAAATATGGTTGCACAAGTAGGTGCAATTGCTGCTTTGAAAACCAAACCTCAATGGATTGACAGAGTCAAAAACACCACCTTTGAAAATCAAAAGATAATCAAGGAAGCAGTGGACCAATGTGAAGGAGTCTTCTTGCCTGTTTATCCATCAAGTGCAAACATGATGGGAATTGACTTATCAGGTGCAGGAATCGACCCTGAAGACATGTCACAATATTTGATTGGCAAAAAGGTATTTACAAGACAAGGTTCCTATACAAGTAATACATTCGGTCACAATTACTTAAGGGTAAGTTACTCAATCGACCCAGAAAAGGTCAAGGTATTTGCTCGTGAATTTGTACTTGCTGTAGAAGCTTTAAGAACTAAATAATTTTATTATTTAGTTTATTTTTTCTTTTTTTTATTAATTTATTCTTTTTTTAAATTTTCATTATTTTTTAAAATGGCATCTTTATTTTGCTTATTTTTCAATTTTTATCTCTAAATTTGCTTTTTTTTTAGTTATATGTATATTTCATGAAATATAATTCGTATATTGTCAAACTATTTGAATGATTAAAATTCCAATCTTTATGAAATGAAAATTTGTTAAAAAATATTAAAAAAAGTAAAATTAGTTTTTAGAAAAAATCTAAAAACTATAATGTATTTTTTAATAGTGAAAAATTAAAATATTTTTTCACTAATCTTTTAAGTAGTAGTATTCACCTTGCTCTTTCTGTTCTCTGTCAAGGTAAGAATCTAATTTATTTACTCTAGGACGTTTGGTTTCCTTATCTCTTCTAAAGGTAATGTCCAAGTCTCCTAAGAACTGGTTCATGCTTGTTCTAAGGTCTGATGGCTTGGAAGCTATACCATTGAGTCCAAGTTCTCCACTAAAGACCATTGCTCTGTCTGAAATGTAGTCGATAAATACGATATCGTGATCTACAATAAGTGAAGCTGCATTTCTGCTTTCAATTATTTTTCTAATTACTCTTGCAGCTATCAGTCTTTGCTCTACATCCAGGAATGCAGTAGGTTCGTCGAAAAGATAAATGTCTGCATCTTGTGATAATGTAACTGCAAGTGCAAGTCTTTGAAGTTCCCCACCACTTAATTTCTTGACCTTTTTGTCAAGGAGGTTGTCAAGTGCAAGAGGTCTTCCCACTTCACTGTTGAAGATGTTGGAACCGTATGTAGGTGCATTTGCGAAAAGGTATTCCTGTGCAGTTCCATCAAAGTCAGATTCAATGTATTGAGGTTTGTATGCAATTTCCACCTCTTCTAAAATTTCTCCTTCAGTAGGTTTTTCCACTCCTGCCAATATTTTTGCAAAGGTGGTTTTACCGATACCGTTTGAACCGAATGCAGTGACAATCTCGTCATGGTAGATTTTACCTGCTTCCGCTTCTAATGTGAATCCATCGTATTCTTTTCTAAGGTCGCTGTATTCACTTAAGACTTCTCCATCATCCTCTGGTGTTGGCGGACGAATGCTGAATTCAATTGGCTGTTTTCTGATTCTTACATTTTCCTCTTGAAGGAATCCGTTGATGTATGCATTGATTCCAACCCTTACACCTTTATTACCTGAGACTACACCGTATCCACCAGGTTCACCATATAACAAGTGAACGTTGTCACTCATAGCATCTAAAGTAGCTAAGTCGTGCTCAATTACAAGTACGGATTTGTCTGCTTCAGCAAGGGAACGAATTACCTTTACTGCATTTAATCTTTGGCGGACATCCAACCATGATGTAGGTTCGTCGAAGTAGTAGAAATCACCTTCACGAAGAACAGTTGCAGCGATAGCTACTCTTTGAAGTTCCCCACCACTTAAGTTTTGCATGTCACGTTCAAGGACATTTTTAAGATCTAAGTCATCTACTATTTCATCAAGCTTGTTTCTTTCATCAACATTGGAAAGCAAGCTTTTCACATTTCCTTGAACTACCTTTGAAAGCTGGTCCACCATTTGTGGCTTGTGAATGGTTTTGATTTCTCCAGCCTGCAATAATTTAAAGTAGTTTTGCAATGCTGAACCCTTATAATATTCAATTACATTTTCCCAGGTCGCTTCCTCTTCATAATTTCCTAAGTTTGGTATCAATTCTCCTGATAGGATTCTCATGATTGTGGATTTACCGATACCGTTTTGACCAAGCAAACCAAGAACGCTTCCCTCTTTTAAGGTAGGAAGTCCAAATAATTCAAAGCTGTTTTGTCCATATCTGTGAATTGGATCATCAAGAGCTTCAGGTAAGTTAATAACGCTGACTGCACCAAATGGGCATCTGTTGGTACAAATACCACATCCAGAACATAATTCTTCTGAAATAAGTGGCTTTTTAGTCTTTTCATCAATTACAATTGTATCTTCTTCCATACGTACTCCAGGACAATAGTGCATACATACAAAGTTACATTTTTTAGGTTGGCATTTGTCCCTGTCTAAAATAGAAATTCTGCTCATTTTATCTCCATATCCTTTAATAATAATCTAATAAGTTTAATTTTTTAAAACTTAGATGTTTTGCTAAGTTATTTTGGTTTAAAACTTTAATGTTTGAAAGTTTTATTTTTTTAAAAACTTCAAATCCTAATTTCAATGGTTTGAAGTTTTATGAAATAGTTTATAATAAATACATTTTGTTTTTAATGGTTTATAATAATTTTGTGTATTCTTACTTTTCCATTGTTTTTTTCAAAATAAGAATTTATTTCATTGTTTCTCTTTTTAAAGTTAAATTTAAATAATTTTGAGTTTAATATATATGATAATTAACAGAAAAAATCAGATTTGATTTAAACTTTTTTTTAATTAATTTTATGTGATTTAAATGAAACAGGTAATGATTGTAAGAACAGACATTAAGATGGGAAAAGGTAAGATAGCTGCTCAATGTTGTCACGCTGCAATAGGTGCATATAAGCAAGCTGACAAGGAAAAGATTAGAAAATGGGAAAATGAGGCTTATGCAAAAGTAGTTTTAAAAGTTCCTTCAGTTCATGATCTTTTCATGTTAAGGGAACGGGCAAGAGCAAAAGGAGTTGCTTATTACTTAGTGACTGATGCAGGCAGAACCCAATTGCCTCAATCAACAATCACTGTTTTAGGATTAGGTCCTGATGAGGATGATGTTATAGATGAAATAACTGGTGATTTAAAGTTATTATAGTTAATTTAAAGTTTTAGATGATGTAATTGGTGAAATAACTGGTGATTTAAAGTTATTATAAGTTAATTTAAAGTTTTAGATGATGTAATTGGTGAAATAACTGGTGATTTAAAGTTATTATAAAATAATCTAATTTTAGTTTTAGATTATTTTATATTTGTATCAATTATCTATTTAGATAATTGTCTTTTTTTTATTGATTTGTATTTTTTAGATTTGTTTATCTATTTTTATTCTAATTTACATTTATTATATTCTCAATATTTTCACTATTTTTATCATTTTCCTTATTTTGTTTAATCATCTCTTTAATTTCCTTATTGCTTTCCTCTAGCATTTCTTTTAGTTCAATATTTGATTTTTCATATTTCTCTTCTATTTTTTCAATCCTTTTATTGAATTGTTTTGTTAGGATAGCTACTGTCAATGTGGCAGTACCTACACCAGATAAAATATACCCGCTCCAAACTAAAAGCAGGCTATTTACTTTTCCAAGGGTAGTGCTTCCTAAAATCGCATAACCGTTACTTGTAAATGCATTGGATACCATATCTATAGAGTCTATAGGACTTACTCCTTCTACAATCATTGTAAATACAAAGCTAATGAAAATTATTGAAAACAATAAAACAATGGTTATTCCTAAACTATTGGTTTCAGTGTATTCCCTAAAGTGCTTATAATTAAGTACATTAGATAAATCAGAATTGGAACATGAATATAGTTTATCAGGCTTAATATTGTGTATCCTACATCTCCAACTATTAAAAAGGATAATGCTTCATAAGGAATTATAAGGAAGAATAATAATTTATTTTTCCATGTGTTATACTCTAATCCAAGGGCAATGTTTACCATAAACAAGACTTCTATAAGTGCAAAGAATCTTGAGTTTTCATTCCCTAAGAATGAGAATAATATGAATATGAATAATAAAAACAGGATTATTAAGTAATAAACTTGCTTTAATGTATCAATTTCCTCTTTAGGGAAATATTCTTCAGGATTAAACAACCTATTCTTTGAAATCTTTTTTATATGTTTTTTAAGTTTATTTGCACTAAATCTTGCTAGGAGGCATAGAATATAGAAAATTATGATAGCTAATAGGATATCTACTATTGAATATAAGATCTCTGTATACTCTTTAACACCAGTTAATATTTTTTGTATTTATTTTTGATTATTTTTGATTATTTTTGTATTATTTCTGTATTTAATTTTGTATTTTTTTTTTTTTTAAAAGTTTCTCCTTCTTCTAGGTCTACTCAAATGGGATGTTTTAACTTTATAAACCTTATAAATCATTCCTATTCCAATGAATTCAGTTATAAATATTAAAACCCCTATAAGCATATCCAACACTTCATTTCCAATGAAAACGAAATCAATTCCGTATTTTATATATGCCAAAATTGCAATTGCAAGAATAAGCTTGGTATAATCGAGGGTATAAGATCCCCAACCGATTGTGCCGAGGCATCTTTTAATCGCATATAGATTTAATGCAGAAGTTATTTTTCCTTTATCTGCAAGTCTTGCAAGGGCTATTTCCAAAAAGAATGTGCTTATATAGAAGGTTATGATAACGAAAACTATAAATAAAATTGTTTCCAAGGATCCATGAGCAGTGAATAGGCTTCCAACGTTTAGAAGCAGTATTTCTCCTTCTTTTATTGAAATAAATGGGAAGTCAAATACTAAAGAAACAAATGTCAATACTAAAAATTGGACTGCTGTATAGATTATTATTACAATTGAAGCTTTTATTCCAAATACAAAGGATTTAAAAAATTCTATTTTTGGCAAACTGTTTCTATTGTTCATTACTTCTTTTGTTATGCATAAGCCATAACCATTAACAAGGATTGTCAATAGGATTCCCAGTATAACTCTTAACAGTTCTTTTTTTTCCTTGAAATGCTCCTTCATTTGCATTGATAAAATCTAAAACTAAGACAATGAATAAAAGCAGAATAAAACTGAGGATATGTGGTTTGATAAAATTATATGTATAATCTAGTCTTTTTAAAGGCATTTTTTTCACCTTTGAATTTGATTCAATAGTTGGGTTAATATTATATTATTTATCAGTCATTATTAATAGTTATTTTGCTATATTTTTTAATGCTTTTAGTTATTTATTCTTGATTGTAAAGCAGAGAAGTTATTAATTTTTTCATTTTTTTAATATTTTTTTATAATTTAAATAATTTTTTTTTAATTTTTTCATTTTTTTAATATTTTTTTATAATTTAAATAATTTTTTTTAATTTTTTCATGGAATTTAACTTAATTTTCATTTTTTTAATATTTTTTTATAATTTAAATAATTTTTTTTTAATTTTTTTATGGAATTTAACTTAATTTTCATTTTTTTAATTTTTTTCATATTTCTTATGGAAATCAACGTAATTTTAAATTTTTCAATTTATTATTTTAATATTTTTCAAATAGTATTATATGTTTTAAGAACAAAATTAATTTTATATTTGCTTATTATGGTATATTTTTATGGCTAAAGACAAATCATTTATTGCAAAGGTAGAAGAGAAGATTCTAATTTTTACAAAACCTGATTATATGGGCTCTCAAGAAAAGGTCAAAGAGCTTTTATCACAAGAGCAATCTGAAGATAAGCCTGTAAAAAGCATTTTTAAAAGCAGGGATTTCAATGGATTGCAAGTCTTTGAATTTGGAGATAAAAGCGCTAAGAATTTGATTGTATATGTCCATGGAGGCGTTTTTATAGGTGAAATCAGCTGGCAACATTACCTGTTCTGCTTATTGCTCTCAAGAAAACTGGATGCTTATGTCTTGGCGCCGGTTTATCCACTTGCTCCAGCTCATAGTGCAATGGAAACATTTGACTTGATTAGAGGCTTTTATGAAAGCCTAATTCAAGAGCATGACAATATTTCATTGATGGGATATTCTGCAGGTGGTGGATTTGTCTTGTCCTTTTGCCAATATCTAAATGAAATCAATCTGCCTCAGCCAGATAATATAATCACTTACTCTCCATGGGTTGACATTTCACTTAGCAATACTCCTTATGACAATGATTCAGATCCAATTCTTGGTGAAGTGGGGCTAAGGGAAATAGGAAAAGTCTGGGCAGGAGAATTAGAGACAAAAGGTTATAAAGTCAGCCCATTATTTGGAGACAATTCCAATTTGCCTAAGACACTTATTTTTGTTGGAGATAATGAAATATTTTATAAAGACATTTTAAAGTATTATGAAAATCTTAAAAGAGATAATGTCGATGCTCGTTTGGTTGTTGGCAGTGGAATGTTTCATATTTATCCATTATTCCCTATTCCTGAAGCAAGGGATACCTTTAAGGAACTTAAAAAAGAGTTTGAATAATTAATACTTTAAATGATTTCTATTATTTATAATGCGACTGCTTAAAAAAACACTATTTTTGAATAAAACAGCCCATATACTAAAAAAAGCATTTTTTCATTGATCCTTAAAAAAATAAAATGAAAATAAAAATTAAATAAAAATAAAAAAAATATGAGATAATGAATTATCTCATGTATAAAATGAATTTACCATATTTAGGAATTCTATATATCAGTGCAGCAGCTGCATAACTGAAGATTATTAATAAAATCCAAAGTATTATAGCTTTCACTGGCTCTGTAAATGGCAAGATGCACACTATTGGCAATAAAGGAATTCTAAATATGTTGTGTATTAAGAATACTGCAAATGAGTATTTGGAAAGGAATTCGATTCCTTTTATTCCTCTGATATGTTGTCTTCTGGAACATAATTCAAACAATGCAAATGATCCAGTTAATATGAATGGGAACTCATATCATAGGTAGAAATCATATCCTTGTTGAAATGCAAAATACTGGAATCCTAAACAAATTAGGAATGAAACTATTGCAATTGCTCCAAATAGTTTTGAAGAATACTTTTTAAAGAAATCTTTTTTAACTAGCCATCCTAAAATAATGTAGATTCCATACACTCCTCCACTGAAACCAAGACAATATTGTATATTTATGTTCTGAACACCCATTATATCCAATACCAATGTGATGAACGGGAGTATGAATGCCAATAGGGTAAATACTATTGTGGCTTGCCAAATTGTTTGTGGCCTAAAATTATTTATAGCGCTGGAAACAAATGGCATTGAGAGATACATTCCAATAATCATTGGCATATACCACATATGGCTAAAGAAAAGAGTTCCTGCTTCCGCCATATTAATTTCTGGGGCGAAAACAGCTACATATTGCAATGTGACAAAGTATATTGCCACCCAAATAACCGTAACTATTATCAATCCTTTACATCCTGTGTTCCAGAATTTACGTACTTTTTCGTCATCATAAACTCTATCCAATAAGAGATAACCTGTAATCATTAAAAAGAATGGAACACCAATACGTCCTATAAACAATGATGCAAACTGGAAAACTCTTGAAAATAATGTATAATTCATTATCATATCGGAAGATATGATATAGATTCCGTCAGTTGCATGAATGTATAAAACTGTTAAGATAGCTAATGTCCTTACATAGTCAATCCATTCTATCCTATTTTTACTCATATTCTTCCTCTAAAAAAATCACTCTGTTTAAATTAATTTTTTATTCTGCTAATTAATAGTTTTGCAGTTAATAATAATTTATAATTACATTTAATATTTTATAAATTTTTATTAATAATTCTTTCTTATAATTATTTTGTTTCTTTTGATTATTAACTTAATTCATTTAATTTTTATAATCCTTTTGAAAATTTTGATGATTTCGTTTTCCCTGTTTTTGTGGTGTTTGGATTTTTTTGGCTTTTTGATGATTTCATTTTCCCTGTTTTTGATTAGGGTATGGAAGGATTAAATACATTTTAAAGTGAACAATTTTTAATTTTTTAAACATTTCTATCATTATCTAAAATAAATTCATCATTAATTAAACATTTTTTATTTTTTTTAATTTTTTCATATTTCCTGTTAGATTTTTTATAAGTCATTTATATATTATAATCTATAAATATAACAAATATCTTTTATAATGTAAATGAGGATGATAATTTGGAAATTAAAAAGATAGTATTCGCATTATTTGCTATCTTTACAGTATTATTGTCAATCGGCATTGTTTGTGCAGATGACATGGCTGATTTAAGTATGGGTTCTGCAATGGATAGCTATTCTATTGGCTCAGATTCAATCATTGCTGAAGACATATCAATTGCAGATAATGGGGAAAATAATTTAGAGGAAAAAAGCTTATTAAGGGATTCATTTGATGATGGAGAGGATGTTATAAGAGAATCCCTTGATGAAAACCCTTTAGGGGAAGGCAATCCTTTATCATTTAAAAATTTAAGATGTTGAGATCAATTCTGCCAAAGATGTTTTGGAAATTAGTTCTGATTATGCTTTTAATGCTGAAACTGATATGGATTTCATTAATGGAATTACAATAAGCAAAAAGGACTTGGTGATTAATGGAAATAATCACATAATTGATGGATCACACCAAGGGAAAATCCTTAAGCTTTTTGATGTTGGAATTACAATCAATAACCTTACATTTATCAATTCCAATGGCTCTGCAATTTGATCCAATTACTCTGATATCATCACATCCAATCTTGTTTTTAAGGATAATTTTGCTAGTGAAGGAGCTGCGGTCTGTGGATACAATACTGATTATAGCAGCAATAATGATAAATTCATTAACAACTATGCAGAAAAAGGTGCAGCTATTTATCTTCAGGAGAATTCCGCTTTAAATTTGAATAACGGAACATTTTCAAGTGATAAGGAGCTCTATTATGGGTTGCTCTATTTGAAAGAATCTAACTTGGGTGTTTTAAACACTAATTTTGTAAACCTCACTTCAATCTATTCTCCAGCATTTTTTGGTAATGATGTTAATTACACTTTTAAAAACTGCAAATTCATTAATCTATTTGCAAATATGACTGGAGGAGCTATTGCAGTAACAAGTTTAATGGAATATGTAAATGTTGTTGAAAACTGTTCTTTCATAAATGTTTCCTCAACAAGAAATGGGGGAGCCATATACTTTGAAATGTTGTCATCATATTCTGGAGCTGGCTTGTTTGTCAGCAATTCCCAGTTCACTAACTGTTCATCCGGTTTTGGTGGTGCAATTCTTAATTTAGGTGGTGAACTAAAGATTCAACATTCAAATTTCACAAACAATCTTGCAAAATATCAAGGAGGAGCTATTTATTCCAATATAACTTTCATCACTAACATCTTTTATTCAAACTTTGTAAACAACACCTTAATGAATTTAAGCAGTGAATTAAAGGGAACTGCTGTATATGGCTTTAGTATCAGTGATGGATTCAGAATCAGGTATTGCAATTTTACAGATAACATGGCAGACTATGCCAGCGCTGTTTTTGCAGAAATCTCTTTTTACAGTATCTTGGATTCCTACTTTAAAGGAAATGGTCAAGACATTTACACCACTTTTGATAAGCCTTCATCTATTTCAAAAAACAACACTTTTGCAGATGGAACTCAAAAGTACCATCAGCAAGACTATGAGTGGGTTATTGAAGGCAATAACATAGATATTGATTTTAATCCAATAATCATAGATGAGAGTTACGCTTCCGCTTCCTACTTTAATTTAAAGGATTTTGGCATTGAAAGCGCTGTTAAAGATCAAAAGCATACTGAAAACTGTTGGGCATTCGGCACATCAACCGCTCTTGAAATGGCATTATTAAAAGCAACTGGAGGTGCTCTTAAAGCAAATTTCTCTGTTAACAATATTGTATTTTATCCAAAATGCTTTTCAATTTATGGAGATGCTGAAAGTGCTGATGGTGGAGATGCTTTTGCTGCGAATTCATACTTCCTAAGTTGGCTTGGAGGCAATTTAAATGAAGATGTTGCCTTTGATGAATTAGGCAGAATAGCTATTGTTCCTAAGAGTCAGGAAAAATTCCATCTTCAAGGAATTGTTGCATTTCCAATAATTGATTCTTCACGTAATTTAAAGATATATAAGGAAGCGTTAGTAAAGTATGGTGCCTTATCAGTTACAGTGAATGCTCCTAATTCTGTAATAAAAGATGATTACAATGAAAAGACTTATGCTGCATATTACTATCCTGAGCCTGATTTTGAAGAGGCTGAATCTAATCATTTTGTAGTTTTAGTCGGTTGGGATGACAATTTCTCTAAAAATAACTTTATAAAGACTCCTCCAGGTGACGGGGCTTGGATTCTGCAAAACAGTTGGGGTAAGGAATGGGGAGACAATGGATATTACTATGTGTCCTATTATGATAATGCAATCTTCACATTAAACTCTCCTGTAGGATTTGTAATCGACGGAAACAGCCCTTACACTAAAAACTACCAATACGATTTTGCAATTAATGAATTTGTTTATGATTTTGCCGAAGAGGCTAAAGCTTATGCAAATGTTTATACTGCAACTGGAAATGATTTGATTTCTGCTATAGGAACATATTTCGATAAGGCAAATGCAAGCTATAAGATTGTCATTTCTGTAAATGGCGCTCAAGTTTATTCTCAAAGCGGAAAATCAACAGTCAGAGGATATGAAACAATTAAATTGAATAAGGCCATTGCAGTAAATAAAGGTGACAAGTTCCGTATAGAAATTTAAGGGAAATTTGCTCCTGTAAGCAGTCTTTCCTATTTCCCTCTTCAAAAAGGCGTTTGTCTTGTAGATTATGGCGAAGGTTTTGAAGACATTGGCATAGATGGCAATGTTGTTTCAATCAAGGCTTATTTCATTCCAAACTCTGTAATTGCAAACCATTCAGTAAAATATTACACTGACCAAACCCCATTTACATTGAAAGTTGAGCCAAATGCAGATATTACCTTTGAAATAAATGGAGTTAAAGCCACATTAAAGGCAGATGAAAATGGAATTGTTGAGATTGGAGTCAACTTAAAGCCTGGAAACTATACAATCGATGTGGATTATAATGGAACTAAGGCAGTATATCCTATTGAGATTAAAAGCACAATTGTTGCACCAGATGCATCAAGGGGATACAACAGCAATTATGACTATAAGGTTAGATTGTTAAATTCCAGTGGTGGTCCAATCAAGAATGCTAATGTTGCTGTTACAGTAAATGGAAAGGCAAAAACCTACTCTAGTGACAGCAATGGATACATTACAATCCCATTTGCTAAGCTAACTGCTAAACAGATTGTTACAGTTACAAACCCAATAACTAAGGAGCAGTCCAAAAGTGTCATTAATGTTGTTTCAAGATTTTCAGGAAACAAGAACATTAGGATGTACTACAACAATGGCACAAAATACTCTCTAAAGGTTTATGGTGACAATGCCAAACCGGTTGGCTCAAATCAGATTGTAGTGATTAAACTCAATAAGAAGACCTATAAGGTAAAAACCAATAATAAGGGCATTGCCAGCTTAAGAATACCAAAAACCCTAAAGCCTGGAACTTATGCAATCACTGCAAGCTACAAAGGCCAAAGAGTTAAAACACCATTAATGTCCTATCAAGAATAGTTGGAAACAAAAACCTTAACATGTATTATTATGATGGATCAAGATATAAGGTAAAGGTTTTAAGCAAAAACGGCAGGGCATTGGCTAAACAGCTTGTCATATTCAGAATCAACAAGAAAAATTATAAGGTCAAGTCAAACTCTAAGGGAATCGCAAGCCTAAAGATACCTTATACAGTTAAGCCAGGAACCTACAGCATATGGGCAAAATATGCTGGATTGTCTGTAAAGAATAAGGTAATTGTCAAACAGGTATTAAGCTCTAAAAAGACTGTAAGGGTTAGAAAATATGCTAAAAAATTAGTTTTGAAGGCAAGTCTAAGGAATGGCAAAAAGGCTCTTAAAAATAAGCTTATACGCTTTAAGTTTAAGGGAAAAACTTACAAGGCGAAAACCAATTTAAAAGGGCTTGCAAAGGTCACTCTTAAGAGAAAAGTTACCAGAAAGCTAAAACAAGGCAAACAATATACTGTAAGCATTATTTACCTTAAAGACATTATAAAAACAAAAGTTAAAGTTAAACGTTAGAGATGTATTCTATAACTTTTCTATTTTTTTTATGAGGTCTGTTGAAAACCTTTTTTAAAAGTTTTTTTAAATTTTTACAGTTATTTTTTAAAAATTTTTATACAAATTTATAGGATTTCAACAAAGCCTTTTTATTCTAATTTTGTATTTTTATTAAAAGGATTTTTCATTTTCTGTGGGGGTTGTGTTTTTATTTTAATGATTTCTTAATTTCTATTGATTTTTTAAAATTCTGGTTCTTGTGTTTTTTTATTTAATTGATTTCTCAATTCCTATTGATTTTTTAAATTTTTTAAATATATCATAGTCATGTCATCAAATTGTTCTTGACCTTCAGTAAAATTATGGATGCTATTTAATAATGGTGTGATTGGCTCTTTTCCATCTTCAAATTCATTAAGGAAGTTTAAAAGCCGTTCTGTGCCATACATCTCGTAATCTTTATTATGGGCATCAGTTATTCCATCAGTATAAATGAATATCTCTTCTGTCAATTGAATTTCCTCATCCAAAAATTCGTAATCTTCAAAGACTCCAAGGATAAGTCCATTATCAATCTTCAAGTATTTGAATTCATTATTTTCTTTAATCAATGGGTAATTGTGCCCTGCATTTGAAAAAGTTAATTTTGCTGTGTTTTTATTGTATATTCCTAACCATAATGTAATGAACATGGATTCGGAATTATGTTCGCATAATTGATTGTTAAGTGAGCATAGCACTTTTGAAGGGCCCTCTTCATGATTTAATAATTGCTTTATCAGAACCTGTGTTTTCATTGCCAAAATTGCTGCAGGGATTCCTTTTCCAGATGCATCACCAATAATCAATGCTAAATTTTCTTCATCGATCATGTAGTAATCAAAGAAGTCTCCTCCTACTTCCCTTGCAGGATGGGAATATCCATTGATAATAAAATCTTCATTTTCTATAGGTGCAGTTGGCAAGTCTGATGCTTGAATTCTCTTAGCAATTTCCAGTTCTGTTTGAATACGCTCTTTTTCACCTTCAATTTCTCGAATATTATCAATATAATGATTATTATGTTTTATTAGGTTTGTATAACTCCGTGCAAGTTTTCCAATTTCATCATTTTCTCCAGTATATTCAGAATAAATTTCCAGCAGACCTTCAGCTTCGATTCTTTCATCTTCGCTGATGAATTCCTCGATTTCAGAAAATGATGTTAGGGGATTGGTTACTTTATATTCCACATATCTTAATATTGTAAAGCATGGAATAAGGAATATGCCGATAATCATATCAGTTATTATCAGCACTGGCATTGTAGGGAAAATCTTTCTAATGGTTTTCAAATTTAAGAATTGATTTGGATAGCCTACAAAGGACATGACTATGCCAACAATGGCTATGAATAAGGTTATTAAAAGGGTAACGGTTATGATTTTTTCAAGTATTGTTACTCTATTGTCGTATTCTACATCACATTCATTAGGCTTAGTTATATACCCAATCAATAGAACTCCAATTATTATTACTTCAATGATATAAACCATTTGAGAATGAATAGGGTTGATTATAGATATTATTGTAGCAAGCATCAAACAAATAAATATTGTCCTGTATAGTTTTTTATTTGCTTTTCTCTTGGATTTTTTTGGGAGATCCACAAAATCAATTTTTCTTGACAGCCAAATGCTTACCATTCCAAAAACAAATGCTATATTAATGAAATTAATAAAGTAATCTATTCCAAGGACAAATCCTTTATCACTTCCCTGGGAACTGTTTATTAAAAGACTGTGGGATTGAGAATAGATTAATCCACATATTAAAATGCTTATGATGAATAATATTAAATGGTAGATGTTATCCAGTTTTGGCTGAGTAATTTTTTGCTCCCTTAAATGTGAATACCATAGTTTATATGCCAGCATTAAAACTCCAAAACTTATAATCTCTGAGGATATTATTTCAAGGGGAGTATACCCTCCTGCATAATCAAATAATACATTGCATATCACTGCACCTATGGCACCGTAGGGTCCGAAGAGAAGTCCGATAAAGTATAATGCTCCAACATGAGGGGCAAATATTCCATAAACCCAACGCACGCTTAAATTTGCATTAGCTAAATAAAATAATGCCATTAATATGAATGATGTTATGACCTTTTTAAATTTTTTTTCATTATCCCACTTTTTTTAATCTTTTTTTTATCTTTAATTGATCTTTTTTAAAATAATTCTTCAATATCAATTTCTATTAATTCAGTCGTTTCATATTCACTTGCTACTCCGACTTTATATCCTTCAATATTAAATAGATTAAATTTAAGATTGTCGTTGTCTTCCCTAAGATGTATCTTATCTTCAATGACAATTTCAAAACTATCCAAGTCTAAATTAAATCCAAGTCCAGTATATTTCATATAGCTTTCCTTCAATACCCAATATTTGAAGAATTCATCACTTGGATTGTCTGATTTCATTATGGATTTATACTCCTCATTGTAGAAGTAATTTTTAGCTATCTTTAAATCAATTTCAGGGTCATTTATTTCAATGTCTGCACCAACTTCCCTATCAGATATTGCACATAAAACCATTTTCCCCGAATGACTTAAATTAAAATAAATATTTTCATTGTCATGTATGTATGGCTTTTCATATTTGCCTAATTTAAATTCAAAATTGATAATATTTTCTTCAGCCAATAATTTTTTCAAAAGAAGATATGCTCCTGCAGAAAGTTTCTTATCCTTTTCAAATCGATAAAAATCAATCTTTTCCTGCCTTTCTTTGGAAACGAGGGGGTAAGCTTTCTTCAAATCAAGGTCTTCTACATTGCAATAAGCTATTTTTATCATCTTTTCAGATTCCTTTATTGGCTATTTTTTATTTTAATTGTTTTTTTTTCAGATTCTTTTTATTGGCTATTTTTTTTTTTTATTTTAATTGTTTTTTTATTATTCGATATTTATGATTTTGTCAAATCCAGTAACATTGAATACTTTTTTAATTTTTTCATTGGCATTTTTTATAGTTAATTCTGCTTTGGTTCCTTTTAATTTCTTTTGAGTGATGAGCATTACTCTAAGGCCTGCACTTGATATGTATTCTAAATTAGCAAAATCAAGAATTAATGAGTCAAAATTACCTATTTCCTCTTTGATTGCATTTTCTAATTCTTTTGCAGAAGTAGTTTCAACACGACCTTCAACAGTTACTGTCAATTCTTTTCCATCATAATTCTTTGTTATATTCATATTATCACCTTTGAATTCTTTCACCTATCGATATTTTTATATTATAATAATTTCTATTAATAATTTATCTATTATAAGTTTATTCAATTTTTTTAAATATTTTCAAGTGATTTTCACCATTTGTATAATAATATTCCAAATCATCAGACATTTCTTTTATCCGCATTATTCCAAGCCCTCCAATTTCCGCGTCTTCAATTGTTTTTGGCTTTTCCTGATCCTCTTTTGAAAGAGGATTGAACATTTTGCCGTTGTCAATAAACTCTATTGCCATTAGGTCATTTTCATATTCCACATTGACAACGATATATTCGCAGATAGAATAGTTTACAATATTTACGAATGTCTCTTCAACAATCAAATCCACCTCAAAGCTTTCTAGAGTATCATGGATAAATTCGTTAAGTGTATCCAAGTTAGACAATTCAGGGATTAATCTGATTGATTTGACTTTATCATTCACATTTCTTTCGTATTGTTTTTCCATTTCATTTGGCTTATCATAAGTGTCCTTGTTTATTCTAATGAGGAACATTGTTTTATCCTCATTTTGCTGATTGTCATTGCAGAGATTGTCAAGGTCATCTTTTATATTGTCTATAATGAGGCTTAAATCATTGTTCCCATGTTTATTTAAGTTTTCCATTAACCTTTCTTCACCATATTGTTCATGGGCCTTGTTTTCTGCTTCTGTCACGCCATTTGTGCATAGGAATATAACATCATCCTTTTTCAGCTTCATTTCATGAATTTTAAATGAGATGTTTTTCATAATTGCCAATTTATCATCTCTTTCATTAGTCATGGATTCAAAATTGCCATTATTCCTGCGAATAAATGCTTGCTCGTGTCCTGCATTAACAAAAGATAATTTTCCAGTCTTTATATTAAGTTTTGCAAGCCAACAACTAATTCCATTATTATCTACATTGTCTTCATAAAGGATGTTGTTTACTTTGTACAATACTTTAGATGGATTTTTATAGTATCTTAAATAATCTTGGATTAATGTAATCGCTTTAACCATTATTAAAGATGCAGGCATTCCTATTTCATCCACATTTCCAATCACAAATCCTATGTTTTCATCATCAATTTGGAAATAGTCATAAAAGTTTCCTGCCATTTCATATGCTGCATTTAGATATGCATCAAGTTCGAATTTATTTTCTAATTTTTTGTTAAATGATTCAAAGTCTTTTGGAATCATGGATTCTTGAATATCATGGGCTAATTTAAGCTCTACTTCAAGTTTTTCCTTTTCAGAATTCACTTTCATTAGATTGTCTTCATATTCTAAATATTTATCTTCTAGTATAAGCATTGAGTCAACCAATATTTTAATTTCATTATTAATCTTTAAGGATTTCAAATTCTTTTCAATTTCATAATAGTCTTCACGGACATCAATTTTTTTAGATATTGTTTCGGATATTTTATTGATAGGGCTTGTGACATTTTTTTCCAATATGTATAGATAAATCAGTGTCGGTACCATGAAAAAGATAAATGTTATATTTGCAGATTTGAGAGTGCTGATGATTGCTTCAAAAGGGGTTATTTCCATTGTTGCACTAATAAGAACATAATTTATGGCTTGTATTATTACTATAATAACAAACAATACTAAAAATATGGAAATAGTTCCTTTAGTAAATAGATTTAAATCATAGTTCTCTTTGATTTTAAATACTTCTTCATCATATGGCTTAAGATAGTAAATTAATATGGATAATATTATTAAAACGGTATTCAACATTGGAAAAATCATTTCTTTCGAAAGGAGTTTTATGAGGCAAAGGCCAGTTCCCATTAGCAATACAATTGTAAATGCCTTTTTTGGCATAATGTTTCTGAACTGCATTTTAGGGGTGTATACAGGTATTTTAAATCGAGTAACAAAGTATATCATGAATATTGTGGCGATTAAGTTTAAATGTAGCAATAGAAAAACATTGAGGTTTAATACGCTGTTGACATATCCTCCAAATATCGCTAAAATAAATATTCCATTGATTAAAACGATTGCCAATATTTTAATTATGTTGTATAGACTTCCCATATTGGGAATCTCATAGCCATTTCGATTCAATATTGTGTACCATAGTTTCCATACCATTAAATTGAGGGGAAAAGTGAGAATAATGAGTATTAATGTATATGGATTGATTGTACCGGTTATAATCGAATATGCAAATGCCACTAACAAAATGCTTATGCATGCAATAGGGCCCCATAATAAGCTTAACGGAATTACAAATAAAATCATAAGATTAAATTGTGTATTCATCAGGCTTCCTGCTGCTATGGCTATGCCATTTATGATAATTAAGAATAATAATATAAATAGGTTTGATTTGAAGTTTACTTCCTCTTATTTTAATACGGGGGTACATAATTTATAATAATATAAATAGGTTTGATTTGAAGAGCTTTCTAATTCTATTCATTGTTTTCACAACCTATATATTTTATTATTAGCATAGTCACATCATCAAACTGATCTTTGCCGTCACAGAAGAGATGCACATCTTCTTTAATTCCTTCAACTATCTCTTCTAAACTTTTATCTTTAAGATGATTTAAGGTTTTTCTTAAGCGTTCATCTCCATAAAATCCTTTATGATCATTATTCGTATCGGTAATCCCATCTGAGTACATGAATATTATATCTCCAGGTTTTAGGTTTATTCCCTGCTTTTCATATTCAATTTCTTCCATTCCTCCAATAACGAAATTTGGTCTGATTTTTAAATATTCAAAATTATTTTCATCATCATTTTTTTCAAAACTGTTTTCATCAGTTTTAAGAGTTTCATTATCCTTTTCATTGGTTTTAAGAGATTTATTATCCATAACTTTATCATTGGGATTATTTCTTTTAATTAATGGGGGATTGTGCCCTGCATTAACAAATGTTAGTTTTCCAGTTTTAAAATTTAATTTTCCGTAAAATGCTGTAACAAATAGGTTCTCATCATTTCTTTCGCAGGATAAATCATTTACCTCTGACATTGCTATTTCAGGATTTTCATTGATTTGGCTATGGTTTCTAATCAGATACATGGTTTTAACCATAAGCAATGTTGCAGAAATTCCTTTTCCACACACATCTCCAATTACAAATCCTATATTCTCTTCATCTATATTAAAATAGTCATAAAAGTCTCCACTTACTTCCTTTGCAGGATTCATTAATCCAAAGATTTCAAATTCCCTATTCTTTGAGAATTCATCAAAATCGGTTTTTATCATATTGGATTGGATTTTGCTTGAAACATTAAATTCTGTTTCCATTCTTTCTTTTTCTTCCTTTGTCTCTTTAATTTGGGATAAATAAGACCTAATATTGTTTTTTAGCATTTGCATTGAGTTCACTAATCTTGAAAAATCATCGTTTCTATCTAAATAACCTTGTATTCGAGAATCCAATACCTTTTCGGTGTTTATCATATCTTCGACTTTTGATTTGTTTAATGCATCAATCAGGTCATACATTGGGTTTGTTATTGTTTTTTCAATATAATGAATATGTACCAATGAGAGAATTAATATTAAAACACTGGTATATGCTAATGTGGTCTGTGTTCTAAATTCAAGGGGTGAATCATTGAAAAGGAGATCTGTTATGGCTCTAAAGTCATTAATAGTGGCAAAAAATGCAATGACTAATATCAATATAAAAGTGATGATGATATATTCGATTATAAAATAATTTTCGTTTTTTATTTCAAAATCCATGTCCATTTTATTTATAGTGCATAATATTGAAACTATTATGAACAAAGCGGCATATGAACGCCCAATATTAATTCCGTAAATGAATAAAACTGCTGAAAGAATTGAATAAATTAAAGCTATTAAAAATCCATATAAAATGTACTTGTTATCAATATTCAGTAAGCTTCTCCATTTTTTAGGAAATTGCAATGGGATTTTTAATATATTGAAAATGCTTATAAACATTAAACCGAATAGCAATGAAAAATAAAGCATGCTTAGGGAATAATCTCTTAAATCGATTAGATCAGTAAATGTATATGCTAAATCGAATCCATCAATATAACTGGCGCTATAGAATATCAGGATGAAAAAGACATTTGTGATGATAATCATTATTATTAATAATTTTAAAATGCTTAATGCCGAATTAAACCTTGGGATATTTGGTTTTAACTTTCCAATTTTTGAATACCATAATTTGTATGTCATTATGCCAATAAAAAAGCATATTCCTGAATCAATCAATGATGCTATTATATTATAGCCTAAATAAAGATTCATAGTCAAAATCCCTACGCTTGCACCTAATGGCCCTATAGGTCCGAACATCAAACCTAATATTGGGTACAATCCTAGCTCCGGTGAAAAGGATGGAGCATTGGGAATTGTTACCTGTAGCAAATAATAAGATCCAAATTCCAGAAGAAATGAGAATAGGAAAAGGAACTTCTTATCATTAAATAGTTTATCAAGCATATTATCTCTCAGTGGTTTTTCTTTGGCTAAATTGGGTTTTTTAATTACTGTAATTATGTGCCTGGTTTAATTTTGTTCAATTATTTTTTTATATATTTTTTTTATATAATAAATATTCTTTTTTGTTTTTTAAATTGGGTTGGTTGAAATTGGGTAGATTATTAGAGATTTGCTATGGATTTCATTAATTTTTCATTGAAAAATACTAACTTATATATAAGGTAAAAAATAAATAGTTAATAAATGCTATTTTTATAAGTATTTTATATTTTGAATATTCTATATTTTATAAAAATTTAAATTTTTTAATTATTCATCATTCAGTTGTGATATTATTATTGAATGGGTTATTAAGATTGGCGGAAGTTTATTCCCACAAAAAGCTATTGAATTGGCAAATGCATTAAAAGGCCAAAACTGTTTGTTTGTTATTGGTGGAGGAGAATTTGCTAATCTTATTAGAAAATATGATTCTTTAATAGGATTTTCAGAAGATGTAACTCATGAAACAGCTATTGATTCTATGGATATTTTAGCAAAATTGCTGAATGATAAATTAGCATTTACAGAAATTAGCTATACTGCTGAAGAAGCAATCAGCATATCTAATTTGAATAAGATACCCATCATGATTTGTTCAGACATTCTAAAGGAAAATGAACCTTTTGCACATTCATGGGATGTGACAAGCGATTCAATTGCAGCATATATTGCAAGCCTTTTGGATGCAAAGCTTTTAATAGCAACAAATGTAAATGGTATATATACTAAAGATCCATCTTTAAGTGGAGCAGAACTGATTAATGAAATTGATGTAAATAAACTACTGACTTTTGACGAATCATCAATTGATTTGATGTTGCCTACTTTGTTGATTGAGTATGGATTGGATTGTTATGTTGTAAATGGAGAGTTTCCAGAAAGAGTTTTATCCATAATCCAAAGTGATGGTGAAATTAAGGATAATTATTTTGAATACACATTTATACATAATGAATGAAAATTAACTGTCTTTTTTATTAATGCATAGGTGAACTTAAGCGGATTTAAGTTTTTCATGGCTTAGATTAGATAAGGTCATGATTCGATTAGGTTAATCGATTAGATTAGATTAATAGATTAGTTAAATCGTATTTAGGTTAATCGATTGGATTAGATTAATAGATTAGTTAAATCGTATTTAGGTTAATCGATTGGATTAGATTAATAGATTAGATTAGGTTAATCATTAAGTTTATAAATTAATAAATTGAAATGTTAATAATATATGGTGATATATATGGAAAAAGTATACTGTCAATCTTGTAAACAAGAAATACCATTAATTGAACCTTATGTTCAATTCAACTGTCCAGAATGTGGTAAACCTATCGCAAGATGTGAAAGTTGCCGTACTTTCGGTCACTCTTACAAATGCGAATGCGGATTTGAAGGACCATAAGATTAATGGTTGTTTTAGAGAATAATTATTATTGAAATAATTTTAAACATATTTTAGAATAGTATTAACCCTTGGAGGAATGATTATGGGAGAAGTTGTAAACACTTTAAAAGTAATGCCTGAAAGCCCAGAAGTAGATTTAGAAGCATTAAAAGCAGCAATCACTGATGAACCTATTGCATTCGGTTTAGTAGCTTTAAATGTTGTATTCATCGTAGAAGACGGTGAAGGTGGAACTGGACCTACTGAAGACGCTGTCACTGCTTTAGCTAATGTGGCTAGTGCAGAAATTACTGATTCTAGAAGATTAATGTAAGTTTAATTCTTTTGAATTTAACTTATTTTTCTATTTTTTTTATTTATCTTATTTTTAAATTTTTTTATCTGATTTTTACTATTCTTTTTTTACTATTCTTTTTTTAATATTTTTTTATTAATGGTTTTGTTTACTTGTTCAATAAAAAATTTTATTTATATTCTTTGTAATATTTTCAAAGTTATATTTAAACAAATGATAATATTTTTTATCTTTATCTAAATATTCTTTAAATATAAATATTATTATTTATATATTTAACCAGGTTTAATATAATTTGACTGAAAAGTATTCAATTCAAGTATAAAGATTTAAATAATCTATTAACTAAATTAATTATTAGAGATGATTATTTTCCAGATTATTCCAGAATTTGATCAACTCTTAAATAATTATTTAGGAGAATATAAAATGAGAGGATTGGCAAGAATCGAACAAGACGTACTTGGCTGGGTTGACATTGAACTCGATGAATGTGGACCTTATGACGCAATCTGTAAACCACTCGCTATGGCACCATGTACTTCAGATGTACACATCGTATGGGGTCATGCATACATGAGCGATGCACCTAACCGTGTAGTAGGACACGAAGCAACCGCTGAAGTTGTTAAAGTAGGAGACAAAGTCAAAGACTTCAAACCTGGAGACCGTGTAATAGTACCTGCTATTACTCCTGACTGGTTAACTGTACCAGCAGAACAAGGATTTTCCCAACACTGTTATGGTATGGGTACAGGTATGAGTTTTGTAACCTTCAAGCACGGTGTATTTGCAGAACAATTCCACGTAAACCAAGCTGATGCAAACTTAGCACACTTGCCTGAACATGTAAGTTTAGAACAAGCTGTAATGATTTCAGACATGATGACTACAGGTTTCTATGCTGCAGAACTTGCAGATATTAAACCTGGTGATACTGTAGCTTGTTTCGGTATCGGTCCTGTAGGTCTTATGTCATTAGCTGGTGCACAAATTATGGGTGCTTCCCATCTTATTGCTGTAGGAAGTCGTACAGCAGCTATTAAAGTAGCTAAAGAATATGGTGCACATGATATTGTAGATTACCACAATGGTAGTACTGTAGACCAAATCATGGACTTAACTGATGGAAAAGGAGTAGACAAAGTTGTAATTGGTGGAGGAGGTAAAGACACCCTCTCTGAAGCTTTATCTGTTCTTAAAGTCGGTGGTATTATTGGTAATGTATTACACTATGACGGTATTGAAACCATCCCTATTGACGGTCTTGCATGGGGTCAAGGACTTGCTGTTAAGACTATCTGTGGAGGAGTATGTCCTGGTGGACGTGCAAGAATGGAAAAATTAGCTAATCTTATTGAATATGGCCGTTTCGACTCATCTAAATTAATCACTCACAAATTCGATAAGTTTGATGACATCGAAGAAGCTATGATCTTAATGAGAGACAAACCACGTGACTTAATTAAGCCAGCAGTTATTTTAGATGACTAACTAAACTTTTACTTGCCTTTGGCTTGCAAAAGTTTGATTAAAACTTTTTTCACTGGTTAGGAGTTTTTATCCTGACTAGTTTTTTTCTTTGTTTTTTTTCTTTTTATCTTTGTTTCATTGAATTCCTATTTTTCTCTTTTTATTATTTCATTTGTCTTTTCTTATTTTTTATGACTTAAATCATTTAGAATTTTCTATTTTTCTCTTTTTATTATTTCATTTGTCTTTTCTTATTTTTTATGACTTAAATCTTTTAGAATTTTCTATTTTTCTTTTTTTTTTTTTTTATTTCATTTGTCTTTTCTTATTTTTTATGACTTAAATCATTTAAAATTTTTTTTCTAAAATTTAAATATTATAAATATTAAAATATACATAAGTTTAGATGTTTTTTGGAACTAGTTGTAAGGAGGAAAACAATGAAAAATTCTGCTATCATTTTTTCATTTTTACTAGTTTTAATATTATTGGGGGCTAATTTTGTCAGTGCAGCAGATATGGGCAATCAAGATTCCCTCTTGCTAGAAAATGAGGATTTAGGTTTAAGTCAAGGATATGATATTGACTTCAGCAATGAAAATGAAAATTTAAGATCAAGTCAAGGATATGATATTGACTTAAGGTATGACAATGAAATTTTAGGGAATGATAATCAAGAGAATCTTGGTGAAACAGATATAAGTTATGACTATGAAATTTTAGGGAATGATAATCAAGAGAATCTTGGTGAAACAGATATTGGAAATTCCCATGATGAATCTGCCAATGAATTGGGCAGTACTGCTGATGAACTTTTTTTAAATGAAATTGACGCTATTCCTGAAATGGATATGGCAGATGTCATTACAGTAACAGGACAATCAAATGATTTGGATGTACTAGCTGTGGATACAAGCACATATTCAGAACTATCTAGAGAGATTGGTTATGGTGGAGATGTAGAATTGCAGCATGCATATTATACTTATGATTACGGAAATTCCATTGTTATCCAGAATGCTGGTGTTATTGATGGTAAAGGTGCGATTATTGATATGGATGGATCAAATATTCGTACATTCATTGCAAATGCGAATGTAACCTTTAAAAATCTGACCATTAAAAATGCTCGCTACGATGTTGGTTCTGGTTCTGCATTATATTTTAATGTCTATGGTACAGTAGAAAATTGTAATTTTACTAATAACGAAGCAAGTACTGTTGGTATTGTCTATCTACCTAATGGTAATGTAACAAATTGTAATTTTGATAATAACAAACTAACCGGCTGGAGTGGTAATGGTGTTGTTTACATTGGTAATTCTGGTTCTGTAAAAGATTGTACTTTTGTTAATAACTCTGCAAAAACTGAAGGTGGTGGAGTTTGGATTAATACAGGTACCGTTGAAAATTGTTATTTTACTGGTAACTATGCTTATGATGGTGGAGCAGTTTACTTTAATGGCAATGGTAAAGCAATAAACTGTAATTTTATTAATAACGATGTATCAAATGATGGTGGTGCAGTTTACTTTTACAGTGATGGTGAAGTATTAAATTGTAGTTTTTCCCGCAACACCGCTTATGATGGTGGTGCAGCTTACTTTTCTAGGGTTGGTATCGTTGAAAATTCTAATTTTACCAATAACAATTGTTCTGGTTCAGGCGGTGCAATTTTCTTCCATCATTCCTTTTCTCATACTGCAATAAACTGTAATTTTATCAATAACACCGCAATTTCAAGCCATTATGGTGGTGGCGCTATTTATGCGATTACAGCTAATATTGAAAATTGTAATTTTACCAATAACTCTGTAGAGACAAGTGCATATGGTGGCGGTGCTGTTTTCTTCTTTGGTAAATCTACTGTGAAAGGCTGTATTTTTGTTAATAACTCTGCAAAAAATGAATGTGGTGCTATTTACTTTGGAAATGATACAGGCACTATTGAAAATTGTAATTTCACTTATAATTCTGCAAATTGTGCAGGGGCTATTTTATTTAATGGAGGTTGTGTTGTAAACAGTTGTAATTTCATTAATAACTCTGCCCTTTCTAATGAGATTGGTGGTGGGGCTGTTTTGATTAATGGTTTTGCTAATGTATCAAATTCTAATTTCACTTATAATTCTGCCTTTTATGGGGGAGCGGTTTATTCTAATGGCGATTGTGTTGTAAACAGTTGTAATTTTATTGATAACTCTGCTGTTTCTAATGTGTTTGGTGGTGGAGCTATTTTATTTAAAGGTTTTGGGAATCTAACTGCTTGTACTTTTGTTAATAACTCTGCAAAAAGCGATGGTGGTGCTCTTAGCTTTGATGGGGCTGCTGGAGGTACTGTAACAAATTGTAATTTCACTGCTAACCATGCAACTGATGGTGGTGCAATTTTCTTTATTAATGAGGGTATAATAACAGATTGTGCTTTTGTTAATAACTCTGCAATAAACGATGCTGGTGCTGTTAACTTTGAAAATCTAGGTGCTGCAACAGGTTGTACTTTTGTTAATAACTCTGCAATAAGCGATGGTGGTGCTCTTAACTTTGATAGGGCTGCTGGGGGCACAGTAACAAATTGTAATTTTGAGGGTAACTCTGCTTCTTACAGAGGCGGTGCAATTTTCTTTTTTGATGAGGCTATAGTAACAGATTGTACTTTTGCTGATAATTCTGCTTACTTTGGTGGTGCTATTGCCTTTGAAAAGGTAGGTACTGCAACAGGTTCTACTTTTGTTAATAACTCTGCATTAAGTTCAGGTGGTGCAATTTACTTTGGTGAGGATAGTTCATCCAGTACTATGGCAAATTGTGATTTCACATTCAATAATGCTTTTGCAGGTTCTGCACTTTACTTCATACGTTCTTCCGCCACTATATCAGTTTCAAATTCACTTTTCTTAAATAACCGGCAGATGCATACCCTTTAGAAATGGTCAAGAATGGAAGCGATATTGTAATTTCTTTCACTGGTCGTGATAATCTTTTCAATGCAATTTATTCTAATTGTGATATAAGATATTCCAATTTGACTTATTGGGGTTCAAGAGGCATTGAACACACTGGTCCTTTTCCAATGGCCAGATCTGAGTATGAAGCCGGTCAAAACGTCTCTGTATTCTTGTTAGTTAATGGTGTCGTTGTTATAGACAGTAATAGGGTTACAGATAATAATGGCCGAATTGTTTTAGAGAATGTTGAAGGAGATTATTTTGTTCTTGCTCGACATAAGGAGGATTCATATTATACCTATACTGAATGCATGATAACAAACATGCAATTTTATGTAAACGTGACCTCCATGACAAGTAAATCAGGGGCGGTAAACATCACTGCCGAATCAAATACAAGAAACGATGTTGTAGGTGGTATATTAGTGTTTATACTTCCTAATGGCACTAGTGTTATTGCAAACTATAGTGGTGAAGGCAAATGGTGGTCAACCTATTTATTTGACAATCCTGGTGAATATAATGTCTCTGCATCATACTGGGGGCTGGATGATGTAACAATCAATAATGGAATTATCGTCATCACAAAGGATGTTCCAATTAAAGTCAAAGATATGACTATTTCTTATGGTGAAACCGCTGAAGTTGTTGTGGAGGTACCTGAAGCCATCAATGGCCAGAAGATAACAATTTCTGTTAACGAAAGTTCAAAGAATGTCACTGTTGAGAACGGCATAGCAAAAGCCCTTTTCACAGGTTTGGCTGCTGGCGAGTATTGCATCACTGCAGAATATTCTGCTGACAGCAATTATTCTGCCAATTCCACTACTGCTAGGCTGACTGTAGAGAAGGCAATTTCAACTTTAAGTGTTTGGGATTTAACTTTAGTTTAAGGAACTTCAATCAAGATAACTCCTAAGGCTGAAGGTGCTGTAGGTCTTATTGCAAAGATTGATGGCAATGAATTAGAAGTGGATGATTTTTCAATTGAAATCCCAATATTGGCTATTGGAAATCACACATTGGAATTAACAACAATCACTGATGAAAACCACATATCCGTGACTAAAACTGCTAATATAAATATATGTGAGGTTGATGCTAAAATAAGTCCTAAACTGGAGGTTATGGTTGGAAAAAATGATTTAATGCCTGGAGATACTGCTTACATTAGCATTAGGCTCACTGATCCTTTTACTGGTGAAGCTATAGATGCTAATGTCCTTGTTGAGGTAAATGGCAGATATTACTATGAAACATTAATTGATGGGGAAGATTACATGGATATCCCTGACTTGCCTGGCGGAACTTATCCGATTACTGTAAGGTTCGATGGAAATTATTGAAGGAGAGATATTATGAATGAATTACCGTGAACTTATCCGATTACTGTAAGGTTCGATGGCAATGATAAGTACAATGCTGTTGTAAATGACACAGAAAAAATTGCCTTTATCTTCAATTCAGCATACTTTGATATGATTGTTTCCAATGGTACATATGGTGATTTTCTTACTGTAACTGTTGAAAATGTAACTGACTCTGCAGGAAACAATTTAACTGGAAGCCTTGTCTGTGATATAAACGATGGTATGCAGCCTATGATTTTTATTGTATCTGTTCAAGGAGGTAAAGGTACAAGGGACCTTCAAGCTACAGTTGCAGGAGTATGGGATTTTAATGCTCATTTCTTGGATGATTTCGTTGAAACTCATTACATTTCCGAGACAAAAGGTGTGAAAGTGCTTGTAGAAAAAGCAAACTCAAATCTTGCTCTTGCTTATGCAGATGACAAGTTAACTGTCACTCTCGATGGAATAAATGGTGAAAAACTCAACGAAACAGTTTACTTGACCATTGATGATAATCAACAGGAAATAACCACATCTAATGGAGTTTATGAGTGTGACCTCAGCAATTTGGCAACAGGATCTCATGCTGCTTATGCAGTATTTAAAGGAAACAATAACTATCTTACAAGTTCTGATTACCTCTATTTATCCACTTTGAGTCCTGTTTTGAATACTAGCATTACAGTAACTGTAAATAATATCTCTTATGGAGAAAAGGCAGTGATTAACTTCACATTCATTGATTCTGAGGGTATCAAATTAAATGGAAAGCTTAATGTGACTGTTGAAGATAAGGCCCAAGAGGTAGATATAACTGATGGTGTAGGTTCACTTGAGATTGAAAATTTAAGTGCAGACACTTATCCTATTGTAGCAAGCTTCCAAGGAAACGCAACTCATTCCTCTTCAATTGGCACAAATTACTTTGTTGTAGCCAAGAACGCTACATTGATTGAATTTGAGAATATGAACACAATAGCTGTTGCACCTGTTGAAGGCAAAACTGGCGAATGGTTCTACTTCACATTGAAAGATGCAAACGGAAAAGCAATTGCTAACGCTCCTATGCAAATCGGATTCAACGGTGTAGTATACACCTATGAAAAGGATGGAATCTGTACAGATGAAAATGGTACTGCAAAACTCCAAATAAACCTTGGATACAAAGGAGACTACACATTTGCAATATGCTTCTTAGGAAATGAAAACTACAATGCATCATTTGCAGTTGCAAAGATTCATGTAGATGTTCAAAAACCTAGCTTGACTGTTCCTAACAAGTCTTACAAAGCAAGCGCCAAAACCAAGACCTTGACTGCAAGCTTTAAATCCGCTGTTGGAAAAGTCATTGCAGGAAAATGGATTTCATTTACTGTAAACGGCAAAACATATAATGCCAAAACAAATGATAAGGGTGTTGCAAGTCTCAATCTAAGCATTAGCAAGGCAGGAACTTACAAGGTCACAGCTAAGTATGCTGGAGACAGTACCTATGCAGCAGTGAACAAGACTGCAAATTTGGTAATAAAATAAGTTAAATCGTGGATGTTTAAAACATCTGCAACTTTTTCTTTTTCATTGTTTTTTTAAATTTTTTTCCTTTTTTTATTGATTTGCTTTTCTTTTATTTTTTTAGGGTGCTGTTGAAAACCTTTTTTAAAATTTTATTTTAAATATTTTTAACATTAATTTTTAAAAATTTTTATATAAATTTATAGGATTTCAACAAAGCCATTTTTTTATTTTTAGTAGTTTTTCATTTTTTTTCTTTTTATTTTTTGTTAACTTTCATTTTTTTTGAATTTTTCATCTTTTATGAACTACTTTTTTATAAAAATTAATATGATTGTTTAAAATAAAATATTAAAAAATTATATCAAAAATAAATATTAAAATATATAATACATTAACGTTTAATATTAACTATATTAACTAGTGTAATAAAGGAGGAAAATGATGAAAAAATATACTATTATTTTTTCTATTTTACTAGTTTTACTTTTAGTGGGGGTCAGTTGCGCAAGTGCAGCTGAAATTGATGATTCAGACCCACTAATGCTAGAAAATGAGAATCTTGAAATAAATCAAGGCGAAACTAATTTTAATGAAAACTTGATGGAAAATGAAGCTACTGATGATATTAGTAGTGTAAATGATGAAAAACTTATTTTAGATGAACCTGCTGATGGAAATGAAGACAGTGGAAAATCTGCACTTTCCTCTCCAGCGGATGAATCTGTTGATAATGCAATTAGTGTTGAAGATAATTCAGATGGAAAACTTGGCGATTCTCTTCCTGATGTAAAGTGTATGGCTGTTGATTTAGGAGATCTTAATTTATATATCGCCATGATGGATTTAAGTGGCACTCCAGAAGGAGAAGTAATTCGTGAATATCTGTCAAATGTTTACCAGGAAGCAATTCCAAAGGAACACAGCAACACTCTCATTTTACATTATGATGTTAGGGCTCTTGACCAAAAGATAGTAATATGTCTTACACATGGAAAGGATATTACCATAGATGGACAAGGCAACACTGTTAATCTTGGAGGAAACGACGACCACGATAATTACATTAAAGTCTCTTCAGGTAGTGTCACCTTTAAGAATATTAATTTCATTAATGGATATAATGATGATACAGGTGATGGTGGAGCAATTTCATTTTTAAGTTCTGGAACTTGCACAATAATCAATTCTACTTTTAAGAACTGTTGGGCGGATGATTATGGTGGGGCCATATATGCGGGTTCCGGCAGCACTTTAACTGTAATAAATTCCACTTTCATTGGAAATGAGGCTGATGATAAGAGTGGTGGTGCTATTTGCTCTTCAGGTAAGGTAACACTCATTAATTCCACTTTCCAATCTAATAAAGCAGACTTTTTTGGAGGTGCTGTTTATTCTAACGTTGATGCTCCTCCATTAACTCTTGATGGATGTACTTTTAGAAATAATTATGCAGATGCTGATGGAGGTGCAGTTTATGCCATTGATGTAGATAATAAGGACACTCCCAGTTACTTCTTTGATAATATGGCTGATGAACATGGGGGAGCAATGTGCATAATCCATTTCCTTAATCCTCTTAAAAATTTGGTTTTTATAGGTAATGAAGTTTTAACTTATCAAGGTGGAGCAATTTCTTTTTATATAACCGAATCATCACGCTCTATTAGTTCCTGTGTCTTTATAGGAAATAAAGCTGATGATGAAGGAGGTGCAATATACCAAAATATAGGTAATCATATTGAATTGGAGTTAATCAATAATATTTTTATAGGTAACTCTGCAGGAGATTATGGAAATATAGCATATTCTAATGCTTTATCAACAAGGGCTTATCAAAACTGGTATGGGACCAACAATCCTAATTTCAATAATGCTTTTGTGAATTATAATGAGGCACGTCGTCGTTCAGATGTAGATAATAACTATTGTGTTTTCAATCTTTTTGATGTAGAATCAATGGGCGATTACTTTAATATTATTGCAGGATTCAGGACAAAAAATGGTGAAATTCCTCAAAATGAATTTTTCGTAACACCTTCTGATCTTGCATATACTTTTGATAAGAAAGTGGATGTATTGGATGTGCTCATAAGGAATAATGACATCAATGCAACTGTAGTCACTACAGACTTTGGCAGGATAAATGTCACTCTTAAAGTCTATGGAGTTCCATTTACTTCATCTTTCGATTTTAATAGGATTGATCCTCAACTCTCTATCCACTGTTATAATATAATCCAAGGTGATGAGGACATTGAGTTGCTTGAAGTATTTTTGGATGAAAGAATTAACGGTGAAGTGACTGTCAATGGTTTGATTCCAAGTTCCTTTATTGTAAATATCACCAATGGTTATGGATGTGCACCTTTAAATATTTCTGCTTGGGATTGTAGAAAGTATGATGCTCTTGTAAATTATCCTGGTACTGATTTCTTCGCTAAGGTCACTGCTCTCATATCCTTTGAAGTTAAGGAGAAATCCACTCCTGAAAATGTATATGAGTTTACAACACTTCAAAACAAGATAATCCATGCAACCGATAACGAATTGGTCTTGGACCATGACTATCTATTCTCTCCAGAAAATGATGGGGATTATGTAGATGGGGTTATAATATCCTGTGACAATTTTGTCTTTGATGGAAACGGACATAGCATTGATGCAATTCAACTTGCTAGGATATTTATGATTCCAGCTGAAAATGTCACAATAAGAAATCTAAATATCATTAATGGTAAGTCTTCAACTGCAGGTGGAGCCATATTTTTCAATAAAAAGGGTATTGTGGATAATTGTACCTTCACTGGAAATTCTGCAAATGAAGCTGGTGCAGTCTATTTTGCTGCTGAAGGAACTCTAATAAATTCCAATTTTTCCGATAACAATGCTGCAGTTAATGGCGGTGCTGTTTACTTTAATTATGGTTTGATTGAAAATTGTAGTTTTGCAGATAATAATGCTAAAGATGGCGGTGCCATTTAATTGAATGGCGGTTCTGTGAAAGGATGTAATTTCACTGGAAACTCTGCTGATGATGGCGGTGCTGTCTATATTAATGATGGTTTAATGAAGGACTGCATTTTCTCTTTCAATTATGCAACTGTAGGTGGTGCTGTCTACTTTAATGGCGGTGCTATTGAAACATGTAATTTCACTGGAAACTCTGCTGATGATGGAGGTGCAATCTACTTGATAAATGATGCTGTCCTTGAAGGTTCCAATTTCTTCAATAATACTGCAGTAGTTTATGGTGGTGCAATATGTGCTAATGCGTACCTGCTTGTAAGAGATTCCAATTTCACTGGAAATTATGCATTTATTGGTTCAGCAATATACTCTTATAATATTCTAATGATTAAAGACAGCCTTTTCCTTGAAAATAAGGGGGATTCATACAATTTAGAAATGGCTTATGAGAATCATAGGGCTGAGATTACATTTAGTAGTTACAATCTCTATATCAATGCAGTTACAGCAAATGTTGTGCATTTTGAAAATGTCACATATTGGAATGGTGCAATAGTCAATACTGATGATGAAATTCCTGAAATAAGTAATCCTGGTGTAAGTATCAATATAGAGGTCATTGACTATATTGGTATGGAACTTGTTAAAAATGTCACTTTAGTAACTGATAAAGATGGTAAGGTATACTTTAATCCGACTGATTTAGAACATCCATTGTATAAATTTAATGTATGCCATCCAGATGATGCATATTACACTTATATAAATACAACTGGAGACTTTATAGTATATCAAAATTCAAGTTCTGTAAGTATTGATATGGAGGATAAGGCTGAATTCAATTATCCTAATATTCCAGATAGGATTTATTTCACTATTGTTAATCGTACAGAAGAGGTCATAGTTAACATTACTGATATGGATGGAAATGTCTATTTAAATCAGTTAACTGATGATGATTATGTAGTGATTAGTGATTTGCCTTTAAGCCGTGGCTATTATAATATAACCGTTTTCAATGTTGGTAATATGGAAATTGAGCCAAGCAAGGAATCTAAGCTATTCAAAGTATTAAAGGCAAATACCACTGTAAGCCTTCCTGAAATTGGGGAAGTGAATTACCCTCATCCATTTGAATTGGGGGTTGAAGCTCAAAACTTTACAAGCTTAAATATAACTGTTTATGATATGGATGGAAATGTCGTATTTGAAGAGTTAAATTATCCTCAACAATGGTTTGACATTCCTGTATTGCCTGTTGGCCAATACAACTTAACAGTGATAAACAATGGTAATGAAAATCACTTTGAAAGCGAAGACTCTGCTATATTAAACATTAAGCCAGGTGTTATTTTGGCATCTTTCCTTGTTCATGACGTTTATTATGGCAACCGAACCGTTTTCGAAATTTTAGTTGCTAAAGGTGGATACTACACTCTTAACGTTAGTGGAAGGATCAATCACTTTTTAATCCCTGAAAATGGTAAGGCTAATCTTTCAATGTCACTGCCTGCAGGAGACTATGAAGCGACCTTATCATATGACGATACCAATTATGAACTTATGGGAGTCACTTACAATACTTTCAAAGTTCTCCAAAGTCCAAACAATGTGATTGTCCAAGTAGATGATGTGACTTTCGGCAATTTAGCATTAATTGGTATTACTGCAGATATCGATGGAATCTATTCCCTTGATGTAAATGGAACAGTATATGATGTTGAAGTGATAAATAATACTGGGTCCATTGAATTGGAATTAGGTGCTGCAGGCACTTATTATGCAACTGCAAGCTTCGATAATCCTAATTATGATACTGTTGCCAACATTGTTACATTTACTGTCAATCCTGCATTAAATGAGGTATTTATCATTGCAGATGTATCAGAAGACTTCCCTGATCATGTCTCCATAGCCATTAAGGCTAAAGCTGATGGATACTGTAATGTTGTTATTAATGACATGCGAAAAGGTATGGAAGTTGTGAATGGAAGGGCATTCATCTTTTTAGTATTGTCTCCAGGAAGCTATACTGTTAATGGATTTTTCCATAACCCTAACTATGAGACAGTTATACATAACACCAGCTTTGTAGTTCCAGTAATTCAAAGGGAAATCAATATTGTTGTTAAGGATGGAGAAAACAATTCCAAAATTATTTTAGCAGAATCCAATATTGATGGAGTCTATATGTTTAATGTCAGTGGAGAGTATCATCCTATCTATATAGTTGATATATATATAAAATTAATAATATAAAGGAGAATAATAAGGAGAGTATCATCCTATCTATATAGTTGATGGTAAGGGAAACATTTCCCTGTCTTTAGATGAGGGCAGTTATACTATTGAACCGATATTGACCAATGAGGGATTCCTAAATACTGTTCATGGTTCTAATGGATTTGAAGTGGTTCATCAGCCTGCTTCCAGTCAAAGAACACCAACTAAGATTATCTTTGAAGATATGAAGACTGTTGCTGTTTCTCCTGCTGATGGTGGAAAAACAGGAGAATACTTCACATGGAGATTAGTTGATCAAAATGGCAATCCAATGGCTAACACTCCTATGCAAATAGGATTCAATGGTGTTGTATACACTGCTGAAAAGGATGGAATCATTACCGATGCTGACGGATATGCTAAATTGCAAATCAACCTTGGTTATAAAGGAGTTTACACCTTTGCAATCTGTTTCCTTGGTGACGATGACTACAATGCTTCATTTGTTGTAGCGAAAATCACTGTAGACACTCAAAAAGGCACATTGGTTGTTCCTAACAAGTCTTACGCAGCAAGCGCTAAGACAAAAACATTAACTGCAACATTCAAGACTGCAAAAGGAAACCCTATTGCAAATAAATGGATCACTTTCAAGGTTAATGGAAAAACCTACAAGGCACAAACAAATGCAAAAGGTGTTGCAAGCGTTAACGTAAGCTTAAATAAGAAAGGAACCTACAGCTTCACTGCAAAATATGCCGGAGACAGCACATACACTGCAGTAAACAAGGCGGGTAAGTTGACTATTAAATAGCCAAGCTTTTTCGCCAAGCTTTTCCGCCCCTTCGGGGCGCAAAACCTTGACCAAAAATATTTTCATTTTGGTTTTGAATAAATAAAATGAGCATTTAGAAAAAAGAATAGTTTAAATGCTATTCTTTTAATTTTTATTTTTTTTTAGGTGTTTTTTGCATTTTTTTAATATTTTTTATTATCTTGTTTTTTTTTTTTAAGATTTTGGCTTGTTTTTTTTTCATTATCTTTTTCATTATCTTTTTCATTTTTTTTCTGTTTTATTATCTTTTATTCTAAGTTTAAATCATTTTAGAGGATTATTTTTGGTTTTTGCAATTAAACATTTTTGCTATAATGAATAGTTATAATAATTATAAATATTATAATGCACATAATTAATATGTTAAATATTAACTATTTTAAGAAACTAAATAATGGGAGGAAAACTGTGAAAAAATATACTCTTATTTTTTCATTTTTACTAGTTTTAATTTTATTTGGGATTTGTTCTGTCAGTGCAGCTGATGCTGATGGACCAGACCCAGTAATGCTAGAAAATGAGGATATATGTTTAAGTCAAGAAGATGCAATTGGCTCAAATCAAGAAAAACAAATTTTAAATAATGATAATAATCAAGCAAATCTTTGTGAAACCGATATTGGATATTCACAAGATGTCTCTGCCAATGATTTAGGCAGTGTTGATGATGAACTTATTTTAGAAGAACCTGCTGATGAAGAAAATCTTGTCAATGACGATTCTGCTCATCCTTCTTCTGTAGTTGAGTCTGTTGGTGTGGATTCTGCTCTTTCTTCTTCTGTAGTGGGGTCTGTTGGTGTGGATTCTGCTCTTTCTTCTTCTGTAGTCGAACCTGTTGTTGAAGCAAATGGTGCAGAAGGCATTCTTGAAGATGATTCTCTTCCAGATGTAAGATGTTTTGCTAATGATTTGGAAGATCTTAACTTATTCATATCATATATGCAACTTCGTGGTACAGATCAAGGTGAAAGCTTACGCCATTATCTCTCTGTAATATATCAGGAAGAAATTCCAGAGGAACATTCAAACACCCTTCGCTTATGTCGTGACATCAAAACAATTAATGATAAGCTAATTATCACTTATGCTGGTACCAAGGACTTAATCATTGATGGGCAAGGACATACTATTGATTTAGCTGGAAGTGACCATCATGACCATTATTTTGTAATCAAGTCCAGTCATGTTACCTTTAAGAATATTAAATTCATTAACTGTTATAATAATGATGGTGATAATGGTGGAGCCATCTCCATTGAAGGTTCTGGAAGTGGTACTATAGTCAATTGTACATTTAAAAATTGCTATGCTAAGGATAGTGGAGGTGCAGTAGCTGATAGAAGCGGCAACACATTGATAATAAATGATTCCACTTTTATTGGAAATATGGTTGAAGAGGTATGTGGTGGTGCCGTAAGAACTGACGGTAAGTTGGAACTTTATCATTGCACTTTTGATTCTAATACTGTTCGTGATGATGGAGATGGTGGTGCAGTTTACTCAAAAACTGACCTACGCCTTAAGGGGTGCAGATTTATTAATAATCGTGCTGAAGATAGTGGTGGAGCAGTTTATGTAGCAGGTTGCCTATGGATATATCAAGATCCTCTTTATTTTGAAGGAAATGTTGCAGGAGACAATGGTGGGGTATTATATATTAATGAATTAAGATTTAATAGTATAGAAGGCTCTACATTTATAAGAAATACTGCCTCTGGAGGAGAAGGTGGTGCAATTTATTCTAAAGTAGGAGGATATTCATGTCAATCATGTGTATTTATAGACAATCATGCAGATGATAGAGGTGGAGCAATTTATTCATGTTCTATAGTGGAGACAAAAGGAAATATTTTTTTAGGCAATACTGCAAAAAAAGGTACAATTGTATATTCCACAACTCACTATTCCGATGCTAATCAAAAGTGGTATGGTACTAATAATCCTGATTTTAGCAATGCTTTAGTTTACTGTAATCTACCTTATGCCCCTGAGAAATATTGGATTGGAAAGGATGTGGATTATCTTATCACAGACTATGAATTAAATCCGGGTAGTCTAACTAACGATATTAGGATTATATTTTCAACTTGCTACACTTTCCCGGCTAGTTATGCATTAAATATAAAGCCTGAGGATGTTTCATTTGTCTTTGATGAAACCAAACTTAAAAAGTTTGAATATTCTGTTAGGAATAATGCTATTGATATAACTATATTGCCTAATGAATTATGTCAATTGCCTTTTATCGTTAAAGTTTTTGGTAGGGAAGTCCTTAATGATAACATTAGTTTTTTAGACCCTCAGTTATCTGCTAAATGCAGTTCTGTAATCAAAGGTGAAGAAGATAATATTTTTGTGGAGTGTATTCAAACCAATCAATTACTGGAGACTGTTTAGTTCGCTTTGGAAATGGCAATGAAACTGTACATCTTAACAAAGGTTATGGATATGCATATCTGGATGTTCATGATTTGGAAGTTGGAAACTATTCTTTTATGGTGGAATTTGATGGTCAAGGATTTTTCATCAAAGATTCAATCCAAGTGCCATTTGAAATTAAAAGCAAATCAACTCCTGAAGATCTTTATGAGTTTACAACACTTCAAAATAAGATAAATCGTGCAACTGGTAATGAATTGAAGTTGGATAATGACTATATCTTCAGTTCAGTTAATGATGGAGACTATAAGAATGGTGTTGTGATATCCAAGGACAATTTTGTTGTTGATGGTTAAGGTCATACTATTGATGGAACTGGCCTTGCTAGAATATTTGACATTAAAGCCAAAAATATTGTTTTGAAAAACATTAATTTTGTCAATGGTATTGCTAATAATGGTGGTGCGGTTTTATCTAATGACTTTGTTTTCATTGAAAACTGTACTTTCATCAATAACTCTGTGGGCAATAGCGGTGGTGCCCTTCAAGTTAATGGAAATTGCATAATAAATAATTCAAATTTCTTTAATAATACTGCATCTTATGGTGGTGGAGTTTACTGTACTGGTGATGCAGTAGTTAATAACTCTAATTTCGATGGAAACCAAGCTAAAACTGCTTCTGCATTGAATGCAAATAGCTTAGATGCTGAAAACAGCATTTTCCTTAACAATAAGGAGATATCTACAGAGTTAGAGTTGACTTATGAAAAACATAGGATTATGGTTCAGCTTTACGGCGGCAATTTATATATTAATGGAGTTGTTGTAGAATCAAATGCATCCTTCCGTAATGTTAGCTATTGGAAAGGAAGAGTGGTAAACAGTGATGATTCTTATCCTACATTAGCCACTTCTGGTATTGAAGTCACTATTGAAATTATTGATTACATTGGAATGGTTACAGTTAAGAATGTGACATTATTAACTGATGATGATGGTAGAATTGAGTTCAATCCTACTGATTTGGATCATTATTATTACAAGGTTAATGCATACCATTTTGATGACCTCTATTATGATTATATAGGTTCAACTATTGATTTGGTTTTAAATAAATCTTCAAGTTCTGTTGATATTGACTTAGAGGATAAAGTTGAGTATACTTATCCAAATATTCCAGAAGACATTTTTTCGATATTGTAAATCGTTCCGAAGAAGTCAGGGTTCTTATCACTGATTTAAATGGAACAGTTTATCTTGATACATTGACTGATGATTATTATGTTTCAATTGCTGATTTGCCTTTAAGTCCTGATTATTATAAGATTACTGTTTTCAATATAGGCAATGTTGAAATTTACCCAAGTGAAGACTCCAAACTGTTTAAGTTATTGAAAGCTAATTCCTCTATAGATGTTCCTGAAATAGAAGAGTTTGAATATCCTCATGAGTATGATGTTAAAGTCGAAGCTGAGAATCTAACTACTTTCAGTGTAATTGTCTATGATTGTGATGGAAATATTGTATTCATGAATGAAAACCTTTCTGGAATATGGTTTGGCATTCCTATCTTGCCTGTAGGCCATTATAATCTTACTGTTATCAATAATGGTGATGAAAATCACTCAGCAAGCGAAGATTCCACTATATTCAATATACTGAAGGGTCATGTTTTTGCATCTTTCCTTACTCATGATGTTGTTTATGGCAACCCATCAGTTTTTGAAGTCATGGTTGATGACCATGGGGGAAAATACACTATTGATATCAATGGATCTCTCATACGCTTGGTCTTTGATGGTTCTGCTGTGACAAATGTTTCCAAGAGATTGCCTGCAGGAAATTATGAAGCTACTTTGACATATGATGATGCCAATTATAAGATTATTGGAACCACTTCCATTAATTTTAATGTTCTTAAAGCAGAGAATAATTTAGATGTACGTGTTGATGATGTTATATATGGCGAACCTACATTAATCATCATTTCTGCAGATGCTGATGGCAATTACACTTTGGATATTAATGGAACAATATTTGATGTGGAGGTTAAAAATAGGATTGGATATAATCTGATTTATTTGGATGCGGGCAGTTATGCTGCAAAAGTAAGCTTTGACAATCCGAATTACAATACTGATGTTGTCGATGTTGAATTCACTGTTCGGAAAGTGGTTAATGAGGTTTTAGTCTCTGCATATGTTCAGAAGGAAGCCATTGATTCTGTCAACATAACCATTACTGCTGATGTTGATGGAATATATGTTCTTAATGTTGGGGGAGTGTCTAAGCTCATTTCTGTTGAAGGTGGAAAGGGTTCTACATATTGCATTTTGCCTCCTAGAACCTATGAAGCTAATGCGTCTTTTGATAATCCTAACTATGAGACACATGTTACAAATGCCAGCTTTGAAATTTTCCCATTTTCAAGGGATATAAGATACTATGTTGGATATGGCGAAAACAATACTGTTATCATTTCATTAGAGGCAAATATTGATGGTATTTACATCATGAATGTAAGCGGAAATTATTATCCTCTCTATGTAGCTAATGGTAAGGGAAATATCTCTTTGCCCTTAGAGGAAGGTAATTATTCTCTTGGAGTAGTATTGAATGATGATGGAATAGTGAATAATATTGATGGCGTTAAGGAATTTGAGGTAGTTTATCCACCTGCTTACAGCTCAAGAACACCAACTAATATTGTATTTAAGGATATGAAAACTGTTGCTATTTCTCCAGCGGATGGTGGAAAGACAGGAGAGTATTTCATATGGAGATTGGTTGATGAAAATGGCAATCCGATGGCTAATGCTCCTATGCAAATAGGATTCAATGGTGTTGTCTACACCTATGAAAAGGATGGAATCTGTACCGATGAAAATGGTTATGCTAAATTGCAAATAAATCTTGGTTATAAGGGTGTTTACACATTTGCAGTCTGTTTCCTTGGTGGTGATGACTACAATGCCTCATTTGTTGTAGCTAAGATTACTGTAGACACTCAAAAAGGCACATTGCTTGTTCCTAACAAGTCTTATGCTGCAAGCGCTAAGATTAAGACATTAACTGTAACCTTTAAAACTGCAAAGGGAAATCCAATTGCAGGTAAATGGGTCACTTTTAAGGTTAATGGAAAAACCTACAAGGCACAAACAAATGCAAAAGGTCTTGCAAGCGTTAACGTAAGCTTAAATAAGAAAGGAACCTATAGTTTCACTGCTAAATTTGCAGGAGACAGCACATACACTGCAGTAAATAAAACTGGTAAGTTGACTATTAACTAACTATGCTTACGCCCAATCTTTTGACCCAAGCTTTCCGCCAAGCTTTTCCGCCCCTTCAGGGCGCAAAACCTTGACCAAAAATATTTTCATTTTGGTTTTTTATGGTTTTTGATATTAAAATAAGCATTTAGAAAAAAAGAATAGTTTTTATGCTATTCTTTTAATTTTTATTTTTTATTTAAGTATTTTTTAGTCTATTTTGTTATTTTTTCTTATTTCGAAAAGGGAATAGTTTTTATGCTATTCTTTTAATTTTTATTTTTTTTTTTTAAGTATTTTTTAGTCTATTTTGTTATTTTTTCTTTTTTTCACGATTTTTTTAATTTCCTTATTTTTTTGTTTAAATTACTTGCATCTTCTTTTTATTTTTCAGTGTCATAAGTTCGTTTTATGACAAATAGTTATATTATTATAAATATTATAATGGACAAAAATTATAATACTTTTGAGAAAACTAATTAATGAGGAGGAAAACTGTGAAAAAGTTTACATTTGTTTTTTCATTTTTACTAGTCTTTATTTTATTGGGGGCTAATTCTGTCAGCGCAGCTGACCATGACGGATTAGACTCAGTAATGCTAGAAAATGAAGATATGGGATTAAGTCAAGTGGATGATATTGGCTTAAATGATGAAGATCAAATTCTGAAGACTGTTGATCAAGCGAATCTTTGTGAATCATATATTGGGGATTCAGAGGATGAAACTGCCAATTATTTAGACAAAGTAGATGAAAAACTTATTTTAGAAGACTCTGCTAATAAATTGGCTAGTTTTGATGATGGAATATTAAATAGTGTAAATGGAAACAATGGAGCTGTAATTAATCCTCTTGCTTCCAGTCAAAGAACACCAACTAAGATTGTATTTAAGGATATGAAAACCACTGCTATTTCTCCAGCGGATGGTGGAAAGACAGGGGAGTATTTCACATGGAGATTATTGGATGAAAATGGCAATTCAATGGCTAACACTCCTATGCAAATAGGATTCAATGGTGTTGTCTACACCTTTGAAAAGGACGGAATCTGTACCGATGAAAATGGTTATGCTAAATTGCAAATCAATCTTGGTTATAAGGGAGATTACATTTTCGCTATCTGTTTGCTTGGTAATGATGACTACAATGCTTCCTTTGCTGTGGCAAAAATCACTGTAGACACTCAAAAACCTACTTTAGTTGCTCCTAACAAATCTTACGCAGCAAGCGTTAAGACTAAAACATTGACTGCAACCTTTAAATCTGCAAAGGGAAACCCTATTAAAGATAAATGGATCACTTTCAAAGTTAATGGAAAAACCTACAAGGCACAAACAAATGCTAAAGGTGTTGCAAGCGTTAACGTAAGCTTAAATAAAAAAGGAACCTACAGTTTTACTGCAAAATATGCTGGAGACAGCACATACAAAACAGTAAACAAGACTGGTAAGTTGATTATTAAATAGCCAAGCTTTTTGAGGCTTCGCCTCAAAAACCTTGACCAAAATATTTTCATTTTGGTTGCTTGTGAATTAAAATAAGTTTTTTTTGTCTGGGAATAGTTTTTAGCCATATGGTTTTTAATTGTTCTTTTAATTTTATTTTTTTATATTTCGGATTTTTTATTTTTCTTTTAGTTTTTTTTTCATATTTCAGATTTTTATTTTTCTTTTAGTTTTTATTTTTTTTAAGTATTTTTTCATTTTTTTACTCTTTTT
>NZ_CACXNW010000019.1 GCF_902769175.1 uncultured Methanobrevibacter sp.
AGCGTTTTGCTATGTTAGGTGCTTCTGCTGCTTTGATAGGTTTTATGTTTTCTCAGACTATTAAATCCATTAGGGAATATAAGAAGATAGCTGCGGAAAAGGCTAATTTCTTTGAGAAGGGTAAAGCAGAAGGCAATATTATGAATGATGGTGGAAATAATATTATGAATGATGGTGGAAATAATATTATGAATGATGGTGGAAATAATATTATGAATGATGGTGGAAATAATATTAAGATTGAGAGTACAAATGATATTGTGAATGATTTTGGTGGTAATGAGCCGAATTTGTTAATAGAAGAAAATGAGATTAGTGATAATTTCAACGATATGAATAATTATTATAATGATATTATCGGGGAAAAGTCTGATGCTAGTATCATATCTGATGTTCAAAGTGAAGGTGGGGATCTTGTACGGCCTGTTGGAAAACCAAAGCCATCTTTTGGAAAATATACTGACTATGATATATCCAATAATAACATTGGGCAGATTGCTGTAGGACCAGAATCTACTAAAATATATACTATAGATGGAAAGGTTATCGACCAGGTTAAGTTTGAAGATGCAAAATTTAATGCTTATACAGCAGATGGTGAAAAAATTTATGACGGGATGACCCTATATGATGCTGATGGAGCTCCAATAAAATTTAATGAGAAAAACTTTTGTTCTCAAGAAAGAAGTGATATTGTCTCTCATATATTTACTGATAAAAACAATGTTCTTTATGATAGCTGTGGTAATCCATTTTATGCACATAGAAGCAATGTAAAAATTAAATATGTGGAAGGCAATGACTATTTTACTCAAACTGGAAAAAAAGTTGATCCTAAAGAGATTGTGCTTAATGATGATGGTGTCCCTTATGATATGAAGGGTAATCCACTCTATAGGGTTCGTATTGGAACAAAAAATTATGATGTTGGTAGATTAAGAAGTATAGAGTTAATTAATTATAAGGGTGAAACTGTACAATCTTTTAAAAGCGACGTTCATGGCTATGTGCATGATAATGCAGGTAATCTTCTCTTAGATCCTAATGAAATTAATCGTCTCTTAAAGGTTATTGATAGTAAATATAAGCCAACATTTAAGGATATATTTTGGCCTTGGTATCTTCCAGATGTGTCTTCAAATCCGGATGATAATTATAAAGGTAATTATAGTGGAGATTTAGGTTTGGATATTGATTTGGAGGATGGTGCTTTTGCAAAGTATGTTTCTCCAAATGATGAGCAAGAAGCAATTGTATATCCAATATTATAGGATGTAAGTATCCTATTTTATCATCTCCTTATCATCCTATAATCCTATTTCATTAAGTTTTGTTAATATTTTAGTTTACTGCCTTATTTTTTTTTTTTTTTTTTTTTATTTTGTTTTGGTTTTGTTAATATTTTTAGTGCATTGTCTTTTTTTTTTTATTTTGTTTTGGTTTTGTTAATATTTTTAGTTTATTGCCTTTTTTTATTCTTTTTTATAGTTTTGATAATATTCTATTTTATTTCTATCTCATCACCTATTTTCAAACAGTCATCGAATTCCTTCTTGTCAAATTCCACTATATATTTAGCTGGTCTTTTAGGTACATAATAATTCCAAGGCTTTAAATCTGCTATTTCATAGACAATATTGTTCTTATCAATAAAAACAATAACTATCTCAAATCTCATAAAGAAGCTATGAATCGAAGATCTTTCCTTTTTGCTAAGTTTATTGGGAATTTCAAGCAATAAGGGATTTTTTGCATTTTTTCTAAACATAAGTCCCATTAAACGACTGAAATAATCATTGGCTATTTTTATCTCTACAATTTTTTCATTTGATTTTTTAATATGCAGTGAATACAAATTTTTATTCTTTTTATTTTTCCTATTTTTCAATTTAATATCCATAACTATCTTATTTTCTATATATTTTTGATATTTATAAATATTTTTATTTTTAAAAACTTTTTTACACTTTAAAATCAATTTAACAAGCAAATTATAATTTTTTAATTTCCTCATAATATTATATTTATATAAAAATATTATCGTTATAAAGATTAATAATAATAAAGTTTATTTATATTCAAAATAAGAAATATAAATCATAATAATTTATATTTTCTATTTTGTTTCAATTCATTAAAATCAAATTATTTTCATTCATCTCTATGAATCTATAATTTATTTAATGCATTTATCTAAAATATTGAAGATAATTTTTATTTAATCATTAAAGATTTTAAATCACATTTATTAGGAGAATCGATATGCCGTTAATAGAGGCAGAGAAAAGCTATGACTTTAAGAAAATAGAGGAAAAGGTTCAAAATTTTTGGGCTGATTCTGACATTTATGAAAAAACAAATAAATTGCGAGCTAATGGTCCACAATATTCATTTTTAGACGGACCGCCATATTGTAGTGGAAAAATCCATTTAGGTACTACCTGGAATAAGGTCATTAAAGATACCTTGCTCCGTTATAAGTCTATGAATGGGTTTAAGTTAAGAAGACAAGCTGGTTGGGATACTCATGGATTGCCTATTGAACATAAGGTAGAGCAATTGTTGGGAATTGAATCCAAACAGGAAATTGAAGAGAAGTATGGTATAGACAACTTTATCAAGCAATGTAAAGAATTTGCTATGGAAAATAAGGTTGCCATGACTGAACAATTCAAAAGCTTAGGGGTTTGGTTTGATTGGGATAACCCTTACATGACCTTAGACCCTAAATATATGGAATCAGCTTGGTGGACATTGAAGAGAACTCATGAAAAGAATTTGCTTACCCGTGACCAAAGGGTAATCAGCTGGTGTCCACATTGTCAAACTGCACTTGCTGCAGCTGAAATTGATTATACTGATGGAGATGACCCTTCAATTTATGTACGTTTCCCATTGAAGGAAAAATTGATTACCGATGGGGATTACGCTGATTTGAAACAGTCTTTCCTTGTATGGACAACCACACCTTGGACCCTACCTGGAAACTTAGCCATTTGTTTAAATGAGGATTTCGACTATTCCTTTGTAAAGGTAGATGAAAGATTGAATGATGGCGAAGATGAAATCCTTATCATTGCAAAAGAGTTGTTGGAAACTGTTTTAGGTCCAATTGAAGTCATTCACAAAAACAAATTGCCAAATCCTAAATATGATCCTGAAGATGAAGAGTCAAAGGAAAAGAAATACATCATAGAGGAAGAAAAGGAAGTGATGTATGAAATCATCAAAACCGTAAAGGGATCTGAACTTTTAGGTTTGTCTTATGTTTATCCTTTAGCTGAACAAGTTCCTAAGCAAATGGAAATCGAAGCTGAAAATGAATTGGTTCACACCACTTTCCATGGAGACCATGTAGAATTAGGTGAAGGTACCGGTTTTGTACACACAGCTCCTGGACATGGTCCTGAGGATTTTGAAATCGGTCAAAAAGTGGGACTTCCTATACATTGCCCGGTAGATGAAGTAGGATGTTTCACTGAAGATGGTGGAATCTATGCGGAAGGGTTCACCAAAGACATGAATGACACCATTATTGCTGATTTAATTGCTCAACATTTAATGTATAAACATGATACAATTAATCACAGATATGGTGTATGTTGGAGATGTAAAACTCCTATCATCTACTTAGCTACAGAACAATGGTTTATCAAAGTACCTGAAATCAAAGATAAAATGCTTTCTGAAATTGATAGAGTTGAATGGGTACCTAAATGGGCTGGTGAAGGAAGATTCCATGATTGGGTAGCTAATGCTAAGGATTGGACCATTTCAAGACAAAGATACTGGGGTATTCCTATACCTATTTGGATCTGTCCGGACTGTGGTGAAATCAAGGTAATCGGTTCAGTTGAAGAGCTTAAAAATGAATCAATCAATGAAATCACTGCAAGTGATGAGGATTTGGTTCACAGACCTTATGTTGATGACGTATTGATTAAATGTGATTGCGGAGGCTCAATGGAACGTATTCCTGATGTATTGGATGTATGGATTGACTCAGGAGTTGCAGGTTGGGCAGCACTTTACTATCCTCGTGAAGAGGAAATGTTTAATGAATGGTATCCTTATGACTTTATTTGTGAAGGGCATGACCAAACAAGAGGATGGTTCTATTCTCAATTAGGTACTGGTGTAATTGCTTTAGACCAAGCTCCATACAATAAGGTTTTAATGCACGGATTTGTATTGGATGAAGAGGGCAAAAAGATGAGTAAGTCTTTAGGCAATGTAGTCCAGCCTGAAGAGGTCATTGAAAAATATGGTGCAGATGTACTTAGATTTTACCTCTTATGGGCTTGCAAGCCATGGGATGACCTTAAGTTCGTTTGGGATGAATTGAACAATGTCAAAAAGATGTTCAATATCCTTTGGAATGTATATGTATTCTCAACAACCTATATGGTTCTTGATGAATTTGACCCTGCAAAATGCGTATTGGATGGCCCTGATGCAAATGTGACATTGCGTAATGAGGATAAATGGATATTGTCCCGTGTAAATTCACTTGCTAAGGAAGCAGGAGATGCAATCAACGATGTGCATTTCCACTTGGCTACAAGGGCAATCAATAATTTCATCCTTGAAGACTTAAGCAGATGGTATGTAAGATTAATCAGAGGAAGAACCTGGGTGGAAAGCGATGACCCAGATAAGTTAGGTGCATACTATTCACTTTACACAACACTCAATACCTTAATTCATTTGATGGCTCCAATCACTCCTCATTTATCTGAAGAGATATATGAAAACCTTGTCAAAAACTTAGATGATAATGCTGTTGAAAGTATTCATATGGACGATTGGATGTATGATGAAGCTTTAATCGATGAAGAGCTTGAGGCAAAAATGGATAATGTAAGGGAAATCATCGAAGCAGTTGCAAGGGCAAGGGATATAGCAAGATACAAGCTCAGATGGCCTGTAAGTGACATCACTGTTGTATCTCAAGATGATGAGGTATTGGAAAGTGTATCATCTCTTACAGATGTAATTAAAGATCAATCCAATACTAAAGAGGTTCTTACAGCTACTGAATTTGAAAACCTTACCTTTATTGCAAAACCTAATCTTAAGACTTTAGGTCCAAGGCTTAAAGGAGATATGGGCATTGTGCAAAAGTTCTTTGGACAGGCAAAAGCAGAAGGATTAGGTAATTCCATTAAGGAAGAGCTTGATTCCAATGGCAAATACATTGTCATAGGTGAAGACAGAGAAGGAAATAAAAAGGAAATTGAACTTTCTCAAGATGATGTCCTTTATGAAACTGAACTTCCAGATGATGTTGTAAGTGCAGAATTTGCTGGAGGAAACGTATTTGTAAATACTAAAATAACTCCAGAAATCTTATCTGAAGCTATGGCTCGTGAACTTATCAGAAGAATCCAAGAAATGAGAAAAGAGATGGACTTGGATGTTGAAGCCAATATTGGCGCTATGGTCAATACTGACGGTGAATTCAAAGAGCTTGTAGAAAAGCAATCTGATGTGATAAGTGAAGAGGTCAGAGCAAATTCACTTGTAATATTTGATGGTGATGCTTGTGAAGTTTGTACCGATAAAGGTTTAGGCAGAGAGTATGAGGACATTTCTGTAGAATACTCTAAAGAATGGGAAATTGAAGATCATAAAGTGATTATTTCTGTAGTGAAACTTGAATAATCTATGGATTTAAGATTGTTTGAAAAGATGTGAATAATCATTTAAAATTAAAAAAATTATATATTTATGTTAAATCTATGCTAAGGTGTTAAAATGACTTTAACAGATTCTGAAGTAAAATATATTGAAGGAATTCTTGGTAGAGAAATGAACGAACTGGAGGAGGGCATGTTGGATGTAATGTTCTCTGAGCATTGTTCATATAAGAGTAGTAGGCCAATCTTAAGATTGTTCCCTACTGAAGGTGAAAATATTGTTTTAGGGCCTGGAGATGATGCAGGTTTAGTATCCATTACAGATGAATATGCTCTTGCTGTTGGTATGGAAAGTCATAATCACCCTTCAGCGATTGAACCTTACGGAGGAGCAGGTACCGGTATTGGAGGAATTCTAAGAGACATTATCTCTATGGGTGCAATGCCAATTGCTCTTCTTGACAGTCTTCGTTTTTGTCCACTTGAAGACCAGAAATCAAGATACTTGTTTGAGCATGTTGTAGAAGGTATCTCTGACTATGGTAACAGAGTAGGAGTTCCTACCGTTGGTGGGGAAATCGAGTTTGATGAGTCATTCAGGGCAAACCCTCTTGTAAATGTATTATGTGCAGGGCTTGTTAAAAAGGATGAAATCGTTATGGCTGTTGCTCCAAACATTGGGGATGTTTTCCTCCTTATGGGTGGAACAACTGGACGTGACGGAATTCATGGAGTAACCTTTGCATCTGAAGAATTGACTTCCGATTCTGAAAAGGAAGACCGTCCTGCTGTACAGGTAGCTGATCCATTTACCAAAAAGAGAGTTCTTGAAGCTTCACTTGAAATCCTTGAGAAAATCGATTGTTCCGGTGTAAAGGATTTAGGTGGGGGAGGCCTTACCTGTTGTATATCTGAACTTGTAGACAAGTCAGGAAATGGTGCAGTTGTAGACCTTAGGTCCATTCCTTTAAGAGAAGAAGGTATGACTCCTTATGAAATTATGCTTTCAGAATCCCAGGAACGTATGGTTTTTGTCATCAATCCAAAAGATGTGGAATTGGCACAGGCTATTTGTGACAAGCACGAAATTCCATCTGCGGTTATCGGTGAAGTCACTGATGGAAATCATATGGTAGTTAAAGACTTTGATGCTGAAGTGGAATTGCAGACATTATGTGATGTTCCAACCATTCTATTGGCAGATCCTCCTTCACTCAACAGAGAAATGAGAGAACCTGCTAAATCAGATGATTTAGTTGAAGTGGAAGATGGACCAATTGACGAATCATTAATTAAGGTATTGTCATCACCTAATATTGCAAGCAAATCTTGGGTTTACAAGCAATATGACCATGAAGTTCAAACCAGAACTGTTGTAAAACCTGGTGACGATGCTGCAGTATTGCAAATAGATGATGAAACAGCTGTTGCCTTAACTGCTGACTCAAATACAATCCACACTAAACTCTCTCCATATGATGGTGGAGCAGGAAGTGTAGCTGAAGCCATTCGTAATGTGGTTTCAATGGGTGCAAAACCTTATGCAGTTGTAGACTGTCTTAACTTCGGTAATCCGGAAATTCCTGAAATCCTCTGGCAATTCAAGGAGTGCATTAAAGGAATGTCTGATATTGCAGAGAAATTCGAATCTCCAGTCATCAGTGGAAATGTAAGTTTCTATAATGAGACTGAAGGTATCAAAATCAACCCAACTCCTGCTGTAGGTGTCATTGGGGTTGAAAAGTTAGGAAATATCAGGACACTTCCATTTAAGAAAGAGGGAGATAAGATTATTATCATCGGTAAGACCTATGATGAGGTTGAAGGTTCCGAATATCACAGAGCAGTTCATAACTTGGAGCAAGGTGACGCTCCTAAGATTAGAATTGATGATGAATTGGCTGTTGCAAACACAATTCTTGACTTGATTGAAAATGATGGAGACTACACTAAATTCCTCGAAGGAGAAGAAGAACTTGGCATAACCGCTACCCATGACATATCTGCTGGAGGTATAGCTATTGCATTATCTGAAATGGCTATGTCTGGTAAAATAGGTTGTGAAGTGGACATTAGCAAAGTTCCTGCTGAAGATGGAATCAGTGACAATAACTTATTGTTCTCTGAATCTCATGCAAGATTCATAATAACTGTAAAAGCTGATAAGGCAGATGAAATCATAAATGCCATTGATGTGGATGCTGCAATTATTGGTGAAGTCAAAGGGGATTCATTAGTCATTAAGAATGCAGATGAAACCATCGTAGATTTAGCTGTAGCAGACTTAGATGATGCTTATCATGGCGTTATTGAGAAATATATGGCTTAATCACGTTAATATAAGAATTTAAGTAAGAAAATAAATATTAGAGTTTTTCTCTATATTTTATTTTCAAATTTTTATTTAATCTAATTTAATTATTCTTTCTTATTTTTAGTTAATTATTTAATAAATTGTTGGAGTAATTTATTAAATAATTAATTGATTTTGTTGATTAATTATTGATTGATTGATTATTGATTAATTTATATGATGATTTATGTAGATAATTTGTTGATTGATTATTGATTAATTTATATGATGATTTATTAGATAATTTATTGATTATTTTGATTATCTTAATTGATTTATTAAAATTTATTAAATATTTATGGTATGAGATAATAAGGACGATAATATGAAGTTTATATCAAATTTAATTCCATTGGAAGACGCTTTAGCTAAAATTGATGAGAATCAAAAGATTATGGATATAGAAAAGATACATGTAAGAGATTCTCAAGGAAGAGTTTTAGCTCATTCTATCTCTTCTTATCATAACTCTCCTCCATTTGACAAGTCTGCTATGGATGGATATGCAGTTATTGCAGAAGATACCTTTGGCGCTTCCAATAATGTTATAAAAGAATTAAAGATCATTGATAGAATTGGAGCAGGTGACTTTTCAGATAAAACCTTATCAAATGGCGAAGCTATTGTAATAGCAACTGGTGCACCGATTCCAAATGGTGCAAATGCAGTTTTAATGAAGGAATTCACATATGAGGAAGGAGACAATTTAGAGATTCATTCACAAGTGACTCCTGGTGAAAACATTTCACCAAAGGCTGAAGACATAGCTGAAGGAGATGAAATATTAGGTGCAAATGTTTTAATAAGGCCTCAGGAAATGGGTTTGATTGCTTCAGCAGGTCATAGTGAAGTTGAAGTCTATAAAATACCAAGAGTCAAGTTGATTATCACTGGTAATGAACTTGTTGAACCTTCTCCAAAGCTTGATAAGGCTAAAATAATCAATTCTAATCAATACACCATTGCAGCATTGATTAGAAGTGCTGGTGCCATTGTAGATATAGATCATGGTCCAGATGACTTTGAATCTGTAAAAGATGCAATAGATAAGGCAACAAAGGAATATGATGTTGTAATAACAACTGGAGGGACAGCTATCAGTAAAGGGGATGTAGTTGTTGATGCAGTTGAGGAATTAGGGGATGTATTATTCCATGGTGTAGCAATGAGACCTGGAAAACCTGTTGGTGCAGGAATTGTAAATGGCACTGCCGTATTCATGCTTACAGGTCAGCCTGTAGCTGCGATGGGTCAGTTTGATATAATTGCAAGACGCTACATCTTTAGGATGCAGGGAATCGATTATACCCACAATGTAATTAAAAGGGGTTCCGATACAAAGATTCCATCATCTCTTGGAAGAACTGACTATATTAGAGCAGTAGCAGATGATGAAAAGGTGCATCATGTATTGAATAGAGGTTCTGGAATCATACGTTCTATGGTTGAAGCTAATTGCTATATAATTATTGATGAAAACCATGAAGGTATTGAAAAGGGAGATGAAGTTGATTTAATCTTCTTTAATGATATGGCATGGCCTACACTTTAAATATTTTTTTAAAACAGCTTTTTTTTATATTTAAAAATTTTATAATATTATTATATTTTTTTTTAAAACATCTTTTTTTTATATTTAAAAATTTTATAATATTATTATATTTTTTTTAAAACATCTTTTTTGGCTTTGTTGAAATCATATAAATTTGTATAAAAATTTTTAAAGATAACTGTAAAAAAGCTTTTCAACAGACCTTTTTTTTTAAATTTAAAAAGTTTATAACAATATTATATTTTTTTCAAAATGAGTGTCTGCCAAAACTATAAAAATTATTTCAAAATCATTCTTAAAATCCTTTTATTTAAAAATAAAGAAACAAATTTTTAAAAAAATCTATTTTTAGTGAATACTCAATTAAAAATAGTACATAAAAATTTATCATTTTATAAATTTTGTGTAGTTTATATAATATGTAAATATAAAACTTAATATATAATAATAAATATATTTAAATACACAATAATATGGGGAAAATGAATAATTAGGCAAAACATAGAAATGATATAAAGAAGTAATTTGGGGATTATAAAAAACTTATATATCATATCCAATTAATCACTTGCTTATTTTAAAATATTATTGGAATTAATAATTATAGGATTATATACAAATAATCTGGGGGACTTGTTAAATGAAATTAAAAATACCTGTTGCGCTGGTATTTTTATTGGTTTTATTCTCCATCAGTTTTGTTGGAGCATCTGATTTAAATAGCGATTTTAGGGGTATCGATTCTGATCAAATTCAAATATCAGACAGCAGCAATATAGAAGAATCTATTGATGATGGCATAATTGGTTCTCAGGAGCATTTAGATGACCTTAACAATCAGGAATCTGTGGATGAGGTTTATTCTGATGGCGCTCCATCTACTTTTTTAGACCTTGAAAATCAAGTGAATGCTACTGAAGAAGGAGGAGTATTATGTTTAACCAGTGACTATGTAGCCACTGGCAAAAATTTTGTAGCGGTAAATAAGGTCATTACCATTGACGGGCAAGGTCATACAATTGACTGTGCTAATAACAATGCTTATGCCTTTTGTTCTGAAAAAGGTGAAGTCACATTAAAGAATCTGATTATTAAAAATTCGGCAAACAATTTTACAAAAAATGGAGGGGCTCTATTTATTGCATGGACTGCTGAATGGACATTAATTAATTGTACTTTTGAAAACAATTTAGCTCAGGAGTATGATGGGGCAATTTATCATATGTCCTCTGGAACACTTACCATTATAAATTCTACTTTTAAAAATAACAAGGCTCAAGAAGAGGATGGAGGTGCTATTTTCTCTAAAGGGGACCTTGTTATAGAGGGGTCTTATTTTGAAGGCAACAGTGCTCTTGTTGATGGAGGTGCTATTTATTGTACAAAAACTCTTGAAGTAACTGACACTGAGTTTGTTAACAATAAGGCTTTCGGTGCAAAAGTGCATAAATGTTATGGTGGTGCCATTTGCGCTAAAGATTATATAATGGTGGATTCTTGCAATTTCTCAAATAATATTGCTGAAAACTATGGTGGAGCGATCTATGCTCATAAGGAATTGAATCTTATTGCTTCTAATTTCACCCAAAATTCCGCTAAAGAGGGTGGAGCCATTTATGGAGGTGGCTCTCGTGTAATCGTCGAGGGTTGCAGTTTTATAAAAAACTCTGCAAATTCCAGTCGTGCTGGAGCAATTTATGCTAACGAGTGGTTATATGTAGGCAGGTCTATCTTTGAGAACAACACTTCTCAAGGTAAATGTGGTGCCATTTATTCAGATTATATTCAATTTGATGGTGAGAGTAAGTTTATTGCTAATTCTGCTAAAAGCCATGGTGGTGCCATTTACACTTGTAAAATTGCAAATAAAGTAACTAACTTAATATTCGATGGCAATCATGCCAATGATGATTTTGGTGGTGCCATTTACATTAATGATGTGTGCCATAATGTAAGTTTCCATTCATGTGTATTTAAGAATAATTATGCACAAGCTGGAGATGGTGGTGCTATTCATAGTGACAGCAGTTCCACTGATTTAACTTTATATGATTGTACTTTTATTAATAATCATGCTACTGGAGGAGTTAAAAAGAGATATGGTGGTGCGATTTGTTCCTTTGGAACTGTTAATGTTAACAATTGTACTTTTAATGATAATTGGGCTCAAAATTATGGTGGAGCAATATATTCCTATAATACAGTAAACTGTTATAACTCTCATTTCAAGGCTAATAAGGTCTATGTCGATGGTGGAGGATCAATTTACACAGAAAAGTTAGGTGTAGTTAAAGATTCAACATTTGAGTCTGGATATTCAGAAGGTGATGGTGGAGCTATTTATGTTAATGGTTATGCAGACAAGCATTTCCAAATTCATCATTCCTATTTTAAGAATAATCATGCCAAAGGTCGTGGAGGGGCCATTTATACTGATCAATCTGCATCCCATTTAGATTTATATAATAATGCTTTCATAGGTAATATTGCTGATGATCAAGGAGATGATGTTTTTGTTTCAGGGGAATATTCCAAATTGCAAAACAATTGGTGGGGAACTAACAATCCTTCATTTAATAGTCAAAAATTAATGGAATATAAAGTCTTTGGAAGCAATAAAAAGCATTCTGACAGCAATTATATATCAAGCAGTTTGTCTGGTAAAAGTGATGGTGTCAATTATCTTCCTGTCCATTTAAAAATTAGTTTCACATATGATGTGCCTAGTTATTTGGCTAATGATGTTTTATTTAGCAGTGATAAGGATGGAGCTTTCAGTATCACTGCAGTAAACAGCAAATCATTTGAATTTGATTATATTCCTAATGATGCAGGTTCTCATAAGATTACTGTAAAGATTAACTCTCAAGTCTTAACTTATAATTTAAATATTCAAAAGACCAGTGTTTTTGGTGAGGATTTTGTTAAGATATATGGAAAAGGGGATGTTTATTCTGCGGTATTTTTAGATTCTGAAGATAATTTCTTGCCGATTGGAACAATTGTCCAGTTCGATTTGAATGGCACAAAATACTTATCTCATGTTAAGGATAATGGTGTTGCTAAGTTGTATGCTAATTTAGAACCTGGAGAATACACGGTTAAAGCAATTAACACTGTCACAGGTGAATCCTTTAGCAATCAGATAACCGTACTTTCAGCTGTGTCAAATGCTACTTTTAATATCAATGACACTTATAAAATCAAATTTTTAGTCAGTGATAATGAATCTGCAAAGGGCATAGTCACTTTCAGTATCGATGGCAAAAATCACACCTCTAATATTACTGAACATGGATGGGCTTTATTAAGACTTGATGTGGCTCCTGGAAATTATACTGTCACTGCAAGTTATCAAAATATAAGCGTCAAGGATAAAATTACTGTAATCAATCAATATTCAAAACTGATAGATCATCTAAATGGTACCAGTTATGGTTCATTATTGCCTATTTATAATAATGAGTCATTTATGGAATTAGAAAATGTCACTTATAGTGTTATAGGTGAAAATACTTATCGTTATATTTTGCCTTCCCTTCAATCATTTATTTTATATAATGTAACAGTTTCCAATAGCACTGAACTTACAAATGTTTTAAGGAAAATGTCAAAAAGGGATTATAATGTTGATGTCACTGTCATAAATCTTAAAAAGGGAACTTATACAATTTCTGAAAGCTTTTGGCATGATAGGGATTGGGATTACCTTATCCATTTAAGCCATGGTAAATTATTCATAAATGGTAATGGAGCTACAATTGATGATGGGTATAAGCATAACTTTATTTATGGCAATCCGAATACCGTGATTTCAATTAGTAACCTCACTTTAAAGAAATTCGCACGTTGTTTTGTAAACTATGGTGAGTTGTATTGTGCCAATTCAACATTTGTTAGCAATAATGCTAAGAAATGGTCTACTGAAACTTTAGGTGCTGTGGCTTATAACTTAAACAAGGCTACATTTGATCATTGTATTTTTGACAATAATGATAATTTCCAAGCATATGTCTCTGCATTTGGCTATCAAAGTGAAGAGGGTACAAAGGCTGGTGTTTTATATGCTGAAACCAATTCATTAACTAATTTCATACTTTGTAAATTTTTATCAAAAACCGATAACATTTATGCTTCCAACAAGTCTATGGTTGTTTTCTATGATGATGATTTTCAACTTTATCAGTCCATTGTAAAGAACAGTTTCTTAAGCATTGAATCATCAGTTAGCATGAGGGGCATCAATAGCTTAAATGGGAATAACACATTCGTTTTGTATTATCCTGATGCCAAATCCTTTTCAACTGTCTTTAATGATATTCATATGATTAATGATGCTTCAGGATATATTATTAAATTAGAAAACAAGGTTTATAATTTCAGTGAAAGCGATTATAAGCAAATGACTACTAATCTTAATGAATGGCGTACTCCACTTATTGATCCTGGAATTTATTATGTTGCACATAAGGATAAGGGAATGTTGGATATGGATTCTAGAGCCATTGTAGTTAATGGAAATGGTGCTACCATTGACCTTAGTGGAAATAGTCTGGACAATGATTATCATTTTGCCATTGTTCCTAAGCACGGCAGTTTGACTTTAGTGAATTGACCTTATCTGGTTTCAATAGTGCAATTTTAAATTATGGTACTCTTTTCATTATCAATTGTACATTTGTAAACAATTGCTATCACACTCTTATGGATGTTGATTATGGTGGAGCCATAAAGAATTATGGTGGTGTATATTGTTATAACTCAACTTTCACTTCAAATAAGGCCTCTAAAGGTGCAGCAATCTATAGTGAAGGTGTTTCTGCACAGGGATTATTTGTCAACTGTGATTTTTCAAAAAATCAGCGTATAGATGTGATGGGGAAGATGATTTATTTAGAGAGCAACTTCCATATAACTCGAAATTCTGTTATAAAATTAGTTAATTGCAGTGGTGTTTATGCATCTACTATCCATACGGAAAAGGATGGCTTATGCTTGATAAGGGATACAGTAAGTCCTACCATTTATAATGTGGTTATTGATAGTGTCAGCTCTTTAATGAGGCTTTCTAATTTAGTTAATAATAATGATGAGTATGATATTATAAATGTCACATTTGAAAAGGGAGATTATATGGTTTTCCCTGATTCAAAGGTTTTGTTTGAAATGGATTACGGTAAATTGATCATTAATGGTAATGATGCTCGTGTGTTTGTTCTCAATCCAAATTGTAAGGATGAGACTCAATTTTTAACTACAACTCTTCGTTCTTATGTTGTTATTAATGGTTTGGTCATTGAAGGTTTCAATATTGCAATTGAGAATTCTGGATATTTGGAGATATATAACTCAATTTTTTACAAGAATGAGGTTGATTATCTTGTTAAGGATGATTATGGTGGCGCTATTGTTAATGATGGTTCTTTATATGTTTTCAATTCAACTTTTAAGAGTAATTGGGCTAAATATGGTGGTGCGATTTATAATACTGGCTATGCTTGTATCATAGATTCCAGTTTCATTAGTAATGTTGGCTATAATAACTATTCTGATACCCATCTTGATATTTATAATCATGAAGGTAATATTGAAATCATTTCTTTAGGTGGAGCATATCCTAAAACCATTGAACACTTCCCTATTGCTCAATGGAAAGAGAATTTGTACCTGTCAATTACTTATGCAGTTTCTTCAGCGATTCTTACAGCAACAGGTGCTGGTTTGAAAGTATATGGAGTTCCGCACTGGGCTATAAGCATAATTGGAGGTATAATTGGCGGATCCTTTGGTACCGTTACTGGTGCAATCTACTCTGAAGATCATCAGGATTATAGTAGCTTTTGGACTTCAGTATTTGCAGGTGTTACACAAGGTATGGATATGACTGCATTTGGTGAGGATTATGTTGATTATCGTAGAGTTTAGCACATTGGGACATCAATCAAAGAGAGGATTGGAAGGAAGTTTATGACTGGTTTGTTCGTGTCTCATTCCTTGGTAATTTATATGAGTTGTCTTCAGATTGGATTAAGGAGAATATTTTTGGTGATACTGTATTTGGTTCAAATGATGAGGATATTAATGTAATCTAATGTTCCTAATATAATTTAGATAATTTTTGCAAGATAATATAATGGGGTTAATTAAGGATACTTGAAATTTGGGGAAGTGAGAAAATGAAATTCAAATATATTTTTTTGGTTCTAATATTTTTATTCCTATTAGGTTCAATCGCTTCTGTCTCAGCGAGTTGTTATGAGGATATTAGTACTGTAAGTATTGATGATTCTGTTTTGAATGATGTGGATGCTGTTGGTACATTTGATGAGGATTTGTATGATGTGTCAGATAGTTCCAATTCTAAATTAAAAGATGATGGTGATGCGGAAAAACTTTCGCTGATTTGGTAAATGAAATAGAAAATGCTAATGAGGGGGATGAAATTAATATAACTCATGATTATTATATTGAGAATGAAACATTTGGTATAAATGTTTATGCAAATAATCTAACCATAAATGGTAATAATTATGCATTTTATGGTGGCGAAAATCTCATTAACTTCAATTTAATCACTGTGTATGGCTCAAATCTTGTCTTAAAGACTCTCATTTAATTCTATGGTGTTCAATGAGTCTCACAATGCAATTCAGTGTTATGGAGGGAAAGGAACAATGTCTTCCTGTATCTTCTCCAATAACGCTGCCTATAATGGGGGTGCTATTGATTGGTCCGGTTCAGATGGATTAATAGAAAAAAGTGAATTTTCATATAATTATGCCCTTTTTGATGCTGGTGCCATATATGTTAGTGGAAGGAATTTAACTATCAATGAGACCTATTTTGGAGTCAATTTAGCTGAAAATAATGGTGGGGCTCTTTATATGGATAATAGGGACTATATAATAGACTCCTGTACATTTGAATACAATATCGCTAAGGAAGGTGGAGCCGTTTATGCTTCCGATAACGATGGTACTGTCATCAACAGCTTTTTCTCATATAATAATGCTAATGAGGGAGGAGCCATTAAATGGACAGGTAACTATGGTAAAATATCCAGTAGCCTATTTGAAAACAATAATGCTACTGAAGCAGGTGCCATCTCCATATTAGGTTCTGATGTGATAGTGGATAATGTCATATTTATCAACAACACCGCTGATGATGGAGGAGCCATCTCAAGTAGGGACAATCATAATTTAACTATCATGAATTCAAGTTTTAATGATAATCGCGCTCAGCTTGGTGGTGCAATTTCCAGTGATTCAGATATTATTCTCTTTTCAGTTTTCGACAACAATCAAGCTGATTTTGGTGGCGCTGTCTATTCAACAGAGGAATTCCAAGCTGCAAATTCCACATTTAAAAACAATAATGCAAGCACATATGGGGGAGCACTTTACCTTGATGAATGCGGTGAAATTCTTTTATGTGAGTTTTTCAACAATTCTGCAGATCTTGCCGGTGCAATTTTTGTTGTTAGAGACCTAAATGTAACAGATTCAGTATTTAAGGATAATGTTGGAAAATTATACTCTTCAAATAATGTTATTTCCTATGATGGTACCGTTACATTAGATAATGTAAGTTCTGATACTCCAATTTCTTTAAAACTAGTTCAAATGAGTTTCATATCCATTAAAAACAACACTTATGGCTATAATACTGTCATTAGTTTTAATGTAACCGATTCACAGGGATTATCTGCAAACCCTAATGCTACTGTATTGCTTACAATCAATGGCAAAACATACTCTGCTAATGCAAGCAGTGGAATTGCAGTTTTCAAAATTTCCAATTTAAATGCAGGTAAGTATAAGTATACCGCTATTTATAAGTGCAATGGCTTTATGGAATATTGCGAGAATGGAAACTTTACTATCAATCCTTTAAGTGCAAGCATAAGCGCTAAAGCAGCTAGATATGTCATAAATTATGGAGGCAATTATAGAATTACTCTAAAAGATAAAAATGGCAAATTAGTTCCATCTCAAAAGGTAACCTTCATTTTAAATGGCAAAACCATTGGTTCTGCAAAAACCAATTCTAAAGGTGTTGCAACTATTAAATTAACTGCAAAAATTTTAAGAGTTGCAAAAGCAGGTACTAAAAAGCTTGTTATTAAAGTAAATAGCAATAATTATAAGGTCAGCAGCAAAACTGTGAAAATAAAGATTTATAAGGAAAAAACAAAAATAATTGCTAAAAAGAAAACATTTAAAAGATCTACAAAAGTTAAAAAATACACAGTAACTTTTAGAAACAGTAAAAACAAAGCAATCAGAAATGTTAAACTTACTTTAAGGGTTTATGGTAAAACTTACAGGGCCAAAACCAATAGAAAAGGTCAAGCAACCTTTAAAATCAAAAACTTGAAGAAAAAAGGAAAATACACAGCAGCAATCAAATTTGCAGGAAGCAGGTACTATATAAAATCAACTAGAAAAGTAAGAATAACTGTAAAAAGGTAGGATATTTAATCTACTTTTTCTTTGTTTTATTTTATCTATTTTATTTTTATATTTTTTTCCTTTTTTTTATTTCATTTTTTTTTATTTAGAACTTTTCTATTATATTCTTTTTTTAACGACTTCTTCTACCTAATCTATAGAACATATAGTATGCAAAGTAGTCATCATGATTGTTTCTGCTGTTTATGCTTCCTTGAGTGTATCCATTGTTATACCCTCTATCATAGGCATAATCTTCTTCATATTCTTTTTGCTCTTCAATATAGTCCTCTTGCATCTTATTTAATTTTTTATCAAATTTTTCCTTTGAAAATTTGGATTTAGGACTGTATGAAACAATCTTTTTAATTGTATCGTTAACATCATTTCCATCATAGGACAATGCATATATTGTCTTGTTTGATTCAAAGTAGAGATAGGTTACATCATGTTCACAAATTGATCTATGGCTATAGTATGCAACTGCATGATGTCCGTCAATTTCCATCTCTTCAGCATCGTAATTTTCATCCAATGTAGACTCATAGCCATAATTGTGTTTAAGTGACTTGTCATCTTCCAAAGCTACAAGTCCGAAGGTAAATACATTTGTCTTAACGTAATTTCCTCCTGAGTCACTTCCCCCTCCATGCTCTGGCGGAATCTGGAAATTGGTGTTATATACAGTTATATTCACCCAATCTGAAGTGTCCACATCACTTCCTGCGCTTGCTATGCTAATTGATATAAGTGCTATAATCCCCATTGCACATGCTAAAAAAATTATTTTTTTATTCATGATTTATTCTATTTTCTTAATCTTTTTTAAAAATTTCTTTTTTTATTTTAAAATTTTATTAAATCATCATCAAATAAAATTATCAATCAACTTTAAAATGGCGGTCATGACTTAAAATACTTTATATATAAATTAAATAATTAGTTTTTTATACTATAAAAACTTAATAATATTATTCATTACTTAATGTATTTTTTTCAACTAAATGTTTTATTTTAAAGGATAATTCATTGGTTGATGGTATTTTCCTATTATGTTTTATTTTAAAGGATAATTCATTGGTTGATGGTATTTTCCTATTATGTTTTATTTAAAAAAGAATAATGTGTTATTATGAATGGTATATGGTATTATGTAATAACCTTCTTTATTATTTGGACTATTGCACTTGTATTTAAGGATAAGCTTACAGAATATGGAGTTCAAGTGAACTTTCCTCTTTTGATGTGGAAAACTCAAAGATTAAGAGGTTTCATTGATAGAATCGCAAAAAGGGCTCCTAGATTTTGGAAATGGTATATGAATGTGGGAATTGTAATATCCACTGGATTTATGATTCTTATGGCGGTTGCCCTAATCTATTCCCTAAAGACACTTATGGATGCTCCTTCAGTAAGTTTGGTAGTTCCAGGAGTTGAAGTTCCAGGGTCTCCAATATTCATTCCATTCTTAAGCGGTCTGATTGCACTTGCAACAGTTTTGATTGTTCACGAATTCAGTCACGGAATATTGGCTAGAGTTGAAAACATAAGCTTAAAGTCTATAGGGCTTCTCTTGTTTGCAATTCTACCAGGTGCTTTTGTAGAGCCTGATGAAGAGGAAATGAATGAATTGAATCGTCCTGCTAAAATGAGGATTTATGTTGCAGGGTCTATGGCCAATTTGACATTGGCCGTTATTGCACTGATTCTTATGATGCTCATATCATCCTTTGTCATGCCTGCTGTATTTCATGAAGATGGTGTTCAAGTCAGCAGATTGACTGAAGATGGAAATGCCATAAAGTACTTGTCACCGGGAATGATCATTAAGGAAATAAATAATGTAAGTTTAAATGACTCTAAAGCCTATCAAAAAGTGGTCACTACCTTAAAGCCAAATGAAACGGTTGATATTAAGACGGATAAGGGGGACTATAGTTTCAAATTGAAAACAAATCCTCAAAACAAGTCTTTAGGTTATATGGGAATACAAGCAAAATCAAACAATGTCATTGCAGAGCCTTTTGACAATCAGTTCTACACTCCATTATTGTGGATTTTCATGCCATTAAGTGAATTGCTGTTTTGGATATATTTCCTTAACTTTGCAATAGGAACCTTTAACCTGCTTCCTATGAAGCCATTGGATGGTGGCCATCTCCTTGAAAACTTATTGTCTTATGTAATGCCTGAAAGTGCTTATAGGCCAATAGTATTGTTCTTGTCATTCTTTATGGCAATAATTATTGTAGTTAGTCTTGTTGTTGGATTACTCGGCTTTCCCGCTTAAATAATTATTTCCTATATTTTTTTCACAATAAAATTTGTTCGTATTTCATAAAACCAAAACTTTATATATATTAAAAACCATATACATAAATGTTTAAGCATTTACGAACTAATAATACTATTATTGGGAAAGATGCTAAAATGCAATACGAAAAATACTGATTTTTTTAAAATTGATGTATTTAAAATATTTAGAGGTTATAAAATGAAAGCAAAAGCTGAAAAAATAGGTGATGGAGTATACTGGATTGGTGTACTTGACTGGGACTTAAGATCTTACCACGGTTACACTTTAGATGGAACCACTTATAATGCATACATTGTATTTGGTGAAAAGGTAGCTATTATCGATAACGCTTATCCTGGAAAAACTGAAGAAATGATGGCTCGTATCGAAGATGCATTTGAACAAGAAGGCAGAGAAGTAAAAGTTGACTACATTGTTCAAAACCACGTAGAAAAAGACCACAGTGGTGTTTTATACGACTTATGGAAAAGATTCGATGCACCAATCTACTGCAGTAAAATCGCTCAAGGCGGATTAGTCAGACACTACCCTAAATTAGAAGGTGCAGACTTTAATATCGTTGGAACTGGCGACGCTCTTGACTTAGGTGGAAAAACCTTAGCATTCTTAGATGCATTCTTGCTTCACTGGCCTGACAGCATGTTCACCTTACTTGCAGAAGATGGAATCCTATTCCCTAACGACGCATTCGGTCAACACTTATGTTACGCAAAAAGATTAGACACTGACATTCCAGAATACGTTCTTATGGATGCAGCACAAAAGTTCTACGGTAACTTAATCACCCCATTATCCAAAAAGGTACTTAATAAATTTGATGAAATCATTGAATTAGGCTTATTGGAACAAGTTAAAATGATTGCTCCTTCCCACGGTCAAATCTGGACTGACCCAATGAAAATCATTGGCGCTTACAGTGACTGGGCAACCGGTAAAAGAGCTGAAGACAAAGTGACCATTGTTTACGATACTATGCACTACTCTACCCAAAAAATGGCTCACGAAGTTGCTGAAGGAATCATTGCAGAAGGATACGATGTGGAAATGTACTTCTTGCACGAAGATGAAAGAAGTGAAATCGTAAAAAGCATATTGACCAGTAAGGCTGTTGCTTTCGGTATTCCTACAATCAACGACTTCCCATTCCCAAGCATTGGTGACCTCATCTACTACTTAAAAGGTCTCCATTTCAACAGAACTGGATTCAAAAGACCTGCTGTTACCTTTGGTTCCATGGGTGGAAGAGGTGGAGCTGTCGAATTCATTGCAAATGAACTTGCTGATTGTGGATTCGAAGTTCTTGACCAACAAGAAATCTACTATGTACCTGCAGATGAAGACGATGACACCAGCTTCAAGTTAGGTCAAAAATTAGTAGAAGAAGCTAAAAAATTAGAACTTTAAGTTTTTAAAGTTCTTTTTCTTTTCTTTTTTTTTTTTTTAATTTATTGTCTCTAATTCTTTTTTTTAATATTTTTATAATTGTTTAAGCTATATTTTTTTTATTTTTTAAGAGATTTTTAAGTTTTTTTTTTAAAAGGTTTGTATATTTTTTTTATTATTTAAGAGTTTTTTAAGATTTTATTTTTTTTTAAAAAAGATCGGAAATTGTTTTTTTTTAAAGAGCTCTAAAATTTTATTATTTTAAAAAAGATTTAGAAAATTCATTTTTAATAAAAAAAGTAAAAAAAAGTAAAAAAAGAGTAAAAAAGAGTAAAAATACTCTTTTTTTAAACAATTTTTAATTTATCAGCTATTTTATTACTATTCCTAAATTTCTATTTAGTTACTTTTAGTTTTTTAGCTGTTGTATAGTCTACTTTTCCAGTTACTTTTAATTTTCTTGATTTTTGGAATTGTTTTACTCCTCTTTCTGTGTGTACTCCAAAAATACCATCGACTTTCAAGTATCTGCCTTTGTAGCTAAGATAGTATCCGTTATTTTTCAAGGCTCTTTGGATTTTTTTGACTGTTGCCTTGTCTTTGCTACCTCTTGCTACAGTTTTCCATGCAGGTGCTTTGACTATTATTTTTACCTTTTTGTTTAGTTTTTTGTAGTATTTGTCTCCTGCATAGGTGATTGCTGCTGTGAATTTGCCTTTTTTGGTCAGTTTGGTTAGTTTGAATGTTGCTACGCCTTTGCTGTTGGTTTTTGCGGTGTAGGTTTTTCCATGGACCTTCAAGGTGACCTTTTTGTTTTTCATTACTTTGTTCTTGTTGTCCTTTAAAGTAATTGTGTACTTTTTGGTCTTGTCCTCAAATTTAAAGGTTTTTGCTTTTGCAGTAATCTTAGGAGTTGCCTTTTTAACAACCACTTTGGCAGTTGCAGAGGAAGCCTCATATACACTGTTTCCAGCAAAGCTGATTTTAGCGGTATAAGTTTTAGGCACTAATTTGCCAATAGCCACTTTTACTTGACCGTTCTTGTCGGTTGTGTATTTCTTGTTGCTTCCTAAGTTAACTGTTACTTGCACTCCACTTATTGGTTTTCCTTTGTTGTCCTTAAGTGTTTTTACAAGGTTTTTGGCAACGTTGTATGTTGTAGTAACTGAAGCAGCAGTGATTTTTGTATCTTTTTTGCTAACTGTAACTGTTACTGTTGCATTAGGAGCTTCATAGTTGATGCTTGATAATGCAAGTGTTATTGTTGCTGTACCTATAGCCATTGCATTCATTGCACCAGTTGAATCAACGGTAGCTACACTTTCATTGCTGCTTGTAAAGACAATGTCTCCTACAGCATCTTCTGGATCAAGACTGTATCCGATATTGGATGTGTCCCCTATATTTATATTGATTGTATCTTTTGTAGGGATGATTTCGGTTTGGATTTTTTTGACAGTCAGTGTTCCTGTTGCATTTGCCTCAATATAGTTTTCATCTCCTAGATATTCTACAGTTACTGTGTATGTGTCACTGTTGATGTCTCCAAGGGAGAGTACAGTGTTCAACTCCAAATCCCTTAATGTGTAGTTGAATTGTTCACCTTCAAGTTTCACATTCACTTTTCCGGTAGCTTCCTCTTTGTATTGGATATTGATTGTTGCAGATTTGTTGTATGTGGTTTCCTGATCTTCAAAGCTTAAATCAGGGTTTTGTCGTATGATTTCCAGTTCAATGGTCTGTTCAACATTCTCAATCATTGCAGTTACGCTACCTGATCCAAGGGCATTTGGAGTATATGTAATGATTTCATCTAATCCTATATTCTCCTTGTCAATTGTTCCTTTTGTTGAGCTTAGTGTTAGGTTGATTGCAGGCAATAGTGTGTGGTCATATTCTGTTATTTTTTCTTCTGCAGTTTCATTGTATAGATATAGCTTGAAACTGATTTCTGATGTGCTTATGAGTTCCATTGGGTTTGGGTCTGCAGTTGCATTTAAGAACAGCCAATTATCACAGTACTCGTTTGGTTTGTCTGCATAATTTGAAGCATTATTGCCCCACCAATTACAATCAATATTATTGCTTGATACTTGAGAACTGATAGTATTTATGTTGTTTAAGAAAATGTTGTTGTTAATCTTTGAACCTTCACTATCCAAGTGGATTGCCCCTCCTAGATTCTTTGCAGTGTTAGCTATGAATTTGGAGTTGCTTACAATACCATTGTCTCCCAATAACTCCATAGCTCCTCCATCGGTTGCGGTGTTTTCTGTGAAGTTGGAGTTGTTTACGGCACCGTTAATAGCAGTTTCATTCCACTATATCGCTCCTCCAGTTTTGCTTGCATTGTTGTTGTTGAAGTTAGAGTATTCCACTTTACCATTTTCACCAATCCAGCATATTGCTCCTCCTTCGTTTGCTGTGTTGTTTGTGAAGTTAGACTTGTTTAGGGTTCCGTTTTCACCCCACCAGCGGATTGCTCCTCCAAATAATGCTCTGTTGTTGTTGAAGTTGGAGTTGCTTACAGTGATATTATCTCCATTAAATACTGCTGCTCCTCCAGATTTATCTTCTGTTGTGTTGTCTGTGAAGTTGGAGTTGCCTACACTGCTATTATCACCCCATAAGAATATTGCTCCTCCATCACTTTTTGCTGTGTTGTTGTTGAAGTGGGAGTTGCTTATCATAAAATTCATGGCTTGACTGTAGTTTGCTCCTCCAAAATCGATTTCTGCTGTGTTGCTTGTGAAGTTGGAGTTATTTATTTGTCCATTAACAGCACCTACATCCCATCTTATTGCACCGCCAATTCCTCTTTCTGTTGTATTGTTTTCGAAAGTAGAGTAGTTTATTTGTCCATCAAATCCGTCCCATTGGATTGCTCCTCCATCTTCTGTTGCTGTGTTGTCTGTGAGGTTGGAGTTGTTTATGGTACCATCATTTCCAGTCCATTGGATTGCTCCTCCTTCGTTTGCTGTGTTGCCTATGAAGTTGGATTGGCTTATTTGTCCACCATTACCAATCCAGAGGATTGCTCCTCCCTTATTTATTGCTGTGTTGTCTGTGAAGTTGGATTGGCTTATTAATCCATTATCTTTACTCCAGTATATTGCTCCACCATAACTAGCGTTGTTGTTTGTGAAGGTAGAACTGACCAATTGGCTGTCGTCACCAGCCCAGTAGATTGCCCCTCCCCTTTCTGTTGCTGTGTTGCCTGTGAGGTTGGAGTTTTCTAATTTACCATCATAACCATTCCAATATACTGCTCCTCCATCCTTTTCTGCTTTGTTGCCTGTGAAATTGGACTTTTCTACTTTACCGTTTTCTATTCTCCAGTAGATTGCCCCTCCACTTTTTGCATCGTTTTCGATGAAGTTGGAGTTGTATACTTTACCATTTTCACCATTCCAATATACTGCTCCTCCTTCCTCATCGGCATGGTTTTGTGTGAAAGTGTTTTCTTCAACGTTTGCATAAATAACAGACAACTGGATTGCTCCTCCATTGCCACTTGCGGTGTTTTTGTTGAAGTTGTTGTTTGTGATTGTTGGGTTCCTAGCCCACCAGTAGACTGCTCCTCCATAGTCTGCAGTGTTGTTTGTGAAGTTGTTTCCTATGAGTTGTCCATTTGCACCGCTCCATTGGATAGCTCCACCGTTTTGAGCATGGGTTCCGTTAACGAAGTTGATGTTCATTATTGTTACGCCACCAGAATTTACATCGAATATTCTTGCCAAGTTTGATCCGCTTATGGTGTGGTATTGACCATCAATTGTCACTTTACGGTTGATTTCAATACCATTTATAAATGCCCCATCTGTTGAGCTGTCGAAGGCATAATCATCGTTTAAGGTGATTGTATCTATAAAATCATAAGCATTGATTTTAGTATTTAAATCAGTAAAGCTAGCGGTCTTGCACTTAGTGGTGTTTGATCATCGCTTTCGTCTAAAACTACTTCTTCATTGCTTTCCAATATGTCCTTATTGCTGTCGTCTAATATTATTTCCTCATTTGCACTATCGATGATAGTGTCGTCTATACTTGTGCTGAACGTATCTCCTATGACATCATCAGCAGCGCTTGCTGCAGAAATGCTAATTATGAAGATGAGAAATATCAGCATAATATAAAAGTAGTTATTTAATTTCATAGTTTTTCCTCATTCTTTAATAACTGATTATACTATTTATTATATATATTATAAATATTCCTAAATTTTTTCAGGTATTGTCTTTTTGCATTTTTTTATGAATTTTTTTCAGTTATTGTCTTTTTGCATTTTTTTATGAATTTTTTTCTATCATTATCTTTTACATTTTTTTTAGAAATTTTTTCAGCTATTCTCTTTTTACATTTGTTATAAAATTTTTAAAAACTAATAATAATTTATATTTTTTTAAATTTGTTGTATTTTTTCCCTATTTAGGATGTTTTATAACGAATGTTCGTATTTTTTTCTAAAAATTCATATTAATTTTATAAACTGTTCGTACTAAAATTTAAAATAATAAAACATTTTGTCAATATAAGAACAAGTATATAAATAATAAGATTCATACTATAAGTATAAAACAATTTTTGTTTTAATTATGTTCAAAATTTTTATGAGATTTTTTATTAAATTATACAATTTTAAAATTTTTTTATTTTTGAGGGTTTAAAATGGAAAATGAAGAAAAAACTATTCAACCAAAGGCAATTCAAATTTTTGCAAAGGCTCCTGGTGAGCTAGGTGTAAATGTAGTTAAAAGCCCAGTAAAATTAACCATTCTTTCCATGTTAAAGGATACCGATATGGAATTTGATGAAATTGTTAAAAACACTGGAAAATCCAAATCAACTATTTCTGTTCATTTAAAATCATTAAGAGAAGATGGAATCGTTAGCTACAGATTCGATGCAAACGATCACAGAAAGAAAATCTTCTATATCAATTCTAAATTCTTAGGAGAAGTCCAATCTGGAGATGAAAAGGAATTGGAAGAAAGACAAGCTGAGTTCTTGGTTAAAAACATTATGGATGTAGACAACTTCAAGTTCTCATTCCTTTTATTCCACACTTTAAGATCTAACCTAATCCAAGAAGGAATCAACATCAACCCTGTATTGAACCAATCTGGTAAGAATATTGGAGCAGCAATGTATGAAAAGCTTTATGATGATGATATAAACAAGTTCTGTGACAATATCATTCAATTCTGGGAAGACAATGGTTTAGGCAAACTCGAAATTGCATTAGGAGATATCATTAACATTACTGCTTATGAATGTTTCGAATGCAGTCTTCTTCCTAAAAAAGGAAAACCAACCTGTTACTTAGATGCAGGTATTTTTGAAGCATTGTTTGCAAACTATCTTAAAAAGGATGTTGAAGTAACTGAAGTAAAATGTTTCACCATGGGTGATGACTGCTGCAATTTCTTGGTAGAATCCCCAGATGGAGAAGCTTTTGCTTATTAACCAAACTTTTACACCAAACTTTTACTCGCCTTCGGCTCGCAAAAGTTTGATCAAAATTATTTTCACTGGGTTGGAGTGTTACTCTTAATCTATTTCTTTTTTTATTTTTTTATTTTTTTACTTTTCTTACTTCTTTTGCTCTTTTGATATTTTATTTTATTTTTTTTAACTTCTTCCCACTCTTCATCTTCTTTTTTGATTTTTAATTTTAAAATTCCTTTTTTTATTTTTCCTTCTTTTTAAGTGTAGTTCTTTTAAGCATTTTGAAAATTTATCATAATAATAATTATTTATCATCAAGATAATTATTTATCCTCAACATAGTTTTTTCTTATTTTCATTAGTTTTGATTATTCTTATCATATTTTCTTCCATTTTTGGGTATTTTCCATCAAAATTCATTTTTCCTTATTTCCATTAGTTTTCATTGTTCTCATTATTTTTTATTCTACTGATTAATTTTTCATTCTCTTTATCATTATTTCATCATCATTTTTATTTTTTTCTCATTATTTGTCATCATTTATCATGATAATAATTAATTTTCTTCAATTTTTTCTTCAATTTTCAAATCTTCTTTAAATTACTTATTTAATTCAATAAATAATTTAATAATTATTAAATATTATTTATCCAATAATTAATTCTTTTTTAATTATTTACACTTTATTTAAATCTTAAAATTATTCAATCTCAATAATTATTCATTTATTTTTTTGGATTGATTTTCATTTATAATGAATAATCGTGATAAATTATAGAAAAGTTTTTTAATAAGAAATTAAATATTCATATTTAGGTAGGACTTGGATAATTTTTAATATTGATGATATTAATTAACTTTATTAATGAATTGTCAGATATTCTATATTTCTAAAGCCCTTTGGATTTTTTGAATTTTTGACATTTATTAAATATTATGTCATGTCGCAATTTTTTATTTTTTTTCATGTCGCCTCTTATTAATGATTCTCAATATTTATTAAATCTTTGCGGCTCTTTAATGACTATTGCCTATACTATTAATATTTATTGATATTTTAAATTATCTAACCTATTAGTAACTAAATTCTCCTTTTTTTTTCAAGCTGAGATGTTTATGTTATTAATTAGTCTCAAAGCCCTATCTCAAATGTGTCAACTTCTTATTTAAATCGGTTAATCCGATTAAAAAAATTTTTGGAGATTGAAAATGCTAAAAATTAAACATACTATTTGTCCTTCTTGTTCTGTAGGTTGTGGGATAAATATTGTTTCAGGTGAGGGTAAAGTCTTGGGAACTTATCCTTACAAGAGACATCCGATTAATGAAGGAAAGAATTGTTTAAACGGTCGTGGTTCTGTTGAACAATTTGAAAATAGAATCTGCTCTCCTTCATTGGTTAAAAACAATGAATTAGTTGAATCAGATAATGAAACAGTTATAAATCTCATTAAAGAGAAATTAGGTTCCATTAATCCCTTGGATGAAGATGCAATGGATGATGTAATTGAAACGGATTAAAGAGAAATTAGGTTCCATTAATCCTGATGAACTTTGCATTCTTTGTTCTGGAAAAAACACAATCGAGGAATTAGAAGCTATAAAACAATTTGCTGAAGGTTATGGAACTGATAAAATAGGATTTTATGGATATAATTTCCCTAATGATGATGTGGAAGTGGCATCCTATGATGATGTTTCCAATGCAAAAACAATTTTAGCTATTGGAGATATTTTAAGAGACAATCCTTTAATTGGTAGAAGAGTAATCATTTTCAAGGAAAATGGCGGTACTCTTATTTCAGTAGACACTGTTGAAAAATCCAATACCCTATTAAATGCTACTGAATCTGTTAAAGTCGATTCAATCAGCGATTTTATTAGTGATATGGGAGATATAAAGGGTAAATTAGATGGTGACGCTGTAATATTAATCAATAAAATGGAAAATAAGGATGATTTTAATAGCTTAAAAGAATTGGCTGTTGAAACTGGTGCAAAATTACTTCCAGCATATAAACAAGCTAATATAAAAGGAGCTATGGGAATATTAAGCTCTTTGGATGCAGAAGAAATTAAGGAATTCCTTTCAGATTCTCAAGCACTTATCACTGTCAATGCAGATCCATTGGATTTCTTGTCTAAAGGTGATGTGAAAGGAAAATTCATAGTGAACATCTCTAACTTTGATAATGATTTCACAAAACTTTCCGACGTGGTGCTTCCAGGAAAACCATGGACTGAAAAATGCGGCAGCTTTATAAATGCAGAAGGCTTAAAACAAGAATTCATTTCCTCAGTATTTTCCGATGATGAAAATTTAAGTGAAATAGAAATATTTGAGAAACTTGCTTAATTGAATTTTAGGTGATTTTATGAGTGAAAATTATGTTCTTGCAAAAAGTAGTGAAGCTGCAATAACTGAAAATGGGGCTTGTGGTGGTGCAGTAAGTTCTATTTTCCAATATTTGCTGGCTAATGATATTGTAGATGGTGTCTTGACCCTTTCAAAAGGAGAGGATGTCTATGACGGTATCCCTAGATTTGTCACTGACCCTGCTGAAATTCTTGAAACCTGCGGTTCACTTCACTGTGCTCCAACTATGGTTGCAGACTTGGTTTCCAAGTATCTTTCAGATAAAAGAGTTGCTGTTGCAACAAAGCCATGTGATGCTAAGGGAATCAATGAGCTTGTAAAAAGACACAGAATAGATCCTGAAAAGATTATCACTGTTGGATTGAACTGTGGTGGTACTGTTATTCCTGAAACAGCACAGCAAATGATAGAAAAATTCTATGATGTGGATCCTTCCAAAGTAGTTAAAGAGGAAATTGATAAAGGTCAATTCATCATTGAACTTGAAGATGGAAGCGAAAAAGGCATTAAGATAGATGATTTAGAGGAACAAGGTTACGGTCGTCGTACCAATTGTCAAAGATGTAACTTAAAGGTCCCTCGTAATGCAGATATTGCTTGTGGTAAATGGGGTTCAGAACCTGGATGGACATTTATAGAAATCAATTCAGAAAAAGGTCAGGAAATTGTCGATGGTGCTAAATCCGAAGGATTCATTGAAACAAAAGGTCCTTCTGAAAAAGCTATTGAAATCAGATCAAAAGTTGAAGGCATCATGATTAAAATGGGTAAGAGATTCCAGAATACTCAGTTTGAAGACAATTACCTAAGTGCGGAAGAATGGAAAGAGCAATGGAATAAATGTATTAAATGCTTTGCCTGTAGAGATGTTTGTCCTATTTGCTGGTGTAATGAATGTGAACTTGAAAAGGAATACTTCAAAGACAGTGAAGATTCAGCACCTGACCCATTAGGATTCCAAGGGGTAAGATTATCTCACATGAGCTTTAGCTGTATTAATTGTGGTCAATGTGAAGATGTATGTCCTATGGAGATACCTGTCTCAAAGATTTACCATAAATTGCAATGTGTTTATAACGATTTAACTGGATATGAAGCAGGTCTTGGTGATGAAAAGCCTCCATTATACAGTCCACAGAAAGAAAACTTTTAATTGGAGTTGAATATTATGGCAGAAGATGTTAAAATAGTAGGTTTTTGTTGTAATTGGTGTTGTTATGGTGGTGCAGATACTGCAGGTACCGCACGTATGCAATATCCTCCAAATGTCCGGATCATAAGGGTTATGTGCTCTGGAAGAATCAATCCTTCCTTGATTTTCAAGGCATTTAGGGAAGGTGCTGATGGAGTATTTGTAGGAGGTTGCCATATTGGAGATTGCCATTATGATGCTGGAAACTATAAATGGAATAGGAGGGCTTTAATAACTAAAGCAATCATAAAGGAATTTGGAATTGATGAAGAAAGATTCCGTTTTGAGTGGATATCTGCTTCTGAAGGTGAAAATTCCAAAGAACAATGAAAGAGTTCCATAAGACAATTTCAGACTTAGGACCTCTGGAATATTAGGATGATTTCATTGGAATATCTGTAAAATGCTGTTGAATTATAAAAATTATTAAAAAAAAAATAGATTTTAAATCATGTTTTTTTCACTTATCTTTTAGGATAATTGTTAGATAAAACATTCTAGGTTTTCACTTATCTTTTAGGATAATTGTTAGATAAAACATTCTAGGTTTTCACTTATCTTCTAAGATAATAGTAAAGACAAAACATTTCGAGTATTTTCTTCAAAAACAAATCGCCAATAAGGCCTCCAAATCAAAAGAAGTTTTAAGTTTAATTTAGCTCATAAATGATTAGGAATTATCCAATCATGATTAAAGTTAGCAAATCAAATTCACTAACTTCAATCAATTTCACAAAAATAATTATTTATAAGTAGACTTTAATAAAACTTTCTTTAGGTCTTATTTTTCATTTTTTTTAAGTTTTTTTCTAATTTTTTTTGTTGTTTTCAGTTTTTCGTTTTTTTTTTTAAGTTTTTTTTTTCTAATTTTTTTTGTAGGTTTTGGTTTTTGGTTTTTTTTTAAGTTTTTTTCTTGTTGTTTTTGTATGGTTTGGTTTTTTATACGTAAATCCTCTATTCTCATTTTTTAATTTTTTTAACTATTTTTTATCATTCCATTTCATTAGATTTATTCTATTTCTCTTCATTTTTCTATTGTGATTATAATTTAACGACTGAATTATAGTTTAACTGATAAAAATCAATATTTTAATGAATTTATTACCTTTCAAGTGCTCTTTCTAAAACCTTTTTATATAACTAATTTCTAATATAATTGTAATGTCAGATTCAATATTTTGTCCCAACTGTGGGATGCTTAAGAAAAATTGCGTATGCGGAACATACGTTGCAGAAAGAACTAAAAAGCCTTATGTAAAGAAGGAAGACAGAAATAAGGATTCTTCTAAAAAAAAGGAAAGGAAAACATATACATCATCTAAACGGTCTAAAGGTAATTATTTTACAAGAAATAACAATTCAAAAGGCTCTTCTTCAAGTGGCAATGGTGCAAAAGGTCTTTATCAATATGAAAACCGCAAGCCTATAACTGTCACTGAAGAATTGGATGTTCCAAATGCTGAAGTTTATGACATTGCTGAACATGATTTGCCTAAAGAAGTGATAGACAGATTAAAAGAGGAATATCCGGAAATTCCAGAACAGATTATAGAGAATTTCCCTTTTGAAAATCCAAGAGAAGGTCAATTGGAGATTATAGCAGACATTGAAGAAGCTATTTCCAAAGGATATAAATACATTATATTGGAAGCAGGTACAGGTACCGGTAAATCTGCTGTAGCTACTACATTGGCGAGAATGTACGAATCTGCATACATTTTAACAATGACCAAGCAGCTTCAAAAGCAGTATGCAGATGAATTTGATTTCCCTCTTGTAAAGGGAAGAGGAAACTTTGACTGCCTAAAGGATGGATTTGAAGTTACCTGTGATATGGGAGCATGTAAGACTGCACCTAAATCTGCCAAATTCTTCTGTCCATATGGAATAAGCAAAAATCCAACTTTAACTGGAGATTTAGCTTTCCAAGATTCCTTTGGTGGAGACATATTCTTCCAAACCACTGACCACTGTAAATATTGGCAGCAAAAGGCAAATGCCATCAATTCACCCATCACTTTAATGAATTATGATTATGCCATTTTAGAGTTGAATCATGTAAAGCACTTTGGAAAAAGGACCTTGTTGATTCTTGACGAAGCCCATAACATTGAAGACAAGCTGATGAGAACAATGGAAATCAACTTATACAACAGACAGCTTGAAAGGGACATTAAGAAAGTCATAAGTCCTCAAACCCTTCAAAGTGCTGAAAAAGGCGAATGGATAATGGAAATAGATGCAATTCAAGGCCATTACTCTGATATTGAAATAAAGGATTTGCCTACAAATAAGGCAGACAGAATCAACTCTACAATTTCAAGATTAAAGGTTCTTAAGACTAATCTTGAAAAAGAACCTGGAAATTGGGTTATTGATGCAGATGAGAATGGAGTATCCTTTAAGCCTCTTAGGGTTAACCATTATGCTGAAGACTATCTCTTTAAGCATGGAGATGTAGTAATATTTTTAAGTGCAACAATCCTATCCCATAAGATGTTTTCAAAATGGCTTGGATTGGATCCTCGTGAGGTTTATCACATTCAAGTGGACAGTCCATTTTCAGTTGAAAAAAGGCCTATTGAATTAAGCTTAGCTGGAAAGATGTCTAAAAGCAGAGTTAAGCAGTCTGCCCCTAAATCCATTGAGATTTTACAGAAAATCCTTAAAAGACATGAGGGAGAGAAGGGACTCATTCATACAAACAGCTATAAGTGTCAAAAGTACATCACTGACCATTTATACAATTCCAGACTGATTTCCCATGGTTCCAACAATAGGGAAAGAGTTTTAAAGTTCTTTGAAGATGATGACAATCCATTGGTCCTTGTAAGCCCATCCATGAGTGAAGGTGTGGATTTGCCTTATGACAAGTGCAGATTCCAAGTGATCTATAAGATACCTTTCCCATATCTTGGGGATAAGCAAATAAATATGAGGAGAAAAAAGGATCAGCGTTGGTATGCTTATAAAACTGCAATGACTCTTGTCCAAACTTATGGTAGAGGAATGAGGGCAGAGGATGACTCTTGTGTCACTTATATCATTGATTCAGATATAAAGATGATTCTTAACAGTCCATTGTACAAGTCATTGATTCCAGAGTTCTTTAAGGAAGCTATTGTAATTAATGATGACCGTATAATTTAACTCAAGCTTTTCGCCCAAGCTTTTCCGCCCCTTCGGGGCGCAAAACCTTGACCAAAATATTTTCACTGGATAACTAGGGTCAAGGGCTGTAAATTATTTGGGTTGTTAGTAAGGGGAATATTTTTTATTTTAATTTTATTTTTTATAATTTTAATTAATTTTTTCTTATTGTGATAATATGGTAGTGAGAGAAGAAATTGAAATAGAAGGAATTTCAATAATTCTGGAAAGGAAAAACATAAAGAATCTATACCTTCGGATTAAGCCTGATGGTACTGTAAAGGTTTCTTCTCCTATGAGATTATCAGATGAGGTTATAAATGACTTTGTTTTATCAAGAATAGATTGGATTAGGGATACAAGAGCTAAAATGCTTGAAAAGCCACTTAAACCTCAATTAAAATATGTGAATGGAGAAACCCATTATATTTGGGGAGAACCTTACACTCTTCAATTAATCACCAATGAAATTGTAAAAAAAGCTATTTATGATAGTGATGAGCATGTAATTTACCTTCCAGTTCCTAAAAGGTCTAATATAAAGCAAAGGGAAAAAATCTTATTTGAACTTTATAGAGATGAAATGAATAAGAATTTAAGCTATTTCTTAGAAAAGTGCACATATTTTGTTGGTAAGGAACCGAAGGAAGTTAAAATAAGAAACATGAAGAATTGGGGAAACTGCAGAAAGGATAAAAGAATCACCTTAAATTTGAAGCTTGCTAAAAAACCACCAGTATGCACAGAATATGTTTTGATTCATGAATTGTGCCACTTGATTGAATTCAATCATGGTCCAAGATTTAAAGCTCTTATGGATAATTTCTGTCATAATTGGAGAGAAATAAAAAGAGTATTGAATGAAGAGCAATAATCCTATGGACTTCATTATTTTAATTTTTTTGCTGAATATTTTTTGTATTTATGCTTGCTGTTGTGTTTGAAAATGTCGTTTTTGTTTCATTGAAAAAGATGAAAAGGTGATTTTAGAAGAATCCAAAAGTCAACCCTGCTTTTTTGCAAACACAGTATCTGCAAAGGGAATTTTCATCCTTAAGATATTTTATCCTATCCTTGCAGAAGTACTCTTCATTTAAAAGATACATGTTATCTTTATTAGGATTGTTTCCAAAAGGATGCAATGGCTTCTTTGCAATTAAGGAAAGATATAAACATAAATTTCTTGTAAAATCCCTGTTTTCATCATCATATGGATCATAGATGCTGAAATAATAATTTACATCATCCTCTATTTTTTTAACCAATGAGTCCTTTATATCAAAGTCATCTTCAATTTCCTTATCAAAGATCTCATCATAAATAGAGGAATTATAAATTGCCAATCGTTTTGTAATGCTGTCAGGATACCTGTCATCTTGGGCTTTGTTTTTTAAATATTCTATAGGGTAATCCTTTAGGTTTTCTCTAATATATAAAATCAGTTCTGAAGCTTTCATATTATCACAACATAAAATGAGAAATAGATATCAAAAGATAGAAAAAAATTAACTCTGATTTAAATCATAATATTATTTATTGATTAAAGTATAAATAATTAAAATGCTTATTTAATAAGTTTTTTTTAAATAAAAATTTGGGGGATATTTATGGAATTATTAGGTTACCAATTAATAAAAATAGATGCAACTCACTATGATGCAAGTGTACTCGCCAGATATGAGGAGTTAGGAGATATTTTATCTGCATGTGCAGAAAATGGATTGGATATAGTATTTTATAATGATGGACAATTAATTTTACAAGTAATTGAATAAAAAAAGTTCATTTATTTAATATTTAATTTTTTTAAAAGCGGACCTAGGGGGATTTGAACCCCCGACCTTGGGATCCGAAGTCCCACGTCATAATCCTGACTAGACTATAGGCCCAAAATTTTTTTTTTAAAAAATTAGTGTTATACTTACTATACTTTATTTCTTATCTTTTTTAAAATTTTAGTTTTTTTTTTTCATGATTATTTTTTAGTTAAAGATATTAATTATATAAAATAAAAATACAATTAGTTTATGAATCGCTTAAATTTCATTTAAATTTAAAAAGATAAAATTATTTAAAATGCTAAAATATTTTAAAATAATTAAAATAATTTAAAATAATTAAAAAATTTAAAAAATTTAAAAGATTTAAAAGATTTAAAATAATTAAAATCATTTTTAAGATTTAAAATATATAAAATATTTTTTGTGATTATCATGCTTACTAAAAGAATTATTCCTTGTTTAGATTGTGATTTGCAGGTTCCAGAAGGCAGAGTAGTAAAGGGAGTTGAATTCAAGCAGATTCGTTATGCTGGAAATCCTGTTGAACTTGCTACAAAATATTATGAAGATGGAGCAGATGAAATTGTAATATTGGATATCACTGCTTCCCATGAACGAAGAGGAACTATGGTGGAGGTTATAGAAAGGCTTACAGAAAATGTATTCATCCCAATATGTGTAGGCGGCGGAATAAGAAAGGTAGAGGATTACACTCGCATGCTTAAGGCAGGAGCAGACAAATGTTCTACAAATACTGCTGCTATCCACAATCCACAACTTCTCACAGATGCATCTAAAGTTGTAGGCTCACAAGCTGTAGTTATAGGAATAGATGCAAAAAGAAGATATGTGGAAGAGGATAAGGAAGCTGCAAAAGGAAAAACAATTGTTGATACAGACAAAGGAGAAGTATGGTTTGACTGCAGTATCTATGGAGGCAGAGAATTCACTGGAATGGATGCCATTGCTTGGGCACAGGAATGCCAGGACAGAGGTGCTGGAGAAGTTCTTCTCACATCTATGGATGGAGATGGAACAAAGGATGGCTATGATCTTGTTTTAACAAAGGCCATCAACGATAATGTAGACATTCCAGTCATTGCTTCTGGTGGTGTAGGAAACCCAGAACATATTCTTGAAGCTTTTGAAGTAGCTGATGCAAGTGCAGCCCTTGCAGCAAGCATTTTCCACTTTGATGAATACCCAGTTCCAGTAGTTAAAAAGTACTTAAAGGAGAAAGGAGTTCTAATTAGAGAAACTTTCTAATAATCTGAACCGTTATTGATTTTAAAATTAATTTTTATTATAATTTTTATTATAATTTTTATTCGAATATTAATTGATTTTTTATTTAACTTTTATTTTCATTTAATATGCAATGTGATTTCATGTCAAATTCAAAATTTAATTCATTAATCAATCTTAACTTGACTCAAGAATCAGGTCAAACTTCACAGGCTCCATGGAGGCATAATTCAATTGGAAATATTGATGAGTTTAGTGAATTAATTTACTTAAAAGTTCCTTCAATTATTGAAGAACTTAATGATGAAACTATCAATTTAAACAGTCTTCCAATTCTTTTAAAGCTATCACAAGATAAATCTAATTATAATGAATTCGCATACCTATATAAGTTTCCTAAAAAAATAGGAAATAATCAATTTTCCAATATTATGGATGTTGAAAACCTGTCAAAGAATGATATCAAAACAATTGAAAATGAAATTAGGGATGAGCTGACAAAAATCTATGACTTGGATTTTGATTTGGAAAAATTCTATAAGTTTCTGTTGGATGATGAGAAATTAGCACCTTCAGTTGAATTCTGCAATGGATTAAGATTATTCATTGCAAAGGATCCATTCGAATGCATAATATCTTCAATTTGTTCTGCCAACAATTCAATCAAGCGCTGGACCCAGTCAATTGATAAGATAAAGCATAATTGGGGTGAAAGGATAGAGTTTGATTCAGGTGCTTTTTATGGATTTCCACGACCTGAACAGTTTTTAGACTTTTTTGAAACTCCAATTGAAGAGGCAGATTATGATGGGCACTGCTATGAAATTGGCTGCTATAAGAAAAACCTAAAGTCATGTGGTGTTGGCTATAGGGCTCCTTATATGAAAAAGGCAAGCCAAATGTTGATTGAGGATATTAATATTGATGATATATTTTCTATGGATTATGATGAGGCATTTAATCTGATTTTAGGATTGCCTGGAGTAGGTCCAAAGGTAGCTGATTGCATCTTACTCTATGGATTTGGCTTTGAAGAGGCATTTCCATCTGATGTTTGGATAAAAAGAATAGTGTCCCATTTGTATTTTGATGGAGAGGAGATTTCTGCTGACAAGACAAGGGACTTTGGCATAGAGCAATTTGGTGATTATGCAGGTTATGCTCAACTTTATTTATTCCATTATGCACGTAAGTCAGGTTTAATGGAGACTATTAAGAAATGATTGTAAATTAGTGTTATGGGGGGATTTTATGAGAAAAAGATTTTTTATATTGATTTTATTAAGTTTATTTTTAATAATTTCAACTTCAAGCGCTGAAGAGATTGTTTCAGATGGTTCTGATTCAGCTATTGGTGTTCTTAGTGATGTGTCTGTAGATGATTCAGCTATCAATGATGGGTGGAATGATTCAAATAATATTGATATTGGTTCTGATTCAGCTATTCTCAGTGATGGGTTGGATGATTCAAATAATGATGATATTAGTTCAGATACTGATGCTTCTGGTGATTCTCATGACGTTTCTCTTGATTCTAATTTATCAAACAGTTCTGATGCTAATTCAAGCCTTCAAGTTAACAAGACCCCTTATAAATGCACCCAATCAAAAAACATTACTTCCACTTATGGAAAAAAGGTTAAATTTTCTGTTAAGGTGCTTGACAAAGATGGAAAAGCCATTAATAATACATTGGTAAAGTTTAAGATCAGAGGAAAAATATACAATCGCTATACAAACGCAAGTGGAATAGTATTCCTCACCCTTAACCGCAATGCAGGAAAATACGGCATTTACTATTATGCTGGAAATGTCTCTGGAAAGATGGTATACACTGTAAGGAATTATCATAAGATTACATATTACAAGTGGAAATCTGGTGCTAATGTATTGAGGAACAAGAGAATCAAGGCAAATGTTCCAAATTCTGCAATTGTAAGAAAGATGATCAAATATGCCAAATATGGAACTCCATTGATAAAATTTAAGGGAGGAAATGGAAAGGTTGTTTTCATCACCGCGGGAGTTCATGGAAATGAGATTCCTTCTCAAGTTGCTGCAATGCATTTGATAAAATATTTAGAGACTCATCCAATCAATGGAACTGTTTATGTAATGCCATTTATGAATCCTAAAGGAACTGCAGCAAATGTAAGGGATTATAATGGCGTTCACTTAAATAAGATTGCCCATAAGAAAGGCACAATTTCATATAATGTAGTTCAGATGATTAAAAGCTTCAAATGCAATTCCTATGGCGATTTCCATGCTACAAGGCCTGGTGGAAAGCCTGGAAAGGATGTGGCTATGGGAACTTCCAAGCCTACTAAAGAAAGTGCAGAAATTGCAAAATACATTTCCAAAAATGCTAAGGTAAAATGCATAATCTATAAAAAAGTGGGATCAGAGTATCCTGGAGCTTTAGAAGATGTTGTTAGCGTGAAAGGAATTCCTGCAGTCACTTGTGAAGTCATCAGCCCTCACGGCAAGATAAAAAAAGGAGCTGTTTCAAAATCATTATTGATGATGAAAACACTTTTAAAATATAATTCTCTTTTTTAAAAATAGATTTATAAGGTCTTTAAGACCTTATTTTTTCTTTACTTTTTTTATTTCTTTTATTTGAATTAAAATTTTAGTTTGATAAGCATTGCCTTGTTTTTTCTTTTTTATTCCTCATCAAACTCTTTTTCAAGAAGTATTGTTACAGGACCATCGTTTAGCAAACTTACCTTCATGTATGCTCCAAAGATTCCTGTTTCAGTTTCCACAGTTTCACTGCATTTTTCAACAAAATAATCAAATAGTTTAGTTGCTTGATCTGGAGCTAATGCCTTATGGAAGGAAGGTCTGTACTTTTTTGTTTGCCCATATAATGTAAATTGTGGAACAAGGAGAAGTTTTCCACCAATATCCTGTACAGAACGATTCATTTTTCCTTCATCATCTTGGAATACTCTAAGTTTGGTCACTTTTCTTGTTAAGTAGTCAACTTCCTTTTCAGTGTCATTCTGGCCAAATCCTACTAAAACCATTAACCCTTCTTCAATTTGGCCTGTAATTTCTCCTTCAACTTCTACACTTGCATTTGTTACTCTTTGAACGACTAGTTTCATTATGATTCTCCAAAATTTTCTTATATATTTATTTAATTTTTACTAATTTAAAATTTTACTTTAGCCTTTTTTCTTTTTTAATTTTTACTATTTAAAATTATACTTTAGTCATTTTTTAAACGCATTGTTTCATTTATAACTGTTTCAAAAGAAACAATTATATATCAAAACTAACCAATTATTAATTATCTAGAAAAATTTTTATAAATTGTTTAGGTGAAAATATGGAAAGTGAAAGCTTTCAAGGAATAATGGATAGTTCCCCTTTAATCGCTTGGATTCATAATCTATCTAAAAATCATTTTAAATATCTCAAATCAAAGATTGCTGAATTTGATTTAGGCCATGAAGTAAGGTATATCATGATGATTTATGATAATCCTTGCATTTCACAGGATGATTTGGTGACAATGTCTGGCCAGAGCAAAGGAAACATTGCCAAATTCTTAAAGAAATTAGAGGATGAAGGATTTATTAAAAGGGAAGTCAATCCAGAAAATAGAAGAAAATACATGTTAAGGACAACTTCCAAAGGTGATGAGTTGGTTCCTAAGGTTAGGCAAATCTCTAAGGATTGGGAAAAAGAAGTTGGAATAACAGAAGATGACCGTGAGGTAATTGAAAGGATTAAAGAGATAACTATCAATGGGATGAAATTAGTTGAAGACTTATGAATTAAAGATTTTTCACTAATTTGATTTTTGAATTAATGTTTATTAAAGGGCGATAATATGAAATTAGATTCAGAAACATCTGTAGTGCTTGTATCATTTCTTACATCATTTTTTGCAGTGTTTTTATCTGCAGGGATACTTATAGGGGTTCCTGCCATTGCAATCGATTTTGGAATGAACAATGTTGTACAGAATTGGATAATTACAATTGCCTTGCTTGTCGTGGCAATATTCACCCTTCCAGCAGGACAGATATCCGGTAAGTTTGGTGTTAAGAAGGCTTTAATAGCAGGGGTTCTCATTTTCCTGTTTGCTTCAATTGGGGCATGTTTGGCATTTTCTGCTGAATCATTTTTATTCTTTAGAGTAGTTCAAGGCATCGGAGGAGCATTTTCAAATGTTGCAGCTATGGCTATGGTTGTACAGGCCATTAACCCTAAAAATAGGGGAAAGGCTTTAGGACTTACTGTAACTGGAGTTTATTTGGCAGGTTCCCTATCTCCTGTAATATGTGGATTTTTGGTTTATAACTTTGGATGGAGATCCATGTTTTACTTTACAATTCCATTTTTCGTGCTTTGTATTGCACTTATGGTCTTAAAGATTCCAGGGGATTGGAAAACATATGAAAACGATAAGATTGATACACTCGGCTATATCATATATGGAATAGGCATTTTATTATTCATTTATGGATTTACAAGTCTAATGAATATGACAGGAAAGCTTTGTGTAGTGATAGGATTTATTCTCCTCATTGTATTCGCATATTATGAGACAAGAGTGGACACTCCAGCCTTCAATATGAGATTATTTAAAAACAGGAAGTTCTCTTCATCTAATATTACTGCCTTATGTAGTTATCTTGCAGTTGCAGCACTTACCACAATATTGAATTACCATTTCCAATATGTTAGGGGGTGGAATGCTCAAATGGCAGGACTTATCTTAATAGTCACCCCTATCATCATGGCATTTATGGCTCCTAATTCTGGAAAATTGTCAGATAGGATACATCCTCAAAAATTGGCAGCTATTGGAATGGCTATTGCAACATTGTCACTTTTGATTTTAATATTCTTAGATGCAAACACTCCAATTTGGCTTATAGTCATTGCAATGATCTTGCAGGGTGTTGGTATGGGATTGTTCACAAGTCCAAATACAAATGCAATCATGAGTTCTGTACCTCCTAATGAAACTCCAAATGCCTCTGCAGCACAGTCTGCAATGCGAACAATTGGTCAAACCATGAGTTTAGGTTTGCTCACCCTTGTATTCGCATGGATTATGGGAAGCTTGCCACTTGCAACCAAGTATGCTGGCATGGTGGTTCAGGCATCTCAAATTGTTTGTATAATCTGTACATTCTTATGTGTAATTGCAATTTTTGCTTCATTGGTAGGTGTTAAGTCAAAAGATGAGTTTAATATAGAAAGTTCAAGTTAATATTTGTTTTTTTAATTTTGGGATTGTGTATGTTTAATAATTTAAAAAAAAATAAAGTCATGATTTAAAAAATATTTTAGTACAATAAGAGGGATTGTTATGAAATTTGATTTAGAAACTGTTGTAGTAGCGGTATCATTTATTACTTCATTTTTTGCAGTATTCTTATCCAATGGGATTATCATTGGTGTTCCAGCTATTGCACAAGAGTTTGCAATGAATAATGTTATTCAAAATTGGGTTCCTACCATATTTTTCCTTGTGGTTGCTGTGTTTACAGTTCCTGCAGGGCAGATATCAGGTAAGTTTGGTGTTAAGAAGTCTTTGCTTGCAGGAGTATTGGTCTATTTATTCGCTTCAATAGGTGCTGTGCTTTCATTTTCAACAGAATCATTCCTGATTTTCCGTATTCTTCAAGGTGCAGGTGTAGCATTCTTGAATGTATCTGCAATGGCTATGGTTGTACAAGCTGTCAAACCTCAAAACAGAGGTAAGGCATTAGGATTCACCGTAACTGGGGTTTACTTGGCAACCTCCTTGTCTCCTGTAATCTGTGGGTTCCTGGTACACAACTTAGGCTGGAGATCCATGTTTTACTTTGTGATTCCATTACTAGTACTTTGTATCGCACTTATGGTTTGGAAAATTACAGATGAATGGAAAACATATGAAAATGATAAGATTGATACAATTGGGTCTGTTTTATATGGTATTGGTATTTTAGCGTTTATTTATGGATTTACAACATTGGCAACAAGCACAGGTCTTATATTGACCATTGCAGGTCTAATCGTTCTTGCAATATTTGGTGCATATGAGCTTAGGCAAAAGTCACCGGTATTCAATATGAAGCTATTCAAAAACAAGAAGTTCACTTCCTCTAATATTGCTGCATTATGCAGTTATATTGCAGTTATGGTAGTGACAACCATTCTAAATTACCACTTCCAGTACGTTAGAGGATGGGATGCACAAATGGCTGGTATGATTTTGATTATCACACCTATAATCATGGCTATTATGGCTCCTAATTCAGGTAAGCTTTCAGATAGGATACATCCTCAAAAATTGGCAGCTATTGGAATGGCTATTGCAGCTGTAACTCTCCTTATCCTAACATTCTTGAATGGAGACACTCCAATTTACATAGTTATTTTAGCTATGGTCTTGCAGGGTATTGGTATGGGACTTTTCTCAAGCCCAAACATGAATGCAATAATGAGTTCTGTTCCTCCAAAGGATGCTCCAACAGCTTCCGCTTCTCAAGCGACTATGAGAACAATTGGTCAGACCATGAGTTTGGGTCTTCTCACACTTGTATTTGCATGGGTCATGGGAAGCTTGCCGCTTGCAACCAAATATGCTGGTATGGTGGTTCAAACATCTCAAATCATTTGTGGAATCTGTACAGTTGCTTGCATCCTCGCTGTATTTGCTTCATTGGTAGGTGTAAGATCCAAAGATAAGTTCAATACAGATAGACCAACTTAATTAGGAATATGATTTTTTAAATTATATTCTTTTTTTCTTTTTTTAAATCAGGATAAATAGTTTTTTTTTTTTTTTAAGAGTTTTTCCTTTTTTTTTAAATCAGGATAAATAGTTTTTTTTTTTAAGAGTTTTTCCTTTTTTTTAAATCAAGATAAAATAGTTTTTTTTTAAGAATTTGAGGGTGTGTCACGATTATGACCATCAGTCACTTTTTTTCTTAACTTATTTTCCTTTAAATTTATATACAATGAAGTACAATCTATTATTATAG
>NZ_CACXNW010000020.1:0-3206 GCF_902769175.1 uncultured Methanobrevibacter sp.
CAATATCAGCGATTGAAATTAATGAAAATAACTTAGATAATATAGGAGCAGATGCCTATAATATCAACTTAGATTCAGATGAAAATACAGAAATCTTGTAATTTAGATTAATTTAGATTTATTTAAATATTTAGATTAATTTTATATTAATATAAAATATTTAAGTAATTCCGAATATTTAAACTGGATTAATTTAGATAATTTTAGATTGTTTAGACTATCTTGATTAATTTAGATAATTTTAGATTTGATATTTAAAGATAATAGAATATATTGTAATTAATATAAATTTATTTAGAGGAATTTTATGAATTTTGATTTTAAAGAGATGATTTTAATATTCTTTAGAGGCCTTTTTATGGGGTCTGCAGATATAGTTCCTGGAGTTTCAGGAGGAACTATAGCTTTAATCACTGGAAGATATGAACGTTTGATAAATGCAATCAGCAGAATAAAATTTGGCTTTATCAAGCCACTATTGAAAGGTGACTTTTCAGAATTTAAAGCAAAATTGATTGAAGAGATAGACTTTGAATTGTTTATTCCATTAATTTTAGGAATAGGAATTGCATTCATCACATTGGCTAAAGTCATCAGCTATTTGCTGGAAACTCAAACTGCATATACATTTTCATTCTTTTTAGGATTGATTTTAGCTTCTGCATATATATTATACACCAGATTAGGCGGTTTAAAGTTAAAATTGATTATCATTACAGTAATTGGAGTAATTCTTTCATATATTTTTGTAGGATTGAATCCAATAGCAGCCAACCATAGCCTAATTGTATTGTTCTTCTCCGGACTTATAGCAATATGTGCTATGATATTGCCTGGAATCTCTGGATCTTTCTTGTTATTGCTTCTTGGACAATATCAATATATGTTGAATTCCTTAAATACATTGAATTTTGTTGAAATTATTGTATTTTGTGCTGGCGCTTTGATAGGAATCTTAGGATTTTCAAAGCTTTTAAACTATTTGCTTGAAAACTATGAATCTGCTACAATGGCATTTTTAATTGGAATTATGCTTGGAACCTTAAGACTTCCAGTAATGAAAATTACTGCAACCGTACAAGGATCCTGGATTCCATGTATAGTCCTTGCTGTTATAGCTTTCATTATCATCATAGTTTTAGAGAAAAAATTTAAAAAAGAGGAATAAATAAATTTAATCTAATGATTTAAACTGATATATTTATTTAATTTAATTAATTTATTTATTTAATTTATAAAATTTAGCAATTAAATTTATTTAATATATTTAATTTATTAATTAAATTATAAAAATTAGTAATTTAAATTAATTAATTTTACAATTTAAATTACTTAAAAAAAAAACATTTAACGGATTAATATCTAATTATTATACTTTTGGTGAAATAATGGGCTTATTTGATTTTATAAAAAAAGATAAGAAGGAAAAAGTGGATAAAAAGGATAATAAAGGAAAAGATAAATCTAATGAGAAAAAGGCAAAAAAAGAAGAGGAAAATTCTCAAAAAAGATTTAAGAAATTATCCTTAAATAGAAATAAAAAGAATAAGGATTATATTGATTTCGACTCAATCAAAACAATAAGCCCAGAAGATATTGCAATTGCTAAAGAGAAACATCTTCAAAACGATAAAAGAAAGCCAGAAGAAATATTAAAAGATGAGACATTTAAGGAAATAGCCCTATCTCATTAGAAACAGAAACAACAGAATTGCATCAGTAATGGAAATTGAATCTCAAGACCTGTTGGAAGATTTGGCTATGGACAATAAGGACAGATTTGTTAGAACCATTGCTGTTTCTAGAATTACCGATCCAAATATATTAGAAGAATTGGCATATAACGCTAAATATACTGATGTTAGACAAATGGCCTTTGATAAATTAGGAAAGATCGATAATGTATTTGCTGAGATTGCAAAATATGATAAGAAAGGAAAAAACAGGCTTTCAGCAGTTTCGTGAAATCAATGATGAATTGGTGTTAATGGATATCTGCACTAATGCAAAAGACCAGAAAGTGCGACTTATTGCTATAGAAAAGATAGAGAACAATCAGATTTTAGCTAAAATCTTAAAGGATACAACTGACACTAAAATGATCAATCTAATAATCACTAAGGAAAGCTTTAACGATCAGGACATATTATCTGAGATTTGTGCAGATTCCAGTTATGATAAGTTCATAAGAGCTGAAGCATTAAATAAATTGGATGCTGAAGAAAATAATGAACTGATTAAGGAAATTGCATTTAATGAAGAAAACGACCATGTTAAGTTAGCTGCAATAGAAAAATTGGATAATGATGATGACTTGATTGATTTGGCATTGAATTCTAAGGATTCAGCATCAAGAATTAAGGCAACTGAAAAAATAAATGATGAAAATCTATTGAAGGAAATAGCCTTAAATGATGAAGATAAGTTTGTGAGAATTGAAGCTATAAAAGCTATTGAAAACGAAGATATTATCAAGGACATCTACACTTCAGAAAGCGATAGTTTTGTAAGAAGTGAAGCTATTAAGCAAATTGATTCTTTGGATAATTTAATTGATGTTTGTATTGATGATGATTTAATTGTAGGTAAAAATGCTTTAAATAAACTAATTTCAAATAAGGAAAATTATATTGATAATGGCATTTCAGTGTTGGATTATGAAGAAAAGTTAAAGGCTGTTGCCAATTCTTCAAAACATGATGAAATCAGTAAGTTAAGCATAAGAGTTATTGAAAATGAGGATATTTTAGTAAATATAAGTGAAGAATCTCTTTATTTGGACACTAAACTTGAAGCAATCAGTAAAATCAAATCCGAAAAAATCTTATGTGAAATTGCAAAGGACAATGAAAATTCAAATATTAGATTGAATTCAATTAGAAAAATCAAGGACAAACCTCTTTTAGAAGACTTTTCAGTTAATGGACAGTTTAATGATGCCCGTATTGAAGCCATTTCCAAAATAAAGAATCAAGAGATTTTGGTTGATTTGGCTTTGAATGATCAAGATGCAAAGATTCGTGAAGCTGCCTGTAAAAATATTCAAAATGCAAATGTTTTAGAGGACATTTATAATAGCAATAATGATAAATATGTAAGAGAAGTGGCTAAGAAAAGGTTAAAATTGCTTAAAAAATAGTAATTTTTTTTTTTTTTTTTTTTTTTTTTTTTTTTTTTTTTTTTTTTTTTTTTTTTTTTTTTTTTTT